>JAWUVW010000117.1:0-13976 GCA_034112185.1 Flavobacteriaceae bacterium | reverse complement strand
GCGTTCACTCAGTAAGAAACTGGTGAACAGTTTTTCTTGATATTTCTTTTTTCCTTGCATATCAATAAGTTACAAAATACAACTTGTCCATATCAATCTATTGTATTAAATTTATTAACAGAGTTGTGCAACAGGCACAATGGCTATAATTAATACGGGCTTTGGTACTTAACCCAAGGTTTGGGTATATTTATTAAGTCCGCCAAATCTTTTGGATTTGGCTTTTAAATAGAAAAAATAAAAACAAACAAAAAGATTCGGCTAATTGCTTAAACGGAAAGAAAAGTACCTTTTTATTCCCGTACTAATCATAGACGAGACGTTGGCAACTATAAAAACATACGAACTGAGATTGGAGATTAATTTGGTAAATATACATTTTTGGTGTAAATTAGCACCAAAATAAAATATTATGGGAAGGCAAAGTATTTCATTCACTCAACCGAATGATGAGTGGTTAAAAAAACAAGTTGATAAAAAAGAGTACTCAACTAAAAGTGAATTAGTAAACGATTTAATTAGACAAGCAAGAAAACAGCAAAGGCAAATTGACTGGATAAGTGCTAAATTGGAAAAAGCCGAGAATAGCGGATTTACGAATTTAAGCAAAGCACAAATATTAGCGGAATCTAAGTCGTTGATTTAATGGCTGATTACAAACTAAGTAATTTAGCCAAAGAAGATTTAATAAGAATTCATAGATATGGTGTTGTAAAATTCGGAACGGCTCAGGCTGATAAATATTTCGATTCTTTCTTTGAGAACTTTGATATTATAGCTAAAAATCCATTTTCTTTTGAATCTGTCGCTTACATAAAAACTGAATATAGACGTTGTGTTTGTGGTTCTGATAGTATCTATTACAAAATAAATAATAATATTGTGGAAATTATGGCGATAGTTGGAAAACAGGATATAAAAAATACTCTCTGATTTAAAAAATTACAGTTGCCAACAAAGTACTGTGGTAAAAAACAAGTAAAAACTCATTAATTTTTTACTAGTGTACTTTTATATTCACCATCATATATTAGTCCTGATTTAGCAATAGAAAAAGCTTGTTTTAACAACTTATGACATACCGCAATTAATGCTAATTTTTTACGCTTTCCTTTGGCTACAATTCGCTCATAGATAGCTCTGCAAACTTTGTTGTATTTGCAGGCATTAAAACTGCACATAAACAATAAATTTCTCAGTTTCTGATTCCCTATTTTACGTATTTTTGGCCGTCCCTTTACGCTACTGCCGCTTTGTCTAATTACGGGTGTTAAACCTGCATAACTGCACAACTCACTGGCGCTTGTAAAACGATCAAAGCCACCTGTTAATACAACTAATATAATAGCCGTTTTTGGTCCAATCCCTAGTATGGTTTTTAATCGTGTAAACAAATCTTGATGTGTTTGTTTTACTAAAATCAAGAGCTTATCCTCTAAAAGTTTCATCTCTCTTTGGAGCTGTCTTAAACTACGTTTTAATGATGTAACAACAATCTTACTAGGATTACCTAAAACAGACTCACCTTGTAATTTGTTTTTTAGCATTGTGCTTTGTTTCGTATATACAGAAAGCGCTCTGACGATTTAAAGACATTGTATTTCTTCTTTAGTATGGCCTTGCCATAGCTTTAATTCTAACTGCTCAGCATAAGCACAAATGAGTTTTGAATCGCTCTTATCCGTCTTAATCTTAGACAGCTTCATCTGTATAAAACGTTTTACCGATAATGGGTTTTCTACCGATACTTTTATACCAGATTCTAACAAATGATAAGCCAACTGATAATGGTAATAACCTGCAGCTTTCATTACACAATGACTATTATTATCTAAGAGTTTTGTAAACTTCTTAAAGCCAAATTCATTGTTTTTAAACTGATAGTAATTACCAGCAGAGTCTGTAACATCAAAAACCAAATGACTAATGTCGATTTATTCATATAGCTTCTATTATTTTAAGCGGTATTCATGATGTGCTTCGCAGTTCAAAATATTTAATAGCTTTATTCATAAGAAAATGTTTTTTTGAAAGGACAGACTACGCGAGTTTCAACGACTTAAAATCGAGGTCTTAAAGCCTCATATAACTGTACGAAATCTCTGTAAAAATCGAATAATGAGGTTCTTGAATACCTTAAAAAAATTATTAACAAATGAAAAAAAGAGAGGGGGTTTTCAATGTTGACGAGATCAATGTCTCTGCGTGTATATTAACCTTAATCCTATCTTTTGTCTTTTCTGATTATTTGTCTAATTTAATAAAATGCTAACTTAAGATGTATATAATCAATTGCTTGTTCACTAGCGACTTACGAGCATTCCTGCGGAATATTCTATCTGTGATTTATTTGCTAAATTATGTGCCCAAACACGCAACTAATCATGCAGAAGACCTTTGGTAATAAGGTGAAATAACTATTACTAAATATCAAACTAACCATACATGAAAATACAACCACACAAAACCGAAAGAATACACTCATTAGATTCCTTAAGAGCAATTATGATGCTATTAGGATTAGTTATTCATTCTGCTATTACTTATGGGGTTTGGGAATATGGCAGTTCTTGGCCAATAAAAGATGTTATTTCAACTCATATTTCCAATGATTTTATAGGGAGCTTTGTTCACGCATTCAGAATGCAGATTTTCTTTGTGGTAGCCGGGTTTTTTGGAGCGATGTTATTTTATGAGAGACAGCCTCTAAAAATGGTTAAAAATAGGATTAGCAGAATTGTACTTCCCTTTATAGTATTTTTATTCCTCCTTTGGCCTACTGTAGTTATTCTTTCTGGCTATACCAATTTATCTATGCATGAGATTCCTAACGCCTTTGGACAAGCAATTGCGGGCTTTTCTAATTTAAGTGCTTTTATCCCACAAACCACCTTTCATTTGTGGTTTCTATATTATTTGGCGCTAATTACATTTGTTTCTGTAACAATTGGTTTAGTGCTAAAAAAATTACCAGCCGTATCTGGTCAAATTTCAAGTGCATTTAATTGGGTTATTCAAAAACCCATATTAAAACTCATAATTTTCTCAGCCTTAATGTGTATTGTTTATGCCATCATGGGCACTTCGTCTGTTAGCACATCACTTTCTTTTGTTCCAGATGTAAACACTTTTATATACTATTCCTTTTTCTATTTTATTGGTTGGGTTTTATTTAAATCCAAACATCACTTAGATACTATGATACAGTATGATTCGATATACGCTATTTTAGGGATTACTCTATTTACAGTTCATTTTTTTATGAATGACATGTTTAGTTATGAGACTAATATTTTAATAAAATCAATAATGGTCTGGTCCTTTATTTTTGGTATTACCGGGTTATTTATTCGTTTTGGGAGTAATCATTCTTCAAAAATGAGGTACATATCAGATTCATCGTATTGGGTGTATCTAATTCATCTTTCATTAACTTTTGTTATACCAAGTTTTATTGCGGACTGGCCGATACCTGCAACCTTAAAATTCTTGATCGTTTTAATCAGTACTGGAGCTATTTGCTTTGTAACTTATCATTATTTGGTTAGAGGAACATTCATTGGCAAATTCTTGAACGGACGGAAATATACCAGGAAGTTATCTGACATAAAACAAGCAGAAGAATCGGCTCGACTAAAACCAGTACTAGATAAATAAAACCAGTTGCCAACACCGTATATAATTAATTGCTTTGGTAAGTGATTATTTAGAAAATTGCTTACGCAGTTCGCTTCGCTCGGGTCCTTTGGAATTTTCTCGGGTACGTATTTGTTTACTAAATTAGTTGCTAAACCACGCAACACCCGAGCGCAGCGAACAGGCGAAGCAAACGATACACCAAACGTTCCCAATAATGCGAGAGCGAGTTTACGGAAACGAAATTTATAATAAATATGGAACAAAACAAACTTAAAGAATTAACAAACGAGGAATTAGTAAAAGAAGCTAAGACTTTGAAATCGACTAATATTATAGATGCTACATTGATAGGGGTTTTAGTCGGAATTTTAATTTACAGTATTACAGCAGGTAACTTTAGCTTCTTCTTTGGTTTAATACTTTTATATGGAGTCTATAAATTAGCAACCAAGAAAAAGTATAAAAAAGAGGAAATAGATAGTCTTTTAAAGGAACGAAATCTAAAATAGCAATAGAACTTCTGATTTACTCAATTGCTTCCAAAAATCGGACTTAATTTCTGTGCGGAATTTAACAAAAATATGAAAAAGTTGATAACGGAACCGAACGCAAAAAAACGCGTGATTACGACGCTGTTTAAAAAAATATTAATCGGAATTTGAGCAAGTTTTCGGAATTGAAAAAAAAACACGGAATTCACTCAAACTCTGAAAAAAATTAATTGCGGAATAAAAAAAGGAATGAATTATAAAGTGGAATTAAATACACTATTGGCAAGACCGTATATAATTAATCGCTAATTGTCGTCTACTTACGAAAATCCTATCGGATTTTCTATTCGGTTTTTATTTACTAAATTAGGTGTTTAAACCACGCAACACCCGAGCGAAGCGAACAGACGAAGTAAACCATATACAACAACGTTGTAACCATTCGAAAAAAAAGAAAAATTAATTACTTTAAGCTAACGTTTAAGAAGGAAAAAAGGAAAAAAGGAAAAAATAAGACTGAAAATAAGAAACGCTAACAGCTAATTTTCAGAATGATATAAAAACGTTAGTCAGAATTAAATGAACCGCAAAAAATTAAACTTAAGTACAATATGCAGGAGAAAAAGAAGGTTTTGAATGGGATTTAAGAATTACTCTTTACTGGAGTTTAACAAGTACAATTGGGCAACGACGTAGAGAGACCATATTCACTAAAAAGAAAAAATTCCGTAATTTAGGTAAAAGCTACATCGCATCACATTGGTTACACGTATATATGCACGTCATAGGTTTTATACGATTATAAAAAACAAAGAGTAGACCATATTCGATTCCTTAGCTGGTTGGTACAATTACCTCTAATACACTTGAGACTAAAGATTATGATTTTTTAACTTAAAACGATAAATTATGTTAGTATTAAAAAAGAAAATAGTGCCTTTAATTCTTTTAATAGGATTAATAATTAGTACTGTTGGATGTAAGACTCTATTAGCTCCAGAATACGATAAGGCAATAGTTGAGGCTGTATCATCTACAAGCGAAAAAACTATGAGTTTCTTGGCTAAAGTTTCAGAAGGTACTGTAAACAATAATTTTTCAGAACGAGAAAAAGAATATAACGATTTAATTGGAGCATACGATGCATTAAAAATTAAAGCTAAAGCTCGCCCAATCCCAAACAATATAGCAACAAAGAAAATAAATGAACTCTTAGGCACTAGAGGGAATGCACTCTCTGGTAATTATCCAAGCGCATTTGCCTTTGAAGAAATATCTAAAACAGTAAAAAAAATGAAAGATACAGATAAAGCCTCTGGTTTAAAACCAACTGCTGTAGAGGCCTTTAAAGGTCAAATAGAAATATTTCTTGACCAAGCATTAACATATGAAAGCTTTTTAAAACGATAATATTATGGATCAAAATGTACTAGAAATAATAAAGGACATAAAAGAAGTTGCTACAAATATTTTGGAAAAAGATATTTCAACTGTTAGAGGATTTAGTGAAAGACAAGTTGAAGCCATTGCAAAACAAACAATAATTATTCAAAAAGGTGTTTTGAATGGTGATATTGACGAAGATTTGAAAGAATTTTTCTTGGATGGCTTAGAAGCAATGGCATTAAATTTTGTCAATACACTAAAAGGAATTCTATCAGTAACAATAGAAAAAGTTTGGAATGCGATTGTTGAAACCCTTTGGAATGTGATTGAATCTGTAACTTAAAATAACGGGTTACCACAAAGGCTGCCCTTTTAGAAGTTTTGCAGATGGCGGTTACACAGGTGGCTTTAGTGATCACTTTCCTGTTTATGTTTATCTAATAAAAGAAGTGAAAGACTAAGGCTTAAAAACAGAACATAAAAAAAGGCACAAATTTAAATTTGTGCCTTTTTTAATTTTCATTCTATTTAATTAATAATAATCTTTTTTGTTGTGATGCCAGACACATTTTTTATGTGCACAATATAAACACCCGTATGCAAATTAGAAACATCTACGCTTTGCGTGTTTGTATTTGTATTTAAGACTTTATTTGCGACTTGACGTCCTTGAATATCAAATAATGTAAAGTTTGATTTTTGCTTTAAGTCACCATTAATAATTATAGTTTTTTGTGTTTGATTGGTGTAAATAGTAAGAGGGTCTAATTCAGTTTCATTTGTACTTAAAGCAGTATCTCTAAATCTTAAAAAGAAACGTCCGGTTCCACTGATACTTGAATCAAGTGAAATTTGATAATCTTCGTTTGTTAGTAAAGTCATTGTATTTGTAACTGTATCCTCTAGATATACACTTACTGTTGCAGGTAGTGTAGATTCTAAGATAGAAAATGTTAGAGGGGATGCATTATTCGTATTTACACCAAGTGGAATCGTTACGTTTAACAAATCATCGCTATGAAGCGCTTGTATGGCCAATGCTTTGCCTGTATTGTTTGCAACCAATTGCGAGTAGATTGCGAAGTTTGGCGCAGTATCATTCCATATAGATGCGTCGTAGCCTAAGTCTAAGCCCAATGTTGCATTATCATTAAAATAGAAGTCTGTAGAATAGCTTTTAGTACTCTTACTGGCTTTAAGTTTTAAAAACACGAGCGGGTTTGCATTACGGCCTAGTATAAAATCATCATCAGAACCTGTGGCCCTCATCTCAGGCGTAAATGCGATAGTTCCTGAAGCTTCTGCGTTAATAAAAAATCCTTGTCCTGGCGTTATTACGGTTTCCTCAGTTGTTGTCGCTAAGTTATAGATTGTCCATCCGTTTGAAGCTGAACCATCATAGCCGTAGATACCCGTCGCGTTTTCGTCAATTAATCCTGAATTAGCCATCTCAGATAAGAAAGCTTGCGCATTGATATAGCTTGGATACGGGTTTCCAATAAGATTCCAATTACTTGCACCACCAGAAACAATAGGCACATCGACTTCGTCTTTTTCAATAGTTCCTGTAAATGTATACGTTGATCCATCTGTAGAACCCGTACGATAGCCGATACCGGCATCTAAAGTACTACTGTCATCTGAAGGAGCATACAATGTATAAGTTACTGTTGCAGGATTAAAAGGTCCAAATAAAAACGCAGGATTACCACTTATAGTTCCTGATAAAATATTAGGATTAGCTGCTCTAAAGGCGCCAAAAGTTTGTCCACTTAGGGGTGGACTAATAAGATCGTTAGCTCCAGTCGTAGTTCCACTAGCAGCGGCATCGTTTATGTGACGTTTGTAGCTTACATTTCCATTTATAGTGCCATCTAAGATTAAACTTGAATAGCTCGTTGATGAAGATTCTAGTACCATCTCGTTAGAAACATCTATTGTTACCGTACTATTAACAATTACATTTGCTCCAGGATTTACTGTAAAATTTGTACAGCTTATATCACCAGAGAAAGTGGCTGTACCGGCAACAATTAAGATATCGTTTACTATTGTATTTACCCCGTTAGGATCTGAAGGTGACCAACCGTTGTTGTAAGTATAAGTAAATTCTGGTAAAATTGTTACTGTATAATCTTCTACTTCACCGTCTGTAGAACCGTCACAGGGGCCATTAAATATGGGGCCCGCTTCACTCCAGTCACATACAACACGCATACGAGTATTACCCACTTCGGCATCAATAGGTGCCGTAATAGTTAAGGCGCTATTCGACGTTGGACCATCAGTTTCGTCATCGGTAAAACCTAAATCATACGTTTCATTAGCATCATCAAAATCACCATCTCTATTCCAGTCAATCCATACATAGCTATAAACGGACCAATCACCGGCTGTATTTATATTTATAGTTAAATCTTGTGATTCACCTCTTACAATACTGGTAGATTGATCTGTAAAGTCATCATAACCAGAACCTTGTCCAGTTGCATTATTAATAGCACCAAAATTCACTAAAGTAATGGCCGTATCATACTCGTCTACGGTACCTAATGATGTGCAATAGAGAGAATCACTTCCCGTGACTATAATATTATCTATCCAGTAATATTCATTGCTCCTATCATTTACAGCAATCACTCTAATCTCTAATGTGTTTCCAGTCAGTGGCGCCGTTTGGCTAACTTGTAGACTACTACCGAAGTCATTTACTAAAGAACCATTAGTATCTGCATTAGTCCAAGTACCAGAATCAATACGGTATTGTGTCGTTAAACTGTCGGCATTTTCAAAATCACCACTTTCAAAAGCATCAATAGTAAAACTAATAAATGATTGCGTTGAGATATCTATTTCAGGAGATAACCAAATGGAAGTACCGACATCACGAGCTTCAAAATATCCGTTTCCTGAAAAGTTTCGTACCCTGAACCTATAAGTGTTAGAGAAGACTGCATCCGTGATATCTATGTCCCAAGTGACATCGTCTAAATCTATGGTCGGACCTGAACCGCTTGCACCTTTGTTATTTTGACCATCGAAACCTTCAGAATATAAAGTAGTCTGACTAAAAGAATAGAATGAAATTAATAAAATAAAAAGAAAAAGAAGTGTTGTTTTGTAGGTAGTATTGTTTTCATAATATAATGTTTAGGAGTAAAATTGTATTTTAAAATGGAAATTGAAAACGAGGGAATTTTTGTTTTCTAGGTATTTTTGTTTTTAGTAATTGAGGGTATATACTACTTAGATGGCAAAGATATTGCAGGTATTTGATTGTAAGAATTTTTATATGCGAGTTGCCAAAAAATCTGAGCAACGGAAAAGAAAGTTATATTCTATCGATGAATTGCAGGTACGATGACCTTAAGGGGGGATGTTTCCGTAAGGCATTCCTTGATTTCTGAATAATACGTAAAGGCATTGATTGCTAAACGCGGTATCCAAGACATGTGTGCTAATATCAGTAATAAAGTGAAGGACTACACTTAATAATAAAGACGATATCATTTGGTCAACCGAAGAATTGCTAAATTTTTTTAATACAAATGACTTAGATTACGACGGGTCTATCGGCCTAGTCCACTGATGATTGTGGAAGACATTTTAGAAGTGATTACTGTTTTGAAAAAAGAGGGAAAGAATTATCGATTTTGAGTATTTATTTTTAAAACACCGCAAATAGAGATTAAAACACGACATAAGAGTCACAGAAGACGAGACTTTTATCTTTAAAGGGCTTCTTAGACATGTATTTTTTTCGCGTATGGTGTCTATAATTTACAAATTACAACTGTAAAGGCAGATTGTTTTTTTAAAACCAAAGGTTCCAAGGAATCATATACAAGACCAAGGCCAAAGCTATAGAGTAAAATATAGCCAACATCTTAAATTTAGGTTTAGAAACCAATTTCTTTTTGTGTTTAGAATAGCCAATAGTGACTAAAGCCACTGCGATGATCATCGTTGTTGGATGCTCAACGGCTAATTTCCTTAAACTGTCATTCTTCATGACCTCAGCTATACTGTTTTCATCAAAATAACCTTTAGTAAAGTAAAGTATCATGCCCATTAATAACTGAATATGCATTGTAATTAATGAAAACAAAGAAATTCTAAAATCTTTAGGGTCATACTCCTTATTAGCAAAGAATTTAAAAAGGGCGTTAGCTGTTGCTAAAACTAGAACCAATAAGACTAAATAAGCCCAATATGAGTGTAAAAATTGAATCATTTTTTATAGTTTGATTAGTTAGTTTATGAGTACAAAAGTAAGGATTTGAGTATTAAGGCATCAATCTGAAATTGTTATTTTATGTTTTATTTCGTTTCCTATTTCGTCGATAACTGTAATAATGTGTTTTCCCTGTTCTGGCATAATTGCCATATCATGAATATCCTTGGTGCTGCCAACAAACTGATTGTTAATATACCAATAGAGTTCTAGCTCTGGTTTTGAGTGGGCTACTTTTAAAATTAAAGCGTTGGTAGTCCCATCAAAATCTTTAGGTAAGAAAATCGTACTTTGTTGATTTGGATAGATGAATTCCATTGAAATCCCAGAAGACGCAATACAATCCGTCCTAAACGGAGGTGCCATTTTATAAAAAGGATTCTTGGTTTTAAAATAATAAGCTTGTAAAGGGGGCAACACAAACCAGGGTTGGGTATTGATATTTGAAACCGCTTCGCAATTTGAATTGACTTGATAACGTTCTGAAGCATCTAAATGCACCAATTTATGGAATGGACAAGGCGCTGTTTTCTGTCCGCTTTTTTGAATATATCGCAATTCAGTAGCATCACAAATTGAAGATGCGCGATACCCACTTTTTTTGCAGATACGAACTTCTAGCATCTCATCATAAGGTTTTGCAAACCAATCGCTTTTTGGTAATACATCAAACACATCAAATAGAATTGGTGCCGCAGTTTGTACACCAACTAAACCTGGTCGGCCTTCTCCATCCGCATTACCCACCCAAACACCAACCACATAATCCTTGGTGGTGCCAATTGCCCAGGCATCTCTAAATCCAAAACTAGTACCAGTTTTCCAGGCGATGTCTTGTGAAGAGGCGTAATAGTCCCAACTTTCATCACTTTCTGGTCGATTCACCTGTTTCATACTTTCAAAAGTGAGATATACCGAAGCCGCATCAAAAACAACCTTCTCATTAGTTAGTTTTCCAAAGTCAACAGATGCCGTCGACTTATAATTGGGTTGACAAAATTCATTGGTAAAATACTGACTTGAATTGGCCTGAAAATGATTTAATGTGGAGGCCATAGCGGCATAGCTTTTACACAAATCCCAAAGATTACTTTCTGCACCACCAAGTACTAATGACAACCCATAGTGATTCGCGTTGTATTTTAAATCTTTAAGTTGGAGTTGTTTTAAATAATGATAAAACCGGTCGACTCCAAAATCCTGAAGCATGCGCACTGCTGGGACGTTTAGAGAACGCGATAAAGCTTCATTGGCGAATACAGCACCGTCATAAGACTTATTAAAATTTTCGGGTTGATAACTGCCAAATTGTGTCGGGACATCTGCGACTAAAGTATTTGGTAGTAAATCACCAGCATCGAGCATAGACGCATAGAGAAAAGGTTTTAAAATACTGCCAGTACTCCGAGGTTTATCAATAATATCCACACTTTTTTGATGGGCATTATCCGTTGGTGAATTACCCACATATGTCAAAACTTGTCGTGTGTTGACATCTAAAACCAAAACTGAAATATTGTAAATTTCATTTTGTTTTAACCGATTATAATGCTGCTTTACAATAGCATTGGTTTGTTCTTGAAGCGAAATATTAAGCGTTGTTTTAATACGTTCGCCTTTATTTTCCCTTGCAATTTTCTGAAGTAAATGAGGAGCGATTTGAGGCAGTGGATAGGGTTTTAGTGGCAAAGCTTCAGCAATAGATAATTTATAAGTCAATTCGTCGATGATACCTTTTTGAAAAAGCTTTTTTAATAAACGATTCCGTTTATCTAAGAGCCGTTTTTGATTTTTCCCAGGATAAATTAAACTTGGTGCATTTGGCAACACAGCTAAAGTTGCGCTTTCGGCCCATGATAAATTTGAAGCGTTTCGGTTAAAATACCGCCAAGAAGCCGCGTCAATTCCGACAACATTTCCACCAAATGGCGCATGACTCGCATAGAGCTTTAAAATAGCGTCTTTTGATAGTCTCAACTCTAATCGAGTAGCTAAAATGAGTTCTTTAAATTTTTCAAAATAGGTTCGCGATTTGCCTTTTCGAGATAGGCGAATCACCTGCTGTGTAATAGTACTTCCGCCGCGTTTTATAGAGCCAGAACTCCAATTACCTTTTAAAGCTTTAACTATTGAAATGGGATTAAATCCAGGATGCTTGTAAAAGTATTCATCTTCAAATTGAAGCATACAAATCTTGAATTTTTCCGGGATACGATCCGTGGCAGGAAATCGCCATTGTTCATCGTCAGCAATACGTGCACCTAGTAACGCGTTAGAACTACTTGTGATTACTGTTGCTGTCGCATCCTTAAATAATTGTTGGGGTAAACAGAAATAATAAGCGATGGCTAGTGTGAAAATCACAAAAGATTTTATTCTATTCCGTTTAAAATATCTAATTGACCTATACATGTCCTATACAAAAGTAGTTTTAATGGTCATATTGTTCTAAATGTAAAGTCTCGCGCGAATTTATTTATATATTTAAAGGTGCGAAATTCTTTCTTACATATTAAATTCATCACAAATTTTTTTATTTCATTGGTTGCAAAAAACATATTTGTCACACTCTTTTTTTTCGTTTTGATGTTCCCATCAAAGCACTACGCTCAGGGTGGTATAGCCGCTACTGGAGATGAAATGTTTTGTCCGGCTTCGATTTCCGAAATAGATATTGTTACAAGTTTTAGCATTACTGGATTAGGGAGTATTGATTCTTTTTCAGTTCAAATAACGACAGGATATCAGGTTGGTTTAGATCTATTAATTTTAAATGGAATTCATCCAACTATGAATTCAAATTTTAACGTAGCCGAAGGTGAATTAACCTTAACAGAAATTGGACCAGGACTAGGAATATCAGAAGTAGCTTTAATTGCTGCTGTAAATAACATCGTTTTTTCAACGACAGCCACAGTAGCCACAATTACTCCTGAAAAAATTTTTACGCTCAGTGTAGGTGACGCCAATTATTTGGCCTTAACAGATCATTTTTACGAGTATATTGCTAGTCCAAATATTTCTTGGTCCGCATCAAGATTAGCTGCAGATGGTCGTAATTATTATGGTTTACAAGGGTATTTAGTAACCTTAACAAGTCAAGTAGAAAATGATTTTGTTCGTGATAGGCCAGGTCTTTCAACTGGTTGGATTGGCGCTAATGATGCTACAGTTGAGGGTGATTGGAAATGGGTTACAGGTCCAGAAGCTGGGACTTCTTTCTGGAGCGGAAACCAAACGGGGTTTATTGTAGGCGGAGAGTATAACAACTGGAATATTGGTGAACCTAATGGAGGAGTAACTGAAAATTATGCACACATCACAAATCCTGCTGTAGGAAGTCCAGGTACTTGGAATGATTTGGGGGATGCAGGTGGTAATCCTCCATATTATAACTCTGAAGGATACATAGTAGAATATGGAGGATTAATTGGAGACCCAAATTTGACTCTTGGAGCAACAACACGTATTTATAGACCAAATGTAACGCCGACCTTTACAGCTGTGCCAGCTATCTGTGAAGGGGATGCTTTAACAGCTTTACCAACGACCTCAAACAATGGTGTCACAGGAACATGGTTGCCTGCATTAGATAATACAGCAACGACTACTTATACTTTTACACCTGCAGCAACAGAGTGCGCAGTGCCAGTTGATTTAGTCATTACAGTTAACCAAGCTCCACCAGAACCAGCAACTGCTTGTTATGAAACGGCAACATTTAATGCTACAAGTTGTTTGTGGGTCGTTACTGGCTCACAACCTATAGAACCTACTACAGCTTTAGAATGTTGGGAGACTAGGAGTTTTGATAATTCTACTTGTGCTTGGGTAATAACTGGCTCACAACCTATAGAACCTATTACAGCTTTAGAATGTTGGGAGACTAGGAGTTTTGATAATGCTACTTGTGCTTGGGTAGTTACTGGCTCACAACCGATAGAACCTACTACGGCTTTAGAATGTTGGGAAACTAGAAGTTTTGATAACACCACATGTACTTGGGTAGTTACTGGATCACAACCTATAGAACCTACTACAGCTTTAGAATGCTGGGATACTAGAAGTTTTGATAACACCACATGTACTTGGGTAGTTACTGGTACACAACCTATAGAACCTACAACCGCATTAGAATGTTGGGAAACAAGAGGCTTTAACGATACAACATGTGCATGGGAAGTCACCGGTGCACAACCTATAGAACCTACTACAGCTTTAGAATG
>JAWUVW010000116.1:0-17300 GCA_034112185.1 Flavobacteriaceae bacterium | reverse complement strand
TTATTTACCATTTCTCCATACATACCATCGGCTGTTTTTACCGTTTCTAGTTTTATAATGTCCGCTAGAGGGCTATCTTTTTTAAAGGCTTTATTATCTTCTTTTGGTTTGTTTAGTAAATAGGTTTCAATCCAAGTGATTTCTTCCTCCATTTTGCGCAACTGGTGCGTAATTTTACCTAATCCGTGTGGTTGTCCTGGAAACCATAAAAAGCGAACAGGCGCTTTACCAACTTGCTGTAATCCTCTATAGTATTCCCAACCTTGATCTCTAGGGACAGCTCTGTCTTCACTGCCATGAAAAATAATTGTAGGTGTTTTAATTTTCTCAATTTCAAACAAAGGTGACTTTAAAATATAATTTTCATTATAGGTCTTCCCGTTAGTATCGTCCCAAGGTGCACCACCAAAATAGTGTTGATCAAAGCTAACACCAAAACGACAGGTCCCATAATCTGACGTCCAGTTAACATCGCCAGCTCCAGGAGCCGCCACTTTAAACATATCAGGATATCTCACGGTTAGCATCGTTGTAATAATAGCTCCAGCAGACCAACCCATAGTTCCCAGTTGCGTTTTATCTACTTTACCTTGCTTATGCAAAACGTCTATAGCCTTGATTATATCTTCCATTTCGGGTTCGTAATAATTTTCTCTTATGCTTTCTACAAAAGCCAGACCGTGGTTACCAGAGCCATGGTAATTTGGCTTTAGAATAAACATACCACGTTGCGCCAGTAAGTTAGGGTAGGTGCTCCAGCGTTCAGACCATAAGTCTAAATCTACACCATCAGGACCACCATGAATGGAGAGCATTAAAGGGTAACGTTTGCCTTCTTCATAATTTTCAGGATAATATAAAATACCTGTGACTTCTTCATCATTATAGCCCTTCCAAACCATCACTTCACTTTTAGTAATTGGTTTTTTGTCGAGATTTTTATTGAGCTTTACCAGTACCTTCTCGTTTGAAAATTTAGTCTCGTTTAAATCGGCTATATGAAAGCTAGGTAAACGCGATGCGGTAGAATAGCCATAAATAACTTTAGCCCCATCTTCTGAAGTCGCATTAATACTGACATGGTCATTCTTTTCATTAAGGTCAATCTTACGTTTTGTCCAACTATTGCCATTTTTTTTATAATAAGCCAATCGTCTCGTCGCTCTATTTGCCAAAGACACCATAACGTCATTACCGACAACATTATAGCCTCCGGCATGGCCTAAGTTCCATTTTAAGTCGATTTTAGTGGGTGTCTTGGATGCTAAGTCAAAGTAGTACAATTCACTTATCCCTGCGCCATTATATTTTGGATTATTACCATATTCTGAAGAAAAGTAGAAGCCTTTAAAATCGGCTGTAAATTGAAAACCATAAGTAGGATACTCAAATTCTGAAAGGATCTTAGTTGTTTCTCCTGTTTCTAAGTTTTTTAAATACTGAAAAGGATTATGTTGCGCATCAGAGGCATAACTTCGACTGCGTTGTTCGCCATAAACTAACCAATTCCCATCTTTAGATATTGTATAACTGGTCAATGGTTTTTTGTTATTGGTTAATCGTTTGGTGGATTTCTCATTGAGATCATAGGCATAGACATGGTTAGGTGTCCAATTTAGCGAATCTTCAATCACAATGACGTTATCTTTTTTCTCTTCAGCTTTTTGTTCGTACAAGGTTTTACCGTCGTTCGATTGGAATAATAGCGTGTTACCATCCTTCCATTGCAGGCTTGATATCCCATTTTTAAATTCTTTGACTTCTTGGGCTTCGCCACCATAGATACTTAACTTCCATAGCTTATTGCCTTTGTCTCTCGACGATAAAAAAT
Organism: Flavobacteriaceae bacterium; assembly: GCA_034112185.1. Taxonomy (GTDB): domain Bacteria; phylum Bacteroidota; class Bacteroidia; order Flavobacteriales; family Flavobacteriaceae; genus Winogradskyella. The sequence goes on along the minus strand of JAWUVW010000116.1, from coordinate 15,469 downwards.
AGATAGATTCACCATCTTTTGAGAATATGGGATTATAGTCATTATCCTTACCATTGGTTAATTGAATGGTTTTATAACGATCGTCTTTAACAACATCTAATCGTGTAAGATATATATCCGAGACAAAACGATCTTTTTCTTTTACGCCTTTACGTTTTGTCCAAAGCACCATAGAATTATCAGGTGATATAGATACTGAACGCATAGATTCGGTATTAATAATATCTTTTGGAGTCCAACGGGATGGATCATTTTTAACTTGTGCATAACTCATATGGCAGCATACAAGAATGCAAATAATGTAGACTAGATTTTTAAGAATTGATTTCATTTTTAATACATTTATGGATGTTAATATCTCTTAATTACCCTTTGCTGGTTGTGGGAAGTTCGGTGCTTTAATCTCTTTTTTAACACCGAGTTGCTTCATTAACTCCATTGTAGCTCTTTCAAGTTGAGGATCAGTCCCATTCGATAATGCTTTCGCATCTTGTCTAACCTCAATATCTGGAGCAACACCAACATTCTCAGCAATCCACTTGTTATTAATTGGATCGAATACCGCATTGTCAGGTGCTGTTAATCTGCCTCCGTCTACTAAAGCATAATGCGTAGATGATTTTACTAAACCACCCCAAGTTGTCATACCGATAAGTTTACCAGCTTTTTGTTGTCTAAACACCCAAGGGAAAAAATCGCCTCCAGAACCTGCAAGTTCATTAATCAATAATACTTTTGGACCTAAAATCCCAGCAGGAAGTTTCATAGCCTTTCCATTGGGTACCTCATTAGTTAAACCCGCTCTAAGACTTCGTGTCATCAAATCGACCATATAGTCATCCAGCAAACCACCGCCATTAAAACGTTCGTCAATAACCGCTCCTTCTTTATCTTGTTGTGCAAAATAATACCTATTAAAAGAAACAAAACCAGGACCTCCAGTATTAGGAACCCAAATATAACCAAGACGACCATTGGATAATTTATCTACTAGTCTGCGATTATCCTCTACCCAAGTACGCTGTCTTAAAGAGTTTTCACTTCGTATTGGCTCAACAATTTCTGTCCAATGCCCTTTAAATTCTGGTTTGTCATTGATATGGAGAATGGTCTGCTTACCAGAAGTCCCATCTAAGTACTTATAAAAATTTTCATCTGCTTCTATTTCTTTCCCATTAATACCAACGATGTAATACCCTTTTTTAATATTTAAACCGGGTGCGTCTAACGGGCCAGTCAATCCAGGATTCCAATTTTCTGTGGTGTAAATACGTTCAATTTGCCAGCGGCCATTATTAGGATTCATGTCAGCACCTAATAATCCAGTTACTGAGGGTTCTACATCTGGATAATCGCCTCCAAAAACAAAACTATGACCCACAGATAATTCGCCGTTAACCTGATCTAAAATATAGGTTAAATCAGCGCGATGTTTTATAAATGGAACTAAAGGCGCATAACGCTTGTAAACAGCTTTCCAATCACGACCATGCATATTAGGGTCGTAAAAATAATCGCGTTCATAACGCCAAGCTTCTTCAAATATTTGTTCCCACTCTGCGGAACGATTAAGATTCATTTGAAGCTTAACCTTTAAGCTTTTTGCGCCTTTAGCATCTGAATCACTGGTCTTAATGACTTTCCAATCACTCCCCAGTTTCGCCAACATATGTTTTCCATTTGTCGTGACAGAAACAGAACTTGCACCAGAGGCAAATTCTTTGTTTTTTTGATCCTTAAGATTAAATTTATGTAATGTGGCACCTCTGGCGTTAGGAATATATTCTGCGGTAAATACGGAACCTTTCGGACCAGAAAACATATAACCGTAGTTTCTAGAAGGTATTGGTAACGCAAATGTGCGACGACCAATACCATCAAAATCAATAATCATTTTTTTATCGGTATCGTCTTTACTTTCTTTAGAATCTTTTTCTTCGTTCGTGTCATCACTTTTTTCATCATCTTCCTTCAGCTCTTCTTCATCACTTTTTGGTTTAAAAGGGGAATCATCGTTAGCATCTAGGTTGATAACATAAGCCGAGTAAGAAGGATCAGCTGTCATAGAACTTGTATTAGCCCAACCCGAACCTAAAGCGACTTCTGTACTTGCTAAAAAGTACAATTGTTTTTTATTTAAGTCCCATACAGGTGAAAAAGAATCTGCAAACGGATCTGTGATGGCTTTTGTAATATCCTTATCTATGGAATAGATATAAATCTGTCTAAAATTATTTGAAGCCGATTTTTCGTAAGCAATCCAATTACTGTCAGGAGACCATTTTAATTCTATACTACCACGTTCTAAATTATTCCCACCAATAGCAAAAGTCTTTACTTTTTTAGTGTCTAAGTTAACGAAACGTAATCGAACATCGTCATCAACAAAAGCAATGTATTTACCATCAGGAGACCATGAAGGACTCCAACCTAATTTCGATTCCCCAATAGCAATAGCTTCTGGTTGCGATAGGCCATCCTGGTCAGATAACATCAAAGCATAGCCTTTTCTATTGAAATCTGAAAACCATGCGATTTTATCTCCTTTTGGTGACCATATAGGTCTTCGGTCTGCAGTACCAGAACTTTTAGTGATGTTTCGAGAATCTCCAAATTCAACAGGAACCGTAAATATATCGCCGCGAGATTGCATAATAGCACGTTTTCCATTAGGGGATAACGATGCTGCCTGTGTAGAATTTGAAACATCTTCCCATTTTGTTTCTGCCCAAGGAAAATCACCAACAACATTAATATTTAGTTGTGTAGATTTACTAGTTGCGATAGACATCGTATGTAAATAACCATCGCGTTCATAAGCCAATGTGTTATCATGTCCACTTAACCATTTAATATCAGAGCCTTTAAATTTAGTAACTTGATTAAGTGTCTTAGTGTTTGGGTTGTACGACCAAATATTAGCAACTAAGTCTCTGTCAGATAGAAAATAAATAGTATCACCTAACCACATCGGTTGAATATCGGTTGTGCTTTCATTAGGAAGTAAAACTTCATTCTGACTTTCTAAGTCTAATACAATAAGCGGCGTATTTTGACCACCTCTGTAGGCGCGCCATTCTACATCCCAACGATCCATTTTATCAATAATCAGTTGCTTTCCATTTGGCGAAAATGAACCATCATGACTCCATTGTTTAGTTAGTGATTTTGGCGCACCACCTTCAATAGAAATTGTGTAAAGTCTGTTGTATGGTCGTGGTGCTGTGTCTCTATCACTTGCAAACAAGACATGTTTTCCATCGTTAGTCCATCCTCTAACTGTAGAGCCACTCGGATGCCATGTTAAGCGTTTTGGTTCTCCTCCTTTTTTTGAAACAATATAAACATTGTTTGTGCCAGCTCTGTTAGAACTAAAAGCGATCCAGTTTCCATCGGGTGAAAAGTAGGGATTAGATTCCCCAGCGGCAGTAGACGTAATACGTTTAGCGTCCTGAGAATTTAAGTCTGAAACCCATATGTCACTACCATAAGTGAAGGTGATATGTGTTGTGCTGATATCGGGTTGTCTAAGTAATCTCGTGCCTTGTGCGAAAGCTAATAATCCCGAAAATAAAAATAAAAACAGAAAAGATAATGAAAGTTGGCGTAGTTTAAACTGTGGGTTCATATTAGGGAGGTTGATTTTATTTATTAAGATCGATGGTATAAAGTTACAAATAACTCAGCTACCATTTGTTTTTATTGTTGGCTTTGTATTGCATGTATTTTTTGCAGATAGGATATAAAAGCAAAACAATAGCAATCCACACTAGATATACAGAAAATAAGCAATAACCATAACCTTGTAATGCACCAGACATAAAAGTTTCGTTATCTAGTATCATGAGTTTCCAATCTTTTTCCGTAAGTAATAATCCTACAATAGCTCCTATACGAATAACGAAGACGTGTAATATGTAATAAAAGAAAGGGACACGTCCAAGAACCAATAAAAAGTCGGTGAATGCATTTTTTATAGTTTCAATAAAATATAAGAACAAAAGTGCAGGTCCTAACGTTATAAGAATATATGCCAAGAATGGTGGATATTTAGTTGCATTAAAAAAGAAAATTATGATTTTTTCTGTTATTTCTTGATATGCCTATGGAGTCAAATCACCGTAAAAATTTAATCCTCTAAGTACAAAAAATAAGACTGTAGCCGATAGGCCTATATATAAAAGCCATTTTTCCTCAAGGTAACAGGAGCATTTTTTTTATAGAACTCACCAAAGCAATACCCTAGAATAATAACCCCAATCCAAGGCAATACAGGATAGGAAAACCTTAAGAAATGGCCTTCGGCAAAACTAAATTCTTGAGCCTGATTTAGCATATGCAAAAGTAATGATCCTAAACTATCGCCTTCTTTAGCGATTCCGTCTAAAGCGTTATGCCCAAAAATAATAAGTAAGCCCAATAAGAGTATAATTCGCTTAGGAAGATAAATAATTAAGCCAAGAACTATCATACATACGCCAATAGCCCAAATCACTTGAAGTTGAATAAAACCATAGCTCACATCGAGCCACCAAAGAAAATTATTGATTACAATTTCGACAAAAACAAGCCATAATCCGCGTGAGATTAAAAATTTTGATAGTTACCCTTTGGGTTTGTTTTGTCCATATAAATAGGCAGATGTTCCAGCAAGAAACACAAATACAGGCGCACAATAATGTGTAATAAAGCGTGTCCCGAAAAGGATAATATTTGTAGATTCTAGATTCTCAGGGGAGTTATCGGTAAAAGCATTGATATGAAAGTAATCTCTAACATGATCTAAAGCCATAATGACCATAACGAGACCTCTTAAAATATCTATAGATTCTATTTTTTTTGATTTGATAACTGCCTTGTGTCTTTTTAGTTAGGTTTTGGAAACTTCAGGTAGCCTTCAAAGTCATAAAACCCAGTCACTCATTCTCTTCATAATTCATTATTTTTCTATTTATCAGATAACAAATGTATTACTGGTTTTGGTTGCGGTTTAATGTCTCTAATTTTTCGACTGTAACGCCTTCCATTTAAGAATTGCCCTATAAATGAGTTTCTTACAAAATAATGATAAGTGCGAGAGCAGATGATACTTGTGGTTGTTGTCACAAACAAGAATTTTAAGCTGGCAGCGATGTCCTAATCTGCTATTAAGGCAGGTATAATAGTGTTTAAAGGCAGATGCATTAGGTATACCTAATACGATGAATCTGAAAAATAGCGCATTCTCGCGATGTGATGACTACCAAACCGAATAAATAAACCTAAAACACCAAAAATTAAGAGCCAGCAGCAAAAGCATCTAATCGCCATGATGATGTAAATAGAAAATTCACTGGTATCTGTAAAAAAGTACCAAGTAAAGAGTAGTGTCCCAACCACTGTAAATTGCCTGTCGTATGTTTTAAAGGTATTTAAAAGTGACTTCGATTTATAGAGTAGCGAACCGACCATATAAAAATAGAAATAGAAGACAAATGTACCTAAATCAGGAACGAAACTGTTGGATCTCCATAGGCTCCGGTTAGCCCCATACCATTAATGTTCATTAATAGTATTCCTAATAGCACAAATCCTCTCATAATGTCAAGAGACTGTATGCGGTCAGAAGCTTTTAAAGGTGTGAATGTTGTGTTTTTTGTAGTCATATGGGTTGGTTAATTATTTTAAGGTCTGTATACGGTAATTACCGCTAACAATTAATATCAAGGTGTTTTCTATGGTTGTATAATAAAACAGGCAAATCAGTAAAGGCATTATCATTAACTAATTTCAAAAACTTCTAACACTAAAACTTTTCGAAGTATTTAATAGCCATTACTGATCCTATCTCCACATAGTTGCCTGTCTATTTTTACAGAACTTATATTTCTTCTGTCTTCAGTGCTTTTAAAAAAAAAGACACTTTATTAGATTCTTCATTGTTTTATTGATGTCCTTTCCAGTACATTTTTTATAAACCTCTCTGAAAGGAAGGGGTGTGATTTCTATTTTGGATTTCAGAGACTCAATATTTTTTGTCTCTAATTATTTTCAAAAACACAATAATAAATTTTTTGTTATCACGTTTATTATCGTGTTTTTGAAATTTTAATGATTATAATTTAGTTTAATCAAAAAAGGGGATTATGTGATAATTAAGCCCGTAGTTTAATCAGTTTTTGACATATCATCACTTTTGTCGTACATATAACTCCATGAATCATCAAGAGAATTCCTGAATATCGTACGCATTTCTTGAGTCTTCTTTTTACCATGAGCATTCTCATAAATCTTCCAAACATCATCCATGTTCTTATCTAAGTCAGCATATTTATTAAATGTCCAAGCCACCATGTAATCTGCTGCTTTAGCAGAACCTCCAGCTACAGAATACCAATAAGCACGTTCGTCACCTTCTACTTTTTTAATTTCACCGGAAATTGCTTTTATTACGGACATAAAATCTGCTGTGTTTTTCACTCTAAAATAAGTGACCCAAACTTTATCTTTTGGTTCTGTAGAATCGTTACTGATCTCTGGAATAGACTTAGTAATCATATAATTGGTCTCTTTCATATGAGGAAGAATGAAATTAGGAAATACGTTACGGCACTTATTACCGGCTTCATCATTATCATCATCCATTTCCGCCCAATTTTCCATCATATCTGTAACAGCATAAACCGTATTGGTTCCTTGAACTTGCTTCCAGAAATTCCATTTTCCATCACCATCATTTTCAGAATAGCATTTGTTGTACATTTTCACGCCTTCAACAAATTGGGCCTCATGTCCCATTTTTACTTGAATGTGAGTGAGATTAGTAATGTTGCTAGAGTCGTCTTGTCCTAATAGAAAAAAAGGAACAATGAGTAATAATAAACTTAATTTTTTCATGATTAATAGCTTTAAATGGTTAGTGAAAAAAGAATTCATGTTTTGAATTATTTTTTCAAGTAACTGATAATCATCAAAAAATAAAAGTGATGTAGGACGAAGCCATTGTTATTTTATCCGAATGCTACTATTTGTTTATCGAAGAATTATAGAGGATCTAGAGTTAATACCTTTCAAAGTTAAAGTGTTATAACTATATGGTTATAGCAGATTTAATAATATAGCTTTCAATGACACTGCTAATAGACTTTGTGCGCACCGAAACCGTTGGGACATAATCATCAGGCGCTGCTTTTTCTTTTCTGCTAACAGCATAAAATTCATTATTAATTAGATTTAAAATTACGCGTCCAAATTCTTGAGGTAGGACGTCTATCGTAGGTAGATTTTTATCTAAATTGGTTTTAAAGCTTGCATTAAAAGAGCGATCTTTTGCTCTAAGGCCATGATGGTCAAGTCTCATATATTTATCAGCTAATACATTAATATCAGTAAGTATTTTTTTGCCACTGCTCGTTCTAGAATGGTCTAACATCCCTTTTACGATGCTACTTGCTCGGTTTCCATGATGATTTATTTTATCTAGGTTTTGTTTTAAATCGGTAATAATATCATTAATTTCAGAACCAGATATTGGTTTTATTTCGTCTTCTAAGTCCACTAATAACTTACCGTTGACTTCTGAAAAATTATTGACAAAGTTCAAAGGGTTTTCAATCTCATCAGCTATGCCTGCAGTAAGTTCGCCTAGCGATGCCATTATCTCTGATTGAACAAGCTGTTGTTGCGCGGCTTTGAGTTCTGTATGTGCCACTTGTAGTTTCTGATACGCTTCTGCATTCTGAATGGCTATCCCTAAGTTGGCAGCAATAGTGGAAAACAAGCGCTGATCATATTTGTCAAACACGTTCTCTGACTCTTTACTTTGCATGCTTATAACTCCTAGCGCTTTGGAACCTGCAATAATTGGTACTCCCAAATACGATAGAGCTTTTATTCCTTCTAATTTCATATTAATTTTATCCACCACTTCATCTAGCTTTTGATTGATTAGAAGTGGCTCTTTATTTGTTATGATTTTTTCAGTTATACCATTTTTAAATCACCTAGATTCTAAAATATCTCCATACATATATGGAAAGTGAAGCATATTGGTTTTGCGGTCATGCAAGGCCAGATAAACAATATCGGCTTTAAATGTCTCTCGCATTTGATCCCCTACCAAGTTAATTAGAGTGTCAAACTCAAGTAATGATACCATTGCAATGCTTATATTATTAACGGTTTGAAGTTCGGTAGCCCGTTGTTCGGTTTCTGCCAAAAGCCGTGTGATTTCATTAAAGAGCCGAGCATTTTCTAGTGCTACGCTCATGCTGTTGGTTAGAGTACTTAAAAGACGTACTTCGGTTACATTGAATGCATTTTCTTGATCCAAATTCTGAAGACTTACATAGCCTCGAACCTCAACTCTTACAACCATTGGTACAAATAGAATAGATTTTGGAAGTTTTGTTCCAGGAACTGCTTTGGATTTTACACCAATGATATCGGCAATTTTTTGAAGAAATTTTGCATTGATTAATATTAACTCTTTGGTTTCAACTAATAATTGTCGCACTTTGTATAAACCTCTAGGTTTTGGAAAAAGGCGTTCACTATTTTCCTTTAGATAATTAAAATATTCAGTGTTTTTGTGTTGGTCAATGGTGTAAATTCCAAAAGCTTGTACACTAAATAACTCTAGGATTTAATGGTCTATAAGTTCATATGTTTCTTGGTAAGTCCATTTCAGCCATAATAGCATGCTGTACGCTATTAATCAGGGAGCTCGCTCTCTCTCTCTCTCTCTCTCTCTCTCTCTCTCTCTGTTTTAATTGTATAAGAAGTTCTTCTGATGGTAATACTAAATCACCTTCCAGATTTTTATTTGTTTTAGGATTTGCACTTGTTTTGATTTCATGAAACCCCACTTTTTCTATCAGATGTTATTGAAGGTTTGTAATTAGATTTAGGAACTAATAATTTACTTTTTTTAGTGATTTGTCAGTTTATAAGATTTGGGTAAGGTTTTACCTAAAGAAAATATTTTTTCTTTATTTACAGGCCCGATTTGCTTAGTTCATAAATGTGCAACGTATCTGTATTTTCTAATAGCATTGAGTTTTGATAGGGGCTTTTTTACTAAAATCGCTCTACTACCAATTCACAAATAAAATAAACTTTATAATACGTTTCTATTGCACTTATTTTATCAAGATAAAATAAAACTATAACTAAGGCTGTTCTTTTATTTTAGCGCACACCGCTTCTATTTTTTATGAATGGGTTTATGAATCTTCAATTTCTATTTCATCTAAGCACATTACAATTCAAATTATTTAAGGCTCATTTTATTTGTGAATTGGTATAACTCATAAAAACAAGTCCTTTATTTTGTTACAAAAGCGATGTAGGACGAATTGTATGAATTAGTGTCCTGAACATTCAGTTTGTTTGTCGGAAGATTCTACCAAATGTTGGTTAATTTAATTTATATCGTTTGTAGTCTTTTCAGTAACTCTTCCTTCAAAGCCTTGCTTACAGGAATAGCTTTTTTAGCAATAATAATGTGACTTGTGGCTATTTCATTTATTTGAGAAAGATTAATTATAAATGAGCGATGCACTCTTAAAAAGTGTTGTTGAGGTAATTTTTCAGTCATATCTTTTAAGGTTATCACTAAGAGATATTCTTTGGTTTTAGAAAATATGCGACAATAATTACGTTCTGCTTCAATATATAAAATATCCTTTATATCTACTTTTACCATAGTGTTATGATGACGTACAAAAATACTATCACTGAGGATAAAAGGCTGAGAACCCTTATCATTAGAATCGTTAAGTTTTACCGCTTGTGATTTAAGTTGACTTACGGTTAGTTCTATCGCACGCTGTAGATCTAATTTTTTGAAAGGTTTTGAAATGAAACCATATGGATGGGTTTGCTTTGCTCTATCAAAATAGGCCTCATCAATATTTGCAGTTAAATAAATCACAGGTATATTATGCGTTTTTTGCATGGCTTCAGCCGTTTCAATGCCGTCTAGTTTTCCTTTTAGATTAATATCTAGAAGTAAAATATCTGGTGGATTGTCTTCAATATGAAGCAATGCATCTTCACCTCGTGGCATAATACCAGTGACCTCATAACCTAAAGTCGTAAGCTGAAGCGAAATATTAGCAGCAATAATCATTTCGTCTTCAACAATTAATATCTTCGTTTTTTTAGTCATTAGGCTGCTGTGTCTATTAAAAAGTCAAATTCTATAAAAGTGCCACTTTTAGAATGTTCTGTCATTTTACCATTGAGTTGTTGCGTCAATAGACTTACCAGTTGAGTTCCAAAACCGGTGCCTTTTGGTGCTAGTCCTTTTACCTTACCAATACCATTATCAGATACTTTTAGTTTTAAATGATTGTGTGTAGTTTTTTCTAAACTGATAGAAATAGCGCCGGCTTTATCCTCTGGAAAGGCATATTTTAAAGCATTGGTTAACAATTCGTTCACAATAAGACCTATTGGTACTGCTGTATCTACATCCAAGTCTAAATTATCCATAGCACATTCTATCTTTACCTTATCTTCAGCATTAAACGTATCTAAAATACCTTCGCTGAGGTTTAAAAAATAATCTTTCATCTCTATGCTGCCAAGATTTTCACCTTGATATAATTTCTGATGTATAATACCCATAGATTGCACACGATTCTGACTTGCAATCATAGCGTCTTTGCTAGCAGAATCTTCCATTTGGGCAGATTGTAAAGCGATAAGACTTTTTACCATTTCTAAATTATTCTTAACGCGATGGTGAATTTCTTTCAGTAGTAATTCGTTCTCTGCATTTTTAGCACGAATGATTTTTGTGGCTTTCTTATTTTTATTAAAAAAGTAGAGTAGTGATAGTAATAACAAACCTAAAAGTGCAGTAATCGCAATAATTAAGTTTTGTGTTTTACTTTTTTGCGATAATAATGAAGCTTGTGAAGCCAAGGCTACATCTTTTTTGCCTGTTTCGTATTTTATGACAGCTTCGGTTTCAAGATTAGTTATTTTATCTTCAAGAATCTTCTCTGAGTTGGCATTGGCTTTGTCTTTATAGAGCATCGCGTTTTTAAAATCACCTAAATTAGCATAGGTTGCTGATAGGTCTAAATATTGTTGAATAATACCATCTTGACCTTGGTCTTCATAAGCTTTTACTCCAGCGGATAAATGATCTAAGGCTTTATTGTTGTCGTTTAGATGCAAATACACTTGGCCGATTTCAGTACGGAAGGTGGCACAGCGTTCGGTACCAATATGAGACTTACAAACTTCCCAAGCTTCTATATAATCTTTTAAAGCGTTGTCATAATCTTTAGCTTTTAAATAAACTTCACCGCGATAAGAAAGGGCTCTAACAGGGACAAATTTTTCCTCTGGCGCTTTTGTTTTAACCACTTCTAGACAATAGGCGGCGGCTTCGTAAGCTTTCTCAAATTCACCAAGCTTACCATAGCCAATGATTAAATTGAATTGAGCAATGGCAACAGAGGCATAATTTTCTGATGCTTCTAAAAGGGGAAGCGCTTTAAGTGTGTATTCAATGGATTTTTCGAAATCTTCCGTAACTTGATAAAGTACACCAAGAGAACGGTAGGCATCTCCTAAACCAGCTTCATTTTCTAATGCTTCATAGAGTACAATCGATTTAAATAGTACCTCTTGCGCTTTTTCTAATTCTCGTACATTCATGTAGTCAATAGAAAGTGTTCTATAGGTATCTGCAATTTTCTTTTTATCATCCCCTTTTTTATAATACTCTAAAGCTTTTTCAGAATGATAAACTGTAGAGTCTGGTGGAAACGTTCCATTATAACCGTGCCAATTAGCGAGTTCTTCGTGGACTTCTGCTATTGTGAGAGACGTTTCAGTTTCTAAACTACGCTTAAGTGTTTGTAAACTGATGGCGTGAAAATCAACTAAGTCTTTACCGGTATAAGCATTAATGCGCATCCATGATAAACAAGAGTCAATCGAGGCTGTTTTTAAATTTTTTGAGTTTAGGTTTTTTGCTTGCGAAAAACACGTGCATGTCAAAACGCACGAAACTATTAAGGTGGAGATAGTTTTAATCATAAGTCTTTAATAGTTTGGATTAGAAGACTTAAGGGCATTATAAATATATAAAAAAAAGCGTTACAAATTGAGTAACGCTTTAAGTTTATAATGAAATCTCTACTTGATTATGCAGTATGTCATCAAAAGTTTCACGTTTTCTAATCAGATGCGCTTCGTTTTTATATACTAATACTTCAGCAGGTCTATAGCGCGAATTGTAGTTGCTCGCCATAGAATAGCAATATGCACCAGCATTTTTAAAACACAGAATATCACCTTCATTTATTTCAGAAATGCGTCTGTTATTCGCAAACGTATCTGTTTCGCAGATATAACCAACCACTGAGTAAAAGCGTTCTCTTCCTTTTGGATTAGAGATGTTTAAGATATCGTGTTGAGACCCATAGAGCATTGGGCGTATGAGATGGTTGAATCCAGAATCGATCTGAGCAAAAACAGTGGAAGTGGTTTGTTTTATCACATTTACTTTTGCTAGAAACACACCGGCCTCACTTACTAAAAACTTACCAGGCTCAAAAGCCAATGTTAAATCTTTGCCATAGTCTTTGCAGAATTCATTAAAACGTTTGGATAGTTTTTCTCCTAATTCTTCAATATTGGTTTCAATATCTCCTGCTTTATAGGGTACTTTAAAACCAGATCCAAAATCAATAAACTTAAGATTTTTAAAATTCTTAGCGGTTTCAAATAGTATTTCACTAGCATATAAAAAGACATCTATATCTAAAATATCACTACCAGTGTGCATGTGAATACCGTTAATGTTCATCTTGGTATTCTCAACAATACGCAGTAACAAGGGAATCTGATGAATCGAAATGCCGAATTTACTATCTATATGTCCAACAGAAATGTTAGTATTTCCTCCAGCCATGACATGTGGATTTATACGAATACAAACCGGAATTTTTGGATGTTTGGTTCCGAATTGTTCTAAGATTGAAAGATTATCAATATTAATTTGAACTCCTAATTTAGCGGCTTTCTCAATCTCTTCGAGCGACACACCGTTGGGTGTGAAAATGATAGATTCTGGTTTAAAACCTGCTTTTAATCCTAAATGGACTTCTTGTATGGATACGGTGTCAATTCCGGCACCAAGCGTATTAAATAATTTTAAAATAGAGATATTAGAAAGTGCCTTAACGGCGTAGTTAAGCTTTAAATGTTTGACCTTACCAAATGCGTTTGTTAAACGTTTATACTGAAAACTGATTTTTTCAGCGTCATAAACATATAATGGACTACCGAAGTCCTTTGCAATCTGTAATAAGGTATTTTGTTTCATTATCTTTAAATATTAAAAGTCAAATTTATTTATAGGACAAAAATATATCTAATCCCTAGTTAAAACATGAAAGTTAAAAAATATATCTATTTTTACACAAAATGTTAAATAATTAACAAATTGAAAACAATAGCATCATGCGTTCAAGAGATCATAGTATCCAGTCCTTTTCTAGAAGAAGGCTTATCTCGACAAATTATTAATTTTTCTGCCTTAGCTAAAGATTTAAATCGACCTATTTCTGAGATGTTACGCAAACCTGTAAAAGATGGTGCGATTATGATGGCATTGCGACGACATCAACAGCCTTTAAATCTAGAAAATTCGCTACGTTTAAAAAAAGTATTTAAAAACTTAGGTGACATTACAGTGCGTTCAAATTTAACTGATTTCACATTTCAAAACTCTAAAACACTGATAAATAGTCATTTGCAAGTTTTAGAAAAAATAAGTGCGAATCACCAAATTTTTTATGCCTTTACTCGTGGTATGTTTGAAAGCAATATAATTATTTCAACATCTGAAAAGGAAAGTATCTTAACAGCATTTCAAAATGAGACACGAATTGGGTTACAAGATAAACTGTCTGCTATCAGTATTTATTTACCAAAAGGGAATTCGAAAATTGCGGGTTTGTATTATCAAATTTTTAAACGTTTGGCATGGGAAAAGATTACCTTGTATGAAGTGGTCTCTACGACCAATGAGTTTACTATCGTAGTTGAAGACGACTTGGTTGACAAGGCGTTTTCAGTAATTAAGCGCTTAAAAGACTAAAACATTTCAAGGAAAAGAAACACGGATAAATAAGCCATGCTATTTTATTGTGATCCTTCAGTGTCATAATGAGCGCAGTCGAAGTCATAAAATTGCGTGTAGCTGAATGCTTAGACAGCACTGAGCAAGACAATAAATAAGGTCATGATTTTTATTTGAGAAACGTTTTAGTATGCTTATTTTTGTCGCACCAATAAATTTCTGAAACAAATGAATTTACACGAATATCAAGGAAAAGAATTATTAAGCAGTTTTGGAGTACGTATTCAACGCGGTATTGTAGTTCAAAGTGCTAAAGAAGCTGTGGATGCGGCTAAGCAATTAACAGCTGAAACCGGAACAGGGTGGCATGTTATTAAAGCTCAGGTTCATGCAGGTGGACGTGGAAAGGGTGGTGGCGTAAAACTCGCTAAAAGCTTAAAAGAAGTCGAAGAAGTAGCAGGGAATATTATCGGTATGAATTTGGTAACGCCTCAAACTTCTGCTGAAGGAAAAAAGGTGCACCAAGTATTGGTGGCTGAAGATGTTTATTATCCAGGGGATAGTGAGCCAGAAGAATATTACATGTCGGTATTACTAAATCGTGGTGTAGGAAGAAATATGATTATGTATTCTACTGAAGGTGGTATGGATATTGAAACGGTTGCTGAAGAAACGCCGCATTTAATTTTTACAGAAGAAATAGATCCTTCAGTTGGTATTTTGCCATTTCAAGCGCGTCGTATTGCCTTTAACTTAGGACTATCTGGTGTTGCTTTTAAGGAAATGACAAAATTTGTAACCGCTTTATACACAGCTTACGATAAATCTGATGCCTCTTTATTTGAAATCAATCCGGTTTTAAAAACAAGCGATAGTAAAATAATGGCGGTAGATGCTAAAGTAACTTTAGATGCTAATGCATTATATAGACATAGAGATTTAGCGCAATTACGTGATTTACGTGAAGAAAATCCAATTGAAGTTGAAGCAGGTGCTTTAGGTTTAAATTATGTGGATTTAGAAGGAAATGTAGGTTGTATGGTAAATGGTGCGGGTTTAGCAATGGCAACTATGGATTTAATTAAGCAGGCAGGTGGTGAGCCAGCTAACTTCTTAGATGTTGGTGGTACTGCGGATGCAGCAAGAGTAGAAGCGGCTTTTAAAATTATATTAAAAGATCCTGCTGTAAAAGCTATTTTAATTAACATTTTTGGTGGAATTGTACGTTGTGATCGTGTAGCACAAGGTGTTATTGATGCCTATAAAAACATGGGTAATATCACGGTGCCAATCATTGTACGTTTGCAAGGAACCAATGCCGATATTGCGAAAAAATTAATTGATAACTCTGGGTTAGATGTTATGAGTGCCACAGAATTT
>JAWUVW010000115.1:0-21491 GCA_034112185.1 Flavobacteriaceae bacterium | reverse complement strand
TATTTCGCAAGAATAGAAGGTATTGAAGGTTCTAAAACAGTTAAGCTTATTAAGGAATAAGGATTAATAGTCATATTTAGAATCTTAAAGAGGAGCGTGTTTATTTTTATTATAAACACGCTTTTTTTATGAATTAATATTTCGTTAGTTGTAGATCACAAAGCGTTATGCAATAAGACAACATGTTAAAAAAAAACAGAGCTTAGCTCATACTGTTAAGAATTATAGTTATAAGTTGCTCACAAAGTAACGGACCTATTGTAAAAAAAATTAAGTTGAAAAACCTCATTTATCTTTTATTCATTCCCGTTTTTGTTTTTAATTGTTCACAAAAACGAACACAGACTAAGCAAGACCATGTACAAGTCGCAAATGACTTAATTAAAGAAACAAGTCCTTATTTATTGCAACACGCTTATAACCCTGTGGATTGGAAAGCATGGAACGATGAATCCTTAAAGCTTGCAAAAGCCCAGAATAAATTGATTGTAATTTCGGTAGGCTATTCAGCTTGCCATTGGTGCCATGTTATGGAAGAAGAAAGCTTCGAAAATGATTCTGTAGCCAAGCTAATGAATGAAAACTTTATTAGTATTAAAGTAGACCGGGAAGAACGACCCGACGTTGACCAAATATATATGAGTGCTGTTCAATTAATGACTGGTAGTGGTGGGTGGCCCTTAAACTGTATTACCTTACCAGATGGAAGGCCCGTTTTTGGAGGGACCTATTTTACAAAAGTACAGTGGACAAAAATCTTAGAAGATATGTCCAGTTTATATAAAAAGGATCCTGAAAAAGTCATAGCCTTTGCAGAGAACCTTACAGAGGGGGTTAAGAATTCTGATCTTATAACAATTAATAAAGAGGAAGTGCCCTTCAATAAAGAACAAATTGAGCCTATAGTAGCTGCATTAAACAAGACATTAGATTATAAGAATGGTGGCCAATTAGGAGCGCCTAAGTTTCCGATGCCGAGTAACTTAAATTTCTTATTACGCTATAGTTTTCAAAATGGCGATAAAGATTTAGAACAATTTGTGCTTACGACCTTAACAAAAATGGCGAATGGTGGTCTTTATGATCAAATAGGAGGAGGCTTTTCGAGATATTCAGTGGATGAGCGTTGGCATGTGCCGCATTTTGAAAAAATGCTGTATGATAATGCGCAATTGGTGAGTTTATATTCAAAAGCATATCAAATCACAAAGAATGCGTCTTATAAGAACACTGTTATTGAAACGCTCAATTTTATTGAGAAAGAATTAACCCAACAAGAAGGTGCGTTTTATTCATCTTTAGATGCAGATAGTAAAACAAAAGAAGGAAATTTAGAGGAAGGCGTGTTTTATACTTGGACCAAAGATGAGCTAAGAGTGGCACTAGGAAATGATTTTGATTTATTTACATCTTATTATAACATTAATGCTACCGGAAAGTGGGAAAAAGATCAATACATCCTCTATAAAACAAAAACCGATCAAGAGTTTACAAAAGCTAATAATATCACTTTAGTAGCCTTACATTCAAAAGTTTCAGAGTGGAAAACAAAACTGTACACCTTAAGAGCTAACAGAGAACGGCCGCGAACAGATGATAAAGTATTAACCTCTTGGAATGCACTTATGTGTAAAGCTTATGTTGACGCCTACAGGGTTTTTGGAGCGCAGTCATATCTAGATAGCGCTATAAAAAATGGAACCTTTATAAAGGAAAATCAAATTCGTAAAGATGGTGCTTTGTATCATAATTACAAAGACGGTAAAAGTACAATTGAAGGGTTTTCTGAAGATTATGCACATACTATTTCGGCGTTTATAGAATTATATCAAGCGACTTTTGACGAACAATGGCTCCATGTGGCAAAGGAATTAATGGATTATACCTTGGGGCATTTTTTAGACAAAGAGCATAGTATGTTTTACTTTACTACAGATAGTGCCACTAATCTGATCGCAAGAAAAATGGAAGTTTTAGATCATGTGATTCCGTCTTCAAATTCTGTTTTGGCTGAAAGTTTATTCAAATTAGGTCATTATTATTCAAACAAGACGTACACTAATTTAGCAAATCAGATGCTGCGTAATGTAAATGAAGATATAGAGAAATCACCTTCAGGATATACAAATTGGTTGGTGCTCTATTTAAATTATGCTAGTCCCTATTACGAGGTTGCTATATCAGGACCAGAGGCGCAGTCTAAATTAAAGGAATTGGATCGCTCTTATTTACCTAATATCTTAATTTCAGGATCTAACAAAAATAGTGATTTACCCTTGTTGCAAAATAAATTTATTGACAACGAAACTTTTATATACGTTTGTATAAATGGGACTTGTAAGCTACCCGTAAACGACACTAATAAAGCTTTAGAACAGATCTTAAAGTAGTATTTATAAAAACACACCTTTAAAAGAGCGACTTATTAAAAACGCTTTCTAATTAAAATAGTACTAAAATGACCACACTTAAAGAATTAGCCGCACTTCTAAATATATCTGTTTCTACAGTATCTAAAGCCTTGAATAATAGTCACGAAATAAGTGATAAAACAAGGGAGCGCGTTAAGGAATTGGCAGCGGAGCTAAACTATAAACCAAATAGAATTGCACAACAGCTAAAGACGAATAAGACCAAAACTATTGGTGTTATATTGCCAACGGTTACAAATCCATTTTTTGCTGAAGTATTACATGGTATCGAAATGGCTGCAACAAATAATGACTACGATATTATTGTTTGTTTGTCTAATGAAACTATGCATAAGGAACAACGTAGCTTAGAACTATTGTCTAGCGGCAGTGTTGATGGGTTTATAATGGCTGTTGCCAGAGAAAGTCAAGTGAGGAAACAAACACAGCACATACAAACGATTTTAGATAGTGATATACCCGTTTTGATGTTCGATAGGGTCGTAAGTGACATTAACTGTGATAAAGTAATTGTTGATGATTTTAAATCTGTCTACGAAGCCACGGAATATTTAATTGAAAAAGAACAGCGAAAAAATATTCTTCTAGTAAGTAATATTGAAGAACTCAGCGTTGGTAAATTAAGAACTAAAGGCTATTCAAAAGCATTAGAAGATTATAATTTAAAACCCAATATTTTAAAACTGGATAATGCCTTTGATGTAGAGGAAAGTATCCATAATTTTTTAATCAAAAACAATGAGATTGACGCCATTATATCAATAGACCACGTTACTGGAATTGTCGCTATTAACATGGCTAAAAAATTGGGTAAAGAGATTCCGAAGGACTTGTCCGTCGTTGGTTTTGGTTATGAGCACACCCAGTTATTATCTAGTCCAAAAATTTCAATAATTCATCAGAAAGCACATAAAATAGGCGAGCTATCGATGAAACTTCTTATTGACAATATAAATACGAAGGATCATGAATGGCAAACCATTGTGGTGCCTAGTGAACTTAAATTGAGTGAGTCTACTAAGTAGATAGCTCAGAATAGAACATAAAAAAAAGCCTGATGAAAATCAGGCTTTTTTAATTTTATAGCGAAAAAGTGATTATTTGTTTTCCGCTTTATCTGTAGCTTTTTTTACAGCATCAGTTCCAGCTTCTGTTGCTTTATCAACGGCACTGTTGGCAGCATCTGTAGCATCATTAGCCATGTCTTTTGCTCCTTCTTTGACGCTATCAGTAGCGTCAATGGCAGCATCAATAGCAGCGTCAACGGCATCACCTGTCGCATCAACAGCATCTTCTACAGCTTCTCCTGTAGCATCAGCAGCATCTTCTACAGCTTCTTCTGTAGCATCAGCAGCATCTTCTATAGCTTCTCCTGTAGCATCAGCAGCATCTTCTATAGCTTCTCCTGTGGCCTCAGCAGCATTCTCAATAGCATCTTCAGCGTTCTCCTTTGTTTCTCTGCAAGAAGTAAATGATAATCCTAATACAGCAACCAGTGTTAAACTTAATACAACTTTTTTCATTTTAATAGTTTTAGTGTTAATTTTTGTTAATGTACGAAAATACTAAATTCGATGAATTTTAACATGATTTCATTATTTATTCCTCGTTCATTTGAGCTATATACGTGTGTAATCAAGTAATTGGATGAGGTGCTCCTGCGATTATTTATAAAACGTTATACTAATACTGTCTTGTCGCAACCTAGGCTATGCATCTTTTAAACTTTATATTACGAATGCGTAGTGCAAATTATTTAGTTGTTTGGTTCTTTTAAAATCGACTATAGCATAGAACAATCAATTAGTCTTCAAATCTTTAATTAAAGAGTGTACACATTATAATTTCGTATTTATACTATAGAATCTTTGTAAAAACTTGGCTTTATAACTCAGTCTAAGTAATTTTGAGAATATAACACTGTGAGAACTTAAAGCAGTTGACACAAACTTGAGGTCAAAAAAAGATATAGATCTTGTTTTTTGAGGAAAGCTAAAAGGTAGAGATGTCAGGTTGTCAGATGGTTAGACCGCCGAATAATGGTTTACGGCGTCAGGTGTGCCTAGAGGAATTGTTATTGGAGAATTAGAATAGATAATAATGAATTGAAAGGTTATCGTTTTATAAACAGACTGTAAAGTCTGTTACATTCGTAAAATCAAATCTCATTTAAATAGCGAATTGATTATCACAGAAGAAATGGATTAGTGTCTAAAAATTGAATAAAACTAATACTGACTGCCATCAGAGGTATTGAAATTTAGGTTTTAATCTTTAATTTGAAAATAAAATGATATTGAAAAAAACAATCTTATTTAGTTTATGTCTTGCATATACACTTCAAAGTAGCTCCCAAGATATAGGCACTAAAGGAAAATTATTTATTATAGGTGGTGGTTCAAGACCAGTAGCTATGGTAGATCGTATTGTTAAAGAATCGGGAATTGATAAAGGGGGCTATGGTATTGTGTTGCCAATGTCGAGTTCAGAACCAGATACTTCAGCGTATTATGCAACTAATCAATTCTATAAGTTAGGGGTTGATAATGTCTATGGTTTAAACTTTGTTAAAGATGAAAAATTAAAAGTATCCAAACTAGATTCAATCAGAAATGCAAAACTAATTTATATTTCAGGAGGTGATCAAAATAGATTCATGGCTGTTGTTGCTGGAACAGAGATTGAAACCTTAATTCTTGAAGCATATAAAAAAGGGGCGCTCATTGCAGGCACTAGCGCAGGAGCGGCTGTAATGAGTAAAATGATGATTACAGGTAGTGAATTGAAGCATTCAGATTATGCGGCGACCTTTAGAAATATTGAATCTGAAAATATCGAAATAAAAACAGGCTTGGGTCTCATCTCTAATATAATTGTAGATCAACATTTTGTGAAGCGAAGCCGCTACAATCGCTTATTAAGTGCTGTTATCGAGCATCCTGAATTGGTTGGGATAGGCATTGACGAGTCCACAGCAATTTTAGTATCTGGAGAGAATCTGGAAGTGGTTGGAGAGTCCCAGGTGATAATTTTCAAAAATCCTGATCAATCGAAAACCACATTTAATGACAAGCTTGGGGCTAAAGGTATAATTATGAACTTATATTTACCTGGAGAAACCTTTACAATAGATTAACGGTTTCAATAGCTCTCATTAATAAGAACAAAATGTACTAAGGTTCTTTTCAGATGTAGTGTCTCCAAAGGATAGGCGAGAAACAAAATATATTTTGTTTTGAAGGTCGAGAGCGGGCTCATTAGAGGTGTTTTGCGTCATAAGTGTTTTTTAATTATGAATTCAAAACAAAAAAGTAGACTTAAACAATTATAAATTATCAAATAGAGTAGCGATATGATTTTAAAATCCAATTATAAAAACGTACTTCTTGTCACAGTGTTTTGCTTTTCAATTATGGGCTTTTCCCAAAACAACAGAAAGGAAAAGCAAATCATAAACGCTGTCGATAAACATTCGGAAACTGCCATTGCCTTGATCAAAAAAGCGGTAAATATTAATAGTGGCACGATGAATTTTGAAGGCGTTAGAGCAGTCGGAAGCCTTTTTCAGAAAGAACTCGATAAATTAGGTTTTAAAACCGAATTGACTAATGGCGAATCTTATGGTAGAGCAGGGCATTTAATAGCGACTAGAAAAGGAAATAAAGGGCCGAAATTTTTAATGATAGGTCATTTAGATACCGTTTTTGAATTGGAAAGTCCGTTGCAAGAATACACCATGCAAAACGATTCTATTATAAAAGGGCCAGGTGTTGCAGACATGAAAGGTGGTGACGTCATCATCATTTTAGCGATGCAAGCTTTAAAAGATGCTGGACTTTTAGACGATATGTCCATAGAAATTATAATGACAGGCGATGAAGAAAAAAGTGGTGCACCTATAGCGTTATCTAAAAAAGATTTAATTGATGCTGCCAAACGCGCAGACATCGCTTTAGGATTTGAAAATGGAGATAATAATCCAAAAACAATTGTCGTGGCTCGAAGAGGTTCTTCCAGTTGGCAACTTAAGGTCACAGGAAAACCGGCCCATTCCTCTCAAATTTTTACTGAAGGGATTGGAGCTGGAGCTATTTATGAAACCTCCCGGATTTTAAATGAGTTTTACGTACAACTTGCCAAAGAGAAAGATTTAACCTTTAATCCTGGATTTATTATTGGAGGCACTACCTTAAAACCTGATGCAGATGGAACTGGAGGATACGCGTTTGGAAAAACGAACGTGGTATCACAAGAGACGATTGTACGCGGAGATTTGAGAGCTGTATCTTTAGAACAATTAACAAAGGCGAAGGCGACTATGAAAAGAATAGTTTCAGAAAACTACTCCAAAACTAAAGCCGAGATCGTCTTTGCAGCAGGTGGATATCCACCTTTATCCTTAACAGAAGGAAATACAAAATTATTAGGGTATTTTAATACCGTAAGTGAAGATTTAGGCTTCGGATCAGTAACGGCAGTTAATCCAAGAAATGCAGGAGCGGCAGATATTTCGTTTACCTCAGAATATGTGGATATGGCCATTGATGGCTTAGGACTTACAGGTGGTGGTGGAGACCATACCATAGACGAAACAGGCAATTTAAATACGGTGGCAACACAGGCAAAAATAACAGCAGTTTTGATGTACAGGTTAGTGAATTCAAAACTGTAATTAATAAAAAAAAAGCTATGAAAAAAATTACCTTTTTATGTTTAGTGAGCTTTCAAATAGGTTGGGCTCAAAACTACACGGAATACCAAACAGGAAGTACAACCGATATCACAACCAGCCAACAATCAGGGGTGTGTTTAATGGGTGGAGCTTCTGAACAAGAAGATGCCATGATTTGGTTTCTAAATCGAGCTGATGGAGGAGATGTTGTGGTGCTTAGAGCATCTGGAAGTGATGGTTATAACGATTATTTTTATTCGGAATTAGCGGCTGATTTAGATGAGCCAATCAACTCAGTCACCACATTTGTTATTAATAATGTAAATGGAGCAATAGATCCTTTTGTGTTACAGAAGGTCGCAGATGCTGAAGCGATTTGGTTTGCAGGAGGCGATCAATATGATTACGTCAGTTATTTTAAGGATAACGCTATGGAAGATGCACTTAATAATTTCATAAATACGAAACGAGGGGTTATTGGAGGTACAAGTGCTGGTTTGGCAATTTTAGGGGGTTCTTATTTTTCTGCACAAAACGGAACCGTTACTAATGCACAGGCTTTAAGTAACCCTTATCATCCGAGAGTAACTCTAGGACGTAATGATTTTTTAAATGTGCCATACATAAATAATGTCATCACCGATTCACATTACGATGACCCTGATCGTAGAGCGAGACATAGTGTCTTTTTGGCAAGAATTGCTACCGATAACGTAACACGTTCTTTCGGAATCGCCTGTAATGAATATACAGCAGTTTGCGTTGGTGCAGATGGAAAAGCTTATGTTTATGGGGAGTTTCCAGCTTATGATGAGTTTGCGTATTTTTTACAAGCCAATTGTACAACGGCTTTTGAACCAGAAATATGTACAGCAGGCACACCGCTAACATGGCGTAGAAATAGTGAAGCAATTAAAGTCTATAAAGTACCAGGAACTGAGAGTGGCGTCAACTATTTCGATCTTTCAGATTGGGAAACAGGAAGTGGAGGAGAATGGAGAGATTGGTCTATAGATAACGGTGTTTTTACATCTGTAGTAGGCGTAAACCCTCAGTGCGCTTTATTATCTATTTCTGAAGTTAGCTTAGCACAAATCAGTGTTTATCCAAATCCATTTGTGGCTACTATTAAAATTGAATCTGAAACAGAAATTGAATCCATCCAGCTTATGGATGTCTTAGGGAAAACGATTCCTGTAGAATTACAGTCAGATATGACCGTTAACATGTCGTCCTTAAATGCAGGTATCTATTTTTTAAGGTTGAAGCGTAATGCTACTACTCAGGTTTTGAGACTCCTTAAGAAATAATAAGGCTAAATTTGAAAGGAAAAACAGGGTAAATCACACTTCCAAATAATCCATAATCTGATGTACAGCGCCTTTATTAACCTCTATAAAAGCTTTAGTGATACCAGCTTGGTTTTTACGTAATACGCCATCTGAAATCAAAGCCTTTAATGCAGACGTGAAAGCCAAAGAGCTTGCTACACTTGTTACGCCTCCTAAATCAATAAGCATTTTAGCTTCAGGAAATTTGTCGTAGTTTTTTCCAATAAGTATTGGGATCCCAAAAACAGCTGGTTCTAAAATGTTGTGCAACCCCGTTTTACAAGCTCCTCCACCAACATAAACAATATCTGCGTAGCTGTAAACTTTACTCAAATAACCAATAGTATCTAAAATAAAGACCTTGTAATTTTCTAAGTTTAGATGCTCTGTTATTTCTGAATAGCAAATTGTTTTTACAGTTAGTTGTGATTTAAGTGATGCGATATAACGCCGCTTTATATCGTGTGGAGCAATCACAAATTTTACTGCTGAATTTTCAGTACTATTTATAAAATCAAGATATAGTTTATCATCTTCTGGCCAAGTACTTCCAAAGACAACACATAATTTTCTGTCCTTAAACCCTTCAATAAAAGAAACTGTATTATCAATTTTTAGTTGGTTAGAAACCCGATCAAATCGCGTATCTCCAGAAACTGAAACCGAATTGTAATCAATATGTTCGAGTAGTGATTTCGAACTTTCATCTTGTGTAAAGATATGATTGAAGGCGAATAAAGCAGACTTAATATAAGATCCATACCATTTAAAAAACGCTTGATTTTTTCTAAACACGGCCGAAATTAAAATTGCTTTTAAGTCTCGTTTTTTTATTTCATGTAAAAAATTCGGCCAAATTTCATACTTTACAAATAGAATATAATCAGGATTTATAAGATCTAAAAATCGTTTAGCATTCGCAGAGGTATCGAGCGGAAGATATACCACAACATCTGCGATTTCAGCATTTTTTCTGACTTCATAACCAGAAGGTGAAAAAAAGGATAATACAATTTTAGTGTCAGGATGCTTGGCTTTTAAAGCTTCAAAAACAGGCAAGCCTTGCTCATATTCACCAAGGGAAGCGCAATGAAACCAAAAAATTTTGTCTTGAGGATTAATAGCATTCTCAAGTTTTGCAAAGGTATTTTTACGACCATCAACGCCAGTCTTCAATTTGGTATTGAATAACGCAACAACTTTAATTACAAAACTGGCAATGTAAATCCCTATGGAATAGAGTCCTTTCAAAAACAAAAATTTATGCTAAAATACAGTTCTTTCAATTAAATGCATTGTCTTAGCAATTACAATTTCGTATTTTCGCTAAAGCCCTCGGGCAGTTATAAAACTCAAAATACAGTCTTCAGAATGAAAAAAATTCAAATGGTAGACCTTCAAGGTCAATATGCTAAAATTAAAGATGTTGTAGATTCTTCGATGGCAGAAGTGATGGATAGCGCAGCATTCATAAATGGTCCAACAGTACATCAGTTTCAAAAAAATCTTGAAGATTATTTAGGTGTGAAACATGTCATTCCATGTGCCAACGGAACAGATGCTTTACAGATTGCTATGATGGGTTTAGGTCTTAAGCCAGGTGATGAGGTTATAACTGCAGATTTTACATTTGCAGCTACAGTTGAAGTGATTGCTTTATTGCAATTAACACCTGTCTTAGTCGATGTTGATCCAATAACCTTTAATATCGATATAGATGCTATAAAAAAGGCAATTACACCAAAAACAAAGGCCATTGTTCCTGTGCATTTATTTGGACTCGCAGCAGATATGGATGCTATAATGGATTTGGCTAAGGATCATAACTTATACGTTATTGAAGACAATGCACAAGGGATAGGGTCAGATTATACACATAGAGATGGTTCTAAAACAAAAACTGGAGCAATTGGACATGCCGCATCGACTTCCTTTTTTCCTTCTAAAAACTTAGGCTGTTATGGTGATGGTGGCGCTATTTTTACAAATGATGATGATTTAGCACATCGTATTCGAGGCATAGTGAATCATGGGATGTACAAACGTTACCATCATGATGTGGTTGGTGTGAATTCGCGTTTAGATTCTATACAAGCCGCAGTTTTAGATGCCAAACTACCCCATTTAAATGAATACAATAAGGCAAGACAAAATGCGGCAAGAAAATATAATGAAGCTTTTAAAAACCATCCTGGAATAATAACTCCAAGCGGATTGTCAGACTGTGATGGTATTTGTGATACTTGCGATTGCCACGTGTTTCATCAATATACTTTGAATTTAGAAGGCGTAGATAGAGATGCTTTAGTGGCGCATTTACAAGAAAAGAATATTCCTTGTGGTGTGTATTACCCAATTCCGCTACACAAACAAAAAGCATATACGGACGATCGTTATAACGAAGCAGACTTTACGGTTACTAATCAGTTAGTAAAATCAGTAATGTCTTTGCCAATGCATACCGAGCTAGATGATGAGCAAATCGAATTTATAACAACAACAATTCTTAATTTTATTAAGACCAATTCTTAAATACAAATATGAAAATTTTAGTTACAGGTGGCTTAGGTTTTATTGGCTCGCATACCGTTGTTGAATTACAAAATGAAGGTTTTGAAGTTGTAATCATAGACAATTTAGATAATTCGTCGATAGAGGTATTAGATGGAATTGAGACTATTTCAGGAATAAAACCAGTTTTTGAAAAACTAGATCTTAAATTTAAAGCTGATGTTCAAGATTTTTTTAAAAGGCATCATGATATATCAGGCGTTATTCACTTTGCGGCAAATAAGGCTGTTGGCGAGAGTGTCAATGTCCCTCTAAAGTATTATGAAAATAATATTAATACACTGGTTTATGTGCTTCAGGAGATTTGTAATCTAAAAACACAAAACTTTATTTTTAGCTCGTCATGTACCGTTTACGGACAAGCCGATGAATTGCCGATTACGGAAAATGCACCAGTAAAACCTGCAGAATCGCCATATGGTAATACAAAGCAGATTGGTGAGGAGATTATCCGAGACACATGCAAGGTTAATGATAAGTTGAATAGTATTGCTTTGCGCTATTTTAATCCAATTGGAGCACATCCCTCTACTGAAATAGGGGAATTACCTATTGGAGTACCACAAAATTTAGTGCCGTTTATTACACAAACAGGTATTGGTATGCGAGAGCAGTTGTCTGTTTTTGGGGGAGATTATCCAACTTCAGATGGTACTTGCGTGAGGGATTATATTCATGTGGTGGATTTAGCTAAAGCGCATGTTGTGGCATTACAACGTTTGTTAGCTGGGGAAAATGATTCTAATTTTGAATTCTTTAATCTAGGCACGGGAACTGGAAGTACGGTTCTAGAGGCGGTTCAGTCTTTTGAACGTGTTTCGGGGAAAGCGCTAAATTATAAAATTGTAGATCGCAGAGAAGGCGATGTAATAGCTGCTTATGCGGAAACGTCTAAAGCAAATAATGTTTTAGGCTGGAAAACCGAATTAACATTAGATGATGCCATGTCTTCTGCTTGGAAGTGGGAACAAAAAATTAGAAATAAATAAATATATTATATGAAGGCTTTATTCAGGATTATAGTTTTATTATTTACGGTGTCTTTACCGGCACAAAGCACCTATTTATATTGTGGTAAATTAATAGATACAAAAACTGGAAAAGTTCTCACTGAAAAGACGATTGTGGTCTCTGGAAATAAAATAAGTTCAGTTGAAAATGGATATGTTAGGCCAAAGACTTTGGAAGATACAGTCATTGACTTAAAATCTAAAACGGTAATGCCAGGGCTAATAGATATGCATGTGCATATTGAAAGTGAAACTAGTCCAAAATCTTATATAGAAGACTATACTTTAAATGATGCTGATGTGGCTTTTAACGCCCTAAATTATGCTAAAATAACATTGATGAGTGGTTTTACAACCGTTAGAGATTTAGGTGGATCTGGAGTTAATGTATCTCTAAGAAATGCCATAGATGCCAATAAAGTTGATGGTCCAAGAATATTTACAGCAGAAAAAGCCTTAGCGACAACTGGAGGCCATGCAGATCCAACAAATGGTGCTAAGAAAAGTATTATGGGTAATCCTGGACCAAAAGAAGGCGTGGTAAACGGAGTGGCAGAGGCTAAAAAAGCAGTGAGACAGCGTTATAAAAATGGAGCTGATTTAATAAAAATCACAGCAACAGGTGGTGTGTTGAGTGTTGCCAAAAGTGGTCAGAATCCGCAGTTTACAATTGAAGAAATTAAAGCAATTTGTGAAACAGCCAAAGACTATGGTTTTCATGTTGCAGCTCATGCTCATGGAGACGAAGGTATGCAACGTGCTATTATTGGTGGTGTGAAAACTATTGAGCATGGTACATTAATGAGTGCTGAGACTATGGAACTAATGAAAAAACACGATGTCTATTTAGTGCCCACTATTAGTGCAGGCAAGTTTGTTTCTGAAAAAGCAAAAATTCCAAATTACTATCCAGCAGTTATTGTGCCTAAAGCTTTAGATATTGGTCCTAAAATACAAGATATGTTTGGTAGAGCTTACAAAGCAGGAGTTGGTATTGCTTTTGGTACCGATGCAGCGGTATTTTATCATGGTGATAATGCTAAAGAATTTGGTTTTATGGTTGAGGCTGGTATGCCAGCTATGGAAACCATTCAGAGTGCAACTGTAACT
Organism: Flavobacteriaceae bacterium; assembly: GCA_034112185.1. Classification (GTDB taxonomy): domain Bacteria; phylum Bacteroidota; class Bacteroidia; order Flavobacteriales; family Flavobacteriaceae; genus Winogradskyella. Next base: position 8,365 of record JAWUVW010000115.1, on the reverse strand, counting down.
AACGCGATGATTTTAAAAATGGAAAATCAATTAGGACAGATAAAAGCGAATTATTTGGCGGATATTATAGCAGTAGATGAAGATCCTACAAGAAATATTTCGACTATGGAGACTGTCACTTTTGTTATGAAAAATGGAGTTATTTATAAAAATTAGATATTTTTTAAAAGTCTTCCATTGTTGAATTCGTAATTTAAAACAATGCCTTCGCGAATTTGATAACTATTTAAGATTCTGATTTTTAATATGATAATCGAGAAAAGACTTAACTCGGTTTTAACATTTATTTCTTGGGATTACATCACTTTCTTCGTTGCTTTGATTGAAATGATAATTGAATAACATGAAATTGATAAGTATCAAAAGAAAAACCGAAACGGAAAGTCGGTTCACAAAAAAAATGGGTGCGTTGTTAACAGATGTCACCTATATTAAAAAACAATTCTTAAGTATTCCTTACAAAACACTTCATAAGTATCGTGGAACGTATTATGGCGAAGTTAAAGACTGCGAAGATTGTAAATTACCACGTTAAGCTGCTGATGCTGTTTTTTTATTTCCATTAAAAAGACTGCTAATTAATAATAAAAGCATACCGGTAGTTACTGAAAGATCGGCAAAGTTAAAGATGCCAGTCTTAAATACACCTCCTAGGTTAATAAAGAAAAAATCTGTGACTTGTCCGAAGACAATGCGGTCAAAGACATTTGCAATTCCTCCACCTATAATACAACAGAATGCGATAAGACTTAAACGGTCTAGTTCTTTCGTCTTAATAATATAATACACTACATAACCGAGAACTATAGTTGGGAGTATGAGTAGAAAAATAAGTTTTAAGGTTGGGTTCATATCGCTTCCCATGCCTAAAAAAGCACCTTTATTTTCTACATATTGCATTATAAATTTATCTCCAATAAGAGATCTGATTTCTCGATATTCAAAATTAGCACGGACCCATACTTTAGAAATTTGGTCGATAGCTATATTGAATATGATAAGTATTAGGATAGATAGGTTTCTTTTCAAAACGATAGAGGTTATTAGGCGTTAGTTTCAAATGTTGCTGAGGCAGTTTCGGCTTCTTTGTTTATTTTCCTTACTAAGCCTTGTAAAACTTTACCAGGACCTACTTCTGTGAAATGAGAAGCACCATCTTCAATCATTTGTTGTACAGATTGTGTCCAACGTACTGGAGCTGTTAATTGTGAAATTAGATTTGCTTTTATCTCGTTTTCATCAGTAATAGCCGATGCTGTAACATTTTGGTATATAGGACAGTTTGGTTTGCTAAAGGTTGTGTTTTCAATTGCAGCCGCTAATTCTTCACGTGCTGGTTCCATTAGTGGTGAGTGAAAAGCGCCACCAACTGGTAATACCAAAGCACGTCTTGCACCTGCTTCTTTAAGAGCTTCGCAAGCGCTCTTGATAGCATCAACGTCTCCTGAGATTACTAATTGTCCTGGGCAATTGTAGTTTGCAGGCACAACAACACCTTCTATGGTAGTACATATTTTTTCGACGACAGCGTCATCTAAGCCTAAAACGGCAGCCATAGTACTTGGTTGTAATTCACAAGCTTTTTGCATAGCCTTAGCACGTTGTGATACTAACTTTAAACCATCTTCAAAGGTTAAAGCACCAGCAGCGACTAATGCAGAAAATTCTCCAAGCGAATGACCAGCAACCATATCTGGTTTAAAGCTATCGCCTAAAGTTTTAGCCAATATAACTGAATGTAAAAAAATAGCTGGCTGGGTTACCTTAGTTTCCTTTAGGTCTTCTGCGGACCCTTCAAACATGACATCTGTAATATGAAAGCCTAAAATGTCATTAGCCTTCTCAAATAATTCTTGTGCTAAAGGTGAATTCTCGTAAAGGTCTAGTCCCATTCCTGAGAATTGAGCTCCTTGACCTGGAAATATATATGCGTTCATACGTGTTTAAATTTAAGTTGCAAAAATAGGAATAATATTGTAATTCGTTTGTTCTATACAGGCGGAGTATTCAGTAGATAATAGCGATTCATACTATTTAGGATTGTCACACTGAGCGCAGTCGAAGTGTAATCTATATTTTTATATTAAAAACTGAGACTAAAGACTATTAGGAGCAAGCTGCTTCTGCACAACGCTCACCATCCATAGCTGCAGAGACAATGCCACCTGCGTAACCACCACCTTCACCACAAGGATATAAATTGGTGATTTCAGGATGTTCTAAAGTTTCTGTTCTAGGGATATTTACAGGTGATGAGGTGCGCGATTCCACACCAATAATATTAGCTTCTTCAGTATAATACCCTTTCATTTTTTCGCCAAAGGCTTTAAATCCTTTTCGTAGTGAACCACCAATCAATTTTGGTAATAAGGAATGTAATGGTGATGATTTCAATCCTGGCTGATACGAGGTTTCATTTAAGTTAGTCGATAATTTACCTTCAACAAAATCAGTTAGGCGTTGGGCTGGTGCAGATTGGCTACGTCCGCCAGCCGTGAAAGCTAAACGTTCTAAATCTTTTTGATATTCTAAGGCTTTTAAAGCACCGAAGTGTTCGTATTTATATAAATCTTTATCTGCATTGATTTCAGTAACAATGCCTGAGTTAGCAAACTTATTGTTTCGTTTTGAAGGAGACATCCCATTTACAACAACTTCTCCATTAGCGGTTGCTGCAGGTACGATGAAGCCACCAGGACACATACAAAACGAATAGACGCCTCTGTCATTTACTTGTTGCACCAAACTGTATGCAGCAGCTGGTAACAATTCATCTCGTGGTTGGCCTTTGCAGTTGTACTGAATACCATCTATAATGTCTTGAGGGTGTTCTACACGAACTCCCATGGCGAATGACTTTGCTTTTAAAGCGATGTTCTTATCATTCAATAAGTAAAATATATCTCTCGCAGAATGTCCAGTAGCGAGAATTACTTTTTCTACAACGAGCTCATTTCCATTTTGAAGTTGAATGGCTGTAATTTTATGATCCTTTAAAGTAAAGTCTGTAACTCTGGTTTCAAAATGAATTTCACCACCAAATTTTAAAATGTTTTCTCTAATATTCTGAACAACTTTTGGCAGTTTGTTGGTCCCGATATGTGGATGCGCATCTATTAAAATCTGTTCGGTTGCACCATGATAAACTAGATTTTCGAAAATTCTTCTAACATCCCCACGCTTTAAGCTACGTGTATAAAGTTTACCATCACTATACGTTCCTGCGCCACCTTCTCCAAAGCAATAGTTAGAATCTTCATTAACAATATGATCTTGATTTATAGCTTTTAAATCGCGACGACGATCGCGTACATTTCTACCACGTTCTAAAACGATAGGTTTAAAACCAAGCTCTATGCAACGCAATGCGGCCCACATGCCTGCTGGTCCAAAGCCAATAATATGAATGGGTTTGCCATTAGACACATCTTTATAGTCGAAGGTATAGTCTGAAGTTTCTGGTACAGGTTCGTTGATATAAACGTCAACTTTATAGTTGAACATGATATCGCGCTTACGTGCATCTATAGATTTTCTTAGAATTTTAATTCCAGAAATCTCAGAAGGCTTCATCCCTAAATCATAGGCTGCTTTATTAAGCAATCCATCAGGCTTTCCTTCTTGGTGTAAATTGATGCGGAGTTGCAATGCTTTTATCATGCCGTAAAATTAGGGAATAAATGGTACTGAACTAAAATACGGAAGTCAAAATAACTTGATTGTCAGTTTGAGCGCAGTCGAAAACCATTTAGATAACGGTTTTATTGCATTTCGACTGTGCTCAATGTGACAGAATCTTAACTAAAATATTATTCCTCTAAACTCAAACTTTTAATATTATCCTTATAAACACGGTCTATTAAAATATGTCTGGGATCAATGGCTGCTTTTACTGGTAACGAATCTAATTGCATTGTAATTGATGACTTTTCTGTGTTGAACTTCACACGTTTTTGCTGGTATAAATGGTCCTCATCATCGTCCATAAAGAAACCAACATCTATCCAATCATTAATAGTGGTTTTAGTTTCGTTTCCTAAGCTATCAGATTTTATTTTTGAACTTTCAATCTCCATAGTCACTTCATACTTTCCGTTGTCTAATATTTTGTAATTAGCTTCTATTAAACGATTGTCATATAAAGTGATTTCCTTAAACCAATCTTTGATTATATAATTTAGGGAATCTGGAACTTGCGGTTCTAAATAACGCAAAAAATCGAGCGAGCTTGGATATGGAGGTCCATTGTAGCGGTATTCTTCTAAGAAACCTTTCATAGCAGTGTTCACCTTATCTTCGCCAATATAATCTTGTAAGGCAAACAAAATAATACTGCCTTTTCCGTAATGTATATACGTCTGATTTTCTACTTTGTAAAGCGGTAATTCCTTAAGACGCTCGCCACTACGACCACCCAAATATCTGTCATGGTCATATTTAAGGAACTCACGCATTTTCATTGGGTTATCCGTCATACTTTTCATGTTCATTAAACTTGAGTATTGAGAGAAACTTTCGCTTAACATGGTACTGCCTTGCATGTAAGCGCCAATTAATTGATGTGCCCACCATTGATGCGCCATTTCGTGAGCTACAACAAAATCAATAACATTATTTTCAGATTCATCTTCTAAATTGGTAATGAAACCAAATGATTCGGCATAGGGCATGGTGCCAGGAAAGGCTTGTGCGAAATTTGAATATCTTGGAAATTCTATGATACGTGCTTGTTTATGATAATAGGGACCAAAGTTTTCTGTGTAATATTCTAATGAGCTTTGCACGGCATCAAGCATCATATCAATATTAATACTGTGTTTTTTATCATGATAAATTTCAATATCTACGTCGTTCCATTTTCGCTTTGCGATTTGATATTCAGCAGACATAAACGAATAGAAATTTAACGAAGGTGTGTCCGTTTTATAATGGAAATAATTTCTATCATTTTCTTTCCATTTTTTAATCAAAGAACCTGGTGCAATCGCTGTTTGGTTTACAGTTGTAGAAATTACAGTTTCAACATTTATAAAGTCAGATTGACCATCAAAAATATAATTACCCATATGTAAATCGGTCACGCCTGGCGTCAATTCTGGCATACGGTCTTTTTCTGGCAAATCGTATTTGTTACGTGTGTTTTTGTCACTCAATTCGTAAGTGGCATTATAGCCCATAGTTGGCATAATATCTCCGTTGTTAAAGAAGGTACCGTTTTTAACCACCATTGTACTGCCACGATTATTTTTAAAGCCTTTGGTAATGTATTTGTTATTGACGATCATTGTCAGTTTTTCTCCAGGTTGTAATGCTGGACTTAACTTATAAATAGTCAATAAATACGTACTGTCTTTGTAAACCGATTTTGCATTTGGAATGACTAAGTTGGTGTCCCAATCTCGACTGTTATAAAAATGAAGGGAGTCAATAGCTTTATCTGAAGCATTGGTTAATTCTATTTCTGCTTTGACAAGAATGTTTCTTTCTTCCGGAAAAATATCAATATAATACTTAGCATCCGTAACTTTTGGTGAAACTAGAGCTCTGTATTTACTGTATTTTTTTTCATAATCTGCAGAAAGTTGCTCTGCAGTATCGCCAGATAAATAAGGATTTAAAACCTGCGTATTGTAATACACAAAACTAGCTACACCTATCCATGCAACTGCTGCAATAGCAATAACACCTCGGTAACTTTTTGGCACTTCTTTACGAGCCGTTTTAAGGCGACTTAGTAACGAACTTTTAGAACCGCGACTCCATAGGGCACCAGCAATTAATAAGGCCAATACAGAGAATAAAACCCAATAGAGATTAAACCACAAAGCGCCTTTAACGCCAGGTCCAAAACCATTCATGTCAGAGTATTGTACAGAAGCACCACCGCCAATATTTAACATGTTAGAGCTTACATCCATAACGTTTAATACAATTTCCCAAACTAATAGTATTAACACAGCCACAAAATAGCCGATATACTTGTTGCTCGATAGTACTTGTGCCAAAATGGTAACGCCGGCAAATGTGAAAAATAGTGGTAAGTTATCGTAGAAAAAGTCTAATAGATAAACGTCTAATTCAATACGGGTATACCCATTTAAGAGTTGGTAAAGCACACCGATAACAATAAAAAATAAGTTTAATATGGTAGCAATACTTACTAATGACAATGCTTTGGCCGCCAAAGAAATAAATGATGTATGTGCAGTAGCATCAATGACTTCATTGATTTTGTAATCTCTATCGCGCCAAATAAGTTCTCCACTAAAAAACACAACAATAATTATGATAAAAATATCTGTATTATCTTTTATAGAATCAATAAGTTTATAGGTTACAGGATAGGATTGTAGACCAAAATACTCAAAACCACCACTAAGGTCAGCAACTAAAATAATGATACAAAAGAGAAATAATATTTTGAACGTCACACTTTTTATAATACTCAAAAAGTTAGTGTAGAAAAAACTTTTAAATTGTAACCAATTTGTTGCTTGGTTGTAAGATGGATTCAATTTAGGAAGTGAAAAAACAGTCTCTTTTACTGAAGTTTTTAGTTTTGCTTTTTTAACCTTTTTATTCTTTTGTTGAAATGAAAAGCTAAAGTAAGACCCCAATAAAATTACAATTCCAACGGCTACCCAAATGAGACGATTGTAAAATAAAAGACCAGAAAAACCAGGACTAATCGTGTTTTTTTCAATTGGTGTATAATATTTGGTTTCTATAGAATAGGTGTTTATTCCAAAAATATCAGTTAACGCCGCAATAGTTTCGTTATCTACATCCGAAGCGAACGAACCTGCAACAATATAGGCTACAATAACTATTAATGCACCAACAAATGAAATTACGGTACTTTTCCATTTGTTAGCCATGGCAAAAATGATGGTACCAGCCAAAAACATATTTGGTAAAATGAATAACACATAGTTATTTACAAAGGTTTCTAAATAAAAAGGTCCAAAACGTTCTGGATCGATCCACTCAAAAATAGAGTTGAGGTAGGTCCCTAAAAGCATACCAATAAAAACACCAATTAAAGGTAGCGTTGAAATAAATAGCGCTCCAAAAAACCGACCAAAATAATAACCAGGCTTACTTAGTGGCGTCGTGAATAAAATTTCGTTGAATTCGTTATTGTGGTCTCGTAAGGCGGCATTATTAAAAAAGGCGGCGGCCATTAATAAACTGAAAATGCAGAAAATGGTAATGTGTATCGTTAATGTGTAAGGCGAATTACGGTAAACATTACCGATGGCGCCACCAACTTGTACGTTGTCACTAACTGTTGCAAAGAACTCTAATAAGCCCAATACAAACATAAAAATATACACCATAGGTTGCTTAAGGGTATATTTTAATTCCGAAAGAAAAAATGTTTTAAACATAATAAAATGGGTTAGTGAAGATTAAACAAGTACGTTAGACGTATTAATTTTTGAAAAGAAAACGTCCTCTAAATTCGGTCTTACTAGTTCAAATCCGTGTTGTGGATTCTCTTCACTAAACACATGTATTAAGGGTTGGCCACCAACCATTTTGTTAGAAATAATTTTGTAGTCGTTAGCATAATTTTGAAGTTCTTCACGACTCACAATTTTTTGATAGACTTTACCGCCTAAATCGTCAATAGCATTTTGTGGCGAACCATGATAAACGATTTCGCCTAAATTCATAATTGCCATTTTTGTACATAATTCGCGTATATCATCAACAATGTGTGTTGATAGAATAACGATAACGTCTTTACCTACATCTGCCAATAAATTATAAAAACGGTTACGCTCACCAGGATCTAATCCAGCCGTTGGTTCATCTACGATAATTAGTTTTGGATTACCAATCAATGCTTGTGCAATACCAACACGTTGTTTCATACCACCAGAAAATCCCTTTACAGATTTATTTCGTTTTTCGTAAAGATTCACTTTATCTAGTAAATAATTTACGAGTTCCTTTCGTTCAGACGTATTGGTAATGCCTTTCAAAATGGCCAAGTGTGTCAATAATTGCTCTGCTGTGATACGTGGATATACACCAAATTCTTGTGGTAAATAACCGAGTACTTTACGTAATTCGGCGGGTTGATTAAAAATGTCAATATCGTCTAAAGTCGCTGTTCCAGAATCGGCTTCTTGTAAGGTTGCCAATGTACGCATTAGAGAAGATTTTCCCGCGCCGTTGGGACCTAAGAGTCCGAACATGCCGTTTTCCAATTCTAGACTTACATTGTCTAAGGCTTTGACACCATTAGCATACGTTTTAGATAAATTATTAATTTTTAATGTACCCATAGAGTTGTGTTTTTGGTTGGTTAGTTTTATAATAAGACGTCTAATATTAAAAAGCGTTACAGTTGTAT
>JAWUVW010000114.1:0-18866 GCA_034112185.1 Flavobacteriaceae bacterium | reverse complement strand
TCATTTTGCGACTTACTTTATAAGCATCCTTCAGATATAAATAAAATTGAAGAGATTCCTTTTCTCCCGATTCAGTTCTTTAAAACTCATCAGGTCTTAAGCAGTAACCAATCCATTGAAAAAACCTTCACAAGTTCTGGTACCACAGGCAATGTGACTAGCAAACATTTAGTGACAGATTTAGCACTTTATGAAGCTAGTTATTTAACAGGTTTTAAGCATTTCTATGGAAATATTAGGGATTATGTTGTGTTGGCTTTGTTGCCTTCATACCTAGAACGTGATGGCTCGTCATTAATCTATATGGTTAATGATTTAATTGCAAAATCAAAACAACCAGAAAGTGGCTTTTACCTCAACAATCTTGAAGATTTAGCACAAACCTTAAATCAACTTGAATCCAAAGGTCAAAAAACACTACTTATTGGCGTGTCTTTCGCCTTATTGGATTTGATTGAGAAATTTCAATTTAACCTAAAGCATACTACTGTTATGGAAACTGGTGGTATGAAGGGCAGACGAAAAGAAATTATTAGACAAGAATTACATCATAGTCTACAAACTGGATTTGGAGTTACAAAGATTCATAGTGAATATGGTATGACCGAACTTTTGAGTCAAGCCTATTCAAAAGGTCATGGTGTTTTTGACTGTCCGCCTTGGATGCAAATTCTAACACGTGATACTGAAGATGCGCTGACACTTCAGCAACCCAATAAAACAGGAGGCCTTAATGTCATTGACTTAGCAAATCTTAATTCCTGTTCATTTATTGCAACACAAGATTTGGGTAAAGTTGACGAAAATGGTCAGTTTGAAATTATCGGAAGATTTGATAACTCTGATATTAGAGGCTGTAATTTAATGGCTTTGTAAGTAGTTCGCTATTTTTCGACATAACAGGCATAACTTCTACCCTATGAAATATTTTATCGTACTCTACTTTACCATACTATCAAGTGCCTTTTCACAAACTATAGATTACAATACTAAAAAAGGATTTGTTGCTGCCGGTTATGATGTTGTTGCCTACTTTAATAATGACGCCATTGAAGGCTCAAAAAGCTATGCTACAACTTTTGATGGTGTAAAATATAAATTTAGTTCTCAAAAAAATCTTGACACTTTTGTAAAAAACCCTACAGCATTTATCCCTCAGTATGGTGGCTATTGCGCATACGCTGTTGCTAGAAGTTCTAAAAAAGTAAGTGTTAACCCAGAGACGTTCGAAATACGCGATGGCAAACTCTATTTATTCTATAATTCTTGGGGAAATAATACGCTTGAAAAATGGAAAAAAGAAAATGTGAAAGGTTTACAAAAAAAAGCCGACTTAAATTGGGAGGCTATAAAGTTTAATTAATTCTATGAAAAAGAAAAATTAACGTAATCAGCCTCTAAGTTGATTGATTGGTTAAAAATGCCCGAAAGTGATTTCGGGCATTTTGTTTGCATAAAAAAGACTTTTCATGTTAGAACTGAAACACGTTCAGCATAAAAAACCTGACAGGTCTGAATATATATTTGGTACCAACTTCTTAAATCACCTTTAGAATAAAATTCGTTTTCTTACCTCTACTGAGTACAATATAGGTGCCATTAATTAAGTCTTCAGAAGTTAATTTATAATCTTCCTTTACTTTTACTTTATTAACAGCGATAGCATTTTCTTTTAAAGCTCTTCGCGCATCACCATTAGAACTTAAAAAATCCGTTTTTGCTGCCAACGCACCAATCATGTCGAGACCTTCATTAAACTCTGATTGCGAAATCTCAGCTTGCTTTACACCTTCAAAAACATCTAAAAAGGTTTTTTCATCCAAGGTTTTAATATCTTCTTTAAAGGATTTGCTAAATAGAATGCTTGAAGCTTTTACTGCGTTTTCTAAGTCTTCTTTAGAATGAACAAGTATTACTAATTCTTGTGCCAAGCGTTTTTGTAAAATCCGTAAATGAGGTGTTTCTTTATGTTCCTCTATAATAGCGTTTATCTCATCTTGTGGTAAAAACGTAAAAATCTTGATATACTTTTCAGCATCTTCATCGCTAGAATTTAACCAATACTGGTAAAATTTATAAGGTGATGTTCTATTGGCATCTAACCAGATATTCCCACCTTCAGATTTACCAAATTTAGAACCATCACTCTTCGTAATTAAAGGACAGGTAATGGCATAACCTTTTCCGCCACCAACGCGTCTAATTAATTCTGTTCCTGTAGTTATGTTGCCCCATTGATCACTTCCTCCCATTTGTATGGTACAACTATACTCCTTAAATAAATGTAAAAAATCATAACCTTGCACTAACTGATAAGTGAATTCTGTAAAACTCATACCGTCATTAGAAGACTCACTAGAGATTCTGTTTTTTACGGAATCCTTAGCCATCATATAATTAACCGTAATATGCTTGCCAACATCTCTAATAAATTCAAGGAATGAAAATTCTTTCATCCAGTCATAGTTGTTTACCAATACAGCTGAATTTGGCTCTTCACCATCAAAATCTAAAAAATGAGATAACTGATTTTTAATGGCTTCCTGATTATGGCGCAAGGTTTTTTCATCTAAAAGATTACGCTCGCTTGATTTTCCAGATGGATCACCAATCATACCAGTTGCTCCACCAACCAAAGCCACTGGTCTATGCCCACAACGCTGATAATGCGCTAATAACATAATAGGGACAAGGTTTCCAATATGCAAAGAATCTGCTGTTGGATCAAAACCTACATAAGCACTTCGCATTGCTTCTGCTAGGTGTTCTTCTACGCCTGGCATACTATCATGCAACATTCCTCTCCAAGTCAACTCTTCAACAAAATTCTTTCCCATTTGTTTTAATTCTATTTTAATTTCAGCAAAGATATGTTTCCACTTTAAATGACAAAAGACAATTGTAGCCCAATTTATAATTTAGACCTAAAAAACGTAACTTCGCTATATGATATTAGTCACAGGCGGAACAGGATTAGTAGGTTCACATCTACTTTTTAAATTGGTAAGCACTAATGAAAATGTGCGTGCCATTTACCGAAGAGAAAAAACATTGCAACGTGTAAAACATGTTTTTTCTTATTTTTCTGATGATTCTGAAAAGCTTTTCAACGCCATTGAGTGGGTTGAAGGGGATATTAATGATATTCCTAAGCTAGAAGATGCTTTTAAGGATATCACCTCGGTTTATCATTGTGCCGCTTTTGTGTCTTTTGAACCCGACAAATACAAAACACTGAGAACGGTTAATATTAAAGGAACCGCTAACATCGTAAACCTCTGTATCAGTAATACGGTTAAAAAATTGTGTTATGTGAGTTCTATTGCAACGATTGGACATCACAGCAATCCTGAAAAATTAATCGATGAGCAAACGTCTTGGAGTCCTGAGGCGGACAATAGTGTCTATGCGATTACGAAATATGGTGCAGAGCTGGAAGTTTGGCGAGGTTCACAAGAAGGGCTTGATGCTGTAATTGTAAATCCAGGCATCATCCTAGGCGCCGGGTATTGGAACGGAGGAAGTAGTGGTAATTTATTTAAGCAAATCCACAAAGGAATGCGTTATTATAGCAATGGAATAACTGGTTATGTAGACGTTTGGGATGTTGTAAATGCGATGCACCAACTTATGATAAGTACTATTAAAAACGAAAGTTTTATTTTAGTCTCTGAGAACCTGAGCTTTAAAACGTTTCAGATTGAAACTGCCAAGGCATTGAACGTTGAACCACCAAATAAAGAAGCTAAACCTTGGTTATTAAACATCGCATGGAGATTAGATTGGTTGGGATTCAAACTTTTAGGAAAACGACGAAGCCTATCTAAACAAAGTGCAAAATCAGTTACGAATGTTAAAAAATACGACAATTCAAAACTAAAAAATACAATCAATTTTGAGTTTAAACCAATAAGTAAAGCTATTAAAGACGTTTGTGAATTATACCTCAAAGACCTCAAGAACAATTAGTTCATAACTGTACTATCTATAACTTTTCTAAACCTGTTTTCGCTTAGTTTTTTAATAGATTCATTCGTCTTGTATTTTTTTTTATCGATTGAATCACGTTTCCGTTTTGTGGCCTTCTCTGTTTTTTGAAGCGCTTCAATTTCCACCTTTTCCTCTTCTAATCTTATCTTTACTTTATCTACAATAACCTCATAGTCCTCATTATCAAAGGCGTAATACATATTACTCTCTGCAAACTGAAGACTATCAATATTGTATTTGGTTAAAATATAAGTTTCTGGTATGACACCATTTGCTTCTAGTAATTTTCTATTCACCCCTTTAGCTGCGTTCATAATGTACAAGTCGTACAATACATCAGACATTTTGTCTATAGCTATAAGGTTCTCTGGCTTTTTAGGCCTATCATTATCGCAGGCTATAACCAAGAGACACAGTATCAGAATAACATAAAAATTCTTAACCATATTATCTATTGAAAGTTAGTCGTTTACCAGCTTTAACGTCTAAAACTTTAAAATTGTTATACGCTAATTTACCGTTGACAAACGTATGCGTTATTCTACTCTTAAATGTACTGCCTTCAAAAGGAGACCAACCACATTTGTAGAGAATATTGCTTTTGTTTACAGTCCATGGATTATTTAAATCTACAATAACCAAATCCGCATAATACCCTTCTTTTATATAGCCACGCTTTTCTACATCGAATAGTATCGCCGGATTATGACATGCTTTTTCTACAATTTTCTCAATGGGGATTTTTCCTTGATGATGCGCTTCTAACAAAGCCACTAAAGCATGTTGCACTAATGGCCCACCAGAAGGTGCACTTGTGTATGGCTTATTTTTTTCTTCTAAGGTATGAGGTGCATGATCTGTAGCGATAACATCTATGCGATCATCTAAGAGCGCTTTCCAAAGTTGCTCTCTATCTTTTGAAGTCTTAACCGCAGGATTCCATTTAATATGACTGCCTTTTTTAGCATAATCTTCATCTGAAAACCACAAATGATGAATACAAACTTCTGCTGTTATCTTTTTATCTTTTAGCGGCAATTTATTTGAAAATAGTTTCGTTTCCTTACCTGTTGACAAATGAAACACATGCAATCTTGCTCCAGTCTTCTTAGCCAATTCAATTGCTTTTGAAGACGACAAATAACAAGCTTCTTCACTTCGTATAATTGGATGTTTCTCCATTGGGATATCATCACCATACTCTGCCTTATACTTTGCTAAATTCTTTCTTATGGTAGCTTCATCTTCGCAATGCACCGAAATTACCATATCAGTACTTGAAAATATTTTTTCTAAAACTTTAGGGTCGTCAACTAACATATTTCCCGTAGATGAACCTAAAAATATTTTTAAGCCAGCAACTGTTTTAGGATCTACTTTAAGTATTTCGTCTAAATTATCGTTTGTGCCACCAAACATAAAAGAGTAGTTCGCATGAGATGATTTTGCTGCAATTTCAAATTTCTCTTCTAACTTTTCAACTGTAGTGGTTTGAGGAATGGTATTTGGCATCTCTATAAAAGATGTAATACCACCAGCCAAAGCGGCCTTAGATTCTGTTTCTATATTAGCTTTATGTGTTAATCCTGGCTCTCTAAAATGAACTTGGTCATCAATCATCCCAGGTAATACGTAATTCCCTTCGACATCAATAAGCGTCACATCTGCCGATTTAACACTGATAGAGATGTCTATTTCCTTTATGATGTCATCTTCAATAAGAATATCGCCTTCAAAAATGGTTCCTTCGTTGACAATTTTTGCGTTTTTTATGAGGGTATGTCGCTTCATTTTTTCCTTCTACTTAGTATATAAACTTTTTAATTTTAAACTAATCACTCCAAAAATAGCTTCAGAAATTATACTTCCACTCATTTTTGATTTTCCTTTGGTTCTATCTTTAAATATAACAGGTATTTCAATAATTTTAAACCCTTTTTTGTAGGCTTTAAATTTCATTTCAATCTGAAATGCATATCCCACAAACTTAATCTTATCGAGCTCAATCGCCTCTAAAACGGCCCTTCTGTAACACACAAATCCTGCTGTAGAATCTTTAACTTTCATACGTGTAATCCACCTGACATATCGCGATGCACCATACGATAATAAAATACGTGACATGGGCCAATTAACGACCGTTATGCCCTTAACGTATCGCGAACCGACTGAGATATCAGTTTCATCAAGAGCACAAGCGTTATATAATTTTATGAGGTCATCTGGGTTATGGGAAAAATCAGCATCCATTTCAAAAATATATGGGTACGATTTCTCTAAAGACCATTTAAATCCAGAAATGTAAGCAGAGCCTAAACCCTTTTTTTCTTGTCGTTCTAATAAAAACAACTGCTTTGAAAATTCTTGCTGTAGCGCCTTAACTTTATCTGCCGTTTTATCTGGTGAATTATCATCTACAACTAAGACATGAAAACGCTTCTCTTGTGAAAATACAGCTCTAATGATAGCTTCTATATTTTCAATCTCATTATAGGTAGGGATTATAACAACTGCGTCAGACATTAACCAACTTTTAAACTCTCTTTTGAGTGGTTTTTAGAATTTGAACAAAAGTAAAGTTTTTAATGGATTATATCATGGAATTAACTTTTTTGATAGTACTCATCTATACTTTTGTTTTTAACCACAACTGCTAGCTGTCTGGCATAAGATAGAATTTTCATAGTTGAGATTATAAATAAAAGAAATAGCGACGCTATGCCTAAGAGAATAGAAACAAATTTAATCTGTCATTTTAATGTTTAATTGGTACAAACACATTTTTATTTATAATTTAGCCCTATGCGAAATTTTATTACTCACGAGTGGTTCACCATCTTTACAATCATAGGATTGTTTGCTATTGTGATTGCGAAATTTGTAAATACGCTTCGATTTAATGATTTCATATCTGTTATTGGTAATTCTAAATACCTAAAGATCTATACAAAAGATCAAAAATTTATCGATCAATTTGATAGTTTTCTATTTGTTAATCTAGCCTTATCCTTTAGCATATTTTTATACTTTGCCTATTCTACTTTTGTTTCGCCTTTATCTTTTGAATTAATTTCATTTTTAAAACTTCTTTTTGCAGTTTCCACCATAATTATCATAAAAACACTTTTAGAACGTCTCATTGGTAGTCTTTTTGAGATTGATAGACTCATAGATTATTACTTGTTTCAAAAAACAACATTTAAAAATTACTTTGGTATCGTCTTCTTAATAGCTAATCTATTTTTATTATATACAAAGACCTATGCTAACGTTGTTATAATAGTAGCTTTTTCCTTGATTTGCCTTATTAATCTCTTAGGCTTTTTAAATTCATTCAAAAACTATCAAAATAGAATAAACTCCAATTTATTCTATTTTTTATTATATCTTTGCGCTCTCGAATTCGGACCTTATATCCTTTTATATAAGGTTATTATGGAATATAACGCTTAAAATAAAGGAGTACTTATGAAAGTGAAAACAATTTTAGTATCACAACCAGAACCTAAAATAGAGAACTCTCCATACTTTGATTTGCAAGAAAGGCAAAAGGTCAAAGTGGATTTTAGACCGTTTATTCATGTTGAAGGCGTCTCTTCTAAAGACATTAGACAACAAAAAATTGATCTCAGTAAATTTACAGCAATTATTCTTACCAGTAGAAATTCTGTAGATCACTTCTTCAGAGTAGCAGATGAGTTGCGCTTTAAAGTGCCAGATTCTATGAAATACTTCTGTCAGTCTGAAGCCGTCGCCTATTACTTACAGAAATATGTAGTTTACAGAAAACGTAAAATCTATGTTGGTAAGCGTACGTTTGAAGAATTATCACCTTTAATTAAGAAGTATAAAGACGAATCTTTTTTATTGCCTACAACAGATAAAGTAAAACCTATTATTCCTGAAATATTGGACACCTTAGGTGTCTCTTGGAAACAAGCAACATTTTACAAAACCGTAATTAGCGATTTATCAGATTTAGCTGATGTGTATTACGATATACTGGTGTTCTTTAGTCCATCTGGAATAGATTCATTGTTCCACAATTTCCCAGATTTTCAGCAAAACGAAACTCGTATTGCCGTATTTGGAAATACAACCGTTAAAGCGGTTAAGGACAAAGGCTTGCGTGTAGATATCTCTGCACCAACACCTGAGACGCCTTCTATGACTATGGCTTTACAAAAGTATATTGACGCCGTTAATAAAGGGAAATAGTTCAAAAAACTTAATATAAAAAAAGCGATTCTAAATTTAGAATCGCTTTTTTGGTTTGTATCGTTAATGCTTAAAAGGCATAACGCTGAGGCCCTCCACGTCTCACTTCTTCAGAGGCATAAGATTCAAACTGCTTAAAATTCTTTCTAAATGCATTAGATAATTTAAAAGCCATTTTGTAATACGCTTCGTCATTATTCCAAGTGGTTCTTGGACTTAATACATCTGTTGGTACTCCAGGACATGTTCTTGGTTGTGCCACACCGAATACGGAATGAATATGATAATCTTCGTAGGTATAATCATTTAAAGCCCCATTTAAAGCGGCATTAATCATAGCTCTAGTATACTTTAATTTCATACGTGTGCCTACGCCATATGGTCCACCTGTCCAACCCGTGTTTACTAACCATACATTGACATCAGCTTCTAACATTTTTTTACTTAACATGTCAGCGTATTCTGTTGGATGTAATGGCATAAACGGTGCTCCAAAACAAGCGGAAAAACTTGGTACTGGCTCAACAACGCCTGCCTCTGTACCTGCAACTTTCGCTGTATAACCCGAAATAAAATGATATGCGGCCTGACTTGGTGTTAACTTAGAGATAGGAGGTAGTACGCCAAAAGCATCTGCTGTTAAGAAAAATATATTTTTTGGATTTTTCCCAGTCGAAGGTTTCCTAATATTATCGATATGATAGATTGGGTAACTTACTCTTGTGTTTTGCGTGATGGATGTATCTGCAAAATCAACACCCCCTTTATCATCTAGGACTACATTTTCAAGAATCGCTCCTTTTTTAATAGCGTCATAAATTTCTGGCTCTTGTTCTTGAGATAGGTTAATCACCTTAGCATAACAGCCCCCTTCAAAATTAAAAACGGTGTTTTCTTTTGTCCAGCCATGTTCATCATCACCAATTAAACTACGATTTGCATCTGTAGAAAGCGTCGTTTTCCCAGTTCCAGATAAACCAAAGAAGATTGCGGTATCGCCATCTTTACCAACATTTGCACTACAGTGCATTGGCAAAGTATCTTTAAAAACAGGAAGGATAAAATTTAAGGCGGAGAAAATCCCTTTCTTAATTTCACCGGTATAACCAGTGCCACCAATCAGGGCAATTTTACGAGTAAAATCTAAAATAGCAAAGTTATGCTGACGTGTGCCATCAACTTCTGGATCTGCCATAAAACCTGGAGCGTTAACTACAGTCCATTCTGGGGAGAAGTCTTTTAACTCGTCTTCCGTGGGACGTAAAAACATATTGTAAGCAAACATATTACTCCAAGGATATTCGTTGATAACTCTAATATTCAACTTGTAATCTTCATCAGCACAAGCATAGCTATCTCTAACATAAAGTTCTTTTTCAGATAAATAATCTACGACTTTATCATAAAGCTTTTGAAACTTATCACTCTCAAACGGAATGTTAATATTGCCCCACCAAACTTTGTCTTCGGTAATGACATCTTTCACAATGAATCTATCCATTGGAGAACGCCCAGTAAACTCACCTGTATTGACCGCTAAAGCGCCAGAAGAAGATTCGACTCCTTGGTCTTTAGAAATGGATTCAGCATGCAGTTTATCTGAAGATAATTGATAGTTGACTTTAGCATTTTTAATGCCATATTGATCTAACGAAATCGATTTCGTTGATTGGGTATGGTTTACCATAATTTTTATGTTGTTTTAGGATACAAAATTATCATTTTATTTTATAATAGTGCTGAGGATTAACATTAATCGTTCTGACTTCTTATTATACCGATTAACATCACCGTCCAAGCTGCGATCATTAGTAATCCTCCTATTGGTGTAATCCATGCAATCGTCTTAAAATCAAAGTTTGAAAGCGCATTTGTTGCCAACCCATATATGGACCCAGAAAAGAAAATCAATCCGAAAAATATTAAATAAAATATGCTTTTTTTAGATTTTAAACCTACAAAAGAGGTGCTACCAAGTATTAAAAGTAAAAATGCATGATACATCTGATAACGCACACCTGTTTCAAAAGACTTAATAGCATCAACATCTACCAATTTCTCTAGACCATGAGCCGCAAATGCACCTAAAATTATACCGAGTATTCCTAAAACAGATCCTGCAATTAATAATTTTTTATTCATAATTAAAGTGCCCTTTCAGTCTATAATGCCTTTTGTATTTGTTACTTTCGTGCGACACAAAATTAAGCTAAGAAACTCAAAAAGCAAAACTATTTGTCATTTTGAGCGCAGTCGAAAAGTTTTGATCTTTCGATTTTAGAATATTTCAACTGCACTCAATGTGACATCATTAATTCTATTTTAGTTTTTTGAATATTTTAGTATAAAAAAAGAAATATGCGAAAGATATTAATCATTGGAGCCGGAAAATCGGCATCGTATCTCATAAAATATTTGCTAGATAAAGCGCAATCTGAAAACCTAAAAATTACCATTGGTGATTTAAATGTTGACAACGCGAAAAAATTAGCTGGCAATCATTCTCATACAGAAGTCATTCATTTAGATGTGTTTAACGCAGCGTCTCGAACGTCCGCAGTTAAAGATGCAGATATCGTTGTGTCTATGCTTCCTGCGCGTTTTCATATTGAAGTAGCCAAAGATTGTATCACGTACAAAAAACACTTGGTCACAGCATCTTATGTGAGTAAAGAAATGCAAGCCTTAGATGATGACGCGAAAGCCAATGGCCTTGTTTTTATGAACGAAATTGGTGTCGATCCAGGTCTTGACCACATGAGTGCTATGCAAGTGATTGACCAAGTCAGAGATAAAGGTGGTAAAATGATTTTGTTTGAATCCTTCACTGGTGGTTTAGTTGCACCCGAAAGTGATACTAATCTCTGGAATTATAAATTCACTTGGAACCCAAGAAACGTTGTTCTTGCAGGACAAGGTGGAGCTGCTAAGTTTTTACAAGAAGGCCAGTTTAAATATATCCCTTATCATAGATTATTTAGACGTACCGAGTTTTTAGAGGTAGAAGCCTACGGACGATTTGAAGCTTATGCCAATAGAGATTCTCTGAAATATCAGCATGTTTACGGTTTAGATCATGTGAAGACTTTATATCGTGGTACCATGCGGCGCGTAGGCTTTAGTCGCGCTTGGAATGTCTTTGTATTACTAGGTATGACTGAAGACAGCTATACTATAGATGATAGTGCTAATATGAGTTATCGTGATTTTGTAAATACTTTTTTAGCCTACAGTCCAACGGATTCTGTGGAATTAAAATTTAGACATGCTCTAAAAATTGATCAAGATGACATTGTTTGGGACAAGTTTTTAGAATTAGACATTTTCAATGGTAAGAAAATGGTAGAATTGGATAATGCCACTCCTGCCCAAATTCTTCAAAAAATATTAATGGATAGCTGGTCACTAAGTGAAGATGACAAAGATATGATTGTAATGTATCATAAATTTGGATACGAACTTGACGGTAAGAAATATCAGATAGATGCTACAATGGTAACGCTTGGTGAAGACCAAACCTATACTGCGATGGCAAAAACAGTAGGTTTACCAGTCGCTATTGCTACCATGGCCATTTTAAATGGAAAAATAAAAACACCAGGTGTTCAAATTCCGATTTCTAAAGAGGTGTATACTCCGATTTTAGCCGAGCTTAAAACTTATGGGGTTAATTTTACGGAAAGCGAAGTACCCTATTTAGGTTATAATCCGCTCAATATTTGAGCTGAGGTTTTAGCGCATTAATGTATCAATTTGAAATCGTTTTCTTATTTTTAACTTTCAATTTAATACTAGATTAAATATGAAGGTTAACGATAAAGGTATTTACATCGATGGCATTGATAAAAAGATACTAAGAGCTTTAATGGCGGATGCCAGAACTCCTATTCTACAGATTGCACGTGATGTCGGTATTTCTGGAGCTGCGATACATCAACGCCTTAAAAAACTTGAAAAGTCTGGTCTTTTAGCAGGTTCAAAATTTATCATCAACCCAAAAGTGCTTGGTTATACAACCATGGCTTTTGTTGGAGTTTATCTCGATAAAGCTATAAGTAATCCTGAAGCTGTAAAGCAACTCAAAAAAATTCCTGAAGTTATAGAGTGTCATTATACCACTGGAAATTGGAGCATTTTTATTAAAATCCTATCTAAAGATAATGAACATTTAATGCATGTCCTTAATTCTGAAATACAAAGTATAAAAGGGGTTTCGAGAACAGAGACTTTTATTTCTTTACAACAGCAGATTAATCGACAGATTAAAATATAAAATATTCATTAATAGTGTTTTAATAAATATTTTATATATTGCCGCGCATTCGTTTAACCCAAATTATAGGAATGCACCCAAATTAATACGTAAAAACCCAGATCGTTTCGAAAAAACATCCTTCTGATTTTTTACATAACTTAAACCTACAAATTATGAAGAACCTACATCTTCTCACTATTCTATTTTTATCTATTCTTACGCTATCATGCTCTAAAGATGAGAGTAACGCCGATATTTCAGCGCAAGATGAAGCATTTCAAGCCACTATTAATGGTGGCACTTATTCGGACTACCCATTTACAATGGGCGCTTATCAAACTAGCAAAAATGGCAACACATTAAGTATTGATGTTGCTGACACTAATGGCGAAATGATTACCTTATTTCTAAACGGAAATGGTGGTTTTGGCAGTGACACTGTTAAAGCTATGGGTAATATTGATTCATCTAATTTTGTCACCTATGGATTAATAAGACAATCAGATCCACAGATTTCTTATTACTCTTCTAGTGGTAATGTGACAATAACCAATAATAGAGAACATCCTACAGAATCAGGACATCGTTTAATTTCAGGTACGTTTACTATTACAGCGACCTCCTTAGATAATTCAAACACCACGTCAATGACAGGCTCTTTTGTAGAATTAGACTATACGGATTAGACTAAATAAAGATACGCTTAGAGAGAAACCTTGTATCAATTCACACAGTGATTCAAGGTTTCCTTTTTATTAAGGCAATGGTGCCAAAAATGATTACTAAGTTTTAGAGGCTATAGGCGCTACTGAGGAGCAACTCATTAGTAATGGGCTTCATCTTATACCGTAAAAAAAGGACGTCTGATGATGTCCTTTTTTTGTTACAGATAAGTTCTATCCCTAATAAAAACGAAGTCCTATTTTTAAAGTGTAACTACCACATTAAATAGTGCTTTCTATATGTATATCATAAGCCAAGCTGAATGTTCAAATGACCTTTGATATGCCCAAAAAAAGATTCAATTGAATTGGTTGCTTTTGGTATTCTATTGCATAGTATTGACTATAATTTTGAGCCTAGTCGAGAAATATATAGGGCTTAGTCACCTTTTCAGACTTCGTTTAATAAAGACATTAGAATTAAATATATGGTCTCGCTTCGCACAATGATGATTCCTTATCGTTTCAAAGTAAAATGGGCTTTAAATTCTTTAGAGTTTCCAGTTTGTGGCTCGGTGTAAACTACTGTAAACCAGTAGTCACTTGTTGGCATCACACTCCCATTAAACGTTCCATTCCAACCTTGACCTGTTGGGCTTAATTGCTTTAACAACTTCCCATATCTGTCAAATATATAAATTATGGCATCACTCCCTATACCTTCAATGTTCCAGGTGTCATTAGTTCCATCTCCATTAGGTGTAAAGTATAATGGATAGTCTATTACTGCCAATTCTATTGTGACAATACCGCAACCGTTTTTATCCCTTGCCGTGATTAAGCGCAGGCCTGGTGATACATCTGTAAACACACCACTGTCTTGCCATGGGTCTCCGTCTAAACTATACTCGTAATCTCCTATTCCTGTAGCGACCGCTTCTATAACATTGCTATCACCGAATAATTGTGTAATCACTTCTGCAGTTAACATTGGTGGCTCACTTCCTACTACTTCTGCTGTGTCCGTATTGGTGCAACGCGTCTGTGAAGATGTGCTAATATCCGTTACTATAACACTATATGTACCTACCTGTGTTGCCCCTATACTCGGACCCGTTTCTGATACTAATAAAGTGCCGTTATAACGCCACTCAAAACTATAGTCTGTTGCTGAGAGTTCTGTATCTAATAGTGGTGTGCTGAGGACCTCTGTACCATTCGTGTTTATACATAAGACATAACGGTCTTCTAAATCGAACTCGGGTAAGGGGTTTACCTGTAGCGTCAATTCTGATACCGCAAAACAAATGGAACTGTCGTTCCCTGTTATTGGATCTGGTGTCTCATTATCCACTCTGGCATAAATCACTTGTGGGTTGGTCAGGTTTTCATATAATGTTGGTAGTGGACTCACATTTAAATTGGCATTATCCTCTGTCGCATAGTAACTCACTATATAATTAGTGGGATCTTGACCACCCAATACGTCTAGGTCGCGGGTTGCTAAATCAAACTGCACACTATCATTCGATGGATCACCATCAGTCTCCGTTGCATCATCACATTGCTCATAAAGGATAGCGACCATATCTGGATTTGCCTCTGCCCCTTCATCTACTCGAATATTAAAACGCTGTGTGCTGATAAAACAGCCTGTGAGGGTATTGGTAATCGCTACAAAAATCTGTTGTGGATTTGTAATATTCGTATAGGGACTTACCAAAGCATCCGTCTGCGACGCTGCATCTGCTAAACTTAAATGATAGCTCACTATAAATTGTGTGGGATTCTGACCATTTAATACGTCGTCATCCTTGGTCGTTAAATCAAAACTATCAATGCCATCCGTATTCAGTTCACATTGTATAAAGTCTGTTACCGCTATTACTGTTGGCAAGGGGTTCACTCTTATGGTAAAGTTCACAACGGCATAACAGCCGGTAGCATTACTTGTCATTCTTACATAAATGGTTTGCTCTGGACTTTGTGTGTTTTCGTAGTTTGATGGATCTGGTATCATATCCGTCCCAGAATCTGCATCTTCTGCAGTCTCATAATAGGTCAGTGTTGCTTGCAAATCTCCAGCGAGGATTAAGTCTTCTTGTGCATTAGCACCTTCTAAACCTAATAAATTAAAGACTTCTTCTCCATCTCCTGTATTGACCACATCGCAAAGCTCTAAATCTGGTAATTGAGGACTTGGTGTTGGTGTGGGATTGGGCAAGACCCTTATGACCATTGTTGTAAAAGCCACACAGCCGGTAACGGTATCCGTCACCACTACATACAACGTCTGCGGGTTTTGAGCTAAGCCGTTCACTGAGGTATTGGTATATTGTGTTGGGTCTGGTATTGCGCTGATCTGCGCCTGTGCATCAGCATCGGTCTCGTAATAAGCCACTAACCAGCTCGTATTACCTCCCGTAATCTCTGTGTCTTTTACCGTTAAATCGAACACCGTTATTTCATCTCCTGGTGATTCTCCCAAAGCATCGCAAAGCTCTAAGGGCGTGGGATTAAATAGTATAATTTCTGAATTAAAAGTAAATGATTGCAGACGCGATGAAGGGCAAGCACCAGCAGTTATTGTATATTCTACAAAATAAGTTTCTCCTTGTGTGACATTATTTATATCTCCAGTAAGCGGATTAATAATAGCGCCATCGGTTGGCAACGGATTAAAAATGAATGTACCACCTAAATCACCAGTTATAGTTACTATACCACCATCACAAGTTGATGCTATAGTAAATGAAGCATCTTCGTCTGGCAATACAGTAAATGTTTCAGTACTTGTAGCTGAACACACTCCAAGCGTATTATATTCAATAGTATAACTTGCTCCAGATGTTGCATTTACAACATTTCCTGTCGAAGCATCAATAATTGCTCCGTCCGTTGGCACTGGATTAAATTCGAAAATTCCGCCTGTAGTACCGACTATATTTACAGTGGCTCCATCGCAAGTTGCTGTGACGGCAAAAGAAGCGTCATCTTGTGCAGAAATACTTGCGGTGACTGATACTCTCGTTCCTGAAACGCAACCCGTTGTAGCATCTCTAGCTTCTGCGTAATACGTTCCTATAGCGTTTACAACTAGACTTGTACTATTAGACGCTAATAAATTCCCTGCATTTGCCGCATCAAACCAATCGACAACTATTCCTGCAGGAACTGTTACCGATAGCGTAGCTTGATTGGTATTACAATCTAAACTAACATCGCCATTACTGATAGGCGTAGCTGGAAAAGCGATGGCGATAGCATTAACAGCAACTCTAGCCGAAGAGACACAGCTATTTGAGGTATTAACAGCTTCGGCATAATAAACTCCGGGAGCTGTTGCAGTATAGGTTTCAGAATTTGACTGTAATAAAGTGCCACCCGCTGCAGCATCATACCAATTAATGGATATTCCACTTAAAGCAGCTACTGATAATATGGCTTGATTGGTAGTACAATTAAAATTAACATCTCCTAGACTTATTGGGAGATTTGGACTGGGATTAACCCTTATCTGATATACATCTGAAAATGTAATACAATCGGAGTTGCCTAAATTCGCCGCAAACTCAGCGACTTTTGTCCTGTAATATGTAGTTGTCGTAATTCCAGAAACAGCAATAGAAGCATTAGTTTCACCAGAAACATCTATCCATATAATGCCATCTGTACTGATTTGCCATTGGTAAAAATAACCCATCGTAAAAACCGAACCATCTGGTAAAGCTGTTATTGTATCTGAATAAGTGGTTTGAGAGCTACATAGTGTCACTGAATCATTATTACTGGTATCTTCTACAGCAATTAAATCACCACAGGTCTTAAATTCAATATCATCAATTGCCAAATCGTTACCGCAACCTCCTGCACCGTTATTAATCATTTTTAAAATTACAGATGTTTGCGCTGGTAACGTTTGAAATACCAATCCATACTCCTGCCAATTAGGTGTGTTGGATTCTACAATATTACCAGTATCGCCACCAGCCAATAAAATAGAATCTGTACTGTCCCATATTTCAAATCGTACATTTATAGGAATGGTGCCACCAGGCTGCGAAGAACAAAAACTGTTAGCAATAACCAAGTTAATTATCCAAGCTGAAAACTCATAGGTAGTGTTTTCGCAAAGATTAGTAGAAGTGGTTGTTCTATAAAACTCCCCAGCAGAGGGCCCTGCTTGGATAATTAAACATTTTCCATTAACATCACCTGGTGTGTGATCCTCTATTTGATGCCAATCAATGCCATTTCCAAAAGTCCCATTATTGACGGTATATTCACCATCATCAGGAATACCATTGGAAAAAGTATAGGTTGTAGTTCCGGGTGCCAAAGCAGTATTGGTTGTACCTACTCCAAAGTCTTCGGTAAATATAGGATCACCAGAATTGCCATTACATAATCCCAATTGCGCATGCATTTCTACTGAAACTATAGAAATGCAAAAAATAATGATAATTTTAAGATGTAAAAAAGATTTTCTCACGGTCAAATATAAAGATAAATTTGTGTAGCGGCTTCTATTTATGTGGCAAAAATCACACAACCAATAGTGTAATTAATATAGTGAACGAATTTGCAAGATAGACTAGTTTTTTATTGTAAGATGTCCTTTATACTCTTTACCGTCAATAACTATGCGATACCAATAATCTGAAGTTGGTAACTTCTTTCCATTAACGGTACCATCCCAATTAACATCACGGTTAATGGCTGAAAATAATAGCTTCCCATAGCGATCAAAAATACAGACTTCGGTAGAGGTGAAATATTTAGAAACATTTAATGAAAAGACATCATTAACACCATCACCATTAGGTGTCATAAATCTAGGAATGAAAAAATGCAAATGCTCTTGTGTCACTATAACCTCACAGTCGTTAGATTTTACGTAAACTGTATATAGATCGATAGGCATATTACTAAATACATTAGTAAACTGGTAGTCAACACCATTTAACGAGTAGAGATAATCGCCACTACCACTAACATTAATCGTAATGGAGCTACGATCAGAAACGATACTTTCTATGACAGGGTTTTCAATTAAACTAACATTGAATGTAATGATTTCTATAGCGCAGCCATCGCTGACTTCAACTTCGTAAACACCAGCAGTATCAATTGTGATAGAAGGAGTTACCTGCCCAGATACCCAATTGTAGTTCGTCGGGTTCTCAATAGATGATGTCGCTTCTAAAACCAGCATCCCCTCTTCACACAAAAACAAAAATTCATCTCTAGATGCTATAGGTTGTGTCCCTGAAATTTCCCATATACACGTTGCATCATTAAAGGTAGCAGTTTCCCAACACTCTAAACCTGTTGGAGCTTCTGTTTGACTTCCTGTATTATCCCATACACAAGTCGTGGCATTGAATACAAAGTTATCCCAACAATTGACTACTGCCGGTTGAGTTGGCTGTGTCCCTGTGACTTCCCAAGAACAGGTCGAAGCATTAAAGGTCGCCGATTCATAACAGGCTAGAGTTGGTTGATCTGGTTGATTGGTTAGCGTTAAGTTTAAGACCTCATCACCTGTACAACCTGCGCCTGGAATCGTGAGCCCTAGCTGTTCCGTGGTATAAGTAACGTTATTTGCTGGCCAGGTATAGGAATCGCCTTCACAGATATTAACATTCGTTTCATTTGGAAGCGGTTGTGTACCATTGTTTACCCAAGTACATAAACTTGGATCAAACTGATAATCATCCCAACAGTTTACTGATGCTGGT
>JAWUVW010000113.1:0-48220 GCA_034112185.1 Flavobacteriaceae bacterium | reverse complement strand
AATAGTTTATCGTAAATTTGCAAACTCTTTTTTGAAGAGAATAGTTTAATCAATTGTGCTTAAAAGTGCAATTACAAATCAAATTAGTGTGGACACAATAAGCTACAAAACAGTTTCAGCAAACAAAGCTACCGTTAATAAGGAGTGGGTTTTAGTTGATGCTGAAGGACAAACTTTAGGTCGCTTAGCTTCGAGAGTAGCAATACTTTTAAGAGGTAAGCACAAGCCTAATTTCACACCACACGTTGATTGCGGTGACAACGTAATTGTTGTTAATGCAGAAAAAATCAACTTAACTGGTAACAAATGGACGGAAAAAAGTTATATCCGTCACACTGGTTACCCAGGTGGTCAAAGAAGCCTGACTGCTACTGAATTGTTTGAGAAAGACCCAACCAGATTAGTAGAAAAGTCAGTAAAAGGAATGTTACCTAAAAACAAATTAGGTGCAGCTCTTTTTAGAAATTTAACAGTTGTTTCAGGTACAGCACATTCTCACGAAGCGCAAAAGCCTAAAACAATGACATTAAAAGAAATTAACTAATGGAAGTAATTCACAAAATTGGCCGTAGAAAGACGGCTGTTGCTCGTGTGTATGTAGCCGAAGGTAGTGGCAAAATCACAGTGAACAAAAAAGACATGGCGGATTATTTTACTACTGCAACATTGCAGTATAAAGTAAACCAACCTTTAGCCTTGACTAACAATGATGGCAACTTTGATATTACTGTTAACGTATATGGAGGTGGTATCACCGGCCAGGCAGAAGCAATACGTTTAGGTTTATCTCGCGTTATGTGCGAGCTAGACCCTGAAAACAGACTAGTATTAAAGCCAGAAGGTCTATTAACTAGAGATCCACGTATGGTGGAAAGAAAGAAATTCGGACAGAAGAAAGCCCGAAAGAAATTCCAATTCTCGAAACGTTAATATCCAAACACTATTTAATTCAGAATCTGTTTATTCAGGTTCTGAATTATCTTATTTTATTGAAATCGCTGAAATCCAAATTAGTTTTGGAACAGCAAAATTAGAAACCAGTTATTGTTGTCTATGACGTTAAAGCGTCAAGATTTAGTTAAGCATCTAAATGGATAAGGCTAGCGAAAGCGACCACTTAATCATTGCTAATTCAACAGAACGTAAACTATTACAAAATGGAAAAAGTAGAAGTAAAAGAATTACTTGAAGCAGGTGTACACTTTGGTCACCTCACACGTAAGTGGAACCCAAACATGGCCCCTTACATTTATATGGAACGTAATGGTATCCATATTATCAACCTTTACAAAACAGCGGCAAAAATTGTAGAAACTTCTGAAGCCTTAGCTAAAATAGCGGCCTCAGGAAAGAAAATTTTGTTCGTTGCTACAAAAAAACAAGCTAAAGACATCGTTGCTGAAAAAGCAGGTGCTGTAAACCAACCTTTTATTACTGAGCGTTGGCCTGGTGGAATGTTAACTAACTTTGTTACGATTAGAAAAGCCGTTAAGAAAATGGCAACGATCGATAGAATGAAGAAAGACGGAACATTCAACTCTTTATCAAAGAAAGAGCGTTTACAAGTAAATCGTCAACGTGCTAAATTAGAAAAGAATTTAGGTTCTATTTCTGACATGACACGTTTACCAGGTGCTTTATTCGTAGTTGATATTATGCGTGAGCATATTGCAATTAAAGAAGCGCAAAAATTAAACATTCCGATCTTTGCAATGGTAGATACGAACTCTGACCCTCGCGAAGTAGATTATTTAATTCCTGCAAATGATGATGCTTCAAAATCAGTAGATAAAATATTATCTATTGTCACTTCTGCAATTGCTGATGGCTTAAACGAAAGAAAAGCTGAACGTGTTGAGAAAGAAGGTAAAGCTGAAAAAACTGAAGCTCCAGCGGAAGTTAAAGCTGAAGTTGTAGCTGCACCTGAAGCACCAGTAGAAGAAAAGGCTCAACCAGAAGTAAAGGCCGAAGCTAAAACGGAAGCAAAACCAGTTGCTGAAAAAGCTCCTGTAGCAGCTCAAGAAGAAGAAGAATAAATAACATTTATATATTATTAAAAGTCATTTGGTTCTTTTCACTATGAAAATTAATTAAATGACTTTTTAAATTTAAAAACTATGGAAAATACTATAAAAATCACAGCCGCAGAAGTAAACAAGCTAAGGCAAGCAACTGGTGCTGGTATGATGGATTGTAAAAAAGCTTTAGTTGAAGCTGGTGGTGATTTTGATAAAGCCATCGCAGTTTTACGTAAAAAAGGTCAGAAGGTTGCAGAAAAAAGAGCCGACAGAGATTCTTCTGAAGGTGCTGCAATCGCTAAAATCAATGCAGATAATACATCTGGTATTGCAATCGTTCTAGGATGTGAAACTGATTTCGTTGGTAAAAACGAAAACTTCATAGCACTAGCTAGTGACTTAGGTGATATTGCACTTAACTGTAACACTAAAGACGAGTTTTTAGCTGCTGATTTTGGCGGCATGACTGTTGCTGAAAAGTTAATAGAACAAACAGGCGTTATTGGTGAAAAATTAGATATCACTGCTTTTGAAAAGTTAGACGCACCATACGTAGGTCAGTATGTTCACATTAACAAAATCGCAGCTTTAGTTGGTTTATCTGCCATAGTAGACACTGTTGAAACTTTAGGAAAAGATGTTTCAATGCAAGTCGCTTCAATGGGAGCAACTACATTATCATATAAAGATTTTGATCCCGCTTTCATCGCTTCAGAAACTGAGGCTCGTATAGCAGTAATCGAAAAAGATAATATCGAATTAGGACGTTTAGGTAAAACGCTAAAGAATGTACCAAGTTACATCTCTATGGCGCAATTAACTCCAGAAGTTTTAGCTGAAGCTGAAGCTGCTGCTAAAGCAGAATTAAAAGCTGAAGGTAAACCAGAACAAATATGGGATAGAATTTTACCGGGTAAAATGGAACGTTTTATTTCTGATAACACCACTTTAGATCAAGAAAAATGTTTGTTAGATCAAAATTTTATCAAAGATGAAAAGCAAACTGTTGCAAAGTATGTAGCATCTTATGGTGATGTCACTGTAACTGGTTTTAAAAGAGCTACTGTAGGCTAACCAATACCAGTAAAAATAATCCCAAAACTTCGGGATCATATAAAAACCACTATTCTTTAGAGACTAGTGGTTTTCTGCTTTCAACACTTATCTCAACCTTTACTAAAATGTTGCACTTAGGAACCCAAGACTATCGGTAAATGGGTATTTCAATATTTAAAACATCTCGGCGCGAACAACTAAAAGCGATTGAGATTGATAAAGACCATACTTTTTGATAGGTATTGCTCTTTAGCATTTTTTTCACTTTTACACCTGCTAATAATTATGTAGTTTTGTTGCACTTTTAAAACAACTCATGAAATGCGTCATAACAACATATTAATTTCAACATATATGTTAACTGACGAATTACATTAGACTATAAAAACGTAATAGAAACTATCTAATGAAATACAAAAGAATACTGCTAAAACTATCCGGAGAAGCCTTAATGGGAAACCGTCAATATGGTATAGATCCAGAGCGTTTATCAGAATATGCCATAGACATTAAAGAGATCACAAACTTAGGTATTGAAGTGGCTATCGTTATTGGAGGCGGTAACATTTTTAGAGGTGTTGCAGGCGCAATGGCTGGTATGGATCGTGTACAAGGTGACCACATGGGTATGTTAGCGACCGTAATCAACGGATTAGCACTACAGAACGCACTTGAGGATGCTGATGTAAAAACGCGCTTACAAACTGCTATTAAAATCAATGAGGTAGCAGAACCATTCATTAGAAGAAAAGCAATG
Organism: Flavobacteriaceae bacterium; assembly: GCA_034112185.1. Classification (GTDB taxonomy): domain Bacteria; phylum Bacteroidota; class Bacteroidia; order Flavobacteriales; family Flavobacteriaceae; genus Winogradskyella. The sequence goes on along the minus strand of JAWUVW010000113.1, from coordinate 44,389 downwards.
AGTCATCTTAGAAAAGGGCGTGTTGTTATTTTTGGTGGCGGCACCGGAAATCCATATTTCACCACAGACTCTGCGGCAGTACTCCGTGCTATAGAAATAGAAGCTGATGTCATTTTAAAAGGGACTCGTGTAGATGGTATTTATACTGCTGATCCAGAAAAAGACAGCTCAGCTGTTAAATTTGACCATATTTCTTTTGAGGACGTTTTACGAAAAGGTCTCAAAGTTATGGATACAACCGCATTCACTTTAAGTCAAGAAAATAAATTACCAATTATTGTTTTTGACATGAATAAAAGAGGAAACTTACTCAAAGTAGTTTCTGGTGAAAATATTGGTACAGAGGTAAATGTTTAAATTATGGCTTAAATTTTGAATCCTCTTAATTAAAAAGTTAACACAATGAACGAAGACATTAAATTTATAATAGATACAGCAAAAGAAGCTATGGATGCAGCGATTAAGCATCTTGAAAAACAGTTAGTCAATATTAGAGCTGGTAAAGCAAGCCCTGCTATGTTGGGTAGTGTAATGGTCGATTACTACGGTTCTCAGACGCCACTTAGCCAAGTAGCAAATGTAAATACTCCAGATGGTAGAACTATAACGGTACAGCCCTGGGAAAAATCTATGCTTCAAGAAATTGAACGTGGCATTATGTTCGCCAACTTAGGTTTTAACCCTATGAACAATGGTGATACAATTATTATTAATGTGCCTCCATTAACTGAAGAACGACGACGCGATTTAGCAAAACAAGCTAAATCAGAAACTGAAGACGCAAAAGTTGGTATTAGAAATGCACGTAAGGAAGCTAATAGTGACATTAAAAAATCTGACGCCTCAGAAGATTTACAGAAAAATGCTGAAATTGATATTCAATCACTTACAGATTCTTTCGTTAAGCGTATAGATGCTATTCTAGACCATAAAGAAAAAGAAATAATGACGGTTTAGATTTTAGAACGGCACAACAGTTTAATTACAAATATGACCCTATAACTAATATAACGTTAGAGCAGGTATTGTAGCTGCTGAAACACCGCTAGCATATCTTTATCGTGCTTATCCAAATAACATTTCAAAAGAAACCGTTCTAAAATATTTTTCGGTTGCTCGCTTAAACAGTTTTGAAACCATGTATTTTAACGAATTTATCAGTGATAGATTTTCTACGTTACAGTTTAAACATTTTTTCAGACCTTTCAATATTTCTGAAAGAGTTGAGCTATAGCGAGATTTAATTTCAAGATATGCTGTTGGAAACATCCAAAGTATAGAAAGAGACCAAGACATGGAATTTAATACACTTGAAAAACTGTATTTAGAATCTGGCCTTGGAATTAACGAACTCCTTTTTGGTTTTTGGCTTAGTATTTCTTATAAATACGTAAGTTACCACTTGCCAAATTAAAGCGATAATATCGCTTTTAAGTTTACCTTCTGCATTTCGTTGTAATTCAGTCCCGAATATGCAATAGAACTTCATTATAATCCTGTAAATGCAACAGCTAATCCTTAGGTTTTTTCTACCTTTACCCCTCATTTTTACGCGCTAAAGACGATTTAAATGTTCCGATATTGTATCAACATATAAAATGTTAAGTTCAATTAATGTAAAATGAACTTGCTAAGAAGTAACTAAAATATGTTTAAACTTTTTACTACAGGATTTTGGGAAGCTGTTGCAAGGTTAATTCTTCGCAATAAAATCTTAATACTTATTGCCATCATTTTGGCGACTGTGTTTTTTAGTATGCAATGGCAACACATGCGTTTTACCTACACAGAAGCGAATATGTTGCCTGACGATCACGAGGTAAACATCACCTATAATGATTTCTTGGAGGTTTTTGGTGAAGAGGGTAACCTCATTGTACTTGGTGTAAAAGATTCAACCTTATTTACGGTTAAACAACTCAATGCATGGAATAAACTTGCCGATTCTTTTAAATCTTACGACGAAGTAGAAACAGTACTATCTATAAAAGATCTTCAGAAATTAGTAAAGAACACTAAAAAAGAACGCTTCGATTTAGAGCCTTTTATAAAAGATTCTATTACGAGTGTTCAAGAGATAAACAAGCTTCAAGATGAATTGTTTAATCAATACCCCTTTTACGATAACTTCTTGTTTAATGCTGAAACAAAAACAATTAGAACCGCTATTTATCTTAAGAAAGATATTGTAAATACCTCTGCGCGAAAAGATTTTGTAATTAAAGTTCTTCAACCAAAAATAGACGAATTTGCAAATACGACTAAATTAAATGTTCGTATTTCTGGGATGCCGTATATTAGAACACTAAACGCACAAAATATTGTTGATGAAATACCTATATTTATTGGAGCTGCGCTTTTTGTAACCTCTTTCATTTTTTTCTTATTCTTTAGATCGTTTAGAGCGACTTTTATTTCCTTAATTGTGGTTTGTACAGGCGTCATGTGGACCTTTGGAATCATTGGGATTTTAGGTTATGAAATTACTGTACTTACGGCTTTAATTCCTCCTTTGATAATAGTTATAGGAATTCCTAATTGTATTTTCCTAATCAACAAATACCAACACGAGGTTAAGTTGCATGGTAATAAAGTAAGATCGTTACAACGTGTTATTACCAAAGTTGGTAATGCCACATTAATGACTAATGTCACTACAGCATCTGGTTTCGCAACATTTATTCTTACTGAAAGTAAATTACTTAAGGAATTTGGTATTGTAGCTTCGCTTAGTATTTTAGCCATCTTCATTTTGTGCTTACTGATCATTCCGATTATCTACACCTTTTTACCTTATCCGAAGGAACGTCACCTAGAGCATTTAAATAAACGCTGGATTGGTGGTTTTGTGAATTGGATGGAACGCATGGTGAAACACCGAAAAATCACGATTTATATCACTGCGGTTATCTTAATTATTATGAGTATGATTGGCATAAATCAAATTAAGATTTCTGGAAGTCTCATTGAAGATATGCCTCAAGATAAACAGTTCTTTAAAGACATTCGCTTTTTTGAAGATGAGTTTAACGGTATTATGCCATTAGAAATTATGGTAGATACCAAACGCAAAAAAGGGGTTATGAAATTAGCCACTTTAAAACGCATTAATGAGATTGAGGAACTTATTCTAGAAACACCGGAATTGTCGAGACCAATCTCAGTGGTAAGTTTAGTTAAGTATAGCAAACAAGCCTATTATAACGGAAATCCTAAGTACTATCAATTGCCAACAAGTCAAGAAAATAGCTTTATTTTATCTTATGTTAAAAACTCGTCATCTGATGTTGAATTACTCAATAGTTTTGTAGACAGCACAGGTCAGTATGCGCGTATCACTACCTTTATGAAGGATATTGGGACAGACAAAATGGAGCGTATTCAAGAAAACCTTCAGAATAAAATAGATAAAGTATTTCCAAAAGAACGCTATGAAGTCACGATGACAGGTAAAGCTTTAGTGTTTCAAAAAGGAACTAAATATCTGGTTAGAAACTTAGTTATTTCTCTAAGCTTGGCTATTTTTCTTATTTCACTATTTATGGCGTATTTATTCCGTTCGTTTAGAATGATTGTTGTGTCATTAATCCCTAATTTATTGCCCTTACTAGTTACTGCTGGATTAATGGGCTACTTGGGAGTAGCCATAAAGCCTTCGACCATATTAGTATTTAGTATCGCCTTTGGAATTTCAGTAGATGATACCATTCACTTTTTAGCAAAATACAGACAAGAATTACAGGCCAATCACTGGAAGATTAGAAAATCCGTTTACGCAGCATTAAGAGAAACTGGTGTTAGTATGTTCTATACATCAATCGTATTATTCTTTGGGTTTTCTGTATTTACAATCTCAAGTTTTGGTGGTACAGTAGCATTAGGTGCATTGGTCTCTATCACCTTACTTTTCGCTATGCTATCGAACTTACTTTTATTGCCGTCTTTGTTATTATCCTTAGAACGTAGCATTGCAAATAAAGAGGTGTTAAAAAAGCCCGCAATCAATATAATTCCTTCGGATGATGACACCGAAGACGCTATAGAAAACCAAGAAGAACATTTATCTTAGCATTTCAAAATAATGAAAACAATGACAACAAAAACCGTAGCAGAATTACTGTCACAAGATGTAACCTTACAAGATGTTACCGTAAAAGGATGGGTAAGAACGTTTAGAGCCAACCGCTTTATAGCATTGAATGATGGCTCAACTATAAATAATGTGCAGTGTGTTGTAGATTTCGAAAACTTTGACGAAGCCCTTTTAAAACGAGTTACTACAGGAGCTGCTATTCATGTTACTGGGGAATTAGTAGAAAGTCAAGGCAAAGGCCAATCTGTTGAAATTGTTGTAAAAACATTAGAAGTTTTAGGAGATTCTGACCCTGAAACCTACCCAATACAACCAAAGAAACATTCATTTGAATTCCTAAGAGAACATGCACATTTACGCACTAGAACTAATACTTTTAGTGCAGTGATGCGTTTGCGTTCGTCTTTATCGTTTGCAATACATAAGTATTTTAATGACAACGGTTTTTGCCATATGCACACTCCAATTATTACTGGTAGTGATGCTGAAGGTGCAGGAGAAATGTTTCGTGTAACTGGTTTAGATGCAAAAAGCCCACCTTTAAATGATGATGGTTCTGTGAACTACAAAGAAGATTTCTTTGGTAAAGAAACGAACCTAACCGTTTCTGGTCAATTAGAAGCTGAAACCTATGCGATGTCACTAGGTAAGGTTTACACATTCGGACCAACTTTTAGAGCAGAAAATTCTAACACAACGCGTCATTTATCAGAATTCTGGATGATTGAACCTGAAGTGGCTTTTATGGATTTGGCGGGTAACATGGATTTGGCGGAAGACTTTATGAAATCGGTTTTAAGTTCTATACTAGAAAATAATAAAGAAGATTTAGAGTTTTTAAATCAGCGTTTGTTAGACGAAGAAAAAACAAAACCCCAAGCGGAACGCAGTGACCTGAATTTAATAGAAAAAATTAAATTTGTGGTTGATAATAACTTTAAGCGTGTGAGTTATACAGAAGCCATTGATATTTTAAGAAACTGCAAACCAAATAAAAAGAAGAAATTTAAGTATCTTATTGAAGAATGGGGAGCGGATTTACAATCTGAGCACGAACGCTTCTTAGTAGAAAAACACTTTAAATGTCCTGTGATCTTGTTTGATTATCCTGCCAACATTAAAGCCTTTTACATGCGCTTAAATGAAGACGGAAAAACGGTAAGAGCTATGGATATCCTTTTTCCAGGTATTGGAGAAATGGTGGGAGGTTCGCAACGTGAAGAGCGTTTAGAAGTGCTAAAAGAAAAAATGAAAGCCTTAGATATAGATGAAAACGAATTATCTTGGTATTTAGATTTGCGTAAATACGGAACAGCTGTACATTCTGGCTTCGGCTTAGGTTTTGAACGCTTAGTGATGTTTGCCACAGGCATGGGAAATATTAGAGATGTAATTCCTTATCCAAGAACACCTCAAAACGCCGAGTTTTAATAGTTATATTTTAAATTGAATGTCAAACTGAGGGCAGTCGAAGTCACTTATTACTTAAATCAATACTATAATAAGCGCTTCGACTAACTGCGTAAGCTATGGTTATTCAAACTGTATTTTAATCGCTATAACCCTCAACGTAACAAATAAGTGAAAACTTAAATAGTTTCGTTACATTTATAATCTAAGAGAATACTAATTTTATGTCCCTAAAGCAGTTTTTACAATTTAAACTATCGCAGAAGCTATCGCCTCAGCAGATTCAACTTATGAAGTTGATTCAGTTGCCTACGCAGGCTTTTGAGCAACGTTTAAAACAAGAATTGGAAGAAAACCCTGCACTAGATACTGGAAAAGAATCTGAAGCCACTGAGGACAACGTTGATGAGTTCGATAATTCAGCCGACGAATATGATGATAATGAGACTATAGAAGCAGACGATATCAATATCGATGAGTATTTAAGCGATGATGAAATTCCTGAATATCGTACACAAGCCAATAACTACAGCGCAGATGATGAGGACAAAAGTGTGCCTTATGCCGCTGGGACCTCATTTACACAGCATTTAATTAATCAATTAAACACCTTTAGACTTTCCGAAGACGAAGAAGAAATCGCTTATTTCTTGGTTGGTAGCGTCGATGAAAGTGGTTATATACGTCGTTCCTTATCAGACATTACAGATGATTTGGCCTTTACTCAAAATGTATTCACAACAGAAGAGGAGATTAAAAAAGTATTAAAGATAGTACATCAATTAGATCCAGCTGGTGTTGGCGCACGTAATCTTCAAGAATGTCTAAGTATTCAATTACATAGAAAAGAACAACATCCAGATGTTGAATTAGCTACGTCTATTATTGATAAAGGTTTTGAACAATTCACTAAGAAGCATTATAAAAAGTTGATGCAAAAATTCAGCATTAGCGAAGAACAACTAAAAGATGCTATTGAAGAAGTAGAACGCTTAAACCCGAAACCTGGTGGTTCTTACGCTGGCAATAATAGAATTGTTGAGCATATCGTACCAGACTTTGCTATTAAAATTATTGATGGCGAATTAGAATTAACTCTAAATGGTAGAAATGCTCCAGAGCTTCATGTCTCGAGAGAATATAATAACATGCTTAAGGGCTATAAAGAAACTACAAAAAAATCTAAAGCTCAAAAAGATGCTGTTATGTTTATAAAACAGAAGTTAGATGCCGCTAAATGGTTTATTGAGGCAGTAAGACAGCGTCAACAGACTTTATTCGTGACTATGAGTTCGATTATGCATTACCAAAAAAAGTTCTTCTTATCTGGTGATGAGCGTAATTTGCGACCTATGATTTTAAAAGATATTGCAGACGAAATTGAAATGGATGTCTCAACCATTTCTCGTGTAGCCAATAGCAAATATGTAGATACACCCTATGGCACTAAACTAATCAAAGAATTCTTCTCTGAGTCGATGACAAACGATCAAGGTGAAGAAGTTTCTACACGAGAGATTAAGAAAATCCTTGAAACCGTTATTGAAGAGGAAAATAAAAAGAAGCCTTTGACTGACGAAGCACTTTCGAAAATATTAAAAGAAAAAGGGTATCCTATTGCAAGACGAACCGTTGCAAAATATAGAGAACAATTAGAGCTTCCTGTTGCTCGCTTAAGAAAGGAACTATAATAACTTGTTTGGATGAAAGATTTTATTTTAAAAAGCATTTCGTTTGTTTTTCACCCCTTGATCATGCCTTTGTTAGGCGTTTTGTTTTACTTTTCTAAAACACCACGTTTTATTCCTGAGCCTTTAATGGAGGCAAAGATTTTTTCTATTGTTATTCTTACTATAATTTTACCCATACTTCTCTTCTTTTTATTGAGAACGATTAATAAGGTGGATTCTATTTATTTAAAAAGCACAAGAGAACGTTTAATTCCTTTGTTTATTAATTGTGTTATTATTACCCTAATTCTTCTGCGTGTTCTATCATCTAATGAGATTGTTGAACTCTATTATTTCTTTCTTGGAATCCTCTGTTCTACGATGGCTTGTTTCATTTTAGCTGTCTTCAAAATAAAAGCAAGTATACACATGATTGCAGCCTCTGGCTTTTTTATGTTTGCCGTTTTATTAGGTATTCATTATCAAATAAATATTAATGGCACGATAGCATTAATGATGATTATTCTTGGCGGTATTGCGACATCTCGATTGCACTTAAAAGCACACACCAATCAAGAATTGCTTATAGGTCTATTCACAGGATTATTTCCGCAATTGATACTATTGACTTACTGGTTATAAAATATAAAACATAAGCCCTATTTTAATAGATGAAATATCTATGACTTCTCCATTGAGTTTTGCATTGTCATCAAATATTGGATTGAGCCCATAATACACATGGAAATTCCAAGTACCATAACCTGCACTTAATGTTAAACCATATTGCACTTTATTAAAATCATCGATATTAGATAGGTTTTGACTCCCTCCTTCGCTTACAAACTTGCTAGAATTATATAACAAATAACCTACTTTAAAACCCGTATAAATACGCCAAAAATTATAGTCTATTGCAGTAGAAGTTCTCCATCGGATTTCTAATGGCATCTCAACAAGGTAGGTTGTGAATTTATTTTTAGACACATTAACTTCACTCTCGTCAATAATTAAATACACAAGGTTATTATTTGTTTCTAAAATCGACAAATTTTGATTGTATGAATTTGTAGATATGCCCAACCCTAAACCTATAGAGAAATTTCGTCTCTCATTTATAGGCATATCTCTAATAAACCCTAAATGAAAACCTGATGAAAACCCACTTTGTGAAACGCCATCGGGCTTATAATTAAGGAGGTTATACGTTACTGATGCATAAAATTGGTCTTCTCTATAATTTTTATAGAGTGTAGCTTTATCAGTACCATTATTATTTTGTGAAAATCCAAAATAACTTACACATAAGATTAAAAGAACAAAGTAATGCTTCATGCTGATAAATCTACAACATCTTTAGATGTTATACCATATGAATTTTAAAATGAGCTCTAAATAATTTGAATTATGTTGTCCTTAGATGAATTACAAAATACAAGCATAGCTCGCTCTACAGTTTTTTTCTATAATAAAATATTAGTCTATCAGAAACCAATTATATCTCTTATTTTAATGTTCATTTAAGATTGTTAAATAAAAAAACGCTCTGATTTCTCAGAACGTTTTATCTCCAAAATAAATATTTCAGACCTTATTGTACCTTTTTTGTATTTGCTATATACATTACTTTTAATGCATTGGCCTTACGTAATTCTTGTTTAATGTCGGAAACTAAACCCGCATTAGTTTCTTTATCAACTTTAAACCCCACTACAACTTTACTTTGTAGTTCTTGATTCATTTCACCAATGCCTTGATAAATAGAAGCTTGTAAATCCTCCACACTAATAAATGCATCGTTATATTGAATTCTTGGTTCTTCACCAAATTGCTTGTACTGAGCGTTTGGCTTTCCAGCATAGATAAAAATAGTTCTATCTTTCTTAAGTTTTTCAACTTGATCAGCATTTGGCAATCTGTTTTCAATCATTAAAGAACTATCTCTCATTACGGTTGCTACCATAAAAAAGAAAAGTAACATAAATACAATATCTGGTAGTGATGCCGTTGAAATTGCCGGCATTTCTCCTTTTTCTTTGTTTCTAAACTTAGACATAATTGTAGCTTTTAGTTTTTATCAGGTTCTGCTTCAGACAATTTCATAGGGAATAACGCTTTAACGGCCGCGATGCGCTCATTAAGAACATCGTCCTTACTATATTGATTCTTTTCCTTCTGTTCTAACATCGCCGTAAACACTTTTTCAGCACCTGGGTAATATTTTTTATACAGTCTCGAAGCTTCTCTTTCCCTAAGGATGTTATAAGCCGCTACAAGTTCGTTTTGAACATCCATATACTTCTCATAAGTCGTCTCCCTAGCATGCTTCATTGAGATAATTGCCTTATCTGGGTGATCAGATGAAGATGCATCTCTCTTACCTTTACAATAATCACATGATTCTCCCGCTGGGTTAGTACCACCTGCATTATCTAAAAACTCAATTGCTGCTTGTCTCAAATCTTTAATTTCCATTATTTCATCTTCAACGAATAATCGATTATCACGACCAATAAGTACAGTAAATAAATTTTTCTGTTTAATAATTGGTGGTTCAACCTCTGTATCGTCAATAGGTGGCAAACTTCTTAATAAACCTTTATCCTTCTCAATAGTTGTTGTTACCAAGAAAAATATAAGTAATAAGAAAGCAATGTCGGCCATTGATCCTGCATTAACTTCTGGTGCTGATCTTTTTGCCATAATATTTTATTTACTAATTATTTTTTTTGCTCCTGAAAAAATCATTGCTCCTGCAGCAATAGCCAACAATAAATAAAAAGCTACCAAACCGGCTCCTACTAATTGTGATGTACTTTCACTTGCAATACCTCCTTCTTGAAGGTTATAACTCATCGCATCACTCCCAGAAACAACATATGCTATAATTAACACAGCAACAAATGCTCCTACTCCTATTAAGGTGTTTTTGAGACCTGCAGTATTTGTAATTAAGGTTTTAATTACAAAAAACAATACAAATGCTATTACTAAAGCCAAAATAATATATGCTACGATAGCCATAGGGTCTACTAAACCATCTTCTCCACCTGTCTTAATAGCTTCATCTCCTGCTGCAACAATACGCACTAAGAAAATGATACCTAAAAAACCGAGTATACCTACTAGTATTTTTGATATAGTTTTAAAATTCATAATTTAAAATCTTATTTTTTATGTTTTACTAATAAATCCATCAAAGTAATTGATGCATCTTCCATATCATTTACAATACTATCGATCTTAGCGATAATGTAATTATAAAAAATTTGGAGTATAATCGCCACAATAAGACCAAATACAGTCGTTAAAAGGGCTACTTTAATACCCCCTGCTACTAATGAAGGGTTCATATCACCAGCTGCTTCAATTTTATCAAAGGCAGAAATCATACCAATTACCGTACCCATAAAACCAAGCATTGGTGCTAAAGCGATAAATAGAGAGATCCAAGACACATTCTTTTCTAACTGTCCCATTTGCACTCCACCATAACCTACAACAGCTTTTTCAGCAGCATCGATGTCTTCGTCTGCTCTATCTAAACCTTGATAGAAAATAGAAGCAACAGGTCCTTTTGTATTTCTACAGACCTCTTTAGCAGCGTCAACACCACCAGAAGCCAAGGCGTCTTCTACATCTTGAGTTAATTTTTTAGTGTTAGTTGTTGAAAGGTTTAAAAAGATAATTCTCTCAATAGCAATTGCTAATCCAAGAATTAAACATAATAGCACAATACCCATAAAGCCTGCACCACCTTCAATAAAACGCTTTTTTAATTCTTGGTGAAATGACAAGTCTTCTGCCGCAGCATCATCTTGTGTTACACTTGTTACAGTTGCTGTTGTAATAGCGAATGTCGTTGCATTTGCATTAACAGTTCCGATAGCCATTAAACATGTTATGGCAAGGATAGAAAATAATCTTTTCATTGTTCTGGTTCTTAATTTTGTTAGTTAAAGGGTTAAAGATAAAAAAAATAATGTAACTCTAGCGTAAAATCTCAGCAGAGAGGAAGGGATTCGAACCCTCGATACCCTTTTGGAGTATACACACTTTCCAGGCGTGCGCCTTCGACCACTCGGCCACCTCTCTATAAATTTTATTTAAAAATTACGATGCGCCAAATAACGAAAAAAACTTTAGACGCTGAAATTTTTACTGTTATTTTTAAGACATTTCACCTCTTAAGGACATTTCGTAGCACTTTTGAAACGCTTCAGGCTTTATATTTTCACCTAATAGATACATTAATTTAGTAATCGCAGCTTCCGTTGTGATGTCCTTTCCGGAGATAACTCCTATAGTTTTTAATTGTGTACTTGTTTCATATTGTCCCATTGCAACACTCCCACCAGCACACTGTGTAACGTTTACTACGTATAAGCCCTTAGCAATCGCTTCTTTTAGGACGTCTATAAACCAAGGTTCAGTCGTCGCATTACCAGAACCATAAGTCTCTATAATTAAGCCTCGTATTAATTGACTCCTCAAAACTTGCTCTACAATTGGTCTCGAAATTCCAGGGAATAATTTAAGAATACCGACGTTAGTATCCATTGTTGTGCGTACCACCAAGCTTTCATTAGATTTTGGACGCCATAAATACTCGTTATTTACATTAAGGTGCACACCAGATTCTGCTAAATGTGGATAGTTTAGAGAATCGAAGGCCTCAAAATGATCCGCATTTATTTTTGTTGTTCGGTTACCTCTGTAAAGTTTATATTCAAAATATAAGCCGACTTCTCTGACCACTGGTAGCCCATTTTCTCGCAAGGATGCCATTTGTATTGAGGTAATTAAATTTTCTTTCGCATCTGTACGTAAATCTCCTATTGGTAATTGTGAGCCTGTGAATATGACTGGTTTCGTTAAGTTTTCTAACATAAAACTGAGCGCAGAAGCAGAATAACTCATGGTATCACTTCCATGAAGTACCACAAAGCCGTCAAAGGTTTCATAATTTGATTCTACTATTGTGGCAATATCTGCCCAATATTTTGGATTCATGTTAGAAGAATCTATAGGCTCTTCAAACGAAATCGTTTCAATATTACACTCTAATAAACGAAGTTCTGGAATTCGGACTAAAATGCTATCAAAATCAAATGCTCTTAAAGCACCTGTATCAGCATCTTTTATCATTCCGATAGTGCCGCCTGTATATATTAATAAGATGTTGGGGTTTTGTGTCATTTAAATTCCGAATACGTCTTTTGAATTTTCTGTTGTAATAGTTGCTATGGCTTCTTTGCTTATTCCGTAAAGTTCGGATAATTTTTCTACTACTTTATTTATATATAAACTTTCATTGCGCTTTCCACGATACGGTTTAGGAGCTAAATAGGGGGAATCCGTTTCTAAAACTATGTGTTTTATATCTACTTGATTGATGAATTGGTCTATTTTACCATTTTTAAATGTGACAACGCCACCTATTCCTAATTTCATATTGAAAGCTATAGCTTGTTTCGCTTGTTCCAGATTACCAGTAAAACAATGGAAAATTCCGAATAAATTAGCTGATTTCTCTTCTTCTAATACTTGAAAAACTTCATCAAAGGCCTCTCGGCAGTGAATGACAATAGGAAGCGCATAGTGCTTCGCCAAATTTATTTGATATCTGAAAGCTTCAACCTGAACAGCGAGTGTTGATTTATCCCAATACAAATCAATCCCGATTTCACCAATAGCATAAAATTTTCTTTTAGCAAGTTGTTCTTCAACATGCTTCAATTCGTCTTTATAATTTTCTTTAACATGCGTCGGATGCAGTCCCATCATCAAAAAGACATGCTCAGGAAACTCTTTTTCAAGTTGATACATAGACTCTGTGTAAGTTGAGTCTATTGCGGGAATAAAAAAACGTTTCACATCTGCATCAATAGCGCGATGAATCATTTCAGTCCTATCCTCATCATAAGATTCGCTATATAAATGGGTATGTGTATCTGTAATAATCATGGTGCAAAAGTAATTGTTTCGTGTAATTTCAAATCAAAATTGGTATTATATTTACACAAATCAAAAAAATGGAATCACTAAAGGACTTCCTTATAGCTAAAGGCTATTCTAAGATTAAACTTAAGTTTACAAAAACTAATCATTTCGAAATTAAGGCTTCTATCAATGGCATAAAAGGGTGCTTTATTTTAGATACAGGAGCTTCGAGTAGTTGTGTTGGTTTTGAAGCCATTGACCGCTTCAATTTAAACGTAAAAGATTCTGAAATTAAAGCTGTTGGTGCTGGTGCCTCCGATATGATGACTAAAATCTCCAATTCTAACGCTTTGAAAATTGGTAACTGGAAAAAAGACCATGTCGCCTTAATCTTATTCAATCTTTCTCATGTAAATACTGGTCTCATTCACCATAATGCAGATCCTGTTGATGGCATTATTGGGGCAGATATCTTAAAAAAAGGAAAAGCAATTATAGACTATGAGAAAAAATACTTGTATTTAAAATTATAGTACCATTTTAACAATCACATTTTGTATATAATTTTTTCTTTTCTATCTGTATTTCAATATAACACAAAACCGTAACTAAGCTATGATTTAATTTTCTATTTCATCTAAATAAAAAATAATTCAAATTAGCAATCCGACATTTAATACTTAAATTGGCTTCAGAAATTTCGTAAGCAAAGGATTCTTAGTATCTTCACGTTCGTTGATTAGATGAATAAATAGCAACATGAACCCTACCATCATTATTGCAGACGACCACCCTCTGGTTTTAAAAGGTCTTCAAGATTTTTTAGTTGAAAAAGAATTCAACGTTTTGGCTAGTGCTAAAAACGGAAAAGAAGCACTAAATTTAATTAAGACGCACACTCCAGATATTGCTATTTTAGATATCAAAATGCCCTTCTTAACGGGTTTACAGATTGCTGAGAAATGCAAAGCCGATAAACTACCCACTAAAATTATTCTTATCACGTTTGAAAAGGATGAAAAGACCTATCAAAATGCTAAAACTTTAGGCATCTATGGGTATGTCTTAAAAGAATTTGCTCTTGAGGAAATTGAAAACTGTATTGCATCAGTTATAAAAGATACAGCTTATTTTAGTCCAGAATTAATATCATATTTAGACGTGAGCAATCCTCCTGTAAAATTAAAGTCATTAACTGAAGCTGAAAAAAAAGTTTTGAAACTCATTTCTGAGTCTAAAACAGCCAAAGAAATAGCAACAGAGCTGTTTATTTCTTCGAGAACGGTAGAAAAGCATAAAAGTCACATTAGGACCAAACTTGTACTAGGTTCAAAATCAGAGTATTTGTATTTATTCGCGAAAGAAAATTCGGAATATCTCTAAATATACGTAGTTCTACGTATAGTATTACATTGTTTTATTCCTCATCTTTGTACTGTTATTAATTAAGGGTTAATAACGAGCTATTAATTAGTTCTTAGGGGATTACTTAAAGCCTTGGATTTACATTCAAGGCTTTTTTCATGTAAAAAAATCAAAAAAATACGTAGAACTACGTATTGTATCGCATTAAATTTATTCGGAAATTTACACCAGCTATAAATCAATGCATCAAATTAAGTTTTAAAGAACTATGAAGTTGATACTAGTTTAGAGCTTTTAAAAAAGTATTTACATGGAAACAATGGAAGACAATACCACAAAAAAAGACAGATTATTTATAATTCTATTAATTGTAAGTTCTGTCATAGTAATTTCAGCAAATATTGCTGTTAATTTTTTTAGTTAAGCTCATACCATTTCTCATTATAAATAGTGTTAGTTAGTTAGTTACTCTTTTTAGTATGGGAGTAAAAAAAGCGCAATTCCGATGGATTTGCGCTTTTTTAGTTTTATAAATTTAAGTATTGCTACATCTCTAAAGCCCTCTTAACATCACTATTCATGAGAAATTCTATTGGGTTTTCTAAAGCCTCTTTTACAGCCACTAAGAAGCCTACAGATTCTTTTCCGTCAATAATTCTATGATCGTAAGATAACGCCACATACATCATCGGATGAATTTCAACTTTACCTTCTACAGCTATTGGTCGTTCAATAATATTATGCATTCCTAAGATGCCACTTTGAGGGGGATTGATTATTGGTGTTGATAACATACTTCCAAAAACTCCACCATTTGAAATAGTGAATGTTCCACCTGTCATTTCATCAACTGTAATTTTACCGTCTCTTGCTCTAATTGCTAGTCGTTTTACTTCAGATTCCACACCTCTAAAGGATAAGTTTTCGGCATTTCTAATAACGGGCACCATTAATCCTTTTGGTCCTGAAACAGCAATACTAATATCTACAAAATCATAGGACAACATTTCTTTACCATCTATCATAGAGTTGACTGCAGGATACATTTTTAATGCTCTTACCACGGCCAGCGTAAAGAAACTCATAAATCCAAGGCCTACACCATGTTTAGATTTAAAGTCTTCTTTATATTGCTTACGTAAATCAAAAATCGGCGTCATATTAACCTCATTAAATGTGGTTAACATTGCTGTTGTATTTTTAGCCTCGACTAAACGTTCCGCTACCTTACGACGCAACATTGACATTTTACTGTGAGAAGACCCTCTGTTTCCTCCCGTAGGTGTTCCCATAGAAGGCACCGCATTTACAGCATCATCTTTTGTAATTCTGCCATCTTTACCCGTCCCTGAAACGACACTAGTAGCCATGCCTTTCTCAGCTAAAATCTTTTTAGCAGCCGGACTTGCAGACCCAGTTGCATAAGTTTTAGATGCCCCAGTTACGGGTTTTGCCTCTTCTTGCTTAGGCGCTTCTTCTTTCTTTTCAGCTTTAGCTGGTGCTTCGCCACCTCCTGGTTTGGTAGCACTTGTATCAATTAAACATATAACTGCCCCAACCTCTACTGCATCACCTTCTTCAGCTTTTAGTGTAATTATTCCGCTAGCTTCGGCAGGTAATTCTAAGGTTGCTTTATCACTATCAACTTCAGCTATTGCTTGGTCCTTTTCTACATAATCTCCGTCTTGCACTAACCATTCTGCAATTTCTACTTCAGTAATTGATTCGCCCGGTGAAGGCACTTTCATTTCTAAAATCATGGTCTTTATTTTATTTAAGCTGTCCTACCATATTAACTTCAAATAAATCGACTTTAGTTGATCATTTTAAAATTCATTAGGTATGATTTGAGTTGTATTAATTTTTTTTATCTCTGGTTGTTTTTGGTTTTATCAAAAACAAAATCTATAACTTCTTTATGACGTTTTTTAGAACGCACAGAACTACCTGCTGCAGGCGCACCATAAGGCCGTCTGCTTGCCGCTCTAAATTGTTTAGCTTCATCAAAATGCATCAGTAAATGACTGTAAGCTCCCATATTTCTAGGTTCTTCTTGTGCCCAAACAATATCATCTGCATTTTTATATTTCTCCATTGTTGCTCTCATTGCCTTCGCTGGGAGTGGAAACAATTGTTCTAATCTAACGATAGCCACATCATCTCTTTCTAACTTTTCTTGTTCCTCTAATAAATCATAGTAGAATTTTCCAGTAACAAAAACTAAAGTTTTCACTTTATCTGCTTTTGCACTTTTATCATCAATTAGCATTTGAAAACTTCCATTCGCAAATTCATCTACAGATGACACTACTTTTGGATGACGTAACAAACTCTTTGGGGTAAATACAATTAAAGGTTTTCTATAATTCGCCTTCATTTGTTTCCGCAATAAATGGAACATATTTGCAGGGGTTGTACAATCTGCAATAAACATATTATCCTTAGCGCACATCTGCAAGAAACGCTCCATGCGTCCCGAAGAATGTTCTGCTCCCTGACCTTCATAGCCATGAGGTAGTAACATAACTAAGCCGTTCTGTGTTTTCCATTTATCTTCACCTGATGAAATATATTGGTCAATCATGATTTGAGCACCATTACTAAAATCACCGAATTGCGCTTCCCAAATGGTTAGTGTATTTGGACTTGCCATAGCATAACCATAATCAAACCCTACAACACCGTATTCTGATAGTAATGAATTGTATATATTGAATTTCCCTTGCACTTCAGAAATATTTTTATGTAAAATAATTTCTTCTTCGCTGTCTTCTACTTTAACCACAGCATGGCGATGTGAGAACGTACCACGCTCAACGTCTTGTCCAGATATTCTAACATCAAAGCCTTCAACTAAAAGTGAACCATAAGCCAAATGTTCTCCCATCGCCCAATCTAATCGATCTTCATCGAACATGGTTTGACGCGATTCTATTAACCTTTGGATTTTACGAATAAACTTTTTATCAGAAGGTAGATTAGAAATCACTTTGGTAATATTTTTAAGTACGGCTATAGACACTGTTGTATCCACCTTCTTCATCATAACACCTTCAGTAACTCTAGGTAAACCTTTCCACTCTTCTTGCATAAAAGCGGTGATCTCCGTTTTATCTTCTTTTCGAGAGTCCACCAACTTTTCCTCTAATTCCTCTTTATATTTAGACTCAATGTGTTTTACATAACCTTCATTAATAACACCTTCATCTAATAATCGCTGTGCATAAATATCTCTTGGATTTTTATGTTTTGAAATGGCTTTGTAAAGCAGTGGCTGCGTAAATTTAGGCTCATCACCTTCGTTATGCCCGTATTTTCTATAACCCAGTAAATCTATAAAAACATCGCGCTTAAATTTCATTCTAAAATGCAAGGCGAAAAGTGCGGCATGCACTACAGCTTCGGCATCGTCTGAATTGACGTGAAGTACAGGTGACAAAGTCACTTTAGCGACATCTGTACAATACGTACTAGAACGACCATCTAAGTAATTTGTGGTAAACCCAATTTGGTTATTAACCACGATATGAATTGTACCATTAGTTTTATAACCATCTAATTGTGCCATTTGCACAACTTCGTATACCAATCCTTGACCCGCTATTGCTGCATCACCATGCACAACAATAGGAAGTACCTGAGACGCGTCAGTAATCTCGTCTTTATCTTGCTTCGCTCGCGTAATCCCCTGAACAACCGCTCCAACAGTTTCTAAATGTGATGGATTCGGTGCAATATTTAGATTGATTTTTTTCTTTTTGTAGGTTTCTCGATTACTCGTCCAACCTAAGTGATATTTTACATCACCATCAAATACTTTTTCTTCATAATCCTTACCATCGAATTCACTAAAGATGTCCTTGGCAGATTTTCCAAAAATATTAGTCAAAGTACTTAAGCGACCTCTATGAGACATCCCCATAACGAACTCCTTTACACCTTCGTCAGCAGCTCTCTCTATAATAGCGTCTACAGCAGGAATTAAAGATTCATTCCCTTCTAAAGAAAATCGCTTTTGACCCACATATTTTGTATGAAGAAACGTTTCGAAAGAAACTGCTTGATTTAATTTATTTAGAATGTATTTCTTTTCATCAGTAGTGAATATCGTATGATTTCCGTTGATATTCAATTTATTCTGAATCCACTCAATTTCCTCAGGCTTTCTTATATACATGTACTCAACACCTATAGAATCGCAGTAAATATGTTCTAGGTGATCTATGATGTTTTGAAGTGATGCTGCATTTAGACCTAAAATTTCACCAGCCGAAAACGTAGTACCTAAGTCGTTTTGAGTTAATCCGAAATTCTGAATTTCTAAAGTTGGCGCGTATTGACGTCTGGCTCTTACAGGATTTGTTTTAGTAAACAAATGCCCTCTTTTTCTGTAACCGTCAATCAGTTTGTAAACCTGAAATTCTTTTTGAATATGGTCTGGCACCTGAGTAGATACACCTTCAATAATTTCACCTTCCATTCCGTAGCTTTCTGAGCCAAAGTCGTAACCTTGAAAAAAGGCACGCCAACTTGGTTCTACAGAATCAGGGTTTTTTAGGTATTGGTCGTATAAATCAGCAAAATATGCTGTATGTGCTGCGTTGAGAAAGGAATATTTATCCATTATTTTTTATGAGACGTTGTCGTTTCAACAAAATTTATTCAAAAATACAACTTTTGCTAAATATAGATACAGTTTTATTATATTTATAACATCGTTTTCACACAATTCAACTTTTAATATTATGGGCTATTTTAAATTAAAAAACACGATTTTAATATTTGTGTTTTCAATATTTGCTATCTCCAGCACGAATGCTCAAATCGAAAACACAACAAATTCAAATTTTTGGAACAATGTTCAATTTGGAGGAAGTGTTGGTCTGAGCTTTGGAAGTGGTTTTTTTGCTGGCAATATAGCTCCTGTTGGTGTTTATCGATTTAATGAATTCGCGGCAGCTGGTTTAGGCTTAAATTTTGGATACACCAGCGAAAAAAATTTTTACGAGTCTTTTGTTGTCGGTACTAGCGTACTAGGTCTGTTTAATCCATTACCAGCAATTCAAATATCAAGTGAATTTCAACAATCCTATGTTAATCGGACATTTGATGATAGAACTGAATTTGGAGACGATAAATATTGGGTACCTGCACTTTTCTTAGGTATAGGCTACACAACTAACAATGTTACTGTAGGCATTCAATATGATGTTTTGTACGATAGAAATTACAGTCTTTATAGCGATTCCTGGTATCCTTTTGTACGCGTTCTTTTTTAAGTTAAAGAGGTAAAACTGATTTCCCTTCCTTAATATGCCTGGAAAGCATTTCTAATGATGTGATATTAAAATTTCTTAATATTTTTTGCTTTTCTTTATATACCAAATGATGTAAGGAGCACGGGTTGTCACTATTGCACTCGCCCAAACTTAAAAGACAAGAATTTATGCGTTCTTCACCATCTACAGCATCAATAATTTCGCTAATCTTTACCTGTCTATTTTCATTACTTACGTAAAACCCTCCCTGTGGCCCTTTTGTCGAGGAAACCAAATTCTTCTTAGATAAATCTTGCAATATTTTAGCGATGTATGCCTTAGGGACATTAATGGGTTCTGCTATATCCTTAATCCTAATTTTTTTTTTCTCAGAAGAATTAACGGCGAGATATAAAGCTGCTTTTATGGCGTACTTCGTTGAATTTGATAACATTACTTAAGATTATTTACACAACAAAGTAAAAAAGATGTTTTTATCTTAAATATGATTTTTATCATATTTTATTAAGAATGTCAAATCTATATTTGTCGCATATTAAAACAACGACAAATGAAAGTACCATTCAAAATATTAGCCCTTTTTACTACACTAATTATTTTCACTTGTGGAGGGAACGACAAAAAAGAGGAATCCTCATATGGAAAAAAAGAACCTGCAAAAACAGAAAAAAAAGAACCCGCGTCAAAACGTATTGAATTAAGGAACAAAGGTGTTGGTCCTATTACCTCTGTAGATTTAGGCCTAGTTGTAGACCAAGATATGGTTGCTCACGGTAAAGAAATTTATGGCAAAATGTGTACGGCTTGTCATAAAGCAGATAAAAAATTTATTGGACCATCACCAACAGGCATCTTAGAACGAAGAAGTCCAGAATGGGTAATGAACATGATTTTAAATCCAGAAGGCATGGTAAAGGAAGATCCATTAGCTAAAGATTTATTGATGGAATTCAATGGCGCTCCTATGGCAAACCAAGGCCTTTCAAAAGACGATGCTAGAGCAGTATTAGAATTTTTCAGAACCTTAAAATAATAAACTATGAAACTAATCAAACACCTATTTCTTGTTTTTGCAATTGCAGCTTTTTTCTGCTCTTGCAAAGATGCGAACACAGACGGTTCAAAAATAACCGCGGAAGCAAAGACCGAAACGCAATCGACAGAAAGAACTGGACAAGCCTTTATTGAAGATGATGGCAGCACAACCGTTTTAAGTATCGCTATTGGCTCTAAAGACCATACTACTTTAGTCGCAGCTGTGCAAGCTGCACAGCTAGAAAATGTTTTAGTAAATGCAGGCCCATTAATGGTTTTTGCACCAACAAACGAAGCTTTTGCAGCTTTACCAGAAGGCACTGTAGAAAATTTACTAAAACCCAAAAACAAAGATGCTTTAGCTAATATCTTAAAGTATCATGTCACTCCCGGAAACTACTCAAAGGATTTTTTAAAGAAGTTTAAAAAATTAGGACAAGCAAACAATGCCTACGTCAAAATAGAAGTTGTGGATGGCGAACCTATAATTGGTGGTGCAAAAATACTGGCAAGTATTAAGGCAGGAAATGGCATTGTACATATTATAGACAAGGTTTTATTACCACCAACTGAAGAATAAAAATACTAATCTAAATTTATAAAATAATGAAGACTATATTAAAATCAACTGTTGCGATATTAACTGTTCTAATCGCATTTACGAGTTGCAATAATTCAGGTAAATCTGGAAGTAAATCTGGCGCATTAGCAAGTAACGTGGCAGAAAAAGTATATGTCGCTCCTGGAGAGTACGACGAATTTTACGCCTTTATCTCTGGTGGTTATAGTGGTAACTTAACCGTTTACGGCTTACCATCTGGTAGAATGTTTAAGGAAATCCCTGTGTTCTCTCAATTTGCAACCTCTGGATATGGGTATTCAGAAGAAACAAAACCAATGTTAAATACCTCTCACGGATTTATTCCCTGGGGAGATTCTCACCACCCAGACATTTCACAGACTAAAGGAGAAATTGATGGTCGTTTCATTTTTATAAATGAAAACAACACACCTAGAATAGCAAAAATTGATTTAAAAACCTTTGAAACTACTGAAATTATTGAGGTACCAAATAGTGCTGGGAACCACAGTTCTTCTTTTGTAACCGAAAACACGGAGTATGTGGTTGCTGGCACACGTTTTTCTGTCCCAATTCCACAACGCGATATGCCAATTAAGGATTACAAAGGCAATTTTAAAGGTGCCCTATCTTTTATTAGTGTAGCTCCAGAAACCGGTACTATGGATATAAAATTCCAAGTATTAATGCCAGGTTTTAATTACGATTTATCGCATCCTGGACGCGGAAAATCTCACGGTTGGTTCTTCTTTACCACCTATAATACTGAAGAAGCAAGTACTTTATTAGAGGTTAACGCCTCTCAAAACGACAAAGATTTTATTGCAGCAGTAAACTGGAAAAAAATTGAAGCATACGTAAATAATGGTGGTGGTACGATGATGCCAGCTAATTATGCACATAATGTATATGATGAAGACACGCATACAGCAACGTCTACTATGAAAAAAGAAGTACGTGTCGTTAATCCTTCAGAGGTTCCTGGAGCTATATATTTCTTGCCAACGCCAAAATCACCTCATGGTTGTGATGTTGATCCATCTGGAGAATACATTGTTGGTAACGGAAAACTTTCAGCTAATTTAACTGTGCATTCATTTACTAAAATGCTAGATGCTATTGAGAACGAAAAATTTGCAGGTGAAGCGTATGGCATTCCAATCTTAAATTTTGAAGATGTACTAGCTGGAGTTGTCGAACAAGCTGGATTAGGACCACTACATACTGAGTTTGATGGCAAAGGAAATGCATATACCACCTTCTTTATTTCGTCTGAAGTTGTAAAATGGAAACTAGGAACATGGGACGTTTTAGATAGACAACCTACCTTCTACTCTGTTGGTCACTTAACTATTCCTGGAGGAAACTCAGGAAAACCACAGGGTAAATATATGTTTGCGATGAATAAAATCACCAAAGACAGATACTTACCAACGGGTCCAGAAATGGAGCACTCAGCACAATTGTATGATATCTCAGGAGAAAAAATGGAATTACTTTTAGACTTTCCAACACATGGTGAGCCTCACTATGCTGCAGCAATGCGAGCAGATCTAATTATGGAACGTTCTCAGAAAATCTATAATTTAGAAGATAACAAGCATCCTTATGCTGCTTTTTCTGATGACGATACTAAAGTGGTGCGACAAGGGAATGACGTTCATATTTATATGACCACTATTAGGAGTCACTTCTCCCCAGATAATATAGAAGGTATTAAAGTTGGAGACAAAGTCTATTTTCATCTTACCAACCTAGAGCAAGATTTTGATGTCCCTCATGGATTTGCAGTATTAGGTCAGAATACTTCAGAGTTATTAGTTATGCCAGGACAGACTAAATCTTCCGTTTGGGAACCGACAAAAGTTGGTGTATGGCCATTCTATTGTACAGATTTCTGTTCTGCATTACACCAAGAAATGCAAGGTTATATAAGAGTTTCTGCTGCAAATGCTACTACACCAATAAAATGGTCGATGGGAGAAGACATAGAATAGTTAATCTATAAAAATTAGAGGAATTTTGTTTTAGTGTTTATTTCTCTAACTAAGGCGAGGGTTGTTTTTTCGCTCTCGCCTTTCTTTTTAAACCCTTAATTAATTCATATCCAAGCATAAAATTATGACACCAGCATGTTAAAAGCGTTATCACCCGAAGAATGATTAATGCCAATAGCATGTGACCCATAAAAATAAATAAAAACACATGAAAAAGCAAAATATAATTATGCTTGTAGCGGCATTGCTACCTTTAGGATTGTTTCTTTTTCCGCTTTGGAAAATTACTTTAGAAGCTCCTCAGTATCCTACACCATTAGCGATGAATATTCATATCAACGATTTTTCTGATGTGCATCCACATGATATTAAAAACATTAATTTAATGAATCATTATGTAGGCATGCAGTACATTCCAGATGCTATACCTGAGTTTAAAATTTTTCCTGCTGGTATTCTTATCACTAGCTTTATAGGCTTATTAATTGCCTGGAAAGGAAACTACAAATGGTTTTTAGGCTGGTTTATAGTAATGATTGCTTTGAGCGCAGCAGGTATGTATGACTTTTATTTGTGGGAACATGATTATGGGCATACTTTAGACCCAAAAGCAATTATGAAGTTTACCAATAAAGATGGCACCGTTATGGGCTTTCAACCCCCTCTTTTTGGATCTAAAGACATCTTAAACTTTAAGGCACATTCTTACCCACAACTTGGAGCTTTATTCTTAGCCTTAGGCATTTCTGGAGGCTTTTTAGCCTACTTTGTTGGTAAGAAAAATAAATCCCATCCTAAATCCTTCCCAAAGGGAAGGACTTCAGTATCTTAAAAAAGATATGAGTTCCCTTTCCCTTTGGAAAGGGTTAAGGATAGGAAAAACACTAAAAAAATGCAACCACTAAAACACTATTCAACTTTTGTATTACTACTGTTTTTTTTAAGCTGTAATGTATCACCACAACCTATAAATTATGGTAGCGATGGTTGTCACTTCTGTAAAATGACTATAGTCGATAAAGTCCATGCTGCCGAAATTGTTACTAAAAAAGGTAAAATCTATAAATTTGATGCGACTGAATGTATGATCAATTTTATAACCGATTTTGATACTTCTGAAATTCAACTCTATTTATCGAATAACTATGCACAGCCTGAAACTTTAATAGACGCTACAAAAGCCACGTTTTTAATTAGCGAGAATATTCCTAGTCCTATGGGAGCATTTTTATCTGCTTTTGAAAATAAGGCAGATGCCGAAAAGTTTAAAGCTAAAAAAGGAGGTGATTTATACACTTGGACTCAATTATTAACACACTTAAATTAAAGGGAATGAGCTACTCCATAAATAATAAAATTAACGAAACAATTTATAATGAATTTCAGGCCGGAAAAATATTAGACATTAATGCTAAGGAAGTTCTGTTTATCAGTTTAGAAAAGGGTTCTATTTTCCCAAAACACAACTCATCAAGAGATGCAAATCTATTAGTTTTAGAAGGCTCTGTTTCTTTTCATATTAATAATACGGTTTATCAGATTGCGAACAATCAGATTTTTAATTTCCCAAAAGACCAAGAACATTGGGTAGAAGCTAATGAAAATTCAAAATTCATAGTCCTTAGATAAGCTGAATGAACTATTTTTTAAAACACATCCTCTTTTTACTTTTAGCATTTACAAGCTACACCTTACTAGCGCAAACTATAGCCGTTTGTAAAACTTGTCCAATTTCGACATTAAAAGATGCTATCAAACAAGCAAAAGACTTTGATACTATACTCGTAAAAAAGGGCACTTACAAAGAACACAATATTTTAGTAAACAAACCGCTAACAATAATTGGAAAAAACTACCCTATTATTGATGGAGAATTAAAAGGTGAAATTATAACCATTGTCGCCGATAATGTAACTATCGATGGCTTATTCATCATAAACGTAGGCACTAGTTATACTGAAGATTATGCGGCAATCAGAGTAAGAGAAAGCAAAAAATTTGTTATTCAGAATTTAGTTTTAGAAAAATTATTTTTCGGTATTTATATCGAAAAATCAAGAGACGGAAAAGTATTTCACAATAAAATAATTGGTGATGCTGTTGAGGAATACAATTCAGGCAATGGTATTCAGCTTTGGTATAGTAAAAACATACAGATTGAACATAACTTTGTGCAGCATGTGCGTGATGGTATTTATTTAGAATTTTCTGATGATTGTTTAATCAAAAACAATGTGAGTGCACTAAATGTGCGTTATGGATTGCACTTTATGTTCTCCAATAACGACACTTATCAAGACAATACCTTTGAAAATAATGGAGCTGGAGTTGCTGTGATGTTCTCAAAACGGATTAAAATGTACAACAATATTTTTAAAGAAAATTGGGGAACAGCATCTTATGGCATGTTGCTTAAAGAAATTAATGATTCAGAAATTATAGGCAACACTTTTGAAGATAACACGATTGGCATTAACATTGAAGGCTCAAACCGCATCAATTATAAGCACAATACGTTTATAAATAATGGATGGGCTATTAAAGTAAAAGGTGCCTGCTACACCAATAAATTTACAGAGAATAACTTTTTATACAACTCTTTTGATATTGCTTATAATAGTAATGTTAATGACAATGTCTTCGACAAAAACTATTGGAGCAGTTACACAGGTTACGACCTCGACAAAAACGGAATTGGAGATGTGCCTTACAGACCCGTAAAACTATTTTCTTACATTGTTAATCGCACTCCAGAAACTATTATTTTACTACGAAGTATGTTTATTGATATTATTGATTTTTCAGAAAAAGTTTCGCCTGTTTTTACACCAGATGATTTATTGGATAATAATCCACAAATAAAAAAACTAACATGGTAACCATTGAAAATCTACATAAAAAATTCGGAAAGAACACAGTCTTAAGCGGTGTCGATTTAAATATAAGCGAAGGCGGTATATTTGCTGTACTTGGTCCCAACGGTTCGGGAAAAACAACACTCATTAAGGCCATTTTAGGAATGGTTATTCCCAATCTAGGAGACATTTCAGTACTTGGAGAAAACATTAAAAAAAAATCTGATTACAGGCATAAAATTGACTATTTGCCTCAGATAGCCAACTTCCCTAGTAACCTGCGCGTTAAAGAGCTAATCAAAATGATTAAAGATTTACGCAAACCCACCAACGCAGACCAAAGATTAATACAACTATTTAAACTAGAGCCTTTTTTAGATAAAAAATTGGGTACGCTTTCTGGAGGTACCAAACAAAAGGTAAACCTCGTTTTAACCTTTATGTTTGATAGTCCTTTAGTTATTTTAGATGAACCTACCACAGGGCTCGACCCAATTGCACTGATTAGATTAAAAGACTTAATCCAAGCCGAAAAAGTCAAAGGAAAAACGATACTCATCACCTCACATATTATGAGTTTTGTTGAAGAAGTATCAGATGAAATTGTATTTATTCTAGAAGGTAAAATCTATTTTAAAGGGAGTATTCAAAAATTAAAGACCAAGACCAATCAATCCGATTTTGAACATGCGATTGCGTCTATATTAACCGATAACCATGCTTAAAATATTAAAATATAGTGTTTACGATCTTATGCGTAGTCGCTGGAGTTACGTGTATTTCGCTTTTTATTTATTACTAGGTGTCGTCTTGCTATTTTTAAACAACGATTTATCAAAAGCAGTCATTACCTTAATGAATGTTATCATCGTTTTAGTCCCTTTAATAGGTACCATTTTTGGAGTGATGTATTATTATAATTCCCAAGAATTTACCCAGTTATTGTTAGCACAACCACTAAAACGCTCATCCCTATTTTTAGGTCAGTATCTGGGCGTTGCATTATCGCTATCTATGAGTTTAATTTTAGGTTTAGGCATTCCCTTTATATTTTATGGTTTGTTTGAAAGTAGTGCGATCTGGGATTTTTCGCTTTTACTAATCACTGGTACATTTCTAACCTTTATATTTACAGCACTAGCATTTAATATTGCCATATCCAACGAAAATAAAATTAAAGGCTTTGGATATGCCATTTTACTTTGGCTATTTCTTGCTGTGATTTACGACGGCTTGTTTTTAATGACCCTAATTATGTTCGAGGACTATCCATTAGACAAATTATCCTTAATTGGTACTATGCTCAACCCTATTGATCTATCAAGAACTTTAATCTTATTAAAACTAGATATTTCAGCCTTATTGGGCTACACTGGTGCCATTTTTAAGCAATTTTTTGGCACTAGCTTTGGGTTAATTGTGTCTTTTGTTATGCTCACTATATGGGTGGCACTACCCGTATTACGTATTGTATTTAAATCTAAGAAAAAAGACTTTTAAAGTATGAAAAGACTCACAACTAGCTTTATCATCATGATTACAATGGTATTAAACTTAAATTCTTGTAAAAACAAAACAACAAATATTGAAGTGCCACCCGAAATTAATCTCGAAGGGCTAACACTTAACAATAGCGAAAAATGGGTTGCCAATGCAGACACACATATTGGCATGAAACATATCGATTCCATTTTAAAAAACAACACCATTTACGATGGAAAAGTATTAGGTGAACTCCTTTCAAAAGAAACCAGTTACATTATTAAAAGTTGTAACATGACAGGTGAGGCGCACGATAAATTACATATCGTCTTAGTCCCAATTTTAGAGGAAATTACAGATATAAAAGATAGTACCGCAACTGCGGAATTAGAACAAAAAATAACAAATCTGAAGGGCTTAATTAACACTTATTTTAAATTTTTTAAAACCTGAATTCAACTTATCGATTTATAATTTAAGAGTACTTAGTCTTATACCAAACCTTCTGCCATACGCGCTGCAAGATTAAAAACGTAACATCCTCAGAAAGTCTCACCATATCGTTGCCATCAAGCGCACGTATTTTCAACTCCGAAACATCCACGATATAAAGCAAATTGAGATACTCAGAAAACTTATTCTGAATAAGATGAAAGACCGTATCTTTAAGTACCAACTTTAAACTTGTTGGTAAGGTTTCCTCATCGAACTCCAAGTCTATATTGGCATAAACTAAATCCTTATTTAATTGAAAAATTAGTTTTCGATATAAATCTAACGCTGTTGCTTGTGAGATTAATTCTTCGAAATTAGATGGTAAACGCATCAGACACGTCTTGTCATTAGTTCCTCTCCAAAGAGTCTAAGTATTTGTTTTTTATCATCAGATATATTCAATGAATCTAGGACGACAAAAGCTCTATTTGTATAATTTTTAACTGCTTTTTGAGTGGCTTCAGACGCACCCGAACTATTGAATAATTCCTTTATTCTACTCACTTTGTCTGCATCCGGAATCACATTATCAGACATCGTCTTAATTAAATTAGATCGCTCTACTGTAGATCCTAATTCTTTTGTTTTCAGATATAAATAGGTTTTTTTGTTCTCTAAAATATCCCCACCTAACTGCTTTCCAAAGGTTTCAGGATTTCCGAACGCATCTAAATAATCGTCTTGCAACTGAAATGCAATGCCTAAGTAACATCCAAAATCGTAAATCGCATTTTGATCTTCATTTGAAGCTTTTGCTACAATAGCTCCCATTTTCATGGCAGCCCCAACTAGCACAGCTGTTTTAAATTCAATCATTTTTAAATACTCTAGAATCGTAACATCATCTCGAGTTTCAAAATCCACATCGTACTGCTGCCCTTCACAAACCTCTATAGCCGTTTTGCTAAATAATTTTGCTAAAGCCTGAAATATTTCAGGTTCATAATTCTCAAACAACTGATATGCCATGATCAGCATGGCATCACCTGATAGAACCCCTGTATTTAAATCCCATTTTTCATGCACTGTTTCTTTACCTCGTCGCAAAGGTGCGTCATCCATTATATCGTCATGGACTAAAGAGAAATTATGAAAAACTTCAACTGAAAGTGCAGCATTCATAGCTAGGTCAGCTTTTCCGTCAAAGACTTCCGCTGTCATCAAGGTTAAAACAGGTCGCAAACGTTTGCCACCGAGTTTTAGAATATAATTTATGGGCTCGTAAAGATTCTTAGGTTCCTTATAAACTGCGAAATCTTCTAAATAGGCAATAAAAGATTTTTGATACGCTTCAATGTTTTGCATAACGCAAAAATAGGACTTCATAATATTTGACGCTAATGTTAGCTCTGTTAAAAATTTATTAAAACTTTGGAAACTTTTTTTGTTTTTAAAGTTTCCATACTTACATTTGCACCCGATTATGAGAGAAAATATTATACATAAGTCAACAGAGCTTTTCCTAAACCTTGGTTTTAAAAGTGTAACAATGGACGATATAGCCAGTGAAATGGGTATTTCTAAGAAAACTATTTATGTGCATTTCCCTAACAAAACAAAATTAGTGGAAGCTGTTACTTTTAATTTATTTGACACTATCTGCGCAGGTATAGATGACATTTGCAATACTGCACCTAATCCTATTGAAGAATTATACTCAATAAAAATGTATGTAATGCTTCATCTAAAAAATGAAAAAGCATCTCCACAATATCAACTCAAAAAGTACTATCCACAGATTCATAGTCAACTAAAAATAAAGCAATTTGAAAAAATGCATCAATCAGTAAAAGATAGCTTAATACATGGTGTAGAAACAGGTCTTTTTAGGCATCCTATAGATACAGATTTTATATCTAGAATGTACTTTACGGGTATGACGGGTATTAAGGATAATATGTTTTTTCCGCCTGAAGCCTACCAAATGGAATACCTGATGGAAAGCTATTTAGAATATCACTTAAGAGCAATCGTAACAGAAAATGGCATGAAAATATTAAATAATTTCACTAACAAATCAAGTACAAAATAAATGAATAAATTAATAGTTACGGCACTATTATGCTTTTCAATAAGCCTTGGGTTTAGTCAAGATGCAACAGTTGCGTTTAGTCTTAAAGAAGCCATCGATTACGCTCTTGAAAACAATAGAGCTTCGAAAAATGCATCAAGAGATATTGAAGCTGCTGAAAAACAAAAATGGGAAACTATCTCAACTGGTTTACCTCAAATTGATGCGAGTGTTAATTATCAAAACTTCCTGAAACAACAGATCTCTGTTATTCCGGCAGAATTTATTGGTGGTCAACCTGGGGATTTTGAAGAAATAATCTTTGGAACCAAGCAAAATGTTAATGCTTCTGCTACGTTGGACCAACTCATTTTTGATGGATCATATATCGTTGGATTACAATCTATTAAAGTGTTTTTGGCGCTATCTAAAAATGCAAAAGCGAAAACAGACTTAGAAGTTAGGAAAGCAGTAATTAATGCCTACGGTAACGTCTTATTAGCTAAGGAAAGTGAAGCAATTCTTATTAAGAATAGAGATGTCCTTAGAGACAACTTAGCGGAAACTACAAAAATCTATGAAAATGGTTTAGAAGAAGAAGAGAGTGTTGAGCAATTGCAAATAACATTATCTGGAATTGAGAGTCTACTAAAAAATGCCATCCGCCTTAAAGGCATCGCCTATCAAATGTTTAACATCGC
This sequence comes from Flavobacteriaceae bacterium, assembly GCA_034112185.1. Classification (GTDB taxonomy): domain Bacteria; phylum Bacteroidota; class Bacteroidia; order Flavobacteriales; family Flavobacteriaceae; genus Winogradskyella. The sequence continues at coordinate 13,473 of JAWUVW010000113.1, read as the reverse complement.
TATTGGTATTGACCTCAATACTCATACCGTATTAACCGATACTTTAGAAAGTTTAGCGATATCTAACATTTCCTTAGAACTTTTAGAAGCTAATGAAAGTATAGAAAATAACATAGATTATCAAATTGCGGAGAATGATAAAACCTCAAAAGAACTTTTAGTTAAGTTAGAAAAAAGTAAAGCTTTACCAACATTAAAAGGTTTTATAAATGGTGGTTATTTATCTTTTGGAGACGAGTTTACATTTTTGGATTCTGGTCAGAAATGGTCTGGATTTTCAACTGTTGGGCTAAACCTGGATATACCAATATTTAGCTCTTTAGGGCGAAGCGCCAGCACCCAACGCTCCGAAATAAATCTTGAAATTGCTAAAGACAATTTAACTGAAACTGAACAACAGATTAAACTTCAAATTGCACGGGCAAAAAGTAATTATCAATTTTCGATTGAAGAGTATGACGTAAAGAAGCAGAACCTCAGACTAGCCGAACGCATAGAATCTAAAAATGAAATTAAGTTTTTTGAAGGTATTGGGTCTAGTTTTGAACTTAGACAAGCGCAAACTCAGTTATATTCTGGACAACAAGAATTTTTGCAAGCGATGTTAGATGTTATTAATGCTAAAGCAGATTTAGAAACGGTTTTAAATACACCAATCAACAACTAAAATATAAATAAATGAAATACATATATCTATTAATAATCTTCTTCATAGCAGTCTCTTGTTCTGGTAATAAAAAGAATTCTGTAGAAAACGTGATAGAAAAAGGAAACCTTGAAACTATCAGAGTAAAAAGAGGTGAACTCGTTAACGAGCAACAAACCATTAACGATAAAATCACGCTTTTAGATCAGAAAATAAAAACGCTGGATACGACACAGAATGTCCCGTTAATAACCACTTTTAAAGCGGTAGCTGAAGTCTTTAGTCATGTTTTAGAGCTTCAAGGTAACGTTACGACAAAAAATCTAATGACCATCACTCCAGAGTATAATGGCATTTTAACCCGAGTTTATGTCAAGGAAGGACAAAAAGTCAATAAAGGACAAGTACTCGCAAAAATAGATGATGGTGGATTAAGTCAGCAATTGGCGCAATTGCGCATTCAAAGTGATTTAGCGAAAACAACTTACGAGCGTCAAAAACGACTTTGGGACCAAAACATTGGAAGTGAAATCCAGTATCTTCAAGCAAAATCATTGTTCGAATCACAGCAAGAAGCCATTAACCAATTACAACAACAAATTTCAAAAACTACTGTAAAAGCACCTTTTTCCGGTACTATTGACGATGTTATAACAGAACAAGGAAGCGTTGTTGCTGCCGGACAAACCCCACTAATGCGTATTGTAAATTTAGACCATATGTATATTGAAACTGAAGTGCCAGAACGCTACGTTTCATATGTCACTCAGGGAAAAAAGGTAACTGTTAGTATTCCTGTATTAGGTAAAACGATTGAGACGAAAATTCGACAAGCAGGAAATTTTATTAATCCCGCTAACAGAACATTTAAGGTGGAAATTGAAATCCCTAACAAAGATAAATCTATAAAACCTAATCTAACAGCACGTTTAAAGATTAACGATTACACGAGCCAGAATGCCATATTAATTCCACAAAGCATTATCTCAGAAAATGCTAATGGAGATCAATATGTTTATGTTGTTAATTCTAAAAACAAGACTGGACTTGGAAAAGCTAAACGCGTCATTATTGAAACAGGAAAAACACAAGGTGATGTTATTGAAATACTAAAAGGCCTTGAAGATGGTGCCGAAATTATCAAAGAAGGCGCAAGAAGCGTCAGAGACGGACAATCTGTAGAGGTCATAAATAATTAATATTACCATAATGAAAAGAAAAAAGAAAAAAGATATAGATAAAGAGTTTGGCATATCGTCGTGGGCAATTAATAATAAAACCACAATGTATGTGCTTATCGCTGTTTTTTTCTACCTGGGCCTTACTGCATTTTTCAGTATGCCAAGAGAGAATTTTCCTGAGGTAAACGAAACAAAAATTTATGTGAGCACGATATATCCCGGGAATACAGCCGAGGATATTGAAAAATTGGTAATCGACCCTTTAGAAGACAAACTTAAAACGGTAAGTAATCTTGTAGAAATAACCTCCACATCTCAAGAAGATTATGGTATGTTGGTGATTGAGTTTGACGAGAACATTACCGTTGAACAAGCCAAACAAAAGGTAAAAGATGAGATTGACACAGAGACCTCAGGTGAAGATTGGCCAACTTTTAATGGCGCTAAAGTAGAGCCAGACGTTTTTGAGTTGAGTCTCTCTGAAGAAATGCCTATCTTAAATATTAATATTTCTGGTGATTATACTGTTGAAAAATTAAAAGATTATGCCGAATATCTTCAAGATGAAATTGAAGATTTACAAGAAATCAAAAAAGCAGATATTAGAGGCGCTCAAGAAAAAGAGGTTGAAGTCGCTGTAGATATTTATAAAATGATGGCCGCAAAAGTTACATTTAGTGACATTATTGGAGCCATCGGCAATGGAAACATTACACAATCTGCCGGAAATTTAAAGGCCAGTGGACAACGCCGTACCATTAGAATTATTGGTGAAATAGAAAAACCGTCAGAACTTGAAAATTTCGTCGTTAAAGCTGAAAAGGGAAATGCTATTTATCTCAAGGATGTGGCGACTGTTTCATTTAAAGAGGAAGACAAAACGACTTTTGCGAGAAAATCTGGAAACCCCGTAGTAATGCTAGATGTTAAAAAACGTGCAGGAAAAAACATGGTAGCTGCTTCTGAACAAATTCAAGACATTGTAAAAAACGCAAAAGCCAATGTATTTCCTCAAGATTTAATTGTTTCTATTACTAATGATCAGTCTGAAAAAACTATAGGACAGGTTGATGACTTAGTTAATAATATCATTTTTGGTGTGATACTCGTCGTTACCGTTTTAATGTTCTTTTTAGGATTTAAAAATGCGCTATTCGTTGGGTTTGCGATACCAATGTCTATGTTTATGTCACTTATGATATTAAGCCTTATAGGCTATAGTTTAAATACGATGGTGCTTTTTGGTTTGATTATGGGACTCGGTATGCTTGTCGATAATGGCATAGTCGTTGTTGAAAATGTCTATAGATTAATGGACGAAGAAGGCTTAAGTAGAATTGAGGCTGCAAAAAAAGGAATTGGAGAAATTGCGTTTCCTATTATTATATCAACCTTAACTACAGTCGCCGCTTTTATTCCTATAGGACTTTGGCCAGGAATTATGGGAGAATTTATGAAGATTTTACCTATCACACTATCCATTGTACTTGGATCGTCATTGTTTGTGGCTATATTCTTTAATTCGGTTTTAGTATCCCAATACATGACTACCGAAGACAAGGATATGCCCATAAAGCAAATCATTAAAACGACCGTTATTGTTACTGTAATGGGTGTACTTATTCTTCTATTTGGAGGTGCATATAGAGGCTTAGGAACCATTATGATATTTACGGCTGTAATGCTTTGGGCTTACCGATTTTTTATTAGAAAATGGGCTAATAAATTCCAAAACAAGTCGTTGGTAAGTCTTGAAAATTGGTACGAACGTCAATTACGAAAAGCCTTATCTAAAAAACGACCCTATATGTTAAGCATTGGTACATTTTTGTTACTAATAGCCGCCTTTATAGGGTTTGGAATTTCACTTGATCAACAACGAACAAAAGTTGAGTTTTTCCCAGATAATAAACCAAATCAGATTATAGTTTATATTGAATATCCACAAGGAACAGCCATTGAAAAAACAAATGCTATTACTGGGCAAATTGAAAAACGTGTTTATGACGTAGTTAACCAAAATGAATACATGGATGGCGACAGAAATTACTTGGTAGAAAGCGCTGTGTCTCAAGTTGGCGAAGGAGCTGGAAATCCACAAACGGACGGTGGTTCTTCCGCTGAAATGCCTCATAAAGCAAAGATTACGGCATCTATGCGAGAATATAAATACCGTCGCGGAGAAGATAGTGAGATTTTACGTCAAAAGGTTCAGGAAGCTCTAGTTGGTATTTATCCTGGAGTCCTTATTTCTGTAGAAAAAGATGCTAATGGACCACCTGCAGGATCACCTATTAACATTGAAATTACAGGTGATGACTATGACGAATTAATTGCTACTGCCGAACAAATGCGGGAATTTATTAATTCTAAAAATGTTGTAGGTATTGATGAACTTAAAATAGATGTCAACAAAAACAAGCCAACAATGCAAGTTCAAATTGACAGAGAAAAAGCCGGTGAATTAGGTGTTAGTGCCAAACAAATTGGCAGTCAATTACGAAACTCCATTTTTGGAGCAAAAGCTGGAATTTATAAAGAAGATGGTGACGACTTTGATATCTATGTGCGATTTAATAAAGACAACAGATACAATACCAGTGCTTTGTTTAATCAAAATATTACGTTTAGAGATAATACTGGACAAATCAAAGAAATACCATTATCTGCAGTAGCAAAACAAAAAAATAATTCTGGATTTAGTGCTATAAAACATAAAGACACTAAGCGTGTGGTTACTATATATTCTGCATTAGCACCAGGTTATACTGATGCAGGAGCGATTGTAAATTCAATTCAGAATGAAATGAAAAGCTATGCTGGTTTACCTAATCGTATCAAAGTAGATTATACGGGTCAAATTGAAGAACAAAACAAGCAGATGACCTTTCTTGTGGGCGCTTTTTTTACTGGACTTGGCTTAATTTTCTTCATACTTATATTTCAGTTTAATTCAATTTCTAAGCCTGCGATTATAATGCTTGCTATATTTTTGAGTTTTATTGGTGTATTCGGAGGTATTGTTATTTCGGGTAGTGCCTTTGTAATTATGATGACCATGGTTGGTATTATTGCACTTGCCGGAATTGTAGTAAACAATGGTGTGGTTCTCTTAGATTATGCCCAACTTTTGATAGACCGTAAGAAAAATGAACTCGATTTAGACGAAGATGCATACTTGACAAAGGAAGATCTTTTTGAAAGTATTGTTAAAGCAGGAAAAGCACGTTTAAGACCTGTACTATTAACAGCCATTACAACTATTCTAGGATTAATTCCTTTGGCTATTGGTTTAAACATCAACTTCTTTACATTATTTGCCGATTTTGATCCTAACATTTATATGGGTGGTGATAACGTCATCTTTTGGGGACCTTTAGCATGGACTGTAATCTATGGTTTATTTATAGCTACCTTCTTAACCTTAATCGTTGTTCCTATTTTATTCTTTTTAAGTATGAGATTAAAAATGTGGATGCGACAAAAATTTAGCTCTGAAGCTTCTGAAGCTCAACTAGGACAATTGCACGATAAAGAATCCTTAGTCTTAAATGCTAAGGTTGATTAATAACAAAAAAAGCCTCAACAATTGTTGGGGCTTTTTATTTTTTACAGTATAAGTTGCTTAAATTTGCACGATTAAAATTTCATTATGTACAGAAGTCACAACTGTGGTGAATTAAGAGCACCACACAGCAATACAGAAGTTACACTTTCAGGTTGGGTACAAGGAATAAGAGATAAAGGTTTTATGATTTATATCGATCTTCGAGATCGTTATGGTATCACACAACTCTATTTTGATGAAGAGCGTACAGCCAAAGACTTAATGGAAAAAGCGTCGAAGTTAGGACGCGAGTTTGTCATTCAAGTTAAAGGCACTGTGATTGAGCGTGCTTCAAAAAATCCAAACATTCCAACAGGTGCGATTGAAGTTTTAGTTTCAGAATTAAATATATTGAACGCCTCTTTGGTGCCTCCTTTTACTATAGAAGACAAAACTGACGGTGGCGATGATATACGTATGAAATATCGCTACTTAGATATTCGTCGTAATCCTGTAAAAGAGAATTTAATCTTTAGAGCAAAAGTGACACAAGAAGTCAGAAATTATTTATCTAACGACGGCTTTATAGAAGTAGAAACACCCTATTTAATTAAATCTACGCCTGAAGGTGCGCGTGATTTTGTGGTGCCTTCTCGTATGAATGAAGGTGAATTTTACGCACTCCCACAATCACCTCAAACTTTTAAGCAATTGCTTATGGTTGGTGGTATGGATAAATACTTTCAGATTGTAAAATGTTTTAGAGATGAAGATTTACGTGCAGACAGACAGCCAGAATTCACACAAATAGATTGTGAAATGGCCTTTGTAGAGCAAGAAGATATTTTAAATGTTTTTGAAGGTTTAACACGTCATTTGCTAAAAGAAGTGAATGGTGTTGAAATTGAAAAATTTCCGCGACTACTTTATGATGATGCCATGCGTCTATATGGAAATGACAAACCAGACATTAGGTTTGGTATGAAATTTGGCGAACTAAACGCCGTTACACAACACAAAGATTTCGGAGTATTTAATCACGCTGAATTAGTCGTTGGTATTGCTGTTCCAGGAGGAAACTCCTACACAAGAAAAGAAATAGACAAATTAATTGATTGGGTAAGACGCCCTCAAGTTGGTGCTTTAGGCATGATTTACTCGCGTTGCAATGAGGATGGTACTTATAAATCTTCAGTAGATAAATTCTACGATCAAGAGGATCTAGCAAAATGGGCTGAAGTTACAGGAGCGCAACCTGGTGATTTAGTTTGTGTGTTATCTGGCGATAAAAACAAGGTAAGAGCGCAATTAAGTGCCTTGCGTATGGAATTAGCAGAACGTTTAGGCTTAAGAGACCCTAAAGTATTTGCGCCGCTGTGGGTGATTGATTTCCCTTTATTAGAATTAGATGAAGAAACAGGTCATTACCATGCGATGCATCATCCTTTTACCTCTCCAAAACCAGGACAAATAGAATTGTTAGATTCGCAACCAGGTGACGTAAAAGCGAATGCTTACGATTTAGTATTAAACGGAAATGAGATTGGCGGTGGATCTATTAGAATTCATGATAAAGCCACGCAAGCTATAATGTTAAAACATTTAGGGTTTTCTGACGAGGACGCTAAAGCACAATTCGGGTTCTTAATGGATGCTTTTGAATACGGCGCACCACCACACGGAGGTTTAGCTTTTGGTTTAGATCGGTTGGTTGCTATTTTAGGAGGCCAAGAAACGATTAGAGATTTCATAGCCTTTCCTAAAAATAATTCGGGTCGCGATGTGATGATTGATGCACCGGCACCAATTGACGACGAACAATTAAAGGAATTGAGTTTAAAACTGAATTTAAAATCATAAAATTTAAATCCTGCTTCTTGCAGGATTTTTTATTAATTTTAATTAATGAAAGCCAAAAGATCATTACCTATTTATTTTTTTCTAATAACCGTATTAGTTTTTGGATGTAACAAGTCAGAAAAAGCTGAAACAAAATATCAAGAACGGATTGGATATATCAATCCTGAAACTTCAAGATATTCTGAGAATTTTAAGCTTTGTAACGATGGCAATCTCTTTGGAGGCTACTACTCCAGTTATGCTCCACAAGTTTATAAAAATGATAAGATTGTATTTAGTAAACACATTCAAAAGAATTATAAAAACAAAAACTACACGGACAATGGATTTTTAAACCTTAGATTTCATATTAATTGTGAAGGACAGGTAGGGAATGTAGAGGTTAATGAGCTCGATGAAAACCTAGAACTTACCTCTTTAAACCAAGAACTGGTACAACAATTAATAGACCTCTCAATGGCTAAAAACAACTGGAATGTTTTTGAATTTGAAGGCCATAAGGTTGACACGTATATGTATTTAATCTTTAAACTAGAAAGCGGAAATGTCCTTGAAATCTTACCATAACTATTTCTGTCTTCTTGCAATACTCTCTTGTTACAACTGCAATGAAAAAACAGTTTCTGAGGAAGACAAAAAAAATTCAGAAGCCTTATATGTAAAAGGAGAACAAACTTTACTTCAAGGTTCTATAGAAAGTATGCAGACCTTAGAAAAGGCCATAACACTAGACCCTAATAATTGTGATGCCATAAGAGAACTTTCGGTCGCATTTTTAAAACGAGGTATGCCCCATAAATGGAAACCACAATTTGACAAAGCGGTAGAATGCAATCCAAAACTATGGCAACCCTTTAGAGGTTATTTACACCTCTCTTTTTATAGAGATTACAGAAAGGCAATTGCAGATTTCGATGCCAGTGATACCTTAACACCTAATTTTATTGACGCACCTCAAGGCCAAAGTGTCGATTATTGGAGAGGCATGGCCTATTTAGGGTTAAAAGATTATAAAAACTCTTTAGATTATTTTAATACCTATATCACAATCGAAACTAAAGAATGGGGAGAGGATATGGTTGAGGTTACGGCTTTTTTATATCGAGGTATTGCTTCATTGGAGACCCAGAATTATGAAATGGCTTTAAAAGATTTTGACAAGGTTTTGTTGTATAACAGAGGGTATTCCGCTGACGCGAAATATTATAAGGCTTTAATTCTAAAAGATTCAAATCCTATTGAAGCGAAACAACTTATTGAATCTTCAATTGTAGATTTTAATAACGGTTATTACAATCAAAGAGATTATGTTGAAATATTAAGGCAAATCTATCTCGAAGATTTGGAAATATTAAAGCACGAATTTAAAGAAAAACTTTATTAATTTTATAGTATGGCTCTTAACTCTAAAAGTCTATTCCGTAAATTCTTAATTTGGAGATACAAACATATTTCTGAGCGTCAATTTGTGTTTATCCTTAGTGTTTTAGTTGGTTTTTTAGCTGGAATGGGCACCGTATTACTTAAAAACTTTACACACTATATTCAGCTTTTATTTGAATTATCTTTTTTTAAAAACTATCAAAATTCATTATACTTTATTTTTCCTATAATTGGACTAATACTTGTTTATCTCATTAAACAGATTTGGCTAAAAAAGCATATTGGCCATGGTATTTCATCTACACTATATGCCATATCAAAACTTGGTGGAATTATTCCGAAATATAATATTTATGCAGGTTTAATTACCGCTCCTATAACCGTAGGTTTTGGGGGATCGGTTGGACTACAAGGTCCAGCAGTTAGTATAGGTGCTGCCCTAGGTTCTAATGCTGCGCGTTTTTTTCACATGAACCAAAAAACACGAATGCTTTTAATTGGCTGTGCAACGGCCGGCGCCATGGCATCCATGTTTAAAGCACCTATTGCTGCTATTATTTTCGCTGTTGAAATCTTTAGTTTAGATATTGCTTTTACCTCTTTAATACCACTGTTATTAGCATCAGTATCTGCTGTTGTAACCTCTTATTTCTTCCTTGGAACTGATATCTTACTTCGTTTTGAGTTAACCGATAAGTTTCAAATAAACGATATTGGATTTTATGTCATTTTCGGACTTATTACTGGTCTGGCCTCGGTGTATTTTTCTAAAGTCTTTTTCGCTATCACTAATTTTTTCAAACGCTTTAAAAGTCGTGCAAAACGGCTACTAATTGGTGGATTAACTATAGGCACGATACTTTATTTTATTCCGGCTTTATATGGTGAAGGTTACGGCATTATGAATAATCTACTTAAGGGTGACCATATCGCTGCTATTGGGAAAAACCCTTTTAATTTAGATTTATCAAATATTTGGATTGTAATAGCCTTACTTCTCGGTATTGGTGTTTTTAAAGCTATAGCCATGACGACGACTTTTGGTGCAGGTGGCGTTGGTGGCGTTTTTATTCCTACGCTTGTTATGGGAAGTGCTTTAGGTAATGCTTTTGCTAAAATTATAAATAATATTGGACTAGATTTACAGGTATCAGAATCAAATTTTACGCTTATTGGTATGACGGGATTAATGGCCGGAGTTTTACATGCTCCCTTAACAGCTATCTTTTTAATTGCTGAAATTACCGGTGGTTATGAGCTTTTTGTACCTCTAATGATTGTCTCTGCAATATCCTTCTCAATAACAAAATATTACATCTCACATTCTATTTACACCTTAAAACTTGCCCAACGTGGCGAATTAATGACCCACGATAAGGATAAAAATGTACTGATGGTATTAAACATTGATAAAATTATCGAAACTAATTTTATTATACTCAAACCTGAAACGAAGCTTCGTGATATTTTAAAAAATGCCGTAGCAAAATCATCTCGAAACCATTTCCCAGTCGTCGATAATGATGATAGATTTCTAGGTGTTATTCGTTTAGATGATATGAGACATATAATGTTTGACACAGACCTATATGATAAGGTAGATGCCTCTAGTTTAATGCACGGAAATACTGATGTTATCACTTATGAAAAAGATTCCATGAATGTTATTATGGAAAAGTTTAAAAAGAGTGGCGTATGGAATTTACCTGTTATAAAAAACGGTAAATATCACGGTTATATTTCAAAATCAAAACTATTAACTGCTTACAGAGAACAATTGATTAATTTTACATAACGAAAACATAAGATACTAAAATTTCAGTATGTCGACTTCGATACATACTACGCGCTAAATAAATTAAAATTATTTAAAATGAAACCCATAAAAGTCATAACATCCTTAGCCCTTATTGCATCATTTAGTAGCATTATTTGTGGTTTTATGTTAGAAGTTGAATACTCACAAAAACTTGTAGGTTTTGGAGTACTTGGTCTGTTTTTCGTAGTTTTTCCCTTATTTTCTTATTACAGATGGAAAGGCAAAGACCTAAAAGATTATATGCTTACTCAAGAAAACCTTGATAAAATGAAGGCAAACCAAAGCGAAAAAAAAGCTTGAATTTAATTTAACCATTCTCGGCAAGTACTGGTAAACTCTCTATCTATAGACTCTAGTAAAAACCTTACCGCCTGCCCTTCTCTTTTTTGAAGTAAAACAACTCAGTTCAAATTGCGCTTCTCAATAAAAAAACGTTTTAGTAATGCTGAAGCTTCTTCTGCGAGAATGCCACTCACAACTTTTGTCTTAGGATGTAATTTCGTCCCTAAAGTTTTAAATCCACGTTGCGCGTCTGAAGCGGCATATACAATTTTAGAAATCTGACTCCAATACAAGGCACCTGCACACATTTGGCATGGTTCTAAAGTGACATAAAGTGTACAATGCGTTAAGTATTTTCCACCTAAGAAATTTGCTGCCGAAGTAATGGCCTGCATTTCGGCATGTGCAGTCACATCATTAAGCAACTCTGTAAGATTGTGTGTTCTAGCGATAATTCGATCTTCAACAACAATGACTGCTCCAACAGGAATTTCACCTTTTTCATAAGCTGCTTCAGCTTCCTGAAGTGCCTTTCTCATAAAGTAAGTATCGTCAAATGGGTTTATCATAAAAAAATCAGATCATACTAGTTTTTAACAATTTTTTCATTGTAGTTAAAGCTACCACCATTAATATTCAAAATATACAATCCAGATTGTAATTGACTTGTATTTATGCTAATGGTATTGAACAATTCCTTTTGCATTTTCAAGACGACTCTACCATTAATGTCTATTAAAGTAATTGCAACATTACCCAAATTCTTGGATGTTGAAATTGACAATTCTGTATGTGTGGGATTTGGATAAATACGCAAACTATCTTTAGAAAATTCATCAATACTTAAACTAGAGCAGTTCGCCAATGATGGATCGTCAGTTGCTGGCATTGAAAAATCTTCGATTTGGTCTATTCGGGAATCTGAATCTCCCTGGCTAGCTTCAAATCCTAAACCACGAGCAGCAAAAATTTCCCATATCATGCACTGATCAGCACCTTCTGTTGCCAACATATCTGCCGCTAAAATTGCATCTCTACCATCCACAAAACCAGGACTGCACGGCTGTAATTTTAAGCCATCAATTACCAATTTCATGATTTTATTATTGCCACCATCACCATTATATAGGTCACTATCAAAACCATATTTATCTATATATGCCCAGGTTAAATCCCACAACACTGTCGCCCAGACCGAACCTATTCCATGTGGTTGACTTAAGCTGGTATTATTAGTTATGCCATACGTAAGCTCGTTAATTGCAAAATCTGGACTGTAACGTCTTGGTCTAATTCCACCTCCAGTTATGGGTTGATCTCTCACAAAAGTTCCAATTCCTCGTGCATCCGATGCCGTATCAGTATCTTTCATGGTCACCATAAGTCCAAACCAATCTGACCAACCTTCTCCCATTTGCTCATTATTAAATAGACAATTAGTTGTTGAAGGCCCTCCCGTTAAACGATTCGAGATACCATGACCATATTCATGCGCAATGATACCATTATCAAAACCTCCATCGACGAAATCCGTTAGATCAGGCCCTAGCAAATCAACAGAAATAGTTTCGCCATTTTCTAAAGCGGAAATTAATGATTCTCCTAAGGCCTGAGATATCATAACAGATGGTATACTTACGGCGTCACCATCAGCTCCTGGCCCCATTGAAAACGGAAAACCTGGCTCATTATTTACAACTATCGCAGCAATTGCTCCTGCATTTTCAACGGCTAAAACTTTAAATCCAAACTGACAGTCACCGCGTCTTAGTATTGCAATATTACCATTAATTGCCTCTAGGTTTGTCAATGGATCACAACTATCATAAATATCGCCAATAGCGTCTGTAGCCAAAGCTAAACTGCCAGTGATGGGTTCTGTCAATGGTAAACGGGCCCCAAATGACGCTCCTGTGCCAGTGTATTCTCCTTCGACACTTCCGCTAAGAATGGTAACACGATCTCCACCTCCACCTGGCGGTGCCCATAAAAACATTTGCATTCTTGGGCTTCCGCCATCTGGTGGTGTACCAAAATTGGCATTATTAAAACTACCTCCATCTTGGGCGTCTGCGAAAACAAAATCAGTTCCAATTCCTTGATTGGTATAATTTGTTCTCTGAAAATTTCCCGAAGCCTCATCAAAACCGTGCTGAAACCAAATGTTGTGCATCATATTGTTTAGATAAAACAAATTTGTAATTGCCGCGTCTTGATAACCTTCCGGTGCCAAATCAAAGTTAATCGGAAAATCAAAATTTAATGTAGAGCCCCCATCTGCAGAAGAACCAATTGGAGAATTGGTGCCTCGCGTATCTTCTCTGGCCCAAACGTTATTGCCTCTTGTAATTGTATACTCTCCTCCTGAGATACCATCAACATCATGCCACCCAAATGGAGATGCGCTAGTACTTGCAGGCTCTGTTACTATTTGTCGAGCACCATGATTAGGACTCTCTAAGGGAAGTGCAAAAACATTATAGCTAGCACCATCAACTAAAATCGAATTTGGTGCTGTCACCAAATTATTAAAATCTAACTGATTATTATGCTCCGAATGCTTGTGATTTTTTTCGAAAGTACAGGTTAAAATCAAATCGTTTACTTCTATTATTTCATTGGTCTGCGCATTAACCCTAACGCTCCACCAATGAGTGTTATCCTTAGCATAAACTATAAGATCCCATGCCAATATTAAGGCGTCTTTACTTTTCACGTAAACCAACTCAACAGGAATATCTTCTGTTGAAATCCC
>JAWUVW010000112.1:0-18055 GCA_034112185.1 Flavobacteriaceae bacterium | reverse complement strand
AACTATGTCAATGGCTTTATACGGGCAAAACCTTACAGAACACCAATGGACTAATCGGGTCATCCTAATTATTGCAAATGATTCAAAATCTCAAACCTATGCCTCGCAAATAAAGGAATTTAACCTGCATATTCAAGAGCTTGAAGAGCGTAAATTAATAACTTACAAAGTCTTACCTCATAAACACAAGCTTGAAAACTCTGAAGGTAACTCTTGGGTGAAAGGTTCAGAATTCTATATCAAATACAATACTACCAATAGAGACTTTAAAATGATCCTGATTGGATTAGATGGTCGCATAAAGATTGAGCAAAACAAATTATTGACTACAAAAGAATTATTTGCAGCAATAGATTCTATGCCAATGCGTCGCGCAGAACTAAGAAACAAACCATAAAAAAAGCCTCTCAAAATATGAGAAGCTTTTATTAAGTACAGGCGGAGAGACTCGAACTCTCACACCTTGCGGCACTAGATCCTAAGTCTAGCGTGTCTACCAATTCCACCACGCCTGCATTTATCCAATAAATATTGGGATGCAAATATAAACAATAGTTTCAATATTCAAATAGTAAATATTTAAGAAAAATTCATTTCGGAATTCTTACTTTTGTTTCAAACCCAAATAACAACATGCAAACGATTCAATCTTACATTAGTAATAACAAAGACCGTTTTATAAACGAACTTATTGACCTACTAAAAATCCCTTCAATAAGTGCAGATTCTGCATATAGTGATGCTGTTTTAAAAACAGCAGAAGTCATTAAAACCAGTTTAGAAAAAGCAGGTTGTGATCATGTTGAAATTTGTAAGACCGATGGTTACCCTATTGTCTACGGAGAAAAAATTATTGATACGAATTTACCAACAATTTTGGTGTATGGTCACTATGATGTACAACCACCAGACCCCTTAGATTTGTGGAATTCACCACCTTTTGAACCTGTTATTCAAAAAACAGATTTACATCCAGAAGGTGCCATTTTTGCAAGAGGTGCCTGTGATGATAAAGGCCAAATGTATATGCATGTGAAAGCTATGGAGTTTATGACATCTCAAAACACACTGCCATGTAATGTGAAATTTATGATTGAAGGTGAAGAAGAGGTGGGTAGTGTAAATCTTGCGAAATTCGTTGCTGCGAATAAAGAGAAATTAGCCAATGATGTTATTCTTATTTCTGATACGGGTATGATTGCCAAAGACGTCCCTTCTATTACCACTGGCTTAAGAGGTTTAAGTTATGTTGAAGTTGAAGTTACTGGTCCTAACCGTGACTTGCACTCAGGTTTATACGGCGGCGCTGTTGCCAATCCGATTAATGTATTGACCAAGATGATTGCATCGCTTCACGACGATAATAATCATATTACCATTCCCGGGTTCTATGATAAAGTTGAAAATTTATCTGATGCAGAACGTGCTGAAATGGCAAAAGCCCCCTTCTCGATAGAGTCTTATAAAAAAGCTTTAGATATCGATGTTGTTTATGGCGAAGCCAATTATTCTACAAATGAGCGTAATGCAATCCGTCCCTCTCTCGATGTGAACGGGATTTGGGGAGGCTATACTGGAGAAGGTGCAAAAACAGTAATTCCAAGTAAAGCCTATGCTAAAATATCTATGCGTTTAGTACCGAACCAAGATTGGGAAGCTATTACCCAATTATTTAAAACACATTTTGAAAGTATTGCCCCTAAGGGAGTCACCATAAAAGTGACACCTCATCATGGAGGACAAGGTTATGTAACACCTATTGACAGTATTGGTTACAAAGCGGCTTCAAAAGCCTATGAGCAAACTTTCGGAAAAATGCCAATTCCTCAACGCAGTGGTGGCAGTATTCCTATTGTGTCTCTTTTTGAAAAAGAGCTAAAAAGTAAAACCATTTTAATGGGCTTTGGATTAGATAGTGATGCCATTCACTCGCCAAATGAACATTTTGGAGTCTGGAATTATCTCAAAGGCATAGAAACTATTCCTTGGTTTTATAAGTATTTCACAGAATTAAAAAACTAATTATGAAGTCCGTTTTATGTAAAAGCGGACTTTTTTATATAATTTTAACTCTACATTTGTAGAACACAAACTATTACTCTACATTTGTAGAGTTAATTCTAAAAACGTAGAGTATGCAACTTTCAAAAACCGAAGAACAACTGATGCAACACCTCTGGAAGCTCGAAAAAGCTTTTATGAAAGATTTGCTAGATAGCTATCCAGACCCCAAACCAGCAACCACGACGGTCGCGACATTACTGAAACGTATGATTGGTAAAGGTTTTGTTAATTATAAAACTTACGGAAAATCGCGAGAGTACTTCCCGTTAGTTAAAAAGGAAGATTATTTTTCTAAGCATGTTAACGGCCTTATCAAAACTTTTTTTAATGATAGTGCGTCTCAATTCGCCTCCTTTTTTACACGTAAAACAGACTTAA
Source organism: Flavobacteriaceae bacterium (assembly GCA_034112185.1). GTDB lineage: Bacteria > Bacteroidota > Bacteroidia > Flavobacteriales > Flavobacteriaceae > Winogradskyella. The sequence continues at coordinate 15,613 of JAWUVW010000112.1, read as the reverse complement.
CAAAAGAAGAATTAGAAGCTTTAAAAGCTATTATAGATCAAGAAATTAAAAACATGTAGTTATGGAAACCTACCTGTTCAAATTTTCGGCTTGTTTAGCAATATTTTGGTTCATTTATATTCTTTTTTTAGAGCGCCAAAACATGCACCGTTTTAAGCGCTTTTATTTGTTGGGTGCTGTGACTATGGCACTACTAATTCCTGTATTAACCATAACACATTATATCGAACCGATTACTAGTGATTCTAAAATGTCACAAGAATATATGCCAATAGAAGCTCCGCTAGCAGAAATTTCAAAAGTGCAAGGACCTCTTATGAATTTAGAAACTGTGCTTTGGGTAATTTATGGCTTAGGCGTTTTACTGTTTTTTACTCGATTTATTATTAACCTCACCAAAATGCATCAGTGTATTACAAAAAATGAAACGGCAACTGAACGTTCTTTTATTTATGTATTGTTGCAAGAGTGTCGTATGCCACATTCCTTCTTTAAATACATCTTTTTCAATAAATCTGCTTACCAAACGAATGCCGTTCCAAATGAAGTTATACTTCACGAAGAAACACATGCTAAACAATTTCATAGTTTAGATATTATAGTCATAGAGTTGCTTCAAATTGTGTTTTGGTTCCATCCCTTAATTTACATTTTGAAACATCATATAAAATTAAATCACGAATTTTTAGCAGACCAAGCCGTTTTAAAAGAAGGTATAGACACCAAAACATATCAGACTATTTTATTGCAATTTTCATCAAACACTGAAGATTATCAACTCTCAAGTGCCATCAATTATTCATCAATCAAAAAACGATTTACAGTTATGAAAACACAAACATCAAAAACCAGAATTTGGCTGAGTACTTTACTAGTGTTGCCAATTATTGCTATTCTTTTTTACAGTTTTAGTACAAAAGAATATGTTGAGAAAGAACCTCTTGAAACTTCTGAAATTTCACAAGGTGATACTACAGAGCAGATCACAAATGATGTAGTCTATAGTGGGCATGAAAATCAGGAAAATGCCACACCAAAACAAGTTGCAGCCTATAAGACTTGGGTTAAGCAACTAAATACAAGTGCTCATAAAATTATAAAGAAAAAAGATTTAGATACGTATAAGTATATCTATAGTATAATGACTGTGGCTCAGAAAAAGACAGTAGAACCTTTTCCAACGCTACCTCCTCCACCTCCTGCTCCTAAAAAGACTAAGGATCAAAACAACAAAGTTATTAAGCAGGTGGAAATTAATATAAGAAAAGATAATAGCCTAGTTCTAAACGGTAAACCTATTGAATTTAGTGCTCTAGAAAGTAGCGTTAGCAAAATAAATGAACACCTTACAATTGCAGAACGCAGAAAATATGTAAGTGTATCAATTATAGTAGCGTCCAATGAAAGCATTAGCTATACTCAGAAAATTCAGGAAGAATTAAGAAAAGCCGACATTTTGGCCGTAGGTATAGGCTACGCTGAAAATCAAAAAAAGCAAGGTTTACCAGCTAAACATTTTAGCCTAAATGCTGGTCTTACAGTTGAAGAAGCAGAAAAACAAAAAACACAATTTGAAGGAGAATTTAAAGCTGGTAAAGATCTTGAGAGGCTTAAGAATAACCTAAACAAAACTGCGGAAGACAAAAATCCGTTAAAAAAGTCGCCATGGTCTGTTACAGTAAGTTCCAATTTTGTAGAAGACAAAGATATTGAAAACTACAAATCCGGACCTATTGAAATAAACGAAGCTACTTATTATTTTTCTCAACAAAACGGAGAAACAACCTATTTCGATCACTATGGAAAAGTCGTTGATATTACTAAAATTCCACCTCCACCTCCAATACCTAATGATGCTAGTCCGGAGCAAAAGTCAAAAATGAAAAAAGCTTCCGAAGCCTACATGAAAGCTAATCCTGATAAAGTTGGCAAAGCAGAAGGAGAAAATGGTGAAGTTTTTGACGTCATAGAAGTTCCTAACGATTTACAAGGTAGCGTCGACATTAATGGTGAAACGTTTTATTATACTACCAGTAATGGCAAAACCACTTACTATAATCGTTACGGCAAAGAAGTGAAAATGGATCATTTGCCACCTCCTCCTCCTGCTACAAATCCTTCCTTTTTAGAATACATCATTGAAATGGAACAAAACGGTGCCATCTTTTTTATGGACGGTAAAAAAATTACGGCAAATGAAGCTAAAGCTATAACCAAAAACAATAAAGGAAAAAGTACCGATATGATCACACAAAAAGATGAAAATGGGAAATATATCGTAAAACTTTCAAAACATATAAAAGATTAAAGAACTCTCAACTATTTAATAATAGCCTCCTCACAGAGGCTTTTTTCATTTAAAGTGTAACAAATCATAGGTTTTAGCGTTCTAATAGACAATCAATCAAAATCAAATCTTTATGTTAAAGCAATTCTTCATCCTTTGTTCGGGAGCAGATACGGATATTTTAAACGCGTGTTCCATTGGTGAGCAAAACAAATATGCTGGCATTGGAGCCACCGTGTTTTTCACTGCTGTTATGGCAACTATTGCAGGTAGTTATGCACTTTACACCGTTTTTGACAACCTTTATTCTGCTCTGTTTTTTGGATTAATTTGGGGTTTACTTATTTTTAATTTAGACCGTTATATTGTATCGACGATTAAGAAAAGAGATAATGTTATAGATGAAATTCTACAAGCCACACCTCGGCTATTTTTAGCAATAATTATAGCCGTCGTCATTTCAAAACCTTTAGAATTGAAGATCTTCGAAAAGGAAATCAATCAGGTTTTACTGGAACAGAAAAATGATCTCACTTTAGCGAATCAAAATCAAATCGCCCAACAGTTTAATCCACAAATTACTGATTTAGAAAGTCAGATTTTTGGTTTACAATCTCAAATAGAGACTAAAGAAATTGAAGTCAATGCTTTATATGATACTTATATTTCTGAAGCGGAAGGCACCGCTGGGACAAAACTATTAGGAAAAGGACCTGTTTATAAAGAAAAACGCGACAAACACGATGCTGGCTTAGCCGAATTACAACAACTTAAAACCGACAACAAAGCTAAAATTACTGCTATTGAAACTCAAATCACAAGCTTACAAAGTGATTATACAACAAACGTTGCACAGTCCCAACCTGTAATAGATAATTTTGATGGATTAATGGCGAGAGTTACTGCTTTGGGCGAATTACCATGGTTGCCATCATTCTTTATATTTCTGCTCTTCTTAGCTATTGAAACATCGCCAATATTCGCCAAACTGTTGTCACCAAAAGGTGAATTCGATTTTAGATTGGAAGACCAAGAGACGACTATTAAAACTTGGACTATGCAACAAGTTACTGAACGTCAGTTACTCTTAAAAACTGATAATGCTATTAATAATAAAGTCTATACAGAAATTGCAGATGAAGAAGAGGTGATGAACTACAAACGAAAAAAAGCACGTGAACTCATGCAACATCAAGCGGATGCTTTTTTAAAAAAGCAAAAAGGTGTGCTTTAAAAATTAGTTAGTATTTTAGATTGAAATTAAAATTCAATCTTATGAAATATGTATTCCCTTTTGTATTTGCATTGTTATGCCTCAGTTGTATTAGTATAAAAGCAGATGTCACTACAGATGCAATTGAAAAAAGCGATAGTCTAGAACTCGCTGAAGCTGGCATTCGTCTTGTCATGGAAACTCAAGAAATCGCTTGGAACAATCATGATTTGGAAGGTTTTATGCAAGGCTATTGGAAAAGCGATGCACTCAAATTTTATGGAAGTAACGGTCTAACTTTAGGTTGGGAAAATACATTAGATAACTATAAAAAAGGCTATCCAAGCAAAGCAGAAAGTGGCACATTAAACTTTATTATTAATGATATTTCTAAAATTGAAGGTGACAACTACTGGGTGATGGGGGAGTATCATCTAAAACGTGAGGTTGGTGATGCAGATGGCGTATTCATAATTATCTTTAAAAAGATGGATGGCCAATGGAAAATTATTGCCGATATGTCTTGCTAGATGAACTTGAAATAGGTGCTGGTATTCAAACTAAATACGATGCAAAAAAATAAAGTGTATCCGAAACAACGATCTATCACCATAGACGAATTGGATACATTTTATATGTACAAAGGGGATTTATGATCGCGTCAACTAAGCCACTGTGATTCCATTAGCTGAAGCGGTAGCAATATTTGGCTCTTCAGATTTAAAATGCTGGTAAAGTTCTTTACATCCTAAACCTATAATAGATAGACGTTTTGATTTTACAATAGATTCATTATGGAGTCTAGCCAAAGCCATTACACCTGCTCTATCGATACTTTCTACGCTTTCTATATCTAATAGAATTACGTCTAATCTGTCGAAAATATTATTAAAATAAGAATTAAAGGTTTTAATATTCAACTTGTTCAAAGTTCCTTTAATCTGAAAACGATTGTTGTAATTTGTAATTTGTAAATCCATAATAAATACTGTTAGATATTAATAATAATTTGGGACTATTAATCTGTAAATTTGGTGCTATTAATGCGATGGCTACCCCAATATCGGACATAATATTGGGTGTTCTATTATAAAATCGATAAATGGTAATTTTGACTAGATTATTCGGAGTACTCTGTTTATTTTTTCGTTAAACAACACGTTTACAAACAGATGAAGTGCAATAAAAGCTACTTAGACCTAAGGATTTGAAGATGTGCATTAATATCTACAGGTTTATGCACCACAACCTTTGAAACAGGATACTTTTTTAGAAGATGTGCTGGTCTTACCGGTCGTTTTTCAAAACCACCACCACAATTTGGGCAAACATGATTTAATAATTCTACGCAATCTCTGCAATAAGTGCATTCGAATGTGCAAATCATTGCCTCTTTAGAATCGTACGACAAGTCTTTGTTACAATTTTCGCAAGTTGGTCTTATTTCTAACATATTAAATTTATCGTGACGTTGCATCATTTAAAGAAATAGCATCCTAAGGCCCTAATTGTTCTAGATACATCCTGATTAAAAAAATCAGAACACTTGAACTTACGTATTAAATCTTTTTTACATACTTCGTAATAATTACAGTTAGCGTTGGCCCTACTTTACCTTCAATATATTCTGCATTATCACGATCGAGTCTAATATTTCTAACAGCAACCCCTTGTTTGGCAACCATACTAGAGCCTTTCACTTTTAAATCTTTTATTAAAACTACAGAATCTCCATTATTTAAAATAACTCCATTAACATCTCTATGAATAATTTTATTTTCATCAACTTCTCCATCTCCAGATGCCTTAGCTAGTTCTAATGTCTCTTCCTCCAGATACATCATGCCTAATAGGTCTTGAGTCCAGTCGTCCTTAATTCTGTTAAGCATTCTCCAAGCCATAATTTTTACAGCATCGTGCTCACTCCACATACTATCATTTAGACATCTCCAATGATTAGGATCAATTGCATCCGCATCATTCATCTGTTCAACACAGACATTACAGGCATATAAAACGGTTTCTAAGCCATTTTCTTTAATATCTGGCACCGTATAAGACGCTAGTTTTTCTTGGCTTGTGCAGAGCTCACATTTTGAGCTACTGCGTTGTTGTAATTCTCTTTCTAAAGACATATATATAACGTATTTTACAAATGTAGAATTAATTAAGAGTGTCTCTCAATTTTTTAGGCAATCCTTTTACGACCATATTATAAGAATGATCGATTAGTTCTGTAATAAGTTTTGATGAGAGTTCACCTGTATGAATATAAACACTATTCCATTGTTGTTTGTGCATGTGATAACCTGGTTTTATACTGTCATATTCTGCTCTGAGCTCTTGGGCATATTCTGGATCACATTTTAGGTTTATAAAGGCCTCACCATTTTCCCATTTCTTTAAAGATGCTAGAGCAAACATCTTATTACAAACTTTAAAAACAAGCGCGTCATCGTCAAAAGGAAAGTGTTCCGTCACTTGCTTTTTATTCATACAATAATCTCTGTAGTGTTCTATATTCATTTCAAAAGTGTCTTCTCTTCTTTTGCTTCAATTTCTAATGCCGAATAATCTAACTTCCAACCGATAGTTTCAACTAAATTTTCAATGAGTTGAATCGCTTCTAAGGCTTCCTGTTTGGCCACATTATAAAGTCCACTTTCCGGAATTTTATCCTTAATATGTGCTTTGGCCTTAGTGTGCAATTCTGTTAGATCTGCTGCTTCAAACTTATTAAACATGCCGTCTTGCTTATCGTAATAATTAATATCACTTTCTATGGATAATACTTCTGGTTCGGGAAAATGGGTCAACACTACTGTTTTGGTTTTAGAATTAGAATTCATTTTCACCTTATTCAAATCAAATCCAACATGTGCTTTAGCATTAATAACCACTAATGCTTTTTTTCGGCTAGATATTAACTTTAAAGCCTTTTGCTTTACATCTTCGTAGTGGTAAATTTCTGCAAAATCGCCTTCAACTGTTATAAACTTACAAACGCGTTTTATTTTATCTAAAAGTAAAATTGATTGTGCATTTGTAATCTTCTCAGTCTTCCATTGCTTATAGATCGTTACCAACCCTAAGGTTACTAAAATGCTTATAATTATTATAAAAAATGTTTCCATATGTATTTAAATCTATGACACTTAGTATAGTGGTCACAAGTCGTTATTCAATGATTTTATATAAGATAGGTTTACTAGGTGAAGCATCATTTTCAAAAGGTGCAATTTGAAGGTTTAACATATAACACCCATCTTCAAACTTATTAGATACATAAATAAACTCTGTTATTGTAGCATCTAATCTCAAAATTCCTTTTGTATTCCAAAATGCATTATGTGCTAATAATTCCCCACCATCCTGCTCTTTATCTACACTTGGTAAGTCAATCAATAAATGCTTAACGCCCTTCAATCTTAAATAAACCGCAGCATCTTCCATTAAATAGGTCGGGTTCGTATTTGAATATTGACGTGATTTTTTCCCTTTGGTATTTGGCAATGTTCTTATGACGATAGCTTCTCTCTTTTTATTCCCTATTAGAAATTGTAATTGCTTTTTGGAAATGACGTAGTCATCACCCAGTTTTTCTGGCGCAACCGTTACAACTTCTGCTAAGAAAAAAAACTGCTTTAAGCACTTATTAATAGAATATCCCTTTTCCGTGATATGACCAACCGTTTCGGTATGTGTACCATGAGCGTGTGGGTTAAATGTAATGGTATTAAAATTCACTACTGCCCCTGCAGCTACACTTATTATTTCACTGTCTATAACTGCAGGTGTTATTTTTGGCGGCTCTATATACCATGCATTCACATTAGAGGCATCCCCTTTTAAGGGGATTGAAATATCTAAAGGTTGTGATAAATCTATTTTTAACTTCTTAGAGTTGTATTGTATTGTTGCTATCATTTATGCTGAATTTATTTCAGTAACTTTTTTAAGTTGATTGATAATTATTATAAGTCAGAGTACAAATTTTTTAAGTCTGGATTCATCGATTTTATTAAATTCTATTTCCATTCTTTCCTTCAATTTTTAATTTTTTTTTCTCTTGCAAAAGCGTCATGGAAACTAGAATATTCCTCATAATACATTAATTCATTTATATTATGTTTTCTTGTAAACTCCGTCGCTTTTCCTTTTTTTTATGAAGCCTAACACGCTTCTTTAAATACTTTGATCCACCAACATATAAGACCGTTTTGTTTTTGTTAGAAAGTATATATGCAAATCCGTTTTCCAATTTTAAGCAATTTTATAGTACTTTCAAACTACTTAAATCAAATTCTAATTCCAAATTTAAAAGATACTGAAACTAGTTCAGCATGAATAGTTGTGAAGCAATACCATCACTCAAAAATTGACCTTTATTAGTGACACGTAAATACTCACCTTCAATATACAATAAATGTTGATTTATAAAAACTTTGGATTGTTCAATTAGATAATCTCTAAAAACTGCACCAAAATCATTTTCAACTTTAGCAAAAGATACGCCCCAAATTGTTCTTAAACCTGTCATTACATATTCATTGTATTGATCTGTAAGTGTCAAATTTTCTATTTCTATAGGCAGTTCGTTTTGCTGAATGGCTTTAATGTACTTTGAATTGTTACTGACATTCCAACCACGTTGTTTGCCATTAAAAGAATGTGCCGAAGGCCCAATTCCTATATAGGTTTTACCTTGCCAATATGCCGAATTGTTTTTACTGAAATAGCCCTCTTTACCAAAGTTAGAAAGCTCATAATGCGTAAAACCTTTGTCTTCTAGTTTATCTTTTAAAATATGAAATTGGGCGTGTGCCTGCTCGTCATCTACATTGTCGATAATGCCTTTTTTAATAAATGATGCTAATGCCGTTTTAGGCTCTACCGTTAAAGCGTAACTCGAAATATGAGGTACATTATAGCTTAGAGCCATTTCTATATTTTCTAACCACTGGGCATTTGAAGCTCCTGGAACGCCATAAATTAAATCAAGTGAAATATTATCAAAGTACTTGGTCGCTTCTTCTAAACACGATTTGGCTTCTTCTGCATTGTGTGCGCGATTCATGAGTTTTAAATCGGACTCGAAGAAGGATTGGATACCAATGGATAAGCGATTGATTGGACTTTGAGAGAGTTCGATTATTCGATCTTTAGATAAATCATCTGGATTAGCTTCAAGTGTAATTTCTGGGTGATCTGAAACCGTATAGTTTTTATAAACGGCGTCGATTATAAATCGTAATTCTTCACTTGATAGTAATGAAGGTGTTCCTCCACCAAAATAAATCGTTTCAACCGTTATATTTTTAAATTCTTCTTTACGAAGTTCTAATTCCTTAGACAATGCGCTAATGAGTTCATCTTTTTTATTCAGTGAGGTTGAAAAATGAAAATCGCAATAATGACAAGCTTGCTTACAGAATGGAATGTGGATATAAATGCCGCTCATATTAGTTAACAGTTTTCAGTCGCAGTTGGTAGTCGTTCATTTCAACTTTCCTTTGACTGAAAACAAAAAGCGATTGACTGAATAATATAAATACTAGGTTGATTCTCATTTACTATTATTAACTGATTACTGAGACTGAACACTGAGACTGCCTACTTCTTAACCCGATCCTCATTCTGCTTTACAAAAGCGCCCCAACCCGAATAACTCTTACCAATTTCTACACTGCCTTGATTATAAAAATGACAAACAGCCGCGGCTAGACCATCCATAGCATCTAAATTTTTGGGAATTGTTTTTAATCCTAACATGCTTTGTAGCATTTTTGCAACCTGTTCTTTACTAGCATTTCCATTTCCAGTAATTGCCATTTTAATTTTTTTAGGTGCATACTCTGTAATCGGTACTTCGCGAGATAAACCCGCAGCCATAGCGACTCCTTGCGCTCTGCCAAGCTTTAGCATACTTTGTACATTCTTACCAAAAAACGGAGCTTCAATAGCAATTTCATCTGGATGATAGGTATCTATAAGTTCTATAGTGCGCTCAAAAATGAGTTTGAGTTTGAGATAATGATCATCATACTTTTTGAGCATGAGTTCATTGAGTTGCACAAACTCCATTTTTTTGCCTACAATTTTTATGATTCCAAAACCCATAATTGTAGTACCTGGATCTATGCCTAATATAATTTTTTCTTGACTCATTTATCTAATCACAAAACTGACAACCGCTTAAAGAAACAGCCAATCCAAAGGTAAGGTTAAAAACACTACCATTAAAGGCTCCTAATCCGCTCAGAACTGGATCGTAATTTTCTAAAGACGTTAAACCATACAAATAGGCAACATCTGTATAAATAGATACTTTCTCGTTTATGGCATAATGGAACTCTAAGCCTCCTAAAAGATTTAAATAGGTTTGCTTATTATCTCCTAAATTACCTAAAGGTTTTACAAAGGCTAAGCCAGGACCAGCATGCAAAAGGATTCGAGTTCTTGAGGGCAAAAAGCCGATTAACGCTGTAGGATCATAAACAAACTGTGCGTTAATACGGGCGTAATTTATTTTAAATTCTAGGGAACCATCATCATTTTTAAAACGGTTAAACCCATAATCTAATTTCACGCCATACGCTCGTTTAAACATATGCTGAACACCTAGATTCACTGTCGGAAAATTAACAGGAGTAGCATAAGACCCTTTAACAAACCCATCTGTTGTAGGGTAATTAAAGCCGACTGCAAAAAGGGCTTTCCATTTACTGGTATCCTTATTAAATTGAGCATGACTTTGCAGCGTCATAAGAACGACGCAAAAAAAGAACAAGCAGGGTTTAAAATAGTGTTGCATTTGTACGTTTTTGGTTTTATTTTTGATGAACTCATGTTGACTTTCCCTTTTTCAAAAAAATGCCTTAAATTTGTTTGCATTACTTCTATTTCCTTAAGCACTGTGCTTTTTAAAAATAGTTTCATTTCAATTAATTTCTTTTTATTTCTGGGTGCCGTCAGGCCTATTCGGTTAAAAACAAAGCGTAAAGATAAGCCCAATATGTATTACGATGTGCCTTACAAAACTAAACAATTCTTCTTTGCACTTATGAAGTTGAGTATTGTAATTGGTGCGTTTTATTTTATTTATTCTAAGCTCTCTAAAAATGAAAATTTACAATTCAATGATTTTATCACGTTTTTGCAAAAAAATGACACATTTACACCTAAAACTATCGTTTTATTACTCATTTTAAGTGTTTTTAATTGGTTTTTTGAAATTTTGAAATGGCAATACTTAGTAAAAACTATAAAACAAATCTCATTTAGAAATGCTTTAGAACAAAGCTTAGGAGGGGCAACAGCCTCACTAATTACTCCGAATCGCATAGGTGATTATGGCGCCAAAGCAGTGTATTACGCGAAGCCGTTTAGAACTAAAATAATGCTCCTCAATCTTTTAGGCAACATGGCACAAATGACCATAACCACTGTTTTTGGTGTTATTGGATTGCTTGTTTTTGTGAATCGTTATCAAATTGATCTCGATTATGACAGACTTCTCAAATTTGGTTTGATTCTGCTTTTAATAAGTTTATTTGCAGTCATAGGTATCAAACAAAACCGTTTCAGAATAAAAGGCTTTTCTTTTGAGTTTATTCTAAATTTTGTAAAAAAGCTAGTTTTAAAAACGCACCTTATTAACTTATCTTTATCTTTAATTCGCTACTTCATATTTTCATTTCAGTTTTATTATTTACTGATTATATTTGGTGTGGATATCGAATACACAAAAGCAATGGTCGTTATAACAAGCATGTATTTTTTAGCGTCGATTTTGCCCTCTATTTCAATTTTCGATGTGGTTATAAAAGGCAGTGTTGCTGTATTTTTATTTGGCTATGTGGACGTTAATGAATTAACAATCTTAACTAGTGTTACAATAATGTGGCTATTAAATTTTGTGATTCCTAGTGTATTTGGGAGTTATTTTGTGTTGAATTTTAAACTCCCCTACAACGAAACATGATACTATCAGCTATTTCCATAACCGTCATAATCATCTACCTTTTACTCATTGGCTTGTTGATATATGGCTTCGATAAGGTTAAGCTTTTTCAGCTTCAAGATTTACCTGCCAAAACAAAATTCTCAATTGTCATTCCGTTTCGGAATGAAGCTAAGAATTTACCGCGATTGTTAGCTTCAATTTCTAAGTTGAATTATCCTAAATCCTTATTTGAGATTATTCTTGTGGATGATGATTCTAGTGATGAATCGGTTTTGATAATTGAACCGTTCATTTCCAAAAGACCTTTCGACAAAGTTCATACTGAGGGCCGTCAAAAGACTCAAGCTGATAGTCGTGTGCTTCAAAATAAGAGGTATTCGAATTCACCCAAAAAAGACGCGATTACTACTGCGATAGCAGTTTCAAAATTCGACTGGATTATAACTACGGATGCGGACTGTATTTTACCAACCTATTGGCTCGATGTTTTTGATGAATGTATTCAAACAAAGCATACGGATTGTATTGTCGCACCTGTTACCTATCATGGCGAAAATTCGTTTTTTAATCGCTTTCAAATTTTAGATTTTTTAAGCTTACAAGGGGCAACTATTGGTGGTTTTGGAATACATAAACCCTTTATGTGCAATGGCGCTAATTTTGGATATCGTAAATCTGCATTCAAAGCATTAAATGGTTTTGAGGGAAACAGTGATATTGCCAGTGGCGATGATATCTTTTTACTTGAAAAATTCATTCAAAAAAACAGTAGAAACGTACATTATCTTAAGTCTCAAAGCGCTATTGTAACCACAAAGCCTACAAAAAGTGTTTCAGAGTTAATACAGCAACGTTTGCGTTGGGCAACAAAAACAAGTCGTTATACTAAAGGGGTTGCCAAAGGTATTGGCATCATTGTTTTATTAGGTAATCTGGTGTGTTTGGTTTTAATTCCTGCTACGATTTTAAACGGTATGGCGTTAAAAACGGCAATCGCCTTATTCGTCATTAAATTTAGCATCGACTTCCTTCTATTATTTAAAACGTCACGCTTTTTCAAACAAGAAACCTTGCTCTTATCCTATCTGTTTTCGAGCTTACTCTATCCTTTCTTTAGCGTTTATATTGTTTTGCTGTCTCTATTCAAATCTTACGAGTGGAAAGGGAGAACCTTCAAAAAATAACAACATATTGAATATTTTTGTTAGATTTACTAAATTCAAGTCCCATCTCAAAATGAAAAAAGTTTTAGTATTACTGCTTATAGGTTTCACGTTTCAGTTTAATTATAGTCAAGAAACGTATACTGTGGATGGCGAAACACTGCCACTAAAAATTGAAATTAGCGGTCAATTGGATTTGCTATGGACTAACTTTGAAAACAATTATCGCTTTTTTGTGAGAACAGATAATGGCGCAATAACTGAGCTTAAGAACACAATAGATGCCGACGAAAATTATAAAGAAGAATTTAAAACAACCTTATCTAAAGTAACAAATGGCTTGTCTGCGGACAAACTAAAGTTTCTACTTTCTAGCCTAAGAAAATATATTGATAAATACAATACCTCTGTTGACCCTACTTATAAATCGCCCTCAACCGGTGGTAAAGCACAACTTAGATTAGGATTTTCTGGAGGTGTGACTAATAATCCTTTCGTTAGAAATCCTGATAACGTAAAAGCACCGCTCATTGGCGCAGAACTAGAAATTTTTGAAGCAAGTGATCGACCGAGACATGCTGGTTTTTTTCAATTTCGTCACGCTTTTGAAACTAATGATTTGTCTTACAGCGCAACTGAGTTTTCGTTAGGGTATCGTTTCAGAATTATTAATAAATCTTCGTTTTCTATTTATGCCCAAGTAAAATTCGCAACTTTAAATTTTACTGATGTCACTGTTACCGATGAAAATGATATGGAAACCAATTTAAACGTTTCCACCTTTGATGTGCCTTTTATATTTGGTATTGGCTCGGATATTAAAGTTGGCGAGAACAGTTATATAACTATAATTTATGGTGAATTATTTGCACTGCTATTAGATAATCAAGATAATTTCTCGACAGATATTGCTATTGGTTACAAATTTAATCTGTAAGGCGTTAAACCTGAGTTCGGCCTAGGTTCAATTTATTTTAACGATCACAGGAAGTTCGAAAGCGGTAGTGACTTGTTGCCCTCTTTTTATTGCTGGAAATATTTCAGGAATTTCTTTTAAACTCTGTCTGAGCAAACTGTCTATTTCTGGAATTTGAATGGCTGTTTCGGGTTTAAAATCAATAGTTTTAACTTCTAGAATTCCTTTGCTATCAATAGTGATCTTAAGTCTAATCGTATCGTTAATGTCTTCTGAAACGACAATTTTCTGCGCTTTTAAAAAGCGATTAACGCTGGTCACCAATGTATTCTGAAAACAAGCTTTAATCTCTGCTTTTATTGAAATGGAATCGCAACTGCTAAATGTTGGGTAGGTATCGACTTCATTCCAATTAAAGGTTTGTAGTTCTTCCTCTAGTAAATCTTCAGAATAGATTTTTTTCTTTTCAAAATAACTACAAGAAGAAACTAGTAATAAGATTAAAAGAAAAATAATTGGTCTCATTAGCACTATTTCTAATGCTGAAAAATACAATTTTTTATCTAATACCAATTCTATATAATTAGTAAATGTGAGTGCAACTCCTATATCAATCTCAATCCTGTTCTAAGAACTTCTCTTGTTTTAATTCTTTCAGTCTTCTTTCGGCGAATGGCTTAAAGGGGCTATTTTCCTTCTTTTTAATAAAGTCTTCGTACAATTTAATCTTAGAATCCAAATCGGCATAAAACTCATCCTTAGTTCTGATAATAAAGAACTCCGTCATAATATCCGACGGATCTTCGACCCAAGCCTTTTGATAGGCCTTAATCGCTTTTTCGTATTTTTTCTGACGATTTAAAACCACACCCAGCTTTTGATATTCCTTTGACAGTGAAACATCTCTAATCCGTAAAGACTTTGTTATATAGTCTTCGGCCTTTTCAAAATTACTTAAACTTTGGTAGTAGGTACCAATCACAAACATCGCATTGGCATCGTTTGGACTGTATTTTAGTGCTTGTTCTCTGTGATAAATCGCATCTTCATAATCTGAATTCTGCGCATAACTTAAACTTAATTTCTCATGAATGAATTCAGACATCTCGCCTAATTCAAGTAACTTTTTAAACCAAACCACTGAATGCGTATAATACTCCTGAAAATAATACGCTTGCGCCTTTAGGCTTATGAGCTCCACATTATTCTTGTAACTCTTTAATCCAATATCTATATAGCGATGCGCTAATTCAAACTTCCTTTTAATAATATGTTGCTTTGCTATTTTAAAAATTGCTTTTTGGTGTGTTGCATCTAATTCAAAGGTTTTTCTAAATGCGTTTAAAGCGGTACTGTCTTTTTGTTTTTCTAGAACAATACCCAACTCATAATGGTAATTTGGGTTTAGACTATCTAAAACAATTAAGGCATTTAACAGTTGGTTGGCATCTTCATAATTCTTTGTTTTAGTGAATAGCTTGGCGTAATCATATTTTAAAAGGGCATCCTCTGGGTTTGATGCTATTGCTTCTTCATAATTAACTAAGCCTTGTCCATAATTACCTAAAGCGATGTAAGCTTTAGCAATTTCGTCATAAACCTCATCTAAATTTTTAGTTGATTTATAGGTTTCAATAGCTTTTGTATAATTGCCGTTAGCATAAAGATGATCTGCTTTTTCTTTAATGCTTTGGGCATTAGAATTAGCCATAAACGCAAACAGTAGACATAGAAATAGGTTTCTCATCTAAAAATTAAATTAATCCTTTTTTGAGTCTTTAACCTCAAAAACAATAGGCATTGAATAGGGCACTATAACCAATTCACCGTTTTGCCTTCCAGGAACAAATTGCGGTAAGCTCTTAATAACACGTTTCGCCTCCTCTTCTAACCCTGGATTTGGTCCTCGAGCATTGACACTTGAAATTTTGCCTTCTGTATCTATTTTAAACTGAACAAAAATGCGCTTTCTACCAGGATTTAAACTGTCCGCTATACGGGTATTAAAGTTTTCATTAATGTGTTTGTTTACAAATTCACTTAAGCAATTTTTTCGTGCTTCGTTATC
>JAWUVW010000111.1:0-17346 GCA_034112185.1 Flavobacteriaceae bacterium | reverse complement strand
GCAGTCTACAGCTAAGTAATATACAAGTTTAGAGCCTTAATCCTATTAGTATCGCGACGATATTGTTAGGATTCTGTTCTGAGTTTTTTAAGATTGGTTTTTCTGGTAAACACGTATCCAGTCTATATACATATACTGAGGGAAATTGGTAGTAGCGTCTGGTCGTCCTGCAAAGCTACCACCTACAGCTATATTGAGAATTATAAAAAAGTCTTTATGAAACGCCGCGAATTCTTCGGATGTAATGGACTGTGTTGCGAATTTTTGGCCATCTACGAGCCATGTTATATTATTGGCATCCCATTCTAATTCAAAGGTGTGGAAGTTGTCCGCAAATTTACCCTTGTCTAACCTATAGGCTTCAGATCCCATCATAGTGTGTTTACCAAATGTGTTAGCATAATGCAGATTAGCCTCCACAATAGCATCATCCTTAAAACCAAATAGCTCCATAATATCAATTTCACCAGAGTGTGGCCAAGGCGTATCACCACCATTTTCATCGATATTAGCTCCTAGCATCCAAAATGCTGGCCAGAGACCTTCACCATAGGGAAGTTTCATGCGCGCGACTATTTTCCCATAGGTCCATGTCTGTTTGTTAGCGGTATGTAATCGTGCTGAGCTATATTGGTTTTTGTTATGTTTATCACTCTCATGTATCGCTTTAATAACGAGTTGATTATCTTCTATATATGCATTGTCACTGCTTTTCGTATAGCGTTGCCCTTCTTCGTTGAAACGTCCGGCTTCTTCTACCTGGAAATTCCAGTTATTGGTATTGATTGTGTCACCTTCAAATTCGTCTGCCCATACTAGGGTATAATCTGATGTTGGTTGATAGCTCTTGTTACTATCTTTTTCAATCGTATTATTTAAGTTTTCAGAGGCACTCATACTTTGTTTTTTATCGGTGTTCATGCAAGAGAGTAATGTGGTTGTTAAAATAAGTGCAGTGGTTAGTTTATTAAAATAGGGTTTCATATCGTCTTATTTATTTGAAGTCTAATCACAAAGTTATATGATGAAAAGGTATTCATCTACTTTTTTTAAATTAAATTCAACGGGTTACCCAAAAACAAGAGCAATTCCAGCAGTATAATCAACGTTAACTTTATCCGATAATCCTTGAATTGTTATTTCACCAGTAAAGGCTTCATCTGTTTCATTTTGCCAAACGCCAGAACAGGGATTCAAAAATTTTCCGATAGGAGGAAGCCGATCCGAATTTCGTGTTTAACGAAAAACACACACCTAGAATTAATATTTAAGGAGAAGATCAGTTTAAAATACTTAATGAAGTGGAGTTATATACAATTTAAAAGTACCAGAATACAAGATGTGGTTTGATACGAATCGTCAACCATCTACAACCAATATAAAGGTTATGGCTTTTTATTCTAAGGAAATAGAATCAATAAGAAGCTTAAAGCTTTCTGCTTTTTTATTACCGATTAAAAAAGCAATTTCTTCCATTTGCTTGCCTTCAAAATTAGGGATATCGACTTTATAGCCTCTAAATGCCGCACTCATATTATGAAATGGAATTTCAATGGTTTGCCAATCGGTTGTTGTATCAAATTTGTAAATAA
Source organism: Flavobacteriaceae bacterium (assembly GCA_034112185.1). GTDB lineage: Bacteria > Bacteroidota > Bacteroidia > Flavobacteriales > Flavobacteriaceae > Winogradskyella. The sequence continues at coordinate 15,754 of JAWUVW010000111.1, read as the reverse complement.
AGGAATAGCGATTGTAGCGTTTGTCTTTAACTCTAAATTGGTAGGGTTTACCATCTCCTTTTAGCCGTATTACAAATTTGGAATATACTGAGGTCTCCTTAGTTTTAAAAGTATAACGCAAGGAAGAAAAGCCACCATTATTTTCTAAAGACACCTTACCTGAAAAGGCGCCATGACCATCTTCATTAATTGTAAAACTGCCGTCTGATCTTCCACCCATAACGACATCATCAACAATTTTCCAGTTAGAAATGTCGCCTTCCGTAGTAAAATTAAATAGTGTCATAGATTGAATTATCAGCGTGAATATAAGTGTGTTGAAGTCATACATAGTGTAGCTTTTTTGTGAAGATACGACAGGTGATTTGTCGCTAAAGCTGTTTTTTGAAAACTTTATAAAATGGTTTTAAAAACCAAAAGAACTTTCTAAAGAAATGAATAGATCTGTAATAGGTGGTTTCGAAAAGTCTGTCTTGATAAGCATAAATTTCTAGAGCTGTCAAACGCTTTTCATGAGACAGTACTATACAAGCAAATCCTCCCCACATTTCTCTGTAAAGGCCATCGTGATTAAAAGCACCAGTGATATAGTCTAACTCTACATAACTCACATAAGGATTAGCACTATAATCGTACAATCGCATTCCTTTTCTGCAAGCAGGATTAAAACTATCGTGCAAAATAATAGTAATAGGTTGCTTTGGGGTAAGTTTTAAAAGATTGGTGATATCCTCTAAAACTCCTTCATAACTATGATCACCATCGATGAGGATAAATTCGACAACGTCATTACTGTTGTTTATCTTGTTGACTAATTCTGGGATAATACGCTTAGAATCGCCAATTAAATAATCCACATTAGAGAGGTTCTCACAACGCTCATCTCTATCTGAAGGTGTTAAATCTACGGCATAAACCTTTTCAGAATAATCGCTAATCACTTGCAGACTTCCGCCTTTGTAGGTTCCGATTTCTATAGCAACTTTTGGTTTTATGTTTTTTAGAACTTGAATAAGAGTCGCTTGTTCTGCTCTAGACATTGACCACGAAATTGGATATTGAGCAGATATATGATTGGGAATAGCACTTTGAGTTGCTGTTGTAGTAGTGTCCATCAATTTATCTAAGTACTAATTTTTTTATAATGTCTTTACCTACAGATTCATTGAGCATCTTTACAATTTTCTCATTACCATAACTTAACTCTTCGCGAAGAACGCTAGAGCTTAATTGCACATAAAGTGTTTCGTGCTTCAGTTCAATCGTTGTGGTGTAATTATTAACGCCATTTCCCATAAGATTGGTCCAAGCTTCTCGCACGTTGACCTTATCTAAACCCGATTGTAAATTATTAGTCTTTACAAACTCCTTTAGAATATCTTCAATAGGTTGGTTATCGTTATTGCGTTTTGCCATGTTTACTTTCTGTCTTTCGACTGCGCTGAAGATAAACTTCAGCGAAAATCTTTTTAATTAGTCAATATTTAGATTAATAGGAGTATAACGTTTATATAAATATACGTCCTTATTTTCATTAATTATAGTCAGATTTATAGGCGTGGCTTCTAGAACGGTTTCTTTCCATTTCGCATAAGGTGTACTGTAATACATGTTCAAATTATCATTTTCAATTTTTAGCGTTATGGCTTCAGCATCGTCCGAAGTAAAATAAGTATCATTAATACCGGGCTTCATCTTTTTTCTAAACCCTTTTAAACTATCGTTAAGGCTTATGTAGTCTATGCTTTCGTTAAATTTATACGCCTTTTCGAATCCATCGGATAAAGTCACTTTTTCAATTTCCCAATAGCCTTCTATATGTTGAATGTAAGTCTCAGGATTCTTAGCGCAACTAATTATTAATAATCCGAAAACTATCAGCAATGTTTTGCCTGAAACCAAAAGCTTATCAAGCTTGATTTGTAAAATCAGTTTAGCAAGGACGTTGGTGTTTTTGTTTGTTTGCATCGCTTAAAGTTTGAAGAGTTTATAAGATTGATGAATTTGTTTTACAATGGCTTCAGTTCTATCGGCATGTGTGTCACTGATGAAAATCTGACCAAAATGTGCATCATCAACTAAACTAATAATTTGTGCCACTCTGTTTTCATCTAATTTATCAAAAATATCATCTAATAGCAAGATTGGTGAGACGCCGCTTTGCTGTTTTGTGAAATCGAATTGCGCTAATTTTAATGCAATTAAAAATGATTTTTGTTGGCCTTGACTTCCGAATTTTTTGATTGGAAAATCATCAATTAAAAACACTAAATCATCTTTGTGCGCTCCAACACTTGTGTATTGCAAAGCTTTATCTTTATTGATGTTTTTGTTTAATAAATCTTTTAAATCACCATCAAATAAATCACTTTTATAAGTTAAATCAATAACTTCTTTACTTTGGCTTATGGCTTCATACCGTGCTTTCAAAATCGGAATAAACGTTTTTAAGAATGTATCTCTTTTTTTAAATATTTCTGTGCCATACACATGAAGTTGCTCATTGTAAATTTCTAAGGTATCTGCATTGAACGTGTTGTTTAAAGCAAAATACTTTAGGAGTGCATTCCGTTGTGCTAAAACCTTATTATAACTTATAAGTTCTGTTAAATAGTTTTTATCACTTTGAGAAATCACACTGTCAATGAATTTTCTTCGCGTATCGCTTCCTTCAGTTATTAAATCGCGATCCGCAGGGGAAATAATGACCAGTGGAATAAATCCAATATGCTCACTAAACTTGTCATAAGCTTTGCCGTTTTTTTTAATTACTTTTTTTTGGCCTCGTTTTAGAGATACTATAATTTTTTCGGAACGTTCATTTTTAGAAAAATTTCCGTCAACTACAAAAAACTCTGCATTGTGGTTTATATTCTGAACCGCAATAGGGTTAAAGTAACTTTTACCGAACGCTAAGTGGTAAATGGCATCTAAAGCATTGGTTTTTCCAATCCCATTTGCACCAACAAAACAATTGATTTTAGCGTCGAAATCGAAAACCTGACTTTCAAAATTTTTGTAATTAACTAACGATAGTGTATTTAGATTCATAAAAGTTTAATGGTTTGCTTGATTTTAGTGCTATAGCAAAGCATTTTGGTTCTTTAAAGATTATTCAAAAATAACAAATAAATAGGCTTTTAAATCCCAATAAAAATTTTATTTTTGCGCACGCACAAATTGAGAAGATATGGCTACATATAAGAAAAGAGGCTACAAACCTAAAACGAAGAAAGAAAAAGAAGACGTTGTTGAAGAAAACTCAACGACAGCTGAGGTATTTAATACTTTAGACGAAGGTGCTTCAAAAACTGAAGATTGGGTAGTTAAAAATCAAAAATACCTTCTTGGTGTCATTGGCGCTGTTGCTATAGTGGTTTTAGGCTATTTAGGTTATGATAAATTGGTAGCTGAACCTCAGGGAAAAGACGCTATGAACGAAATGTACACAGCTAAAAAATACTTTGATGATGCTGTGAGTGGTATTTCTTCAGATTCACTTTACACGATGGCTTTAAATGGTGGTGAAGGAAAATATGGGATGTTAGATATCATCAATGAATATGGTGGAACTCCTGCCGCTAATTTGGCAAATTACTATGCTGGAATGTCTTATTTAAATATAAAAGACTATCAAAATGCGGTCACGTATTTAAGTGATTTTTCTAGTGATGATAAAATGTTGGGTCCAATCTCTAAAGGAGGCATTGGTGATGCATTTGTGCAATTAGATCAAAAAGAAGATGCTTTAGATTATTACGAAAAAGCATTCAATGCTAATGTCAATGACTTTACAACACCTTTATATTTAATGAAGGCTACGCGTGTTGCTATATCTTTAGGACAGAATAGTAAAGCTTTAGGTTATTTAAAGCGTATTAAATCTGAATTCTCAACATCGACTGAAGCAACTCAAGCAGATGTATTAATAGGGAAAGTAGAAGCAAGCTTATAGATATGGCTACTGCAAATCATAATTTATCGAACTACGATAAAGCAACAATCCCAAACGCGAAAGACTTTCGGTTTGGGATTGTTGTTTCAGAATGGAATGATACTATTACGGGAGGCTTATGGCAAGGTGCTTTTGATGCGCTCATAGACTGTGGCGCACTTAAAGAAAATATTGTACGTTGGAATGTGCCAGGTACGTTTGAACTCACTTATGGCGCTGCTAGAATGAGTAAGAGTATTTACGCAGATTCTGGTATGCTAGATGCCATTATTGTAATCGGTTGTGTTATTCAAGGCGAAACCAAGCATTTTGACTTTGTTTGCGAAGGCGTCACCCAAGGCATTAAAGACCTTAATATTAAAGGTGATATCCCAGTTGTTTTTTGTGTCCTTACCGATAATAATATGCAACAATCCATAGATCGTTCTGGAGGTAAACATGGTAATAAAGGGACGGAAGCCGCAATTGCAGCTATTAAAATGGCAGTGTTAAGGAAGGAAACTTCTTAGAATTTAGTTGTCAGTTAAAGTCTAAGTCTAAGTCTAAAGTTTTCAATTATTAAGTTCTACATATTTTGAAACTTTAGTTTTTTTTTGAATTTGAAGTTTTTTCTGTGTGAATCTCTCTGTCGTTGATCTATTTTTCTTTGCAATAGCTTCAAGCATGGTCTTTACGTTTATTACTTAGAATATATTCTTTGTAGAACTTTGTGCGGTCTCTGTGAAATCCCTGCGTTATAATTTTTTTTAGAATTTAGTTTTTGATATTTTAGATTTTATAATGAATTGGCAGCTTTTTTGTTTATAATTTTAAGGAATTCTTAAGGAATATTTCTGCGTATTTTAAGTACTTTTGAAGTATGCCGAGTTTTAATTCACAAGACAGCTTGTTTAATCAAAGAAAAAATAAACGCTTTAGCTATAAGGCTCGTTTTCAGGATTCTAGCCCCGATAGCTATCGGGAAGAGTCGAAAGCCGACTTCGAGACTAAAAGGAATGAAGCTAAAGGTACTGCTAAGCGCAAAGGAAATGTGTTTACATCACTACCAGCTTTAATCATTTTGTTAGTGTCGCTTTTTATTTTAATTTATATTCTTGAAGGATATATGAAATAAGGATATTATGGGATTAATGAAGTTAAAAAAGAATAAGAAGTTCAATTATCAGCCACGTTATTATAAAGGTGACAGCAACCCTTATGAGCTTAAGCACAAATTCGATGAGCATAGATCAACTGTAAACCCTGCAAAAGGAATAAAAGGAAAATGGAACGCTGCTATAGATGATTATCAATACAATAGAGTCAACAATGTTAACAGACGTGTGCTTATTATTATTGGCGTCTTAGTCTTCTTATTTTTATTAGTAATTGGTTTCGACTTGTCTATTTTCCTCCCAAAAAGCTAATGACAGATATAATTCAACTCTTACCAGACCACGTTGCTAACCAAATAGCAGCGGGTGAAGTGGTGCAGCGTCCTGCTTCTGTAGTTAAAGAACTATTAGAGAATGCCATTGATGCTGATGCTACTGAAATTAAACTCATCATTAAAAATGCAGGTAAAGTTTTAGTACAAGTTATTGATAATGGTAAGGGGATGAGTGTGACCGACGCACGACTGAGTTTTGAGCGTCACGCCACTTCAAAAATTAAAACAGCAGAAGATTTATTTCAATTAAACACCAAAGGGTTTCGAGGAGAGGCTCTCGCCAGTATCGCTGCGATAGCACATGTAGAATTAAAAACAAAACGTGGAGAAGACGAATTAGGAACTGCGATTGAGATCGAGGGAAGTACAGTGAAATCTCAAGAGGTCTCAGTGCTACCTCAGGGAACTTCGGTAGCAGTGAAGAATTTATTTTTTAATATTCCGGCAAGACGTAATTTTTTAAAATCCGACACTGTAGAATTAAGACATATTACAGACGAATTTCATCGCGTAGCTTTAGCACATCCTAATATTGGCTTTGCATATTACCATAATGGTAGTGAACTATTTAATTTAAGACAAGAAAATTACAGACAACGCATTGTTCATATTTTTGGTACTAAAACCAATGAGAAATTGGTGCCAGTAGAGGAGGAAACTGAAGTGTTGAAAATCTCAGGATTCGTTGGTAAGCCCGAATATTCTAAGAAGACAAAATCAGAGCAATTCTTTTTTGTAAATCAACGTTTTATTAAGAGCCCATATCTAAACCATGCCATTAAAGCCGCTTTTGAAGGTCTGCTAAAAGATGGGTATCACCCCAGCTACTTTTTAAATCTTACCGTAGATCCTAAGACCATAGATATTAATATACATCCCACAAAAACTGAAATTAAGTTTGATGATGAACATACCTTATATGCTATTTTACGTTCAGCAGTTAAGCATAGTTTAGGGCAGTTTAATATTGCTCCTGTTTTAGATTTTGAACATCAGAGCAGTTTAAATACACCTTATAATTACAGAGATAAAAGAGCATCCACACCTGCAATTGAAGTTGATCGCAGTTTTAATCCGTTTTCTGATGATACGAGTTATAATGGAAAACAAAATATGGCGCAACGAACCCCTTTTAAACAGTCACCAACAGGGGCTTGGGAAAGTTTGTATGTAGGCTTGGAATCTAAAGGCAATAATTCTAAAGCTGATTTTAGTCAAGTGACGTTTGAAAGTGATTCAAAAAACGCATCTATCTTTAGCGATTCAGCTATTGAAACCACTAAAACTACGTTTCAGTTACAGCAAAAATACATTGTGAGTACTTTAAAATCTGGCATGTTGATTATCGACCAGAATAGAGCACATCAGCGTATTCTCTATGAAAATTTCTTGAAGCATATTACCATAAAAGAGGCGACAAGTCAGCAGTTATTATTTCCGTTACAGTTGCATTTTACACCAAGCGAAACTAAAATAATTAACGATTTAAAAAGTGATTTAGAGCATACAGGTTTTGTGTTTTCTCAACTGAACGAAGATGAAATCACAATTACAGGCGTGCCAGTTGGCGTGCCAGAAAGTGAAGTATCTATCATTTTTGAACAGTTGATTAGTGATGTTGAAAATGATGTGCCAGACACTAATTTTAGTGCTACTGATTTACTAGCGAAGTCTATGGCTAAGAGTTTAGCTATTAAAAACGGACAATCACTAAATGGGATGGAACAAGAGCACATGGTAAATAGTTTATTTGCCTGCAAGGAACCCAATGTGTCACCAACCAATAGACCAACCTTTATTACTTTAGGTGTTGAGGATATTGAAAAAAAATTCATGTAATATATGAGACAAGGAATAACAGATGCGGTAAAGAATTTATTGATTATTAATGTGTTAATGTTTATCGGAACATTAGCGATTGGAAACGGGGAAGCCTTTTATCAATGGTTTGCTTTATATTTTCCCAAGAATCCATTATTTCAACCGTGGCAAGTAGTAACTCACATGTTTATGCACGGTGATTTTATGCATATTTTATTTAATATGTTTGCTTTATGGATGTTTGGTACGGCCGTAGAACAGATTTTTGGTTGGAAGAAATTTATAATATTTTATCTACTTTCAGGTTTCGGGGCAGCGATTATTCAGGTCGCATTTTTATATTTTCAGTATAATACTGGTTTAACGACTTTAATCGAAACAGGGATTTCACAAACTGAAATTGTAAGTGTGCTTAGCGAAGGGAAATACAATACGAATTGGGTGCCAATTTTAGGTGATAATTTTAATGGATTCGTAAGTGCCTTTAATTCTACTATGGTTGGTGCCTCTGGAGCGATCATGGGAGTGTTGGTGGCTTTTGGGATGTTATTCCCTGAGTCTAAGTTGATGCTGATATTTTTACCAATACCAATTAAAGCCAAGTATTTTATACCTGCTATAATTGCCTTAGACTTGTTTTCTGGGATCACTGGTCAATCTCTATTTAGTCCGAGTAATACCGCATATATGGCTCATGTAGGTGGTGCGCTTACTGGATTTTTATTGATGTATTATTGGAAGAAAAATGAATCAGATAAATACCGCTGGAATTAATAATGAAAACATTTAACGATTTAAAATATAAGTTTAATACGCTCGATATTTTCGGAAAAATTATTGCCGTTAATGTTGTGGTGTTTATTTTTAATATACTCTTTACGAGACTGTTAAAATTCAGCGTGTTCGATTATTTTGTATTACCATCTGACGTTATGGATTTTATAGTACAACCTTGGTCATTGCTTAGCTATGGTTTTTTACACAACGGCTTTTTTCATATGGCGTTTAATATGTTGTTTCTATTCTATCTATCTAGAGTAGCAGTCAATCTCTTTCGAACAAAAATGATTCTCAATATTTATCTTTTAGGTATTATTTGTGGTGGTTTGGCCTATTTAATAGTTGCCAATCTCATTCCAACAGACTTTTTTGGCGCCAAAGGGATTCTAATTGGTGCTTCGGCAGGTGTTAGTGCGCTTTTACTTTTTGTGGCAGCCTATATGCCAGACAGTCAGATTCGCTTGTTCAATACGTTTAGCGTAAAGTGGAAACATATCGCAATGGTCATTGTAAGTCTGGATTTGTTTCGATTACTATTGGGCTTTAATCAAGGCGGATACCTTGCACATTTTGGTGGCTATATCTTAGGCTATATCTATGCTGTGAAACTTCAAAAAGGTAATGATATTGGTTCTGGTTTTGAACGTTTAATGGATCGCTTTACGGGTTTATTTAAGCCAAAATCAAAGCTTAAAACAGTTCATAGAGATAAGACTCCAAAGACTAATCTTAAAAATAAATCAGATTTAAACAAGTTAGAGAAACAGAAAAAAATTGACGCTATTCTCGATAAAATTAGTAAAAGTGGTTATGAGAGTTTAAGTGCGAAAGAAAAGGAATTTCTTTTTAAAGTAGGTAAAAATTGATATAGGTGAAGGGGTTAAAACTAGGAAATAAGATTATTTTTGTTGTCAATTCATTGGTAGCGTTCTTATTGCTTGTTTCATATATTTTGCCATACGTGCCACCTAAGAATTTTGCGACACTTTCCGTTTTAAGTCTTGGCGTGCCACTACTAATTTTACTCAATATTATTTTTTTTATTTATTGGTTACTACAGGTGAAAAGGCAACTTTTGTTATCACTAGTCGTATTGCTTTTGGGGTGGACCTACATCAGTAGTATGTATAAGTTTTCGTCTTCTAAAAATGTTGAAGAATCCAATGATATTTCGATAATGTCTTATAATGTTCGGCTTTTCAATATATTTTCTTGGATACCTAGCAAAAAGGTGAAAGAAGATATTTTAGAATTTATTGAAAAAGAAAACCCAGATATTCTCTGCCTGCAAGAATACCGGACAGGAAGTCCTATTAAACTAAGTGGTTACAATAGTTTTAATGCAACATATAATAAAGCTGTGAGAGGCGGTGTGGTTATTTTTACAAAGTTTCCTATCGTAAATTCGGGTTCATTAGAATTTCCGAATACAAATAATAATGGCATCTTCGTTGATATCGTAAAACATAAGGATACCATAAGAGTTTATAACTTACATTTACAATCTTCTGGTATTAAAACGGATGTTGAAAACCTTAAAAAAGAATCCTCTGGCCAATTGTTTAAACAAGTAGGAACAACTTTTAAAGCACAGCAGGAGCAGGTTGAGATGTTTTTGAAGCACAGATCTAGGTGTAACTATAAGACTCTGGTAATAGGCGATTTTAATAACACAGCCTATTCTTATATCTATAAAAAAATAAATGGTAATGATTTAGTGGATACGTTTGAAGAGGCTGGTAATGGCTTTGGCAAAACTTACGACTTTAAATTCTTTCCATTACGAATAGATTTCATTTTATCTGATAAAGCGTTTACCGTAAATGGTTTTAAAACCTACGATATTAAACTTTCTGACCATTTTCCAATAAAGGCTATTTTAAAATTACATTAGCCAGCAATCTGCCGTGTCCGCAATAATATGGGCTATTAGACCTATGCCAAGAAGACGTGTTTTCTTTGGTAGAAGTAATATAAAGTAAACTGCAATAGCATAGTAGGTGTGGAGTGGGTGAAAATTAATACTACAACGATTAGAGTCGAAAATGGGGTTGGCTAATAAGTGATCTAGATCTATTAACATCCCTAGAATCATTATGCCATAAGCTCTTAGCCAATTTTGCTTAAAGAAGCATAAAGCTATAATTAGTGGTAAGCCAAAATGTAAGCCATAATGGGTAATGGTTTGTGCCATAATGTTTAAAGTTAATTAACCTGCAAAGTCCTTTAGCACTTTATAGGTTTCAATTTTAATAATACCCACTAGGTTTTATAAACCTCTCAGGATGATTAATAATTCATTTTCTTTATATACAACTCTGTATTAGGACCTTCATTAAACAATACATCTAAAATACTAAGATTAGAAATAAAGCCATGTTTTTGAGTAAACACCTGAGTGTAGTTTCGAAAGGTATTGACTTCATAATTACGGTTGACTAGTGGTCGAAAATCTTTTTTACCTTTTGGTTCTTTTTCAAAGGTTTGTGTGTGAATTGTAATCACATTAAGTTGAAGACAGTCTTTAAGTATTTCAAAACAATTCAAATTGAAATCTAAGATATAGTCGAATTGCTTTTCAAACAGAGGTATTAAATCATCAATGTAATATTCAAAAAATGGAGACATGCTATAGGCAGATTGTAAAGACTTTAAATGCTGTTGTTGCCAATTGTTTTCATTTGCAATTTTCACGTCTTTATAAAGTTGTCTGTTCTTTTGAGTGTAGCTTACAGGAACGGTTAGCGCCAATTTTCCATTCGCACCATAAATTTCAGTACGATTTCTAAAGGTTTGCTTCTGGTAGTTGTCGCATACTTCAAAATATAAAGTATCCGCATTTAGCATAGCCACAAAATGTGCAAGATTAGGGAAATAAGTCGGATGTATAAGACAAATCATTATGTCTTGTTTTTTAAGACTGCTAATTATGCTTTAGCCTTCTTTTTCTTTCTCCATTTATTAAAGAAAGTGATTCCTAAAATAACCACTAAAAATGGGATTAAGTAAGAGGTGCGTTTGCCACTTCCACTAACGGTTGTGAAAACTCTGTCCCATCTAATACTCCAATTTTTAAGCCCATCATTAATGCCATCTATACTCATCCAGATGAATACAGGCTTACCAATAACGTGGTTGTAAGGCACAAAACCCCAAGCTCTGGCATCTATTGAGTTATGACGGTTGTCTCCCATCATCCAATAGTAATCTTGTTGAAACGTATATGACGTAGCGGGTTGATCATCAATAAAAATCTGATTGCCTCTAGTCACTACCTTATGCCCTTCATATTCTGAAATCGCACGTTTGTAAATCGCTATATTTTCAGCATCTAAATTAACTGTACTACCAGCTTTCGGAATCCATATTGGTCCAAAATAATTGTAGTTCCAGTTGTGTTTTACATCATGAGGAAATACGCGATCATCTCTTATGCCTTTATCTTCGGCATGGAAGGTTATTGACTCTATATTTGGATGTACTACTGCTTTTTTTGCAGCTTCAAGTGACGCTTGAACAATTAAAGTTTCTCGATCTTGATCATAACCTATAGCATCTGTTATATCGTATTTTTTTAGAATTGGCTTTGCCTTTAAAGTGAGATCGTACATTGAGTTTGCATTAATATTTTTAAAAGTAATATCATGCGAGAATTGAAGTTTCGCTCTATCTGGTAATGCATTCTGTTTACCATTAATATAAACGACACCATTTCTAACCTCTAGTGAATCTCCAGGAATACCTACACAACGTTTTACGAGGTTGGTCTTTTTGTCAATGGGTTTGTAGTAATTTCTGTCTGGCTTAAACTTATTCATGTCTACCAAGGTATCTGCTGGTTGACCAAAAACGACAATATCATTCCGTTCAATGGTTTCAAAACCTGGCAATCTAAAATAGGGTAGTTGCAACTTGTTCATCCAAGAGGTATTGCGCTCTTCAAAATTATCATTAAATAAATAGGACTTATTTCCTAGCTTAGGTATCGTATCATGCACCATTGGTGCTCCAACAGTCGTCATTGGTATTCTGGCACCATAATGAATTTTACTTACGATAAGGAAATCACCAACTAACAGTGATTTTTCTAAAGATGACGACGGAATCACAAAGGGCTGAAAGAAATAGGTATGTACAATCGTTGCTGCCACAATAGCGAATAGGATAGAGGTAATCCATTCTCCAGCGGCTGTTTTTGGTGTTAATTTCCTGTCTTCAACATAACTAACATCAGCAACATAATTTAAATAATAAAGGTAAAAACCTAAAGTAACAATACATAAAAGTGCATCCAATTTTGTGTCTTTTTCAAAAGCTCTTGCGGTTTCAACCCAAGTTGCAGGAATCATGATAAGATTTACAATGGGTAAAAACAGGAGGATAACCCACCACCAAGGGCGAGAAATAATCTTCATGAGTATAACGGCATTGTAAATTGGTACAAAGCCTTCCCAAGCTTTTCTGCCAGCTTTAACATAGAGTTTCCATGTGCCTAAACCATGAATTATTTGTAAGATGAGTAAAAAGATAAACCACTGTGTCCAGCTCATAATAAGATATTTAATCTAGTAGGTTGAAAATTATTTCTATTTGTTTCAAAACTTTGGCAAATTAACCAATGTTTAACACATCCTTCATGCTAAACACTCCTTTTTTGTTCTTTATCCATTCTGCAGCTATTACGGCTCCCATGGCAAAACCTTGTCGACTATGTGCTGTATGTTTTATACTTATCGAATCGATTTCAGAATTATAAGTGATTTCATGCGTGCCAGGAACGTTTTCAATACGCTTCGCATCGATGCGAATTTCATTAGATTTTGCTGTGTCTAATGTCCAGTTTTTGTAATTGCTATTTGCTATGATGTGTTCTGCTAAGGTAATTGCAGTGCCACTTGGCGCATCTAATTTTTTGGTGTGATGAATTTCTTCAATTTTAGTGTCATAACCATCTACTTTAGCCATTAATTGACTTAATATTTGGTTGACTTCGAAAAAAATATTGACACTTAAGCTAAAATTTGAAGCGTATAAAAATGTACCATTTTTAGACTTACAATACTCTAGTACGTCGTCGTATTGAGCGAGCCAACCTGTGGTTCCAGATATTACAGGAACACCAGCGTCTAAGGCCTTTTTGATATTAGAAACGGCTACTGTTGGGATGCTAAAGTCTATGGCAACATCTGTATTTGAAAAGTCGTAATCAGAACTAGCGTCAGACACTTTTAAAGAAATACTGTGATCACGTTGTAAAGCGATAGCTTCAATACTTTTACCCATTCTGCCATAACCTAGTAGCGCTATTTTCATCTTTTTCTTTTTTTAATAGGGTGTTGGTTTCTTACATCGTTATGTTGATAAGCGTTTACCATAAGCTGCCAAACCTATCTCACAACAAGGAGATCCCTATTATGGGCTTAAAATTTAAAATCAAGTGTTAATCCTAAGTCCGAAGTATTTTCCATCTGATTGTATTGATAATGCGGGCTTAAACTTAAATTTTTATCGACATTAAACTGTAATAAATGTGCATCGACATTAGCATCTATAATATTTAAACTATACAGGAGTAAAGTCACTAAAAGCGATACTTCTTTATTTCGTCTAAATTGTTGCTGTGCCCTAATAAGGCCATCATCTGAAATGGATGGTGTTTCATTAGAACCATAAAATTCATCATCTTTAAAACCTGCTAAACGTCTTTTATAGGCATCTCTGTAACGATCAAATTGCTTATCATTGCTGACATAAAAATAGACACCTGCTCCAATAGCTCCCCAAACAATAGGGACTTTCCAATATTTTTTGTTATAAGCTTGTCCTAAGCCTGGGAAAATAGCAGAATAAAATGCCGCTTTCGAAGGCCTTAGCGGATCAATGGCTTTTTTCGTTAAAGTTTCATTTGCTATTAGCGGACTTTGATCTAGAGCAATGCTAGTACTGTCTTTGTCCTTTTGAGAGAATGAATATAATGCCCAAAATAAGCACAGTAATAAAATGTAGAGACGTTTATTTAGCACGCTGTACTAATTTTTTAATTCGGTTAAAATCTTCTTCAGAATGAAACGGAATCGTAATCTTACCACGCCCATTCTTAGCCATCTTAACGTCTATTTTGTGACCAAAGTATTCAGAGAATTCTTTAACACCTTTTTTAATATGCTTCGGTATTTCAGTCGCTGTTGATTCTGGAGTGTGCTCTGAAGTCGAATTTAAGTTCTTAACCAATTGTTCAGTTGCTCTTACAGATAATTTATTACTAATAATTTTTTCGTAAACTTCTAGTTGGTCAATCTGGCTGGCAATATTGACCATCGCTCTACCATGTCCCATGCTAATAAAACCATCGCGCATTCCGGTTTGGATAATTGGATCTAATTTTAATAAGCGTAAATAGTTAGCTATCGTAGAACGCTTTTTACCAACGCGCTCACTCATTTGCTCTTGCGTTAAACTGATTTCATCAATTAAACGTTGATAGGATAAGGCGATTTCAATAGGATCTAAATCTTGGCGTTGAATATTTTCAACCAATGCCATTTCTAAAGACTCTTGATCGTTTGCGATTCTTATGTAGGCAGGAATTGCCGTTAAACCAATTAATTTGGAAGCTCTAAAACGACGCTCACCAGAAACTAGCTGGTACTTATTGAAGGCGATTTTTCTTACTGTTATAGGCTGAATAACTCCTAGCTCTCTGATAGAAGAGGCGAGTTCTCTAAGCGATTCTTCGTTAAAGTTGGTTCTTGGTTGAAACGGGTTCACTTCAATACTTTCAACATCGAGTTCTACAATACTACCAACAACCTTATCTGCATTTTTATCTTCAGCAGAATTAATGTCGTTTTCAGGATCTTTCAACAAAGCCGAAAGTCCTCGTCCTAATGCTTGTTTTTTTGTTGCCTTGGCCATTACAATTCATTTTTTTTAATCAACTCTTTGGCTAGGCTCAAATAGTTAGCAGCACCTTTACTACTAACGTCGTAGTTAATAATGCTTTCTCCATAACTCGGAGCTTCACCTAGACGTACGTTTCGCTGAATAATAGTTTCAAAAACCATATCACTAAAGTGTTTCTGAACCTCTTCTACGACTTGATTAGACAAGCGTAAACGGGAATCGAACATCGTTAGAAGCAAGCCTTCAATGTCTAACGCTTCATTATGAATTTTTTGTATACTTTTAATAGTATTTAACAGTTTGCCTAATCCTTCGAGTGCAAAATATTCGCATTGAATAGGGATAATTACGGAGTCTGCCGCTGTTAAAGCATTTAGAGTTAACAGGCCTAAAGACGGAGCACAATCAATTATGATATAGTCGTATTCAGATTTTAGTTCTGAAATTGCTTTTTTAAGCATGTATTCGCGCTCTTCTTTATCTACTAATTCAATTTCGATGGCTACCAAATCGATATGCGCTGGTATGATATCTACATTTGGTGCATTTGTAGAAACAATAGCATCCTTTGCGGATTTTGTATGTTCTATGACTTGATATGAACCTATTTCAACAGCATCAACATCGATTCCTAAACCAGAACTTGCGTTGGCTTGTGGATCGGCATCTATAAGCAGAACTTTCTTCTCTAGTACCCCAAGAGAAGCCGCTAAATTTACTGAGGTTGTTGTTTTACCAACACCTCCTTTTTGATTCGCAATTGCAATGATTTTACCCATTAAATGATTTGGTTATTTGAATCTTTAAAATTACGATTATTTGTGAGTTTAGAAAATTGAAGTTGTTAACATTCATCTCATAAAAAA
>JAWUVW010000110.1:0-7111 GCA_034112185.1 Flavobacteriaceae bacterium | reverse complement strand
TTTGCTTCTTATTCAAAAGGGTAATTTAGGGTTAAAAAAGTCTATTCCTTTTGAATGTCGTTATATAATAAAGCATTCCTGTTGTAGCCAATAAATGAATCCCAAAGCCCAAATAATTTATGCCTTTTACATAGGTTTTATAATAAAAACCTCTAATGGAGCAAAGGGCGAATATAAAAAGACAAGCTTCCAGACCTATGACGACTAATTCTCTAAATTCAAAGTTAGGTTGCTTTATATTCAGGCTATTGATAGCCCAAAAAATAAATATACCTATCACAAAAACCGCATTTAAACAAGAAATTAATAAAGTTATTTTTCGCATTTTATACCCTATGGTAATCGCTACTAAATGACAAATCAAGAGAATAATCAGTGCAATGCTTATTCCTATATCATTCATAACTATTTATCGGTATTTTCATTTTGTTGCGATTGTAGTAACGGCAGTCTGTCTAATAACCAATTTCTAGTCGCTGAGAATAGCGTATTTAGAAAAACTAACCGACACCTGTCCGTATAGCGAAGTTACAAAATTAGGTTATTAGACAGTCGGACGGCTTTGTATATCATCGGTGGCGTGTCTTCTCAATTTTATGTATTGGGAACGCTTGGTCAAGATAAGCTTCTTCAGGGAGATGCAATCTCAAATACACAAAAAACGATTCCCTTTTATTGTTTTGAATCCAATTATTTTATTAAAACCGAAATCCAAGATTGATAAATAGTTGATTTGAGTTGGGCAAGCAACTGTCAGGAATGAAAACTTATTGCCGAAGGCTTTAATCCTAATTTTTTTATGCATTACTGGAAAAATACTAAAGGCGATGTTTACTTATTTGTATACGAATACGGATTTTTAAAAAGAAAATAATATAGAAAAAAGCATTTTAATTCAATGGCAAGATGATATGAATAGTTTCATATAATTCTAAAAATATATTAAATTCATCAAAAATTATTAATAACAAAAGTGAAGATAAAACGGAACACGTTTTAGAACACAATTTTCAAAAATAATAGCTAGGAAGCCCAGTGTTTGTGTTTTATAAAACACCAATGTAGCTCACAATTGATTTAAAAAACTGATAGAATTAAAAATTTTTAATAATAGTTAATAAGGTCTATTTTTCTTGGGACTGAATTGTTTTAAGCTTTTTGTCAAGAAAAGGTATTTCAATACCTATTATAAATTGCCAACGACTAAATTCAAATTGTGCGACTTCATTATCTGTTATGTTTAATTCATCTGCCTCAGGATTTAATGGTCTAGAAAATTCACTAGTACCACTATTTGCATAGGTAGTTCCTAAAACAAGACTTGCCCAACTCATCTTCATATCTATTCCTAGTCCGAAGTGTATAAAATCTTCTGCAACATTGATGTCGTTTTCGCTATCACTAGTTAAATCAAAAACATTAGCATTTTTGGAAAAGCCATTAAAATCAGTTGAGAAACTAAAGTAAGATGAGAGTTTTTCGGTCATATAAAACTCGATTCCAGCACCAAAATTAATTACATCCTTTCTTTCTTCTTCAAATTCCACTGGGGTGTTTTCTAACTCACCCGTATTGATGTTTGGAACATTTATTTTACTATAATTACTAATACCACTCACATAGTCTATGTTAAGATGTAATTTACTGCGGCCTAAAGAAATTCCAGAACCTAAAGAAATTCCAAAAGGTTCTTTACGTTGTGATTGGAGATTATCTAAATTAGAATCTAAAAATAAATCGCTATCTGAACTATCGCCTGCGATTATTTTTTTATACCTAAACGCTCCTTTTTCATATAGTTCTAGGTAAGGCATATTTATGTTTAACCCTATGTCTATATTTTCTAAGCGATAATTAGCACCTATTTTAAATATTAACCCATAGGAATTTTGCTTAAACCCAATAGTGTTTTGGTAATAGGCTATTCGAGAATCTAAAGATTGAACTGCATAATTTAAATTACTACTTCCATTAAATTGATATATAGATCCAAAAAGGGAAATGCCAAGACTTAATTTTTCAGTCATTTTTGTAGCCCACGTAAGCCCTATCCATTCATCTTTTACTTTAGTATCTAGGTTAATACCGACGGCATAATTTTCTTCATCTGGAAACGCATCTAAAATATCTTGTGGTATTAAATTGCTAGAATAGTTTAGATTAATATCTGTGCGGGTTTTAGATAAAAAAGAGTACGCAAATTTATCGCCAAATAATTTAAACGTTCCTCCTGCCATGGTTGGTTTTCCGCCAAATTGGTTATTTGTAAGTTTAGATTGATTACCAACTACATTTGTTAATTTTAAAGAATTGAGTTCGTAGGCTTTTGCATTAATTGCAAACGCGGTGTTTTCTACTTCAGTTAAACGAGCAGGATTATAATACGTCAAGCCTAAGTCTTCTACACTTCCTGTTACATTTCCTGACAATAAAATTGAGCGATTGCCATAATTTGAAAATTTATAGTTGCCTTGTTGCGCAGTGGTATAATGAGTTATAAAAAAGAGGATAAGTAATTGATATAGAGCGTATTTCATGTTACTAAATTTTGAAGATACTACGAGGTGCTAAATTAGCTACATATTTAAATCGTTATAAAAGAAAGTTTGTTGCGGGTATAATTAGCTTTAGTACTCCATCTTGTTTTTTTATTTAGTAGAGCCGGAAAAAGGGTCAAAATCATAATTAAAGCAGATTTAAAACAGCAAACTGTTTCTAAATTTATACGGGAGGGAACTCCGTCTTTTTAAGAGTCATCATCAGAATTATAGTTGTGAATAGCTATAATCTTATGCAAGCTAGATATTTATATAAAAATAAACCATGATATTTATCAGCTCTAGTATTAAAATTAATGGCATCGGGCTATAGATACCTTGTGCTGAATGCTGTTTGCTATCTTTATATAGCAGAAAACCTGACAAGTTTGGCTCGTCAGGTTTTCTAATAAATACTCAGTTTAGTTAAAATAAAGAGTTCTGTATTGCGAATTGAATAATCGGCTGTTTCTCTATATCTTAAAATTGTTCACCTCTTGTTCTAAGGTAACGAAAAACCTTTCGTTACCACTAATACAATTTCTATTTTATTGCTTTCACTATTTTGTTTTTACGATTTTATTCATTGGGAACGTTTGATCAAAATAGGCCTGCTCGGGACCATACAATCTTAGATAGACAAAGAAAGATTCCCCTTTATTGGTTTGAATCCAATTGCTTTCTTTCCCTTTTGGCGCTTTGGGTCCAAAATACAAATCAACAGAGCCATCAGGGTTTGTAACTAAACTCTCAGAGCGAGAAGAAAGATCAGAACGCCTGGTGTCATTGCGAATGATTAAACGGTTCGCTATGTCATATACCGTAATGGACCAGAAGTTTGCTGCTGGCGGGTTTGGCTCGATGTGGAGGCTGTAGTTGTTGCCTCCCATCAATGCATTGCCATCAGCATCGTAATAAGATCCTAAATAGGCGGAACCTTTTCCTGCAACCCTCGATACCATTCCTGCAGATGTCGTCACGGCTTCGTATGTATAAGAAGTACGTTCGTTAAACATGGAATAGGTTTCCATATCTATTTTAGGATCCATGCCTGCCATAGCATCTTCCCATCCTGAATTTTCGCCATAAAGTGCTGAAGCAAATTTAGCTTTGGTTTTATTAAATGCAGTAGCCTGTGCCATAGCCATCCCAGTTTTCACACCTTCTAATAAGATTTCTTTTTGGTAAGCAGTTGGGTTAAATGGTTTTCCTTTTTCAATGCCCAAGTCTTTCAGCCAAGCGTAGAAAAAGCGATCGCGATCGGCCATCGGTTCTTTTTGCACATAGGCATTTACCAACTCCCAATATTCCATACCTTCTGGCGCTGTGCCTATGAAAACCTTATCCTCTGGTTTTGGATTAAAAGTTAGATATTTTGTCTCAGGCGGATTAGCCGCATCCGATAATTTGTAAGCCGTTACTGCAGTTTTTAGCTTTTCTGCATCTTCTCCAGTACCCAATACCCGGTAAAAGTATAATAGCATAAATGTATTGTTCTGTATGACTTCGCCTTTAAAATCTTCTGGGTACTCCTGACCAGGCCCAACAAAAAGGAGTGTCTCTTTTTCCCCTGAACCAATTTCTTTAATAGGTTCTTGCCAGGCATTATTAGCCACACCAAAAACGCTTCCTTCGGGAATATTGACCACCACAGGGCCTGTAGCAGACAAGTCTACTATCGATATAGTATATGGTGTCGTCACATTTGCTGTAAGAAAAGGATAAACAGCATCATAGCCTTCGAATAGACCTATAACAGGTTCTGAATCATCAGTCAACCCTAAGTTCTTTTTATAAGCATTGTACGAGTAATAAAAACTCGTTATCGGCATGGCCCAAAGCGTCAACTGAGAGGCACGCTGTAAATCAATTTGTCGATTCAGTTTTGCCGCCGAAGTTTTAGTTATTGTTTGGTCTTGGTATTTAATTTTTCCCAGATAGGTGTCCTGCGTGGTTTGAGCAACAGCTGTAGTGATTATTCCCAATAGCAGTAATCCTGATAGCGCCAGTTTTAAAGAAAGTGTTGTTTTCATAATATAATCTCTTTTTTTAATTAGTATCTAATCTTCCTATAGATTTATTTTATTGTTTTAATTAAATTTGTGCTGGTTTAATCATGACGCAGTTTTGTAAAATGGAATCGCACGAATCGCAAAACGTCTTAACCAGCACAATTGTCGCAATCTGGTATTAGAAATGAAATGCCAATCCAATACCTCCAGAGGACGTACTACCACCTCCGAACTCGAAAATAATACCGAACATACTGCTGAATTTATATTCTACACCGGCGTGTAAGTTTAAACTAAAATCATCCTTGTTACTATCACCTGAAACAACGAAACCGGCATCAGCACCAGCCCAGATATCCCAAGGTTCTGCAAGACCAAACAGTCTGTCAAAATAGAAATCTCCTCTACCACCTAGGGCGAAGGTGTTATTACCACTAAACCAGATTCTGGCCGTTGGAGCTAGGGTAATATCCTTAGAGACCTGTATTTCATAATTCACTGCAATGCTTGAACTGCTTCCAAATTTAACGAAGGTATTTAATGTATTTCCGTAGTTTTCTTGGGCTGCCAATTGCGTAAAGCAGAGGACTAAACCAATTAAGCAAAGTGCTAGGTAATTTTTGTAATTTTTCATAATGTCATCTATCTTATTGTTTGTTATTTATATTTTCTGATGTAATGCCGATATTTTAAGCGCTTGCTATTAAGAAAAATAGTTCTTTTCAAACTATTTCTTTTCTTTTTTTGAAAACATACTCTTTGGTAACATAATTTGTAATTGAAAACGCCATTGCCATTCTGGTCCAAAATCTGGCTTCACCACATTATAATAGAATTGGGTTTGTACATTCACTGGTAGTTTTCCGCCAAGCATAATAACTTTTCCACCACCGCCACCAAGCGGCACAATCCATTGGTCGTCAGATGCCGCGGTCCAGTCGGCTGTGATAATAGGCGCACTATTAACATACCAGCCATCTCCTAATTGTTTCACCACAAATAAATTCAAGAGCATGCGGTTAACATCTTCTCTAGTAGACTCTCCTGCAAACGACCATGTATTATTTAATAAGGCACCAATGGTCCAATCACCCTGTTGCACGAGTGCTACAGCTGATGGCCCAGCACTCCATTTTTCAGAACCACGAAGACTACCACCCGTTGGCAATTCTAGCACTGGTCCAAATCCCCACATGATACCTTTACTTTCGGGCACATAAAATGCCGTAAAAACAATATCACTTAATCCCGAAGTGAATTTTCAGCTCTCGCTACTAAAATCTGGAATATTAACGATTGGAAAAATTGTCCTCGTGATGAGTTTACCTCCTGCAAGAGGTACTACAGGTTGAATGTTTAACACATTGACATTACGGTTAAATTCTCCATAATTCATGTTCAGGTTATTCTGAAACGGAATACTAATTAAATCTGCTAAGGGGTTAGCGGCAGCTTCCGATAATTCTTCCTGCGATTGTTGGGCATTGAGCATTCCCACTATTAAAGTGATAAACGCTAGTGTTGTTACTAATTTTTTCATAATATTTAAATTAATTAGTCTTTATCATTGGTGGATTAACCCAAGTGCCTTGCAATGCTTCTGCTTCAGGGCCATAGAGTCTCAATACAGCATAAAACGGACCATCAGGCGACGGCAACCAGTTGGCTTCCAGTGCTGCCCCTGGCGATTCTTTTTGAATATAAATCGTTAATGTACCATCTTCGTTCATCACAAAATCATCCATCATAGGTGAATTTAGAAGGTAACGATTTAGCGGATTATCGATTAGTAACTGTGTTTTACCGTCGTACATCGTAAGCGACCAAAAAGCTTTAACGGGAGGCAAATCGCCTTGCTTAAAAGTAAGCGTATAGTTGTTTTCGGCTGCATTAAAAGGGTTGCCCTCCGCATCAACAATATACATGGGATACATAGCTTCTGCCGCCGAGTTTCCATAAAGTCCCCTATCAGCTGCAACTGCTCTGGGTAAGAACATATTTTCAAAATTGTAATTTTCTTTAGCACTTTGGTTTAAAAATGTTCGGGTTCCAAACATTTTTGTACTACCCAATGGGTCTGCGGCATGTTCTTTTATAAATGCTTCAATTTCGGCAAACCCTTCTTTTGCACCTGCCTTGATTGCTTCTTGAATTTCTGGGTCAAAACTTTCAAAATCGAAGGGCTCTGCGGTTCCAATAGCTAGTTTAGCCATATCTTCCCTCAAAGCCTTTTCAGCCTCTATGTCTTGAGTGAGATTTAGAACAATATCAACATACTTAAAAGAAGCCTCTGTAAACTGGTCACCTTCGTTCCATTTAGGCCAATCTATAGTAGGGGTCATATAGTTTGACTTTTTACCTAAATAATCGCTTAGCATCTGTACTTGATAGGCGTCTTGAATGGCTTTTACCTGGCTTATATCATTTTCATCCATAAGTTGCGTACGCACAATGGTTAGAAATAAGTTGCTTTCGCATCGAATAATATCAATAATCCCTTCCGGTTTATCTCCTTTCCAGGAGCTTGGGGCTATGAGATATTTTCCTGCTTTATTTCCTGTT
>JAWUVW010000109.1:0-24189 GCA_034112185.1 Flavobacteriaceae bacterium | reverse complement strand
AAAGATAAATCTTAATAATAAAGAGATTAAGAGCTTTAAGATTATAAAAAAGGAACAGTAGAAATAAACTAATATTTTAAAACAAAAAAAACGCCTTGAGAGATCAGGGCGTTTTGCGTTTTAAGATTTTATACACGATGCGCCGTCAGTTCGAATGGTTTTTGAAAAAAAATTGTATCGAGAACTCTTGTGTAAAATATCTGTTCTCGATACAAATTCTAAGCTGAAAAAAGCATAATATCCGCGCGAACTGACGCCGTTTTGTTTGTAAATCTTATACCTACCACTAGAGTGGAGTAAACGCGATAAGGTAGTACCTCAAGTTGTAGATTATGTGATGGCAAATCCAAAATGGAAAGTGTCTCTGCAAACGCATAAGTATTTAAATAGTCCTTAAATTCTAAGTTGTTTAGTTATTATTATATTTGTTGAACCCTTAATAATAACAAATGATACGTGATTTCTATAAAGAACAATGGGAGACCGTTGTCTTTGATAATTCTATTCACCCTAATGAGAAGTATAGTTTATCTTCTCACGGACGTATAATTAGAATGAAAGATGATGAAGAGTCTCTTTTTGAACCTTATAACATGCATGGCTACCCGTATTTTAGAGTGAAAAAGGTAGAAAAAGGAAAATTTAAAACATTTTACTTACACAAAATTTTAGCCCAACATTTTTTAAAACCTAATGATGGTGAATTTGTGATTCATTTGGATTATAATAAATTAAATAATCAAATCTCCAACTTAAAATGGGCGACAAGGAGAGAGAAAGAGATTCATCAATTTAGTAATCCAAATTATAAAAAACCTGAGAAATTCACATCAGCAAAACTCTCAGAAAATGATGTGCGACGTTTAAAAAAGATTTTAAACGATCCAAATCGCAGAACAAGGTTAAAAATGATTGCTAGACGCTTTGGTGTTACAACAATGCAGTTGAGACGAATTAAAACAGGTGAAAATTGGGCACATGTAAAAGCATTATAGATGCTAACTTTAGTCCCTAATATGTTGTAATTAAAAAAAATTAATAAAAAAACGCCTTGATTTTCCAAGGCGTTTTTGTTGTCCGAATAACTAATAATTTTACTTTACAAACGGCACAGCAACACGAAGCGTTCCCCATCCCATATGCATATGTACGCCGTCATCCGATTTTTCGAAAGCAATAGAAAATGCCTCTAAAGACTCTTTACCTTCAGTTACAGGCACAGTGATACTTGCCACTGTGTTTTCCTTACTAGATGCGCTTTTTAATACTACGGTCCATTCTGTATCTCCCGGCATTGTCGTTAATGCATAGGTTCCCGCTTTTACTAGAGTTCCGCCTAATTTCATATCAACCAGTAAAACAACTTCGGTCGCCTCGTTAGCTCCCGTTCTCCATACTTTATCTTTTTGAGTTAGGCTTTTTACGTCTCTCCCATTAAGTTGTGGTCTACTGTAATACACTTTGATTAATTTTTCAGCGCCTCGTGCAGGAAATGCAGCTAAATCCATAGGGCTTTTGTCTAAATCGCTAAATTTTTGAGCATCTACATTAAATGATACAAGCATCATAAATGCAAAAGCAGTAGTTGTAAAAAGTCTTGATGTTTTCATGTGTTTTTGTTTTTTTTAGTTTATGTCGTCACATGCTGTTCGCTATTTATCAATCCGTAAATGACATTAATTCGAACATGCTCGTTTCATAATAGTTTTAAATTTTTGTCAATGTAATAAAGGTAAAATCCAATGGTCTTAAAATTATATTAAATATTTTGATTATCAAACAGGGTTTGTTTGTCCGATAGCGTTGCATTATATATGCCAACGTAACACAAAGAAAGTGATTAGTACCTAATTAATAAGTGCTAAAAAACAATAAACGCCTTGAATTATCAAGGCGTTTTTTTATAATAAAAGATAGAATTACTTTACAAAAGGCACTGCAATGCGAATAGTTCCCCATCCCATATGCATATGAACGCCGTCATCCGATTTTTCGAAAGCTATAGAAAACGCTTCTAAAGCTTCTTTTCCTTCTGTTACAGGAACTGTTATACGCGCCACATCATTTTCTTCTTTATAGAAATAACTTCCCCAAACATTTAAGTCTGTGTTTATAATGGCTGTCCATTCTTTTTCACCTGGAATGACATAAAATGTATACGTCCCAGCCTTTACTTTGGTATCACCCATCATCATAGCGGTGTACAAGGTTAATTCGGCAGCCTCATTAGCTCCTGTACGCCATATTTTTCCTTCTGGTGCTAACTTCTCAATAGAACGTCCCTTTAGTTGTGGACGACCGTAATTTATTCTTATTAGCTTGTTAGATTCTTTGTAATCACTTGGAAAGGAAGCGCCATCCATAGGGCTTTTGTCTAAATCGCTAAATTTTTGAGCATCTACATTAAAGGATACAAGCATCATAAATGCAAAAGCAATAGTGGTTAATAGTCGTGATGTTTTCATAATACGTTTTAAATTTTTGTTTTGTTAAAATTAGAGTATAATATGTATCGTAAGTCGTAATGAAATATTAAAATTTACAAATTGATAGTTATACCTGTAGATTTTAATAACCTTGGTTCTATATATTATTTAAAAGGTTATTTATAGTTCTATTTTATAACCATTTATTGATTATATGTTTATAATATGAAAGTTTAATGACATATTTGTAGCATAAATAATAATAAATAGGATGTGAGCCGTTGTTTGGCAAAGCCTAATTAAGATAAAACAATAAAATTATGTGCGGTATAGTATGTGCGTTCGATATAAAACAAAAGATTGATGATTTAAGACCTCAGGTTTTAGAAATGGCAAAAGCCATACGTCATCGTGGTCCAGATTGGAGTGGTATTTATAGTGATGATAAAGTCATTATGGCGCATGAGCGTTTAGCAATTGTAGATCCAGCTTCAGGTAAGCAACCGTTATTCAGTCCAGACAAAAAAATAATATTAGCGGCCAATGGTGAAATCTATAACCATCGCGAATTACGTAAGCAATTTCCAGATTATGATTTTCAGACCCAAAGTGATTGTGAAGTTATCTTGGCCTTGTACCAAGAAAAAGGGCATGATTTTCTGGATGATATGAATGGCATCTTCGGATTTGCTATTTATGATACTGAAAAGGACGAATATTTCATTGCTAGAGATCATATGGGAATTATTCCTTTATACATTGGTTGGGATAAAAACGGAACTTTTTATGTGGCTTCAGAATTGAAAGCTTTAGAGGGTATTTGTACAAAAATCGAATTATTTCCTCCAGGACATTACATGTCTAGTACAGATGGTGAGTTTGTACAATGGTACAAACGCGACTGGACAGATTATGATGCTGTAAAAGATAACGAAACTAGTATTACTGCCGTTAAAGAAGCTCTAGAAGCTGCAGTTCATAGACAACTCATGAGTGATGTGCCTTATGGTGTCTTATTATCTGGGGGTTTAGATTCTTCAGTGGTATCTGCAATAGCAAAAAAGTATGCGCAAAAACGTATTGAATCTGGTGATGAAAAGGATGCTTGGTATCCGCAATTACATTCATTCGCTGTAGGATTAGAAGGGTCCCCAGATTTGGCCGCTGCCCAAAAAGTAGCAGATTTTATAAAAACGATACATCACGAAATAAAATTCACCATCCAAGAAGGTTTAGATGCTATTAAAGATGTGATCTATAATATAGAAACCTACGATATTACAACGATACGTTCGTCTACACCAATGTATTTAATGGCAAGAGTTATTAAATCGATGGGTATTAAAATGGTCTTATCTGGTGAAGGCGCCGATGAGATTTTTGGGGGCTATTTGTACTTTCATAAAGCACCAAATGCAAGAGAATTTCACGAAGAAACCGTTCGTAAATTAGATAAATTACATATGTACGACTGCTTAAGAGCTAACAAAAGTTTAGCCGCTTGGGGTATCGAAGGTCGTGTGCCATTTTTAGACAAAGAATTTATGGATGTGGCGATGCGTATTAACCCACAAGATAAAATGATTAACGGAGAACGCATGGAAAAATGGGTGGTTCGTAAGGCATTTGAAGATATGATTCCAGAAAGTGTCGCTTGGAGACAAAAAGAACAATTTAGTGATGGCGTAGGTTATAGCTGGATAGATACCTTAAAAGAATTAGTTGAAAAGGAAGTGACTGACGCCCAAATGGCGAATGCTAAATTCCGTTATCCAATCCAGACGCCAATCAACAAAGAAGAGTATTACTACAGATCTATTTTTGAAGGACACTTTCCTAGTGATGCCGCAGCATTAAGTGTGCCTCAAGAGCCTAGTGTAGCGTGTAGTACAAAAATAGCCTTAGAATGGGATGAAGCATTTAAAAACATGAATGATCCTTCTGGTAGAGCGATTGCTAATGTGCATGATGAAGCGTATTAATGAAGCCCAAAACCTAAAAGCTTGAAAAGCGCAGTAGGTTTTGATGGCTGCATTAATCCCGATTTTTTTAGGGATTAATGTATTAATGATATTTCAAGTTTATATGAGAAGACGCAGTCGTAGAACATACAGCGAAACCGAATTAATACTATGCTTTACGCTGTCTCTCTTAAAAAACAACTAAAAGCCCGCTTTAAAGCGGGCTTTTAGTTGTTTTCAATTTTAATGTAAATTTGCCTTTTTAGAACTTTTTATATGAAATATACACCAACATTATTAGGCTTAAACCTGCTACTTGTGGTATGCGCAATTGCAAATGGCAATGCGCAATCTAATACCTCTGAAGACATCGTTTCGGTACCCGAACCCTTAATGTTTGACTTAGTTAGAGGTTTAGGGGCTAGACAAGGAGAATTAGAAATAAATACCTTAGCAGATTTCCCCTTAAATAATACGTCAACAAGAGGTGTTGAGTGGGCTCCAGAAGTAGAATATGCGCTATTTAATAATTTCGCTGTTGAGATAGAGTTTCCATTTGAAGATGGTGATCTCGAAGCTTATAAAATGGCTGTACAATGGACCATGGGTGTTTCTGAAAACAATAAATTTATTCATGGTATTCAGATCATTGCCGAAACACTGAGGTCAGAGGATTTAACAGAATTTAGTTTTTTATATGTCCCAGCATATCGGTTTAATTCAGTGTGGTCTACCATAGGCTTATTTGGTGTTATGCTAGAAACCGGCGCTGATGCTGCAAATAAAGATAGTACCATAATAGTGAACGCATCTGTATTTGCTAATGTCAACAAAAACACAGTGATAGGGCTTGAGTTAAATAACACGGATCCAACCTTGCAAAAGATAGATGATAATGAAATGTCACTTCTTATATTACCTCAAGCACATTATGAATTTGATAGCGGTTGGGCATTTCAGGTTGGATTTGGACCAAAGATAACTGAAGATGATACTGATCTCTCGGGTGTGATAAGGGTTATAAAATCGTTTTAGAATAATTTTTCTAATCACAGTGTTGTTAATAGAGCATTAGTAATACCTATTTGCGTAGTGTGATTATATCATCTCTAGCTACTTAATTGCTAAGTTGTTACGGAGTGCTAAATCAATTAAGACGATGCTGAGCGCTAGCTGCTTTAAATGTTAGACAGTTTAAGTTTTATTATGATAAGACGTTTTAATCAATTCGGCCTTACTGTTAATTTCTAAAGTTGTGTAAATAATTTTAATATGACAACGAACCGTATCGAGCGCTCCAAATAAATCATACTACTTATACCTATAAGACTCACTGTTCTTTTTTAATGACACCTGTGGTAACACAGTTTACTGACTACTTCAAAACCAACTAATTTAGTCATCGTTAAAACACTTCCCTTTTTTAGATCGTTTTAATTAGAGTATACATATCTCCCTAGAAGCTGTTTTATTTGTTAATTGATATGTGTGTTAGATGACGCATTACCGTTTTACCTTCAACTTTACTTCAGCTCAATCCGATAAATAAAAGCAGTAGTTGGGACAGAATATATTTTAATTCGTCCTAGATTAATATCATTTTTAGATTATTATTAATAACTTACAATAGAATTAATTAGCTACTCAATTTATTTATTTATAAATCGAGCATGAAAAAAAAGGGGTCATCTAATACCAGATGACGATGTGATTGCCAATTATGACTGAGAGACCTAACATAGCTTCCGTTGAGATACAACCCTTTTAAAATGTATTTCAAAAGTTAATTCCTTTTCCCCAAGAACCTGATTTTGCTTGTTATGATCAATAGCGCATGTAATACAATAGATCCCATTAGAGTAATGGATTTAATTACATAGTAATAGCTATACAAAACAATTGTATCAAGTATTAAAATCAATTATATAATGAAAAAAGTAGGCATTATAGGTGGTTCGGGCTTTATTGGAAGTTATATCACCAGACAGTTTTTAATCAACGGATTCGAAGTTAAAGTATCTTCTACGGATCTTTCCAAAAAAGAAAAGTTCCAACATTTAAAAACCCTTTACAATGCAGACCAATTAACGATCAGTGAGCTAAATGTAGAAAACAAAGGGCAGCTTAAAACCTTTGTTGAAGATTGTGATATCGTCGTCCATTGTGGTACACCATTTCAATTAGAGGTAGAAGATCCACAACGCGATTTATTTGACCCAACAATAAAAGGGACAGAGAACTTTTTGGACGTTGTTCAGAATACCCCAAAAGTTAAAAAGGTCGTTTTAATGGCTTCGGTCGCTGCTTATAATACAAATTTTCCCTTACCCGCCGGTGGAAAACAAGCAAGTGACAATTTTAGTGAAAGCGACACGCCTTTTACCAGCGAAGAAAGTCATCCCTATGCACAGGCGAAATTTATAGCCAATGAGACGGTGAATACGTTTATAAAGAAGCATCCGAACCTGACTGTTGAAATTACAAGCGTATCACCAGTTGCCGTTTTTGGAAAGTCCTTGTCCAAAAGAGAGGATTCCGTTTCAACGGGGTTGCAGTTTTTAATAAAAAACAAGCTTGCGCCCAATCCTTTCCTGCAAATGCTTTATGATGCTGATGCAGAAATGGCTATCGTTAATGTTAAGGATGTTGCACGTGCGGTCTATAAAGCAGCGAACAATTCGGGCTTACATGGCAAGAATTATTTGCTGTCAAGTGAAAGTTACCCAGTGTCTGATGTAACCTTAATGCTCAATAATAAACCACCAAAAAACCAGGCAAAAGTGATCTATCAAAATCATTTGGCTGAACAGGAGTTGGGAGTGCCATTTCAATCAGTAAAGAAAACCTTAGAACAGTACAACCTATAATATTTAAAACCATGAAACGAGCATGTTCTGAATTTTATCATATAACGAAAAGGATGAGTAGCGAACAGCATGTGACGATAAAAAACAATAGATATAAACACATGAAACGAGCATGTTCTGAATTTTATGACTAAACGAAAAGGATGAGTAGCGAACAGCATGTGACGATAAAAAAACAAAAGATATAAACACATGAAACGAGCATGTTCTGAATTTTATCACTAAACGAAAAGAATGAGTAGCGAACAGCATGTGACCAAAAAAACAATAGATATAAACACATGAAACGAGCATGTTCTGAATTTTATCACTAAACGGAAAGAATGAGTAGCGAACAGCATGTGACCAAAAAAACAATAGATATAAACACATGAAAAACGAAATGTCACAATGGTCTAAAGAGCAGCTTAAAATTTACATTTTAATACTCTGTGCAAAAATAGACGGAGACGAAACC
Organism: Flavobacteriaceae bacterium; assembly: GCA_034112185.1. Taxonomy (GTDB): domain Bacteria; phylum Bacteroidota; class Bacteroidia; order Flavobacteriales; family Flavobacteriaceae; genus Winogradskyella. Next base: position 16,478 of record JAWUVW010000109.1, on the reverse strand, counting down.
GAAGAAGAAATCGCGCTTATAAAATCCAAAACCGATACCGAAACCTTTGATAAGCTATACAATGAATTTTGTTGTGACGAAGAGGACGGCTGTTTTGAGAAAATAGAGTACGCTATTAACCAGCACGAATATTCACCAAAAGAACTCAACGAGCTCAAGCACGAAATTTTAGAGGTATTCTATTTAGATGAAAAATTCTCAACCAAAGAACGCTATTTAAAAAAAGTACTTGATAATATTTTGTATTAAAAAAGGATGCTCTCAAAATTTTAAAATCAACCACTATGAAAAAAATAATCACACTGTTTTTTACATTCGCCAGTCTCTATTCTTTTGGCCAAATTAACGCCAAACTTATGCGGTATGTTGATGTTTCTAACACTCAAATTTGTTTCGTTTATGGCGGTGATGTATGGCTTGTGAATAAAAATGGAGGAGTGGCGACTCAACTAACCAATTCCCCAGGTGAAGAATCATACCCTAAATTCTCTCCAAATGGTAAGGAGATCGCTTTTACTGCGAGTTACAGGGGCAATCCTGATGTCTATGTTATGAATACCACTGGGGGCGTACCGAAAAGAATTACCTATGGATCACATTCAGATCGTATGGTCGAATGGCATCCTTCGGGCGATAAAATTCTGTTTGCATCACGTCGTGAAACGGGTATTCCATCAGGGCGTGTAAATCAACTGTTTTTAATTTCGAAAAACGGAGGTATGCCTGAAAAATTGCCAATCCCCTATGGTGAAATAGCGTCCTTTTCAGCCGATGGAAAGCAGTTAGCATATATTACAAAGATTACCGAAACCTATCCATTCAAAAGATATCGTGGTGGCTTAACATCCGATATAACCTTATTTAACCTGGAAAACAAAACCGCTAAAAACATTACGAACAATACGGCCAACGATGGCAAACCAGCATGGGCAGGCAATAAAATTTACTTCCTGTCTGATCGCGCTGATACTATGCGTTTGAATGTGTGGAGTTATGATGTGGAAACAGAACAACTGAGACAAGTCACCCAATTCAAGGAGTTCGATATTACCTATTTATCAGCAGGTCCATCAGAGTTAGTCTTTGAAGTTGGAGGCACACTGTACCTCATGGATCTTGCTACGGAGCAATCAAAAGAAGTTAAGGTCTCTGTGGTTAGTGATTTAACTTTAGAAATGTCGAAACGCCTTAGTGTTAGCAAGAATATCAATAATATGACAGCGTCTCCTGGAGCAAAACGAATCGTGTTTGAGGCTCGGGGTGAATTGTTCAATGTACCCGTAAAAGAGGGTTTCGCAGATAATATGACGGCAAGTTCTGGTGCTTTTGATCACAGTCCGACTTGGTCCCCAAATGGTGACCATGTGGCGTATTGGAGTGATGCTTCGGGAGAATATGAGATTTACGTACAAGCTATGCGCGAAGAAAAAGCTTCAAAGAAATTAACATCGCGGAACAAAGGTTATGGCTATACATTACACTGGTCACCAGATAGTAATAAACTGGCCTTTATAGATGAAACGAATGACATCAGTATCATAGATGTAACTTCGGGCAAGACAGAAATAGCTGATAATTACAGATGGAATTACGGGCACCGTAGCCGCTACAATTATTCAATTAACTGGTCGCATGATTCCAAGTATCTTACCTACGCCATCGGTGTGGATAATTCTAATGAAGCTATTTTTGTTTACGACCTTAACAGCAAACAATCAAAGCAAGTCACAAGTGGTTTTTATAATGACAGCGGGCCTGTATTTAGCAAAGATGGCAAATACCTCTTCTTTCTCACCAAAAGAAACTTTGATGCTACTTATAGTGCTTTGGACGATGGGACTTGGATTTATCCAAACGCGACACAATTGGCAGCCATTAGTTTAAGTGATGGATCTCCATATCTTCTCCAAGCAAAAAATGATACTTTGGAAGCTGAAAAGAAAGATGAATCTTCTGAAAATGGTGATAATGGTAAAGGCAAAAATGAAACGTCTAAAGCGGAGAAAGCAGACGACAAACCCATTGCTATTGATTGGGCAGGACTAGAAAACAGACTCGTTATCTTACCCGTTAAACCTGGTAATTTAGGGCAATTGATGGCATTCGATGGTAAAGTAACCTTTATGCGTTATCCTAATACAGGATCCGAAGGAGGTGCACCTGCACTTGTGTTCTATGATCTAAAAGAGCGCAAAGAGCAAACGATTATGTCTAAAGTTAATGGTGTCGTTCAAACAGCCGATGCTGAGTCGCTATTAGTTCAGAGTGGTCTACAATTTGGAATTGTACAACCGGCTCCCGATCAAAAAATTAAAGATGCCATACCTACAGATGGCTTGGTTATGGAGCTGAATCCACGAGAAGAGTGGCGTCAAATCTTCAATGATACTTGGAGGAGATATCGTGACTTCTTTTATGATGAAGATATGCAACAGGTTGATTGGGAAGCGATGCGGAAACGTTATGGTGGGCTCATAGACGATGCAAGATCACGCTGGGATATTTCGTATTTGCAATCGAACATGTTGGCTGAATTAAGCGCGGGACATACCTATACACGCGGCGGAGATAATGAAACTATTGATAGAGTGAGTACAGGCTATTTAGGCATTGACTGGGCTATGGATTCTAAGGGCTATAAAATTAAAAAAATAGTGAAACCAGCACCATGGGATGCCGAAAATCGATCGCCTTTTGATCGTCCAGGTGTCGATGTGTCAGAGGGTGATTATATACATTCAGTAAATGGAATGCTGTTACCCTTAAATAAAGAACCTTATGCGGCCTTTGAAGGTCTTAACGGTAAAACTGTCGCTTTAAAAATAAGTAAGACTGGGAAATTGAGTGATGCCATAGATATTGTTGTTAAGTGTTTAACAGCTAATGAGGAAGGGAATGTCCGCTATTTAGATTGGATTGAAACCAATCGTTTGATGGTCGAAAAACTTTCAAATGGCAAACTTGGATATGTTTATATGACTAATACGTCTGGAAGAGGACAGCTCGATTTGGTGAAAATGTACTACGGTCAACTCGATAAAGAAGGTTTTATTATTGACGAACGCTTTAACGGAGGAGGCCAATTGGCTGACCGATTCCTTGAATTAATGACCAGACCTATAATTTATAATTTGTATTGGCGTCATGGGAAAGTAACTAGGATGCCAACAAAAGCGAACACAGGTCCTATGGGAATGTTAATAAATGGTTGGGCAGGCTCAGGTGGTGATGGACTCCCTTGGGCATTCAGAGAACTTAATGCTGGCCCTATTGTAGGTGAGCGCACCATAGGCATTCTAGTAGGTCCTGCCACAGGACATCAGCTTATTGATGGCGGCGGAATAACGGTTCCTGGTGCCAGATTGTATTACAATTCAGGGCAATGGTTTGATGAAGGCGTTGGTGTGAAACCCGATTTTCCTATTTGGGATGATCCGAACATGTTAATAAACGGACGTGACCCTCAAATGGAAAAGGTCGTAGATGAGGTAATGAAGCTAGTGAAAGTTAAACCGAAAATGGTGACACCACCAGCAAAAGAAGATCGTACGGCAAAGGGATTAAATAAAGATTAAGTCAAATGCACTAATCATTTGCCAATTTAAAAGTAATAGATTCATAAAAAAAAGGAATAGATAAATGCATACACTATGACTACTAAAAACACGATAGACAAAATAACTCAATTTTTAGTGCTAGGTAGTATTTTAATTACTGCTATGTCGCTGACAAGCTGTACTGAAAAATCAAAGACGGAAATGTCTGCAGAAAAATCGGAAACCATTGTACATATGGAGAGCAAAACCCCAGAGTACTTCTTGCTCCGTCCAGAAGTAGAAAAAGCCTATGGCTACTCACACGCTGTAAAAATTGGTAATTCCATTAAAATTTCAGGAGCTGTAAGTATGGATGATGAAGGAAACCCAACAGCCGCTGGAAACCTTGAACAGCAAATGAAAAATTGCTATTCAGATTTAGATAAAATTTTAAAACATTATGGCTGCACGTTTGACGATGTTGTTGTAGAAAATGTGTTTACCACGGATATGCCTAAATTCTTAGAATTAGCGGGTTACAGAACTGAAATTTATAAAAAACAATTCCCAACAGGGTCTTGGCTTGGGGTTAAAGAATTAGCGATTCCAGAGTTTATGATAGAGATCGAATTAGAAGTGCATAAGTCAATTTAAAAAATAAACTAAAACAAAAGTAATGTTAAATAACCAAAACATTCAAGTCATTGATAAACGGTGTAATGCCTTCGCAACGGGCGATATGTCAACGGTTCTTGGGTCTATGCATCCTGATATTGAATGGAATGAAGCCGAAGGTGATTTTTTAGCAGATGGCAATCCATACATTGGTCCAGATGCTATTTTAAATGGTGTTTTTGCGCGTCTTGGTGCTAATCACGAGTATTTTAATTTGAAGGACATTCAACTTCACAACATGAGTGATCATAAGGTTTTAGCAACTTTACGTTATGACGCTAAAGTAAAAGACACAGGGAAATCTTATAATGCACAAGCAACACATTTGTGGACACGCAATACCGATGGTGAAATTAGTGTCTTTCAGCAATATGTGGATACTAAAAAGTTGACAGATGCTGAGAAACAATAAGAAGTAGAATCTAATGCTTCATAATTGAAGATATAGCATAATCTTAAAATAAAAACAATATGAAACGAGCATGCTAAAAGTTTTATAATCCAAAGGAATTATTAATAGCGAACAGCATGTGACCATTGAAAAACAATAAATATAAACACATGAAAACCGTACTCATTACAGGAACAAGCAAGGGCATTGGCCTTGAAACGGCATTAACTTTCGGCCGTGCAGGCTATAAAGTATTTGCCACCATGCGTAATCCTGACGCAGCTTTAGATTTAAAGCAAACCATTAAAACAGAAGCGCTTGATATAACCATTAGTAAAATGGATGTCGACTCGGATGCTTCGGTAAAACAGTGCATGGACACCATTCTCGAAAAACATGGTACTTTAGATGTGCTGATTAATAACGCAGGAATTGAACGCCATGGTTCGGTTGAAGAGATGCCTATGGAATATTTTGAAGCAGTAATGAATACTAATTATTTAGGTGTACTGCGTTGTGCAAAGGCGGTGTTGCCACAAATGCGACAGCACAAAAAAGGCTGTATTATTAACGTAGCCTCTGTTGCGGGTCATATTTCAAATAGTCCTTTGGGAGCCTATGCCGCGAGCAAATTTGCTCTTGAAGCGATTAGTGAAGCCTTGGCACAAGAAGTAAAACCTTTTAATATTAAGGTCGCTATTATAGAACCTGGCATCATCAATACCAAAATGGCAGTAGATATTTCTGAAGATGAAACGTCTATCTATCCGCACTCTAAACGTCTAGCTGGTCTTTTTTCAGCATCGCTAAAACATCCAACACCACCAACTTTAGTCGCAGACAAAATTTTGGAGGTTGCTGAAAGTAACAACTGGAAATTAAGACACCCTGTTGGGCCAGACGCAGAACCATTTATAGCATGGCGCTCCTCTATGACCGATGAACAATGGGTGGATTGGAATGCTACAAGTGATGACGATTGGTACAAATCCGTAGAGCAAGATTTTGGCCTAGACGCCAGGTGACTATCTATATAATTTACCAATATCAGTACTTCTGAAGACGGCTATACTAAATTTTAAACCGTGTTTTTAGAACGTTAAATACCAAAATAAAAAACCACTCAGCACTGAGATCAATTAAAATAAAATAAATAAAAACAGATGAAAACAGTTCTTTTTACAAGTATTGCATTCCTTTTTTCTATAATAATTTACTCACAGACTTATGTTACCAACGTCACGATTACTGATGTTGAAAACCAAAAAATGATTCCGAATCAAACCGTGGTCATTACTGAGGGTTTGATTAGCAATATCCAATCAAGTGAAAAGATTAAAATACCAGAAAACGCCACTGTTATTGATGGTACTGGAAAGTATTTGTCACCAGGGTTGACCGACGCACATATTCACTTTTCTCAAAACGGTGGATTATATACGCGGCCAGACGCCATTGACTTACAAAAATTTGTTCCTTATGATGATGAAATTAATTTTTCAAAAACCACTATGGAAACCAAATTACGGCGCTATTTAAAAAACGGTATAACCACTGTATTTGATGTGGGATCTACGCTGTACTTTCTAGAAAAAAGTAAAGCGTTTAAAGACAAAGATTTTGCGCCAGCAATATATATGACGGGACCGTTATCTACTACGTATAGGCCTAAAGTTTATGAAAACTTTCCTAATGATACGCCATTTGCATTGACCCAAACAATTGAAGAAGGCAAAAAATCCGTACACGATCAATTGCCTTATAAACCTGATTTTATCAAAATCTGGTACATCGTGGGTGCTGATGGACTAGCAATAGAAGAGAGCGCTCGAAAAAATTTACCTATTGTTAAAGCTATTATTGATGAAGCACATAAGCACAATTTAAAAGTAGCGGTGCATGCTACCCAGCGCATCACAGCACAGTTAGCTGTAGAAAATGGAGCTGATTTTTTGGTGCATAGTGTTGACGACGAAATCCTTAAGCCAGATTTTGTTCAATTAATGAAAAAGAATAAGGTGGTGTTATGTCCGACTTTAATTGTCCATGGGGGCTATGTGAAGACGTTTGGGCAGAATCTTAATTTTTCATCGTATGAACTAAATACAGCAGAACCAGATCAATTGGGAACCCTTTTAGATGTAAAGCATTTATCAGATACGTTATTAGTGAATGGCTACAAAGCACAAAGCAATTCTAAACAAATGTTAGCCAGGTTGCAGGCATCAGATTCTATTAGTAGGGCTAACTTAAAAATCCTATCTGATGCTGGTGTAACACTTGCTACAGGAACAGATGCCGGAAATATTGGCACCTTGCATGTCTCTTCGTATCAAGCAGAACTAAAGGCCATGAAAGCAAGTGGAATGAATAATTGGGAAATTCTCGTGGCTTCGACGATAAATGGAGCAAAAATTTTGGATAAAGAAGAAGAATTTGGAAGTATTACCGTGGGTAAAAAAGCGAATCTAATTTTATTAGAGGGTAGCCCAATTGATGACCTTGAAAATCTATCGAAAATAGATAAAGTGATCAATAATGGTGCAGTTTTTAACCCTGAAGATTTACTAAAAGATACACCCGAAGATTTAGCACAACGCCAATTAAACGCTTACAATTTTAGAGATATCGATGCCTTTTTAGAACCTTATGCAGATGATGTTGAGGTTTATAATTTTCCAGACCAGTTGCAATTCAAAGGAAAAGAAGCCATGAGAAAAGGGTATGCTCAAATGTTTGAAAACACACCCAATCTGCATTGCGAATTAATCAACCGCATCGTTCAGGGTAACACCGTTATTGATCAGGAACGCGTACAATTTGGTAATCGAATTATAGAAGCTACCGCCATCTATCATATTGAAAACGGCAAAATCAAAAAGGTCTATTTTATGCAATAATAGAAACAAGCTGAGACACTCTATTTCGATGCTTTTGAACGCTTATTAATTTATTAAAACTAGATCCAATGAAAACCAATATTTTACTAGTTATCTCTTTCTTTTTTGTGCTTTTTGCTTGTAATGAAAAAACCATCACCACAACTTCAGAAACGGAAACTCAATCGTCCTATTTCGATTATTCCAATAGCGATGATCAAAAAACAGGTGGTATTAAAATGATTCCTATTGAAACGCCTAAAGGCACATTCAACGTTTGGACAAAACGAATGGGTAACAATCCAAAAATGAAAGTTCTATTGCTTCATGGCGGTCCTGGTGGTAACCATGAATCTTTTGAGAATTTTGATGGCTATTTACCCAATGAAGAAATAGAATACATCTATTACGATCAATTGGATAGTTATTATAGTGACAAACCCAACGATTCAACCCTTTGGACTATAGAGCATTTTGTGGAGGAAGTAGAACAGGTGCGAAAAGCCTTGAATCTTGATAAAGATAATTTTTACTTACTCGGACAATCTTGGGGTGGCATTTTAGCTATGGAATATGCTCTGAAGTATCAGGATAATTTAAAAGGTTTGGTCATCTCGAATATGATGGCAAGCATTCCTGAATATGAAAAGTATGCAGCCGAAGTTTTAGGCCCTCAACTACCACCAGAAGTTTATAAAGAAATCAAAGCCATGGAAGCTGCCGAAGATTTCGGCAACCCACGCTATACCGAACTCGTGATGCAACATTATTACACCAAACACGTCTTACACAAACCACTAGAAGAATGGCCAGAATTTGTCAATCGTAGTTTCTCACACCTCAATCCTAACATTTACATCTATATGCAAGGTTATAGTGAATTTGGGGTTACCGGAAATGCAACGTTGAAAGGATGGGACGTTTCTAAGAGATTAAATGAATTGAAAATACCAACCTTAATGATTGGAGGTACTTACGATACCATGGATCCAAAATATATGGAATGGATGAGCACTGAGGTTCAAAAAGGACGTAGTTTAACAACAAAGGCAGCACATATGTCCCAATATGATGACCCTGAGGCTTATTTCTCAGGCTTGATTCAATTTATAAAAGATGTGGATGATGGCTCTTTTTTCTAATTTTTATATCATAATGCAACAGTAAAAATTTACATATTTTAAATTTTAACCGTTAACTAAAACCAATCAAAAATGCCAATATCAGAAACAGTATTGACCCCATCAAAGGCACTCGAGCGTATTCAGTCTTTAGATGTGATGCGTGGCATTGTACTTTTCGGGATATTATTAATGAACATCAATGGGATGGCATTGGCACGTGCTTATGGTGACCCGACAGTATCGGGAGGTGCTACAGGATGGGATCTCTATACTTGGATCACCACCAATATGCTTTTTGAAGGGACTATGAGAGCCTTGTTTTCGCTGTTATTTGGAGCAGGTATGTTTATTCTTTTAGACCGGATGGAAAAGAAGGGTGCTGGCATCAAGGCCGCAGATATTTATTTTAGACGCTTGATGTGGTTACTTCTTTTTGGACTGATTCACGCCTATCTATTACTGTGGACGGGTGAAATTTTATACAGCTACGCGCTTATGGGTTTTTTAGTGTATTCTTTTAGAAATATGGCGCCTAAAAAGTTAATCATTTCGGCATTAATTTTATTTTCCATAGGCACAATTTGGAATTACGCGGCTTATAAATCTGATGTTAAATTAATGGAAAACGTCGCTTTGGTAGAGCACTATAAAACGGATGGAAAAGCCCTTACCGACGAACTAAAAGAAGCATCTGAAAAATGGGAGGAAATTCAGAAAGAGCGCTCGCCAGAAGCTATTGCTGAATACAATACCAACATGAAAAAAAGTTATTTCGGTGTGGTAGCCTTTTTAGCACCTATAAATATGCATGCTGAAAAGTATTATTTCTATCGTTATGATGTCTGGGATATTTTGAGCATGATGCTGTTAGGTATTGCGTTTTTTAAACTGAAGGTACTTTCTGCAGTAAAATCCTATCGCTTTTACAGCATTATGGCGCTCGTAGGCTATGGCATCGGCTTGAGTGTTAATTATTATGAAGTTCAAATGATACTAGATAATAACTTTTCGAAATTGAGTTTTTCAAAATCCAATATTACTTATGATTTAGGTCGAGTAGCGGTTGCAATGGGACATATAGGTGCAATAATGTTGCTCTGTAAATTACCAATTTTAGCTATGTTGAAAAATGCCCTTGGAGCGGTGGGTAAGATGGCACTGACCAATTACGTAATGCACTCAGTCTTTGCCATGTTCATTTTTACAGGCGCGGGGTTTGGGCTGTTTGGGGAATTTCAGCGTCATGAGCTTTTGTACATCGTTTTCTTCATCTGGGTTTTTCAACTGATCGCAAGTCCACTTTGGCTTAAGTATCACTATTTTGGGCCATTAGAATGGCTGTGGCGTAATTTGAGCTATAAAAAAAGACATACTTTGAAAAAGAAACGTGCAGAAAAATAAAGCATAAAAATAATTAATCTATAATACATTAAAGAAATGAAAATCAACAGACCAAACCTTAAAGATATATTGAACGTTTTATCGCTGTTCATTTTAATGCTTTTTACAAGCATAACTTTCGCGCAAACTAAAGACTACAGCGCAGCCATCAGTAAAGCCGCAGATAAGATCGAACAGAAAGTTATCGATTGGCGACACGACATCCACCAAAATCCAGAATTGGGGAATCGTGAATTTCGTACAGCCGCACTCATCGCCAAACATTTAAAATCACTTGGTGTAGAAGTACAAACAAAAGTAGGTGTGACTGGTGTTGTTGGTATTCTAAAAGGGGATAAGCCAGGTCCTGTTGTAGCACTACGAGCAGACATGGATGCTTTACCGGTTGAAGAAAAGAACGATTTGCCATTTGCATCCAAGGTAAAAAGCACTTATAATGGTAAGGAAACTTCTGTGATGCACGCTTGTGGGCACGATGGCCACGTTGCTATTTTAATGGGAGTTGCAGAACTGCTTTCGGAAATGAAGACCGATTTAAAAGGCACAATTAAATTTATCTTTCAACCCGCCGAAGAAGGCGCACCAAAAGGAGAAGAAGGTGGTGCGGCTTTAATGGTGAAGGAAGGTGTTCTTGAAAATCCAAAAGTGGATGTCATTTTTGGACTGCATATGGATGCTGGTACCGAAGTGGGTAAAATTTCATATCGATCAGCAGGCATTATGGCTAGCGTTAATGATATGAAAATTACAGTTAAAGGAAAACCAGCACATGGTTCATCTCCGTGGGCTGGGATTGATCCAATTGTGGTTTCTGCTCAAATTATCACTAGCTTACAAACGATTGTAAGTCGCAATGTAGCATTAACCAATAACGCCGCAGTTGTAACCATTGGGGCCATTAATGGTGGAAATCTTAGCAATATCATACCAGAACAAGTAGAAATGTTGGGCACTATCAGAACATTTACAAATGAAGACGAGGCTTTTGTGCTTAAAAGAATTCGAGAGATTGTTGAGTTTACTGCACAAGCTGCCGGAACAACCGCCATCGTGGAACTTCCTTACTCCATGCGTTTTCCGGTAACCTTCAATGATGAAACGTTAACGGGATTGATGTTGCCAACTTTAGAAAAATCTGCAGGTAAGGACAATGTGGTTTTGATTTCTGCTATTACAGATGCCGAGGACTTTTCATTCTTTGCTCAAAAAGTGCCAGGACTTTATTTTTTCGTTGGAGCAATGACCAAAGGCAAGGATCCAAACACCATCGGAGACCATCATACGCCGCAATTCCTAATGGACGATAATGGGTTTAAGACAGGTGTCAACGCCCTGAGTAATTTGGTGTTTGACTATATGGAGTTGAAGACCCAATAAAAGGTATAACGTCAAGGGTTTAATATCCATTGATTAGAAATAGACACTATACATAGGAACCATGATCAAATTCTTTAGATACTATCTGAATATAATTTTGTCAATAAAAAATCAAATATGCAGTGGTATTTGGATCAGATAAAAATCGAGTTCGAAATATTAAATTAGGATTAAGTTCTACCGTAAAATTAGATTCGACCTTATGAGAAAAAATAAAACGACAAAGTATTTACTTTATGCTATTGGCGAAATCGTGCTCGTGGTTATTGGTATTTTGATTGCGCTACAGATTAATAACTGGAATGAAATGAAAAAGACCAAAATCACAGAGATTTATGTTTTAAAAGAAGTTTTAAGTAACCTCAATGAGGATGCCAGCATTTTAAATGATATAATTAGCCAAAGAAAAAAAGCCAAATCCTCTGTGGCAAAAATGCTCATCTATGTGCAAAAAGAAAACATAAGTAAAGACGCTTTAGAAAAAGATATGGTCAATTTTTTAACCTTTGAGAGATATTTCCCTATAAATAATGCTTACGAAATTTTAAAATCGAAAGGACTTCAACTTTCTAATAATACAGTTACATCAAAAATATCGCGCTATTATGATTATGAGCAAAAAAAGATGAACAGAAGTATAATGGATGTAGAGAATGCCATTCTTAGTATATTAGAGGATACATCGGGTGTTATTCGATTTGTTGAATCTTTAACTTTAAATAAAAGTGTATCGATCATAAATTACAACGATGAAAATTTAAAAAAAGAACTCTATAGAGAAATGGTAGCTTTTAAAAACAACAATGTCGGGACACTAGATAAATTAATTGTGTTTTATGGTCTCAATAAATCGCTTAGAAACGACATTGAAACTGAACTTAAGTTATTAGAATGATTAAATTTTTCCGTCATATTCGTAAATCACTGCTTATGGAAAACAAAACAGGTAAATATTTTAAATACGCCATTGGTGAAATTATTCTTGTGGTGATTGGGATTCTTATTGCGCTTCAGATTAATAATTGGAATGGAGATATTAAAAAAGATATTAAAAAAATTAAAGTTCTTAAAGCCTTAAAAACGGAGTTTATCGAAAATCTTAATCAAATAAATTTTGTAGAAAAACATCATAATGACGCAACTAATGCCGCTTTAAATATTTTAGATTTAAGGTCTAAAGGTATTGACCATGTTTCTAAAGACTCCTTAAATATATTATTTAGAAATATTCAGTACAATTTCACTTTTGATCCAAGAAATGGTGGGCTTAGAACAGCAATATCTTCCGGTGATATTCATCTCATTGCTAATGATGAATTATTGACCTTACTTTTTGAATGGCAAGATGTTGTTGCAGATCTAAGAGAAGATGAATTAAACTCAAGAGAATTTGTTAAAAAAAACAGGTTCGTAATTCATGACTATATTCCAAGGCTTCCATTTTCTAAACTGGAGAACGCTGAACTTCCTAATAGCATACACCCGCCAAGGTACATGGATCTCATAATGTCAAAAAAACTTGAAGACTATTGTGGTTTTCGAATAGCAGGTATCAGAGCAATTATTACTGAGTCTCATGTTGTAAAAGAAAATAATAAAACCATTTTAGAATTGATTAATAAAGAGCTTGAAAATGATTAAATTTTTCAGGCCTATAAGAAGAGATCTAATGGAAAACAAAAATACTATATCGCATAAAACTTCTATAATAACCAACCAAAAATAACCCTATGAAAATACTAAAACTATTATTTATTTGCATGCTTATGCTGCCGATAATTACGCATGCCCAAAAAGGAAAAAAGAAAACTACAGAACCAACCATAAAACTGATAGACTCGCTATTTCATGGTTTGAAATGGCGTAATATAGGGCCTTTTAGAGGTGGGAGAAGTGTGGCTTCGAGTGGCGTAATTGGCCAACCACAAGTCTATTATATGGGGTCCACAGGTGGCGGGGTTTGGAAGACTACTGATGCTGGTCTTAGTTGGCTAAATAGCTCTGATAAATTTTTTAAAACAGGCTCTGTGGGCGCAATTGCTGTGTCAGAGAGTGATACTAATATTGTCGTAGTTGGTATGGGAGAACATGCTGCTCGTGGTGTTATGACGTCTATGGGAGATGGGGTCTATAAATCTATGGATGCCGGAAAAACATGGACGCATTTGGGCTTAGAAAAAACACGGCATATTTCAGATGTCATCATACATCCAAAAAATCCGGATATTATTTATGTTACAGCGCAAGGGGCGCAATATGCACCATCAAAAGAACGGGGTGTCTATAGAACTACTGATGGCGGAAATACTTGGGAAAATATATTGTCAGTTAATGAAACTACAGGAGCGTCTTCCTTGTCAATGGATATGACGAACCCTCGGGTTTTATATGCTTCAATGTGGCAGCATCAGCGTTATCCTTGGATTATAGAGTCTGGTGGTGAAGCTTCTGGTTTATATAAATCTAATGATGGTGGAGATACTTGGAAAAAAATGAAAGACGGATTGCCAGAAGCTTTTGGTAAATCGGGCATCTCTGTATCTAGAGCAAATCCAGAACGCGTGTTTGCGGTTATTGAAGCTGAAGATGAAAAGGGAGGTGTATATCGCTCTGATGACGCCGGAGATACTTGGAAGCAGGTGAATAGTAATCGCGTTAATATAGCGCGATCTTGGTATTATATGGAAATTTTTGCTGATTCTCAAAACGAAAATGTGGTGTATGTTTTAAATGCACCCGTAATGAAATCTATTGATGGAGGTAAAAGCTTTTTTAATATTCCAGTTCCTCATGGGGATAACCATCATTTATGGATCAATCCAAATGATAATACCAATCTCATTAACTCTAATGACGGAGGTGCCAATATTTCATTTAATGGCGGAAAAAGTTGGAGCTCCCAACAAAACCAACCTACTGCCCAATTTTATCGTGTCATTACCGACAATTTGGTGCCGTATAACGTGTATGGTGGGCAGCAAGATAATTCTGCAATAGCTATTGCAAGTCGCACAAACGATGGGGGAATCGATTGGAAGGATTGGTATTCTGTAGCTGGTGGCGAAAGTGCTTTTATAGCTTTTGATCCTGATAACCCAGAAACAGTTTATGGGGGCACATATCAAGGGAATATTAGCAAATGGTCTAAAACATCTAGGGAACAAAAATCAATAAAGGAGTACCCAGAATTGGGATTAAGTATTGCCCCAAAAGATGCCAAATATCGTTACAATTGGAATGCACCTATTATAAGTTCTCCTCACAATAGAGGGACTATTTATCATGCTGGTAATGTGGTTTTTAAAACTATAGATGAAGGGCTTAGCTGGACGACTATAAGTCCAGATCTTACAAAAAATGAAACTGAAAAACATGGACCTGGTGGAGGCCCTTATACAAATGAAGCTGCTGGTGGGGAAAATTACAATACGCTTACCGCATTAGTAGAATCATTACATGAAGAAGGCGTATTGTATGCCGGTAGTGATGACGGCTTATTACATATTACTAAAGATGGCGGTCAAAGCTGGGAAGATATTACTCCAAAAGGGATTACAGATGGTATTATTAATAGTATTGATATTTCTCAGCATAATCCTGCAACAGCATATGTGGTTGTAATGCGATACAAAGCTATGGACCTAAACTCCTATATTTTTAAGACGAGCGATTATGGACAAACATGGACTAAAATTGTAAATGGTTTAGATGATCCTAATGGGTTTGTAAGAGTTGTTAGAGCAGATAAAAAAAGAGAAGGGTTGCTTTATGCTGGGACAGAAACGGGCTTATATGTTTCAAACGATGATGGTAGGCATTGGCAACGTTTAAAATTGAACTTGCCGATTGTGGCTATTAATGATTTAATAATTCAGGATAATGATTTGGTGGCTGCAACATCGGGTCGTGGATTCTGGATTTTAGATGACTTAGGGGTATTACAAAGTCTAAATTCTGATAATAGATCCCTGCAATTATTCAAACCAAAAGCAACGTATCGCATTTTTGGTGGTATCTCTAAAGCTATGGGGCACGGACAAAATCCAGAAAGCGGTGTCACTTTCGATTATTATTTAGATAAAGAAGCAGATACTTTAGATTTAAAATTAGAGGTTTTACAAGACTCAAAGATTATTAGAACCTTCACTAACAAAAAACCTGAAGATTTTAAATCCTGGCCAGGAGGGCCGTCTAAACCTCAAATTTTACCATCAAAAATGGGTTTTAATCGTTTTACTTGGGGTTTTGATCGCGAGCCATTACCCGCTATAAATAAAGTTTTTGTTATGGGTGGGCTTTCTGGCTCTAGTGTTGCACCTGGTAACTATACGCTACGCTTAACATTAGAAGGTGATGTTGTTGAAACAGAAATCACTATGCTTCCTAATCCAGCGATTAATTCGTCTCTTCAAGATTTTGTACAGCAACAAAAAATGCTCATAACAATTGAGAATACGATAAGAGATATGCATGAGTCTGTAATCCAAATGCGATCGGCTAAAACGCAGCTTGATTCTTATGCTAAACTTTTAAAAGATAATGAGAACGCTAAACCTTTGATGGAAAAAGGAGAGGCATTAACCAAGCGTATTAATAGTTGGGAAGAAAATTTAATTCAAGCCAAACAAAAAACGTTTCAAGATGTCATTAATTTTAATAATAAACTCAATGCACAACTTATTCAGCTTAAGAGTTATCTAGATCAGGCAGACCCTAAAGTTACAAATGGTGCTACGGAACGATTTAACGATTTATTAAAAGATTGGCAAGTGTATGAAAATGAACGTGATGCTATTATAGGCACTGAGATGAAAGCGTATAACAGCTTATACAAATCTTTAGATATACCTGCACTTATTATAAAGGGGAAAGAGTAATTGTTCTGATAAAATTCTTTCGGAAAATCCGCCAAAACCTACTTATGGAGAACAAAACTGGGAAATACTTTAAATACGCTATTGGAGAAATTCTATTAGTTGTTATTGGAATTTTGATTGCACTTCAAGTTAGCAACTGGAATACAAGCAGAATTGATTCCGTTGAAGAACAAAAGGCGTTACAAAGCCTTTATTCAGAGTTTAATAGTAATAAAAAA
>JAWUVW010000108.1:0-17633 GCA_034112185.1 Flavobacteriaceae bacterium | reverse complement strand
TAAATATTGTCACCCACTCAAATTATGCTATTTTTGTCATTTAACTTAACAAAATTTAACCGAATGCCTTCTTTATTGTTACTTGCTTTTTGTCTAATTTTTTCTACAGTTAGTTTTTGTCAGTTAAAACAAATTAAAATTGGCTTACAATCTCACAAATCCTTTTAATCAATTTGCTCCTAATCAAAACGACAAATATGTTATTAACATTTATGATTTCCAATTGTACTCTTACACAAGCCTTTGGGGTTAATTTTATAAGCGGTATTTTCACTTCATAATAAATTAAAATGAAAATGTTTAAAAACTTCTTTTTTTTATTTGCATTGCTTTTTTCCTTATCAATAGTAGCACAAACTAAATCTGAGTTTAGTGTAGGTATTCTACTCGAGAAAAACACTGGTGAAGTTAAAAACTTATTGACTGCACTTAAAAAAGAAATCATGGCGGTTGTTGGAGAGGATGCAGAATTGAATTTCCCTGAATCCATGGTGCTTATGAATGATTTTGATTTGGGCGTGGCAGAGCAAAATTACAATACCTTATTAATAGGAGGAGCTGATATTATTATTTCGTTTGGTGTCACAAATAACAGAGCTCTTGCAAAACAGACTAGCTTTCCGAAACCAACTATTTTATTCGGTGCTGCAAGTCGGGAGATATTAGACAGTTTAGAAGATGATTTAGTAACTAATATTGAAAACTTCACGGCTATTATTACACCTCAGTCGTATAGAAATGATTTAAGAACTTTAAATGAAATTGCTAATTCTAAAAACATAGGTGTTTTAATTGAGGAAGGTTTTATGAAAAATGAACCCTTAGCCATTACATTTAATGCGATTGCTAAAGAGCTCAATATTGATATAACGCTTATCCCATTTAGTGGCTATTCTGATATGATTCAGAATTTGGATGGCTATGATGGTATTTATTTGGCTGGCGGTTTTTATCTCACAAGTGATGAAATTGTTAAATTGGCTAATGTCTTAATTGAAAAAAAATTACCATCTATAACGGCTACAACAATTAAAGATGTGCAAAATGGTCTGATGGCTTCCAATCACGACCAATCTGAATTAAATCAATATTTCAGACGTATTGCCTTAACCGTTGAAAGTGCAATCTTAGGGGAAGATTTATCTGATTTATCCGTAAAAGTTGACATCGATGAAAACCTGTCAATTAATTACAATACTGCTGAAAAAATTGGTATTCCTTTAAAATATAGCCTTATCGCTACAACTAATTTGATAGGGAATCCTACATCAAAATCAGCTGACAAAAAATATAATTTGGTTGATGTGATGAAGGAGGCCATTGCTGAAAACTTAGAGCTTGAGACTTTCAGACAAGATGTTCTTTTAAGTGAGGAAGACGTTAGGACTGCCAAAAGTAATTACTTACCTAATCTTTCAGTTGGAGCAACAGGCGCGTATGTAGACCCTGAGCTTGCAGCAGCATCAGCAGGTCAAAACCCGGAGTTGAGAGCTAATGCCAATGTGAATTTGACGCAAACGGTGTTTTCAAATGAAGCAGGCGCTAATATTACCATTCAAAAAGCATTACAAAAGGCGCAGCAAGAAAATTATAATAGTGAAGCTTTAAATACGGTGTTTACGGCATCTAGTATATATTTCCAAACATTAATTCTTAAAACAAGTGTTTCTATACGAAGTCAGAATTTAGATTTAACAAAGTACAATTTAAAAATTGCTCAGGAGAATTACGAAGCAGGACAAGCAGGTAAATCCGATGTTTTAAGATTTAGAAGTGAAATGGCGCAAAACATGCAAGAATTGATTGAAGCAAGAAATGAATTAAGTCAATCATTTTTTGAATTAAATCAAATTTTGAATAACCCTGTTGATACAGAAATTGATGTTGAAGAGGCAGAACTTAGCAAGGGTGTTTTTGAATCCTATAATTATCAGCAATTAGGAGCGTTCATTGATGACCCTACATTAAAGAAACCTTTTGTTGATTTTTTAGTACAAGAAGCCATTAATAATGCGCCCGAGTTAAAAGTTCTAGATTATAATTTGGAGGCTGTTGAGCGCAGTGAAAGGCTCTATGGTGCAGGAAGACTTTTACCAACCATAGCACTACAAGGTCAATATAACTATGAGTTGGGCAGGTCTGGAGTAGGTACTGAATTTCCTCCAATTTTTGCTGTTCCGCCTTTAGGGTATTACAATGTAGGTTTGAGTTTGAAACTACCTATTTTTGATCAAAATAGACAAAACATTAATAAGCAAATTGCCACTATTCAAAAGGATCAAATCAACATTTTTCAAGATAATGTGAGGCTTACAGTCCAAAGAAATATAAATAATGCTGTTCTTGAATTGGTAAATCAAATAGCTAATATTCAGTTATCCAAGTTAGCTGAAGAAACGGCAAAAGAGTCTTTAGAATTAACACAAACCTCTTATGCTAATGGGGCTGTAAATATTGTTCAGTTGCTTGATGCGCAAATAAATTATTTAGAATCCCAATTATCTAGTTCTACAGCCAATTATAATTATTTACTGAGAACAATGCAATTGGAGCGCTATATAGGCTTTTTCTTTTTGTTAGAAACTCAAGAGGAAAAACAAGAATTTATTAATCGATTTTTAGAATACAGTAGTAATAATTAATAAGGTTTAAAGATGAAAGTTACGTTAAAACAAAATTATGGTTTCATTGGAGTATTCGTTCTACTATTCCTAATGGGCTGTGGTAAAAAAGAAAAAGTAGAGATAGCACCCGTTAGACCTGTTAAGTACGTAAAAGTAGGCTATTTAGGAGGCGATAAATTGCGCTCTTTTAGTGGTACAGCAAAAACTGAAAAAGTCGTTAATCTTAGTTTTAGAAATACAGGGATTATCACAGAACTTAATATGAAGTTAGGGCAGCAGGTTAAAAAAGGAGACCTTTTAGGCCGCTTAGATAATGTATCTTCTCGCTTAAATTATGAATCTTCTATTGAGCAAAAAAATAGTTCGGAATCACAGATGAACACGACTAAGCTTAATTTGAATAGAGTTAAGAAATTATATGAAAAAGGGAGTTCGTCATTAAGTGATTATGAGGATGCAAAAAACTCTTACCGCACCGCTGTTGCCAGTTTTGAATCTTCAAAGCGAAGTGTCGCTATTCAGAAAGATCAAATACAATTTGGTTACTTATATGCACCAGAAGACGGTGCTATTGCTTCGGTAACTGCCGAAGTCGATGAAAATGTAACCCCTGGTCAAGCTATTGGGGTTTTAAATGCAGGAACAGCTATTGAGATTTCATTAGGGCTTCCAGAATCAGTTATTAATGCGGTAAAAAAAGGTATGAAGGTGAAGGTGACATTTTCAGCTTTAAAAGAAGGGGAGTTTAACGCTATAATAACAGAAGTAGCGCCAGCTTTAGATAGAGACACATCTACGTATCCTGTTACTGTAATGGTAACAGATGCTGATGAACGCATAAAAAGTGGGATGGCTGCTAATGTAATGTTTGAATTTGTTTACGAAGGTTTGGTCAAAGATGTAATTGTTGTCCCTGCGAGTGCAGTTGGAGAAGATGGCAAGAGTCGATTTGTGTTTTTAGTTGAAGGGGATTCCAATAAAGCGACCGTAAAAAAACAATCTATTACTATCGGTGATTTAACACCAGAAGGTTTTAAAATAGAATCAGGTTTAAAGCTTGATCAAAAAGTAGCAACTGCAGGTTTGCAAACACTGTTAGATGGTCAAGAAGTAAAAATAAACTAAATGAATTTAGCCGAATTTTCAATTAACCGTAACCGAATCACCTTTACTGTTTTAGGAACAATACTTATAATGGGATTGTTTCTCTATCAGTCTTTATCTCGAGACAGTATGCCTCCTTATACGGTTAGAGTAGCAACTATTGTATCGTCATTTCCAGGCTCTAGCCCAGAACGTGTAGAGCAATTAGTGACAGATAAAGTGGAAAAGGTAACTCAAGAGCTTCCAGAATTAAAAGAGGTTACCAGTACTTCACGTTCTGGATTATCTGTAGTTACTGTTCAGTTAAAAGATGAGGTTAACCCAGAAGATCTGCAAGCGGTTTGGGATCGATTACGTCGAAAATTAGATCAAATACAAGGCTTACCTGAAGGCATAAAACCAGATTTAAATGATGATGGAATAGGTGAAGTTTTTGGTATTGCGGTAGGCTTAGTTACGGACGGGTTTTCTTATGCTGAAGCTAAAGATTATGTAGATGATATTAAGGACGATTTAATTAAATTGGAGTTGGCCGCTAAGGTTGAAATTGGTGGTGAACAAGATGAACGTGTATTTGTAGAATTTGATAATTCTAGATTAAAGGAATATGGTTTGTCTGCATCTAAATTACAAAGTGTTATTGCCTCAACAAATATACTAAGTTCAGGGGGGCAAGTAAACTTAGAAGACGAACGCATTATATTAGAACCTACGGGTAATTTTAATTCCGTAAAAGATATAGAACGCATGTTGGTTCCCGTAGGAGATGGAACCCAGTTGGTGTATTTAGGTGATATCACTAAAATTGTTAAAGGCTATATAGACCCACCAAGTCAGGTCGTTACCGTGAATGGCGAAACTGCAATTTCAATGCATGTCAGCCTCAAAGAAGGGGCAAATGTCATTCAGTTAGGTACAGATATTGACGCGGTAATAAAAACTTGGGAACGTAAATTACCCGTAGGTTTAGAATTAAAACGCTTATCGTCTTTAGACACCTATATTGACGTTAAGATCAGTGATTTTATCGTTAATTTAATTCAGTCCATTGTCATTGTCTTAATCGTGATGCTCATTTTTTTAGGACTTAGAACTGGTGGCATCATAGCGAGCTTAATTCCTATGGTTACAATTATGACCTTAATGTTAATGGGTGTGATTGACATGGGCTTAAATCAGGTGACATTAGCCGCATTGATTATGTCTCTCGGTATGATGGTAGATAATGCCATTGTTGTTGCCGAAACCATCATGGTTAAAATGGAAAATGGCATAGACGCAAAAAAAGCCGCTGTTGATGCTTGTGGCGAATTGTTTACGCCACTCTTAATTTCTACGTTAACTACATCTGCAGCTTTCTTAGCGTTCTATTTAGCCGAATCCACTATGGGTGATATTGTAGGACCTATTTTTGTGGTCATTACTATGGCGCTATTATCGTCATGGATATTAGCACTGACCGTTATCACTTTGTTATGCTTTCTCTTTCTAAAAGTGACTCCAAAAGGCACAAAAGAGCCTAGTCTTATTGATAAAGGAATTGATAAACTAAAAGTATATTACAAAGATTTAATTTTATTTGCTTTATCCTATAAGCGATCAGTGCTCGTTGTCATTGTGCTTTGTTTCCTTCTATCATTAAAAGGCTTTACTTATGTCTCCTTTATTTTCTTTCCTGATAGTGATCGAAATATGGTAACTATTGATATTAATTTACCTCAAGGCACGCGCATAGAAGCTACGAAAAAGACGGTTAAAGGGATTGAAGCCTTTATTAATTCAGAGCTTTTAGTAACTAAAGAACGTCCTAATGGTATTAGCGATTGGTCCTCTTATGTTGGTGCAGGTCCAGAATCTTATGATTTAGGATACACTACGGATGAACCAGATGCGAGCTATGCGCATATGCTCATTAACACCTCCGATTTTATTTATAACAATGAGATTGTAGAAAAATTAGATACTTATTGTTTTAATAATTTCCCTAATGCCGATGTAAAAGTTGGACTCCTAGGTTCTGGTGGTGGTGGAACTCCAATTGAAATAAAAATATCTGGAGATGATCCAGATGTTTTAGCGGCACTTTCGATTCAAACAAAACAAAAGTTAAGCACAATTATTGGTACTAAAAATGTTAAAGATGATTGGGGTCCTAAAACAAAAAAATTCGTTATCAATATTGATCAAAACAAGGCGCAATTAGCGGGAATTTCTAGTGCAGATATCGCCACATCGTTACAAACCGTATTGGATGGGTTTAAAACTGGTGAATATAGAGAAGATGATAAATCAATTCCTATAATGATGCGAGGTAATGATAGCCAACAGCAAACGCTTGCATCTATTGAGACTTTAAATATTTACGCTCAAAATTCTGGGAAGAGTGTGCCTTTTCTTCAAGTAGCGTCTATAGAACCTGAATGGCAATATTCGAAAATTAAACGCTTAGATATCGACAGAACAATTATTGTAAGTAGTGAGTTAAATGCATCTGGAAATGCTTCTGCTATCATGAAAGAAGTAAAACCTTGGATCGAAGAAGCTACAGCGTCATGGCCAGAGGGCTATACTTATAAATTTGGAGGTGATGCAGAAAACACAGCTGAGAATATGGGTGCCGTAATTGGCTATTTGCCATTATCTGGTTTTATAATCATTCTTTTATTAATCATAATGTTTAACTCCGTTCGTAAAACAATTATGGTAGCTGCAACCATTCCATTGGGAATTATTGGTGTTGTAATAGGACTGCTCATATTTCAAGAGCCTTTTGGTTTTATGCCATTTTTAGGTGTGATTTCACTAGCGGGTATTGTCATTAATAATGCCATTGTTCTAATCGACCGAATTCAAATCGAAGAAAGTGAATTGAAACGCCCAATTCAAGACGCAATAATTGCCGCATGCCTGCAGCGCTTTAGGCCTATACTTTTAGCTACTTTCACGACTGTCCTTGGCCTTATACCATTATATCTTAGCGGAGGAGAAATGTGGGAAGGTATGGCCATAAGTATTATGGTGGGGCTGCTATTTGGGACTGTGATTACTTTATTATTTATCCCATCATTCTACAGCCTTTTATTTAAAGTGAGCTATAAAGATTATGAATTTAATGAATCTATTCTGAAGGATAGTTAATGATCTCAAATGTTAAAGAAGCTATTTCCCATTCGATTCGAATTATTTCTATTTTCACAAATGGCTATTTTATTTGGGTCGTTAATTGTGCCTTTAGGTTGGTTTGAAAGTTGGATTTCACCATTATTATTTTTATTAAATCTAATGGTAGGTGTCGTTTTTGTATCTCATAAAAAACGCCTCTTTATCTTTTTATCGGGTCTTCTCATTTTAAGTGGTTTTATTTTTATCATTGATATTCTTGACTTATACTTCTATAAAAAATTCAGCCTTTTGAGATTAGCCTGTTTTTTTGCCTTTTATGCAGTAGTGTCCTTAGAGATTATAAAACAAGTGACGCATGCCAAAGATGTAAACAAGAATGTTATACTTGGCCTAATAAGTGGTTATATTTCACTTGGACTTTTAGCTTTTTTTATGTTTCTAACCATTGAAATGTTAGATCCTAATTCATTCTCAGGTTTAATTAATGATCCTAATATTGAACGTGATTTAGCGGATCAGTTACTCTATTTTAGTTATGTAACCTTATTAACGATAGGATACGGTGAGATAATACCAGTAAGTAGTTTAGCGCAAAAGGCAGCAGTTCTTGTTGCACTTTTAGGTCAATTTTATTTAGTGATTTTAACCGCCATAGTTGTAGGGAAATATATTAATCAATCTTTAAAAACAAATTAAAAATGAAACACTTAAAACTTTTACTTACTATTTTATTTTTGTCTCTTTATGTAAATAGCTATGGGCAAAAATCACAAAAGCAAATTGACTTAGAAAAGAATAAAGTACAAATTTTCTCAGATGAAGAGAGAGCTAATCTTCAATTACACTTTTATGATAAAACCCAAGAAATGAATTTATCTGAAGAGGTTGAAGAAGAATACTACAGACTTTTATTGCACTATGTTTATGACATACAACGTTTAAATGACAAGGATAAAGATTTCACAAATGATGAGGTTAAGGTAGAGCTAGAAAAACTTGTTACAAAAATGAACACTAAGATACAACCTGTTCTTTCAGAAGCACATTATCAAACACATCTCAACAATTTTAATGATATATTAAAAAGCATCTATAGAAGGAATGGTTGGGAATGGAATGCAGACTAAGGAAAAGGGGCTATTTCACAAATAACATATTCACCTTTAGTGCCCTTGAAATGCATTAAGAATACATGTTTATAGCCCTAGACTAAGCGTAAAATACTTTTCATTGCAGTTTTTGTTTGAAATTACTGTAATAAAATGATGGTTTTTTACTTTCTGCGAAAAATAAAGCATAGCATTAGTTACGGTTTATTTTTAGTTTACTTTACAACTATTTTTTAATAAGGACTTCCTAAACCTGCTATTTTTGTTGAAGTAGAAAGTAAAAAAAGGCGTTTTATTACGGCAATTTTAAATGATAAATGGTCTTAGAAAGCCAATTTAGATTTTTATGATACAAATAAAATCAAAAAGTCAGGCCTACTTCATCGAAAAAGACTGACCTGTACTCTGTAAAACTCCAAACCAAAATTCACCTTCCATATCTATCTTTTTTCTCTTTTTGGTTACATCTGTAATGGGGATATACACAAATCTATTATTCACACTCCCTACGACAAAATTCGTTTTTCCCGCCATTGCACCATGAACGGCATGGTAAGCTAAACGGTTACAGTAAAGACTATCGTTAGCATTTGCAGGTGCACTTCTTATGATATAACTTGGATCTATATATTTAATGGTTGTTTTCATAGCTGTGCTATTAAAATACGCCTTGATGCGTTGCTGAAGTAATAAACCAATATCTTTATGTTGAATATTTCCAGAAGCGTCTTTTACTTCATTGCTACTATTTTCAAATAAATGTTGACCTGCACCCTCGGCAACAACAATAACAGCGTGCTTTTTCAGTTGTAATCGTTTTTTTAAATTTTCTAGAAACCCGTTTTCTCCCTCCAATTGAAAATCCATTTCTGGAACCAAAACAAAATTCACGACAGGCATAGAAAGTGCTGTCGAAGCTGCAATAAAACCACTATCTCTTCCCATTAATTTTACAATAGCCATTCCATTAAAGGCACCGTTCGCTTCATTGTGGGCATCTCTAACTATTGGACAAGCCACATCAAAGGAGGTTTCAAAACCAAAAGATTTATCAATAATATCAATATCATTATCTATGGTTTTTGGAATTCCTGCGACTGAAATATTTAAACCTCTCTTTATGATTTCAGCACCAATAGCATTTGCTCCTTTTAAAGTACCATCACCGCCAATCGCAAATAAAATATCGATATTATTTGCCACAAGCGTATCTACCATGACAGACACATCTTGTTGACCTCTTGAAGATCCTAAAATAGTGCCTCCAAACTCATGGATATTCTTGACCTTATCTGGATTAAGTTCAATGAAGCTGTGACCAATTTCAGGGTTTAAACCCTCGTAGCCATAAGGAATTCCAACAACTCGTTTTACTTTATAAAAATAATGCAACGCCATTACCAAACTTCGAATAACATTATTAATCCCTGGACAAAGTCCTCCGCAGGTTACAATAGCCGCTGTCGTATGTTCTCCATCAAAAAAAACTATTTCACGAGGTCCTGAGCGCTCATAAGAATCAGGTTGCATTTTGCTTTCTAAAGCGACCTCAAGATTTTTCATTTTAACATCTGCTAAAATCCTTTCACTATCTTCAATAAAATTAAAAAGATTATCGCCTTTAGTCTTACTTAGATGTATGGGTGACGTTTTAGTAGGCTCACCCAAATTGGTTATTCTAAAACTGGTATTCTTTTCCATTTCGTTTTAATATAAGAGTTGATTCAATCTGGCTTATGATAAGCTAACTGCATGTTTTTATAGTTGTCCAAAATCATATAAAGTTAAGGGTTTTCTTCATTCCAAATTAATGCCGCTGCACCAGCTATAGCCGCATTTTTACCATGCATACCAGATTTTAGTAATTTAACTTTACCCTTATATATATCGAGAAGGTATTTATCCATATATTTTTTTGTAGAATCAAAAATCCATTTATCGCTTTCAGTAAGACCTCCAAGCAAGAAAAAAGCCTCAGGACGTGTCATTGCAGTGAAATTTGCCAATGCAAACCCTAAATGTCTCCCTGTATAATCAAATGCCTTAATTGCTATCTCATCACCTTCATCAGCGGCTTTGGTGATTTCTTCACCATGTAAATCATTATAGGCGATAGTTCTAAATCTACTTTCATCGGTATATTTACTTTGCATATACATAATAGTGCGCTTTAGTCCTGTGGCTGAGACATAAGCCTCTAATCCACCTTTTACGCCCAATCCGGTTAATCGACCATCACCCATAGTTAGATCTACGTGTCCGAGTTCTCCGGCAAAACCGTCATAGCCTTCGATTAATGTACCATTTGCAACAATACCTGCTCCTAACCCTGTGCCTAAAGTAATTACGATAAAGTCGTCCATATCTTTGGCATTACCAAATAGCATTTCTCCTAGAGCCGCAGCACTTGCATCATTCATCAACTTTATCGGCACATCAAACCTTTGGCTCATCAGCTCAACCAAAGGTACGATGCCTTTCCAAATTAGATTAGCGGCGTTTTCAATGGTGCCTCGTTTGCTTGATGCATTAGGCGCTCCGATGCCAATACCTAAAAGATTATCATCGTCATTACATAGCTTTTTTAGTTCTTCAACAGCGCGTTCTATTCGATCTAAATAATCCGTCAACACAGGATATTCCTTTGTTCTAAAAAAGGTATTAACAATACTATGCCCCTGTTTATTAACCAAACCTAATTTGGTCTTGGTTCCTCCTATGTCTATACCTAAAACTAAATCCATGAATTCTATTTTTTATAAAAATAATAATTTCAATTCTAAATTATGCGTTAAAACAAAACGGTAACCCCTAATTTAATTTTGATTCGGGTTTTCTAATTGAAAAAACTCTTAAAATTGAGTTTGACTGGCGTTATATTACATGAATCGATTCCGTTTGACCCGTTTTATTTCTAATGATAAATAATCTATTAAAAAGCACTTACAGAAGGAATGGTTGGGCATATAAAGACTATATAAGCTCGGATATTATTTGTAACTGCCACATTAAGATTAAGCAGTCCTGTGAAGACTCGACAGAGCGTATACAATAACTCAGAAGCTAAATCTTTAGTATTACAATGACAGCTCTAGATGGCTATTCTTTATATGTAAGTTTCAGCATCTTACCTTCACGAAATATGGTGATATTAAAATTTAGACCCTCTGATAAACCAGTTGCAAACTCAGCAAGTTTTAGCAGTGTTTCGTCATTTATATCATATTCAATATCATTAAAAGCTACGAGAATGTCGCCTCCTAGTAAAAGAATTTGATTACCAAGAGTTGCCTCAATATCGCCTCCTTTAACACCCATTTTGTAAAAAATACTTGATGATGACACCCTTTGAACTAATAGCCCATGTGATTGGGGTAAGTTTAATAACTTTGCCTCTTTTAAAGTCAAAGAATGAAGATCTGCACCAAACCATGGCATTTTATTTTTAAGTAATAATTTTGAAGCTAAATTAGAGCTTGAAGCATAGCCTATGCCATCAGAACCACCAGACATCGTTTTTATATGACTCACTATTCCAACAACTTCGCCATTTAAATTAAACATCGGCCCACCAGAATTACCTTGATTTATTGCCGCATCAGTCTGAATAAATTCAGTACTTGTAAAAGGGTTTTTTCCTAAATATTTTTTATCAATAGCACTTACATATCCTGAAGACATGGAAAACCCAACCCCTAAAGGCACACCAATTACAAATATTCGCTGCCCAATTTTCATACTGTCAGAATCACCAAACTTTACAGTAGTAGCATTCATCTTTGGTCTAAACAGCTCTATTAAAGCAATATCTGCACTATTATATGCCGTTATCACTTTTGCAGGTATTGTCTCGCCATCAGAAAATTGCACAGTCAATCTTTCAGAAACTTTAATAACGTGAGCCGCTGTAACTATTAATTTATCTGAAATCATAAAACCAGACCCAAGGCCACTATTAGTCACAGATTGAGTGTCATTATTTTCAGTGGTTATTATTGTTTTTTCTTCTGTAAAAATTGCAACTACAGATGGGCTGACTTTCTCATAGATTTCTGATAAGTCTTGGGCATTCGATGGTACTAAAAAACACAATGATACTAAAGCGAAAATTAGAAGTTTATTCATGGCATTTAATTTAAATATCGAACTTATTTTTTATAGATAAAAGAACCTAATTAAAGAATTTAAAATTAGGGATAAAACAAAGAATAGCACTACTAAAAGTGTATCAAATTTCACATAATTTTTAAATTTATAATCTCCTATTGCATTCGTATCTGTAACTGCCGACATTAAAAAGAAGTTCCTGAAATCAAAGCTACTTGAGCCACCAATACAGCTGTCTCCGAGTTATTAATTGTTTGATTAAACCTAATATTTATGAGGCCTAATAAAAACATAACTACACTATATTTTTTAGTATGAACTAAATCATAAAATAAAAAGGGTAAGGCTTGCGATTTGCGCAACCTTACCCTTTTTTATAAAACCATCTATCTTCTAATGATTAATAATCTTTTCTTGATGGTTAATTGATTCTTGGTGAATCGCTTTAAACATGCGTAAAATAAATTCTTCACTTAATCCTCTTTCGTCTCCTTCTAATACCATTTTACCTAAAATCTCGTTCCAACGCTTGTTTTGCAAGACTTGAACATTCTTTTGCTTTTTAAGTTTACCGATACCATCAGCAACCTTCATACGTTTCCCTAATAAATCAATAATTTGGTTGTCTACAACGTCTATCTGAGCTCTTAAGTTATTAAGTTCTGAATTATATGCTGCTTCAGGATCTGATTCTTTTCTAATTCTAAGATCTTCCATAATTCTAACCAATGCGCTTGGTGTAACTTGCTGTGCAGCGTCACTCCACGCGTTATCTGGATCAAAATGTGTTTCTATCATTAAGCCATCGAAATTAAGATCTAAAGCCGTTTGAGACACGTCTAAAATCATATCTCTCTTTCCTGTAATATGTGATGGATCATTAATTAAAGGCAAGTCTGGAAACTTATTTTGAAATTCAATAGCAATTTGCCATTCAGGAATATTTCTATATTTAGTTTTCTCGTACGTCGAAAACCCTCTATGGATAGCTCCCAAATTTTTAATACCAGCAGTATGTAATCTTTCAATACCACCTAACCATAAGGCTAAATCTGGGTTTACTGGATTCTTAACCAACACAATTTTATCAGTTCCTTCTAAAGCATCCGCAATTTCTTGCATAATAAAAGGACTCACCGTAGAACGTGCGCCAATCCACAATAAATCGATATCATGTTCTAAAGCCAATTCTACATGGTTTCTATTTGCAACTTCTGTCGCTGTTTTTAAACCTGTTTCTGCTTTTACTTTTTGCAACCATTTTAAGCCTAATGAACCTACGCCTTCAAAATTCCCGGGACGCGTTCTCGGTTTCCAAATACCTGCTCTGTAGTAATTAACATCTGTATCCTTTAACTCGTGAGCTATTTTCAATACTTGTTCTTCCGTTTCTGCACTGCATGGTCCTGCTATTACTAATGGATGATCTAGTTTCATATCATCCAACCATGTTCTCATTTCTTTTTTATTCTCCATATGTTTTTAAAGTTCCAAAAATCAAACTCCAAATTCCAATATTTTTAATTGCATTAGCCTTTGGCATTTCGTTTTTGAGTATTGCTATTAATTATTTATTGTATTCCGTTTAATATATCTTTTATATGATTTGTTGTTTCCATTTCTTTATAGACTGCCTCAAAATCGCCATCTTCCATTAGCTTTTTAAAATGCTGTAGGTTATTGATGTACTCCCCTAAAGTTTCTATAACATTGGTTTGGTTTTGTTCAAAAATAGGTGTCCACATCGCTGGAGAACTTTTTGCCAAACGCACTGTGCTTTCAAATCCACTGCCAGCCATATCAAAAATATCGCGTTCGTTTTTCTCCTTTTCAATCACCGTTTTCCCTAACATAAAAGCAGAAATATGAGATAAATGAGACACATAAGCTATATGTTTATCGTGTGCTTTAGGATTCATATAACGAATACGCATTCCTAAGTCCGAAAACAGTTTTAATGCTTTTTCCTGAAGTTTGAATGCTGTTTCTTCAACCTCACAAATAATATTTGTTTTGTTTTTATATAACCCATATATCGCTGCACTTGGTCCAGAATGTTCTGTACCTGCAATTGGGTGAACTGCTAAGAAATTTCTGCGGTTAGGATGATCTTTTACTTTAGCGCAAATATCTTCTTTGGTCGACCCTGCATCAAATACAATGGCAGTGTCCGAAATATGGTCTAAAACACGTGGTAATACTTTTAAGGCCGCATCAACTGGAATAGCCAATACGACTAAATCAGCCTTACCTAAATCTTCAATATCTGCCTTTTCATCAATGACTCCTAATCGTTTCGCTTCATCTAAATGTGCGTCATTTTTGTCTATACCAAAAATGGTACTACTTGGATGTAATTGCTTTATATCCAAGGCAAAGCTCCCACCTATTAATCCAACTCCTATGACAAAAACGTTCTTCATTATCCTATTCCTAAACCTTTCCAAAGGAAAGGGAACTTGTTCCTTTTAATTATTTTGCACACTTTTACTGTTAACTACGGCTCTCCTTTGTTCACTTTTCATACTCTTGCTATCGCCTCTTTAATCACATCTTCTGGCGCACATAATGAAAACCGCACATAGCCTTCACCATTACTTCCAAAAACAGTTCCTGGCGTCATAAAAATTGAATGTTCTTTTAATACCAAATCTGTAAATTCTTCTGATTTTATATGTGGAGGTAATTTTGCCCATACAAATAATCCTGTAGCATCTTTATCATAAGTGCAATTAAGACCTTCTGCTAATTTCCAAATCAACTCTCGTCTTTGCTGGTAGACATTGTTTAAACTTACAAACCACATATCTGAACATTTCAAAGCCTCTATTGCTCCTTTCTGAATACCATAAAACATTCCAGAATCCATATTACTTTTTACTCTTAAAACCGCGCTAATATGATCGTAACTCCCTACCAACATACCAACACGCCAACCTGCCATATTAAAGGTCTTGCTTAGAGAATTTAATTCTAAACACACATCTTTAGCATTGTTATAACGCATAATGCTTATCGGCTTTTCGTTAAGCACAAAACTGTAAGGGTTATCATTTACAATAAGGATATCGTGGCGCTTGCCGAAAGCAATGACCTCATCATAAAACTTATTCTCTGCATTTGCACCAGTTGGCATATGTGGATAATTAATCCACATTATTTTCACACGCTTTAGGTCTAAACGCTCTAAAGCTATAAAATCTGGTTGCCAATTATTTTTTTCTTTTAAATCGTAAAGAATGGGTTTTGCTTCTAAAAGTTTCGTTACTGCAGCATAAGTTGGATACCCTGGATTAGGTACTAAAACCGAATCCCCTTTATTTAAAAACGCCATCGAAATGTGCATGATGCCTTCTTTACTGCCTAATAATGGTAATACTTCGGTCTGCGCACTAAGATGAACCTTGTAATGCTGCTGATAAAACCCCCCTATTGCTTCTCTAAGTTCCGGTAAGCCTTGGTAACTCTGATATTTATGTGCACCTTCATCATCTAAGCTATCTCTTAACAACATAGTCGCTTTAAAAGGTGGTTCTAAATCTGGACTTCCAATTCCCAAATTAATAATCGGTTTTCCTTGAGACTTTAAAAATGCAACTTCTCGCAATTTTTTAGAAAAGTAGTATTCTTCGACCTTTTTTAAACGGTTAGCAATTTTAATCATAATCTCGCATTTTTATATTCACCCAACACTTTAAAGTTCTCTGCCATTAATTGCATAATTGATGACGCCTTCTCATAATCTTTATAATCCTGAAAAGTGACATCAACAAAAAAAGCATACTTCCAAGGCGTCTCTATTTTTGGTAAGGATTGAATTTTAGTAAGGCTTAATTGACAATCACTTACGACATTGAGTATCGTTGCTAAACTACCACGTTTGTGATCTAATTCAAATTTTAGCGATGCCTTATTGAGTCCTTTTTGTTCAATTTCATCTTTTTCGCGTTTAACAATAACAAAACGCGTTTCATTATGCTTTATCGTTTGAATACTTTCTGCTAGTACTTCAAGCCCATATAACACAGCTGCATTTTTACTTGCTATGGCTGCAATTCCTTTAAGGTTCTTTTCAGTAATTTGCTTCGCCACATCGGCGGTGTCTTTAGCTTCTACCAGTTTGACATGTGGAAAATCCTTAAAAAAGACTTTACATTGTAACAAGGCCATCGGATGCGAATGGACTTCTGAAATCTCTTCGATTGATTGTCCCTTTAATGCGAGTAAATTATGCTGTATATCTAAATAATGCTCTCCTACAATACTTAAGTTGTGCACATCTATCAGCGCATAATTAGGTATAATAGACCCCGCTATAGAATTCTCTAAAGCCATTACTATATAATCTGCATCGCCTTTTAGCAAGCTTTCTACCGTGCCATCAAACGACATACACTCCACCACTTCTGAATTAGCATTAAAATAAAGCTGAGCGACTTCGTGATGAAACGATCCTATAATTCCTTGTATGGCAATTGGTTTATTCAAACTTTTTAATTTCTATTTTTAAGATCCCTAGATACTGAAACTAGTTCAGCCCTTTTTTAACCAAAACAGGTTAAAAATGAAAAAGTCTCGATTAAATCGAGACTTTATAATTTATATTTTAATTAATACACATTAAGTCTCGTTCCTTTAGCTAAAAAAGAAATAAAACCAGTTATAATATGTTTTAGATATATTCATTATCGTATATAAAAGGCTAATGTAATTAATATTTTTATAAATCAAAATGTGTACATCGCTTTTTTTAAATCATCATTAAAGTTTTAAAGAATTAACAATAATTACGTTACAATATTCTGAATTACCTATTTTTGGATAAAAGTATGTCTACATGTCTATTGAAGTTCAAAATATTACAAAATTTTATAAAGATCAGAAAGCGCTTAATGACGTTTCATTTAAAGTAAATGATGCAGAAATTGTTGGTTTTCTTGGTCCTAATGGTGCTGGTAAGTCTACAATGATGAAGATTTTAACCACTTATATTGAAGCTTCTGAAGGTTCTGCCAATGTCAACGGTTTTGATGTCAACTCGGATAAAAAAAATGTACAAAGCAGTGTTGGGTATTTGCCTGAGCATAATCCACTTTACACAGATTTATATGTAAAAGAATATTTGAATTTTAACGCCAATGTATATGGCACTTCTAAATCTAGAATTGAGGAAGTTATTGAGCTTACGGGTTTAAAACCCGAAGCACATAAAAAGATAAGCCAACTTTCTAAAGGTTATAGACAACGTGTTGGTTTAGCTAATGCACTGTTGCATAATCCTGATGTATTGATTTTAGACGAACCTACCACAGGTTTAGATCCAAATCAATTGGTTGACATTAGAAATTTAATTAAAACCATAGGAAAAGAAAAAACGGTTTTTCTATCCACACATATTATGCAGGAGGTTGAAGCCATGTGTGATCGTGTCATTATTATTAATAAAGGAGAAGTTGTTGCAGATAAATACTTAAAAGACTTAAGGGATGGGCAAGAACAAATCGTTATTGTTGAGTTTGACTATCGTGTTGAAGATGCCTTCTTATTAAAACTACCAAAAGTAAGT
>JAWUVW010000107.1:0-48191 GCA_034112185.1 Flavobacteriaceae bacterium | reverse complement strand
AAGGGATTTAATTAATTAATACGACAAATTTAAAGCCTATTAAGCGCTTAAAAAAATCAATTAATGTTAAACTCCAATAAATTTTGAGGTTTAAATTACGGCTTTCACGTAATTAGCATACTATTATGTAAGAATGATATTGAAATTTTATCTAAAATTTCTGTTCTGTCATGGCATTATTTTTGGTTAAATTTTCTGTTTCTATAGTTAATTTGAGGGATCTTTTATTGTTGTTTAAGTCAATTATAGTAATGGTTTGGGTGTCTTCTGGTAATAATTCTTCTATACGCTCAGCCCATTCTATAAACAACCAATGATTACTATTAAAATAGTCTTCTATGCCAAAATTATAAGCCTCATCTAAAGACTCTATGCGATAAAAATCAAAATGATGTATTTTATCATTTGGTATCACATATTCGTTCACAATAGAAAACGTTGGACTCGTCGCCACATCATCACTATGCATCGCTTTTAAAAGTGCATTAATAAATGTCGTCTTACCAGCGCCCATAGAACCATTAAACAATATAGTTTTAGACGTTAAATTTTTTAAAACATGGCCTGCAACGGATTCGATATCCTTTAAGTGGTATGTGAACTCAACTGTTTTCAATTAAACATATTAATAAATTAGAGTACAATGTTAGGTATAAAAACTGAGACACCCAAGAGAAAAGCGTATTTCATCGGATTTTTGTGCTTTTTATAGATTTCATTGCCTTGAGAAATAATAATAATCCTAACCTCTTTAATTTACTTAAAGCGATTCCATCCTAAATTTCAGAATATTTATTTATGTTCATTTGATTTTAGAGATGCTTGAATGAAACAGTATAAGAAAATGGACTTAATATTTAGCCGACTTTCCTTTTGGTAGCGAATGCTCAATAAATTCCCTTAAATCGTCATTAGCTTTAATGAGATCTTCGTTTCGTAAGTACATCATGTGACCGCTTCTATACCCTTTAAAAGAGAATCGATCTTTCATTTTACCACTTGGGTCTATTTGCCATTGCGAATATTTAGCTGAAAAATAAGTTGTTGCACCGTCATAATAACCAGACTGAGTCATTACTTTTAAGTATGGATTTTGTGCCATAGCTTGACGCAAATTATCTCTTGTATTATTATTAGCGTCGTCCCAATCGCCTACATTACCAAAGACATTGTATTTTACATCGGTTTTAAAACCCAATTCATTTCGCACATAATAATTAATCGCTGGAGTAAAGGAATGTAACCAAGAGGTGAGTTCAGCATTGTAATCTGGACTCGTTCCTGTTTCTACCTTATCAATACCAATATATCTAGAGTCTAAGCGACCAATAGTTTCACCAGTTTTATCTCGTAGTAATTCTTTCCAGAAAAAACGATTTGGTACATCTAAATTTTGCTGTAAAATCACTTTTTCAGATAAGCCTGAATAATAACTCATTTGTTTTGCAATACTATTTTTTTTAGCTTCACTAATATAGCCACCTTTAGCAAGTGCCGGCATTAGTTTATTAATAGCAAAATTTTCAGCTTCTGGCAAAATTTCTAATAAATCTTTATTTTGAAGCGCAGATGGCAACATTTTGTGATACCAAGCGGCGGCTGTATAGTATGGTAAATTTAAACTTGAGGCTAATGGCCCACCAACACGTAAAACTTTGTAATCGGCAGGTGATACCATAATGACACCGTTAAGATACATCCATTGATTATTTTGAAGCTCTAAAGACAAACCCATAACACGTGTGCCACCATAACTCTCTCCAATTATATATTTTGGCGATTTCCAACGGTTATGTCGCGTGGTAAACGTATTCATCCAGCTTGCTAAATATTTAATATCGGCGTTGATACCAAAAAAGAATTTGTCATCTGGCATTTTTCCATCTTTATCAACGATTTTTCTCGAATAACCTGTATTTACAGGGTTTATAAATACAATATCAGCGACATCTAAAATAGAATTCGGATTGTCTTTTACACCGTAAGGTTGTATGGGATAACCTTCATCATCAATCTTTAAAATTTTTGGACCCGTGTAGGCGATATGCATCCAAACCGAAGCCGAACCAGGTCCACCATTAAAAGAATAAATAATTGGTCTGTTATTCCCTTTAGAATCATTAGTGCGTTTGTAATAGGTGTAATATAAAGACGCAACGATATGTCCTTCTGAATCCCAAACAGGTTGAAATCCAGTTTCGGCTTTGTAATTAATTTGTGTCCCTTTTATGTTGATTGAATTGTTGGTTACATAGGTCGTATCAATAGGGATTTTTAAATCTTGGGGAAAACTAAATACAGAATAAATAATAAGAAGAAGTGTAAAACTTAATTTCATTGTTAGAGAATTTATTAGTGCTTAAAGATATGAAAGAAAGTCTAAAATTAGAACCCTTCAAAAACGCCTAAACCAAATAAAGCAAAATCATATTTTACAGGATCATTTGGGTCTAGGCGACGTAAGGCTTTATCTAATTCCCCTAAAGCCTTACCATCATTTTGTTTTCGCTTAAGGAGATCCAGTTTACGCGCTACATTACCAGAGTGGATATCTAAAGGGCAGCTCAATTGAGCAGGGGAGAGGCTCTTCCAAATTCCAAAGTCCACACCATTGTTGTCATTGCGTACCATCCAACGTAAAAACATATTTATACGTTTCGCAGCGGAATTTTTAAGCGGATCACTCACATGTTTTTTGGTGCGTTCTAAATGTTCTATTTCAAAAAATGTAGTCTTAAACTGATGAATACTTTGTTGCAATGCTGTTTTCTCCGCGTGCTTTGCAAAAACAGCTTCTAGACCCTTGTGGTTTTTATAAATGTGTTGCAAACTCTTAATGAACTGTATAAAGTCTCTATTATTAAAGGTGCGATGCACAAACGGACTCAATTTTTCTAAATCTGAGTCTTGGTGTTTCATTACAAACTCAAATGGAGCGTGGTCTAACAATTTCATCATCTTATTCGCATTATTAATAATGCTTTTACGATTTCCCCAAGAAATAGTTGCGGTTAAAAATGCAGCAATCTCAATATCTTCTTTTTTTGAAAATTGATGTGGAATTTGAATAGGATCACTCTCAATAAATTTTGGATGGTTATAGAGATCGACTTTTTCGTCTAAAAAGTCTTTTAGTTCTGATTTTTTGAGTTTCAAGAGTAAAAATATTTTTGAAAGTAAAAATAAGGGAACTTTAATGAAAATTCAGTTAGTTCGGCGTATTGATGTTTGTTTTGAAAAAATATAGCTTTTTTTAATGCCTATTATAAAATATTGAAACGGGTTCATATCTTGAAAATTCGATGCAATACCTATCCTTGTTTCTAATTTCAAAATACATTTTAATTATTTACTCACATAATAAGAAGAAACAAAAGTTCAGTTGTTGAGTTAGGAACTCAAAAACTTGACTTTTATGAAAAACCTATCAAAATTGCATTCTTAACGTCATGTCCTTTTCTTTTTTACAATGCTTAAGCGTTGATGATACTACACAACAAGAACCTACGACTATAACAGATATAGATGGTAACTTATACGGCAGTATCAAAATTGGCGATCAAACATGGATGCTAGAAAATTTAAAAACGACCACTTACAACGACCGTACATCTATCGCGCATTGAGTTTTTGGCATGGATTGGGGAAGTTTATCTAATCAGCAAGATCTATAACAGTTGGCGAGTACTGGCTATTTAAATGATATTATTGCCTTAGAACTGCCTTTCTATTATTATGCATTATATAATCATTTTGCTATTGAAACCGAAAAATTGGCACCAGAAGTATGGTGGATTCCTTCCCAATAAAATTTTATAGCGATAGAAAACTGTTTAAATAGTAATGGGTATTCAGGTAATGTAGCAACTGTATTAAAATCAGATTCTGGATGGGCAGATTTTTTTTGGTAATGGGACAAATTCCATAGGCTTTAATGGTTTGCCAAATGGTTACGCTACTGCTGCTGGAACTGCTACAGCTTGAGAATCCGCATGTAGTTGGGTAACATCTGATGTTGCAGATGGCGCCACAAATTCATCTCTGACAAGAAAATGGGTTCAGCGATCTGACGAACCAACAATTTTTTATTCAGATACATCGGTAGTTCTTGGTGCAGGGATTCGTTGTATAAAAAACAACTAAGCTTTAGTGTTGATTAATTTTAAAAGACAAGTCGCCTTCTTTTATGATTATTTAACGGCTATCATACTAATCTCAACATTAACAAACTTAGGTAAATTAGACACTTCAACGGTTTCTCTGGCTGGAGCAGTAGCTTCATCAAAATATTGACCATATACGTCGTTGATTTGAGAAAAATTATTCATATCACTAATAAAGATGGAAGCCTTTATAACGTTTTCAAAGCTCATGTTTGCAGCTTCCAACACGGCTTTCATATTTTCCATAACTTGTTTAGTCTCCGTTTTAATATCATCTAAAACCAATTCCATTGTTTCGGGATGCAAAGCGATTTGTCCAGAAGTGTAAAGCGTATTTCCTACTAAAATCGCTTGGTTATAAGGTCCAATTGGTGCCGGTGCTTTTGAGGTGTTTATTATTTTTTTCATAATACGTTTTGCAAAAATGGTAATTTAGTTAAGGCTTAAGTATTACCTCAAATTTAATATAATTTATTGATTTACAAATTTCAATATAGCGAGTTTACAGAATTGTTTTATTCAACAAAACGATGGCTAAAGCAGATAGAAAAGTCCGCTTTAAAATGATTTAACACAGGTGTTATAGGCGCAAAATATTCAAGATTAAGCCCCAGTATTTCTTAGAACCAGCAAAAAGTTATCAGTCATCTACTTTCCGTCGTTTTTTTCAAAACTATTACTTTAATTGCCAACTTGCTGATCTGGCTGACGGCGCTGATCGTATTTTAAATCTTTAAGCATATTCGATGAAATTCCGATAAAGAAGTTCCATGACGACCGATCGCTAAAGGGAACCCAAGTAAAATTCATGCGCCAGCTCAACAGGTCACGCTCAAAACGCAATTGTGTAAATGTAACCCCTTCGTTTAAAAAATCATAACCTGAAGAAGCACCTACACTCCAACGTGGAGATAGTTCTATATCACCCGAAAACATAAGAGAATGAGATGATATTTGGTTTTCACGCCTTGAATTAGAATAGTTAACCGCATATGCTAATCTCAGATTCCAAGGCATACTATAGTTGTAGAATTCATTATTATCCTCTTTATCTTTATTTTTATCATTGTCTGTTAGTCGCTTATCTGCAAAGTCTTGTGTTTCTCCAAATAAGCCATCGGTTCGCCCACCAGAGCGCGCGGCTTCTTGGGCAGAGGCTTCATCTTTATCAGATTCGTTGCCAGAAAAACTATCGTTAGATAAGGTATAGCCCATATTTATATTAGCAGAGGTTAATCGAAATAAACTACCTCCATTATTAATATTAAAAGTATTTATAAGGCTGTTGTTACTATCTAGAGCATAAGGATTCAGTGTCATACTGAAGTTAATACTCATCTTTTTGTTTAAAATTTGTGTACCACCTGTAACGCGTAAAGGACTCAAATTTAAAGAATCTGCAGCAATGTCGTAAGTTGTGGATAGGTTTAAGTTATTAAGTATAATTACTTTTTCAGATTCTGTTTCAGTTGAGTCTTTAGAGCGAACTTTAGCTTCAATATTATTACCTAGAGATAAGCCAACACTACTAGAGTAACGATTGCCTGGGCTCCCAAACAAGGAGTTTTCAAAACGCGTGTATTCTTCAGTGGTTGTACCATCTGCATCTATAACATCATAAGTTTCGTAATATTGATCAAAGGCAGGATTTATAGTATAACTTATAGAGGGTCGCATAACATGTCTTATGGCTTGTATTTTTGGGTCTTTTCCTTCTTTTTGAAAGTTGTACATGCCATATAAGCTTGTGCCTATAGTTGCGCCAACATTATAAGTTAAAAAGCGATCAAAACCGTTTTGGTCTATGGTAACCACTTCTTGAGTGGGTTCATCATAGAACCGTTTGATGGTTTTTAAAGTCCAGTTTTCTTGAAAATTAGCATTAGCACTAACACTAAAGTACTTAAAAACTTTAAAGTTAGTGGTTAAAGGAATGCTATGAGACATACCAGCTAATGCGTCATCAAACATTTCTTGTTTACCAAAGATAGAGTCATTTGTATTGATGCGATATTCACCTCTAGAACTTACTTGAAAATTTATGTTTTGAATAATCCCTTTTTTGGTCCCTGTTTTTGGTTCAAAAGGATAGATTCTACCCATAGAAGCCTGGAGCGTCGGTAATGTTAAATTAATATCTCCTGTATTAGTGTTTTGACTATGGGTTGCAGTAGTATTTAAATTTATCTGAGGTTCACCTTTAAATGTTTTTGAATATGAGACCGATGAAGCTAAAGTATTATTTAAAAAATTTGCCTGATTCAATTGATTAACAGATTGCTGGTAATAATTACTACTACCCAAGTTAACAGATGCGGAAAATCTAGAATTTGGATTTGCTTTAGCGTCTTGGCTGTGGGACCACCTAAAGTTATATATAGTACTTTGACTAAAGTCTGGGAAACCACGTTCGCTATTCAATAATTTTTCATACCTAAAACTTAAATTCCCTCTATATTTATAACGTGCTGCATAGTTACTCTCTATGCGTAATCCATAACTACCGTTAGTGTAATAATCACCAAGTACAGCTAAATCTAAATAATCACTGATTGCAAAATAGTAACCACCATTTTGTAAAAAATAACCTCTGTCATTCCCTGTGTCTTCACCAAATGAAGGGAAAATAATACCTGAGGTTTGTTTTTCAGACATTGGGAAAAATGCAAATGGCAACGCAATAGGAGTTGGTACTCCATAGATTTCCATGTAAGTTGGACCCACAATCACCTTTTTTCCTGGCACTAATTTCATCTTAGAGGAAATGAATTGGTACTCAGGATCTTCTTCACTCTCGGCTGTTGTAAAACGACCCTTTTTCATAAAGTAAACCGAATCGTTTTCCTTTTTTGTTAGTGGAGAATAGACTTTAAATCCAGATTGCTCTGTTCTAGAATTAAAAACTAACGCTTTCTTAGAATCCGTATTAAAAATAATAGAATCTGGTTCTATTACATTAGCACCTTGCTTAAAGACGGGGCGCTGAGAATATCCTGTAGAATCTTTTAATCGGCCAGCATAAACTAAGTTTTCGTTGTAGTCAATGACAATAACTCCAGCCTTGATCTCCATGTCTTGGTAAATCACTTCAGCTTCGTTATGTAAGTAGATTTTTTGCTTCTTTTGGTTAATTGACACATAGTCCTTCGCTTTGTACT
Organism: Flavobacteriaceae bacterium; assembly: GCA_034112185.1. Lineage (GTDB taxonomy): Bacteria > Bacteroidota > Bacteroidia > Flavobacteriales > Flavobacteriaceae > Winogradskyella. The sequence continues at coordinate 40,870 of JAWUVW010000107.1, read as the reverse complement.
TTACAACATCTTGTAAGAATTCAGTTTTTTTAATTGAATCTTGTTTCGTAGAATCAATTTCCTTTTTGTTAAAGGGTTTGTTATTAAGTGTATCGATAGAAACAGATGTCGAGTCTTTGAGTTGTTTTACAGGAATTGAGGTGTTGTTTTTTGGTAATTCTTGTGCGAAGCTAAAAGTGTTGATAAGCACTGTAAAACTCAAGGCAAAAAGTATGTGTAAGCTTTGTGTACGCAATCCTTTTAAATGTATTTTTGTAAACGTATGGCTCGGTTTTTGAAACGCCAAAAGTACAGATATTTTTTGTGATTAAATGATTAATACAATAAAGTAAAAAAATACTGTTTTAACTAATAATGACGTGTAATAATACGAGCTTATAAAACGTTAAATCAAATATGCAAACGACCTCTAAATATAGAATAGTATTCCTAGCACTTATATTTATCACTTCTTTAACATCCTATGGGTCTTTAAATGCGCAAGAAGATAAATTTGTTGTGGTTTTAGATGCCGGTCATGGTGGTGGTGACTCAGGTAATATTGGTAATGGCCATAGTGAAAAGGACATAGCGCTTAAAGTCACACTTGAAGTTGGTAAAGCCCTAGAAAAAAACCCTGATATAAAGGTTATTTATACGCGTAAAAAGGATGTTTTTATCGAACTTTTTGAACGTGCTAATATTGCAAATAAAGCAGATGCAGATTTATTTGTTTCCATACACTGCAATGCGCACAGTTCTCAAGCCAGTGGAACGGAAACATTTGTTTTAGGGGAAAAAAATACGGGAAGAAATTTCGACGTTGCTAAACAAGAAAACGAAGTTATATTTCTCGAGGAGAATTATAAAGAGAATTACGCAGGCTTTGATCCTAGTTCCCCAGAATCTACAATTGCTATAGGTATTGAGCAAGAAGTCTATGTGGAGCAGAGTATTATTCTGGCTCGCAAGATTGAAGATAATTTTATTAGCAAAGCGAAGCGAAAGAGTAGAGGTTTAAAACAAGCTAGTTTATTAGTGATACGAAACACCTATATGCCAAGTGTTTTAGTGGAACTTGGTTTTCTAACTAATAATAAGGAAGGCGCTTACCTCAATACAAAAAACGGACAATCAAAAATGGCAGCGGCAATCAAATACGCCATTATGGATTACAAAAAAGAATTAGACCAAAATATTGGAAGTCATATTTTAGGTTTAGATAATGATACGAGAGCAACTGAGGTAGAATCTCCTATGATTATTGAAGGCGTGACTTTTAAAATTCAGATTGCAGCAAGCTCAAAAGCACTCGAACCAAAATCATATAACTTCAAGGGATTATCCGAAATCTCAAGAGAGAAAGTTGGAAAAATCTATAAATACTTTAGTGGCAATACGTCTGATTATAACAAAGCGAAACGACTTCAAGGTGAAGCGAAATCCAATGGATATAAGGATGCTTTTATCATAGCTTATAAAGACGGAAATAAAATCGATGTAGCTGATGCATTGAAATCGGCTTCTAATTGAAAACATCTTGATTTTTATTTTAAAATCGCATTTCGAAGTATCAGGATTGCTTTTGTGATGTAATCATGTCATTAGTGCATCAACATAGTGTCACTACGATTTTGAAAATCGATGAAATTAGAGTTCAAAATGGTGATTTTGCAGTTAAAATAAAAAACAAGATGAGTTCACATCATCATTATTCATATATTTATTCCTAATTTTGTTTCTAAACCAAAGTAAAATCCATTGAAAATCTCAAGAGAAGTCAAGACAGCAATATTGGTACTATCTGGTATTGCTCTTTTTATATATTTGTTTTCATACTTAAAAGGTGAAGATATATTTTCTAACACCAATACTTACTATACTGAGTTTGATTACAACGCATTGAGCCTGTCTTCACCTGTAACTATAAAAGGTAATAAAGTAGGCAAAATAGAGACAATTAATTACGATTTTGAAACCGGTAAAACACGTGTGTCTTTTTCTGTTAATCCGAAACTACAATTTTCAAAAAATAGTGTTATTCGTCTATACGAAACAGGTCTGATGGGAGGGAATGCCTTGGCCATTGTTGATGCCAGTGATGGTGATATAGCGAAGACAGGTGCATTTATACCCTCAGAAGTGCAGCCCGGTTTAATTACGTCACTTCAAAGCAATTTTTCAGGTCTTAGTTCAGACTTAGATAGTAGCATCCGATCTGCAGATACGTTAATGACTAATCTAAACGCTTTGGTTATAGACGATTCTGATCTTGGCTTAAAGAGTACCATCGCTGAGTTAAATTTCACACTCAAGTCATTTAAAAATCTTTCATTTTCAATACAAGAAGTCATAAAAGAAAATGATGAAAAAATCGCATCAGTTTTAGATAACTTCGATAAGACAAGTAAAGATATAAGCGAATTATCAAAAGAATTAAAAGAAGCTGGTCTTGCGGCTACGTTAGACAATTTGGGCAAAACCTTAGAAAAGATGCAAGGTGTTTTAGCTAGCATTGATAATAGTGAAGGTACAATAGGAAAACTCTTAAATGATGATGCCTTATATAATAATTTAGAGGGTGCATCTAAAGAAATGGAAATGCTACTTTTAGATATAAAACTGAACCCGGCCAGATACAGACGTATTTTATCCAAAAAAGAGATTCCTTACCAAGAACCAACTGAAGACCAAAAAAATTAGACCATTTTAATTATGGAATATTTGCCAAATATACTTTTTGCTATTATCCTTGTTTTAGGTGTTGGCTATTTTGCTAGAAATATTAAGAAAATTATTCGTAATATAAAGTTAGGACAAGACGTTGATGCAAGCGACAATAAATCTGAACGTTGGAAAAATGTAGCTTATATTGCTTTAGGGCAAAGTAAAATGGTGAAACGACCAGTTTCAGGTTTTCTTCATGTGATTGTTTATGTAGGTTTTGTTATTATAAATATTGAAGTTTTAGAAATTATTATTGATGGTATTTTTGGGACACATCGTATTGGTTTAGAGATTTTACCAGTTGCTGTTTATGGCTTTTTAATTGGTGCGTTCGAAATCTTAGCCGTTTCAGTATTAGTTGCTGTAATTGTATTCTGGCTGCGTAGAAATGTTATTAAAGTAAAACGTTTCTTAAGTGCAGAAATGAAAGGGTGGCCAAAGAATGATGGTAATATTATCCTGTATTTTGAAGTCGTCTTAATGTGTTTATTCTTAGTTATGAATGCGACGGATACACCATTTCAACAAATGGATGCAGGTAATGTAATCTCGCAATTTATAGCACCATGGTTTGAAGGGTTTTCACAGGGAACTCTTTATACGATCGAACGAACAGCATGGTGGTTGCATATTGGTGGTATTCTAATTTTCTTGAATTACTTATACTTTTCTAAGCATCTACATATCCTTTTAGCGTTTCCGAATGTGTATTTTGGAAGTGTTGAAGTTAAAGGGAAGTTCAATAATCTAGAAGCTGTTACCAATGAGGTAAAACTTATGATGGATCCAGATGCAGATCCGTATGCTGCACCAGCAGAAGGGGCAGAAGATGAAGTGCCTGCAAAGTTTGGTGCGAGTGATGTTATGGATTTAAATCAAATTCAATTACTGAACGCCTACACATGCACGGAATGCGGTCGTTGCACAAGTGAATGCCCTGCCAATCTTACAGGGAAAAAATTATCTCCTCGTAAGATTATGATGGATACACGAGATCGACTGGTGGAAGTCGGAAAAAACATCGATGCCAACAACGGGGAATTTAAAGACGATGGCAAACAACTGTTAGGCGATTACATTACTAGTGAAGAATTATGGGCGTGTACCACCTGTAATGCATGCGTCGAGGCTTGTCCTGTAAGTATAGATCCTTTATCTATTATAATGGAAATGCGACGTTATTTAGTAATGGAGCAAAGTGCGGCACCAATGGAGCTGAATAATATGATGACCAATATAGAAAACAACGGAGCGCCTTGGCCTTATAACCAAATGGACCGTTTAAATTGGGCTAAAGAGGATTAAAGTTTATTATGTGGTTGGGTTGAGTATTAACGATTTCAAGATGTATTTTGAAAGAAGTTAGCTTACCAAGTAAGTCGAAACCTAGATAACGAGAAACTTTGTATTTAAAACCTTGAACTTTTAAAACTTAAAACATGAGTGAGCAACTAAAAGTGTCTACAATGGCAGAGTTTATGGCAGAAGGCAAACAACCTGAGATTTTATTTTGGGTCGGTTCAGCTGGTAGTTATGACGATAGAGCAAAAAAAATAACCAAAGCTTTTGTGAAGATTCTAAACAAAGCAAACGTCGATTTTGCTGTGTTAGGAACAGAAGAAAGCAATACAGGTGATGTTGCCAAACGTGCAGGGAATGAGTTCTTGTTTCAGATGCAGGCGGTTATGAATATTGAAGTACTCAACGCATACGAAGTAAAGCGCATCGTGACTTGCGATCCACATTCTTTCAATTGTATTAAAAACGAATATCCAAGTCTTGGTGGTAATTATGATGTAATTCACCATACGCAATATATTGAAGAACTAATGAGTTCTGGTCGTTTAACTTTAGACGGAAATACGTATAAAGGCAAACGCATTACGTTTCACGATCCGTGTTATTTAGGTAGAGCGAATAGTGTTTACGACGCGCCAAGAGAGGTGCTGAAAAAAACCAATGCTACTTTGGTAGAAATGAAGCGAAATAGAGGTACTGCCTTATGTTGTGGAGCAGGAGGAGCACAAATGTTTAAAGATGCAGAGCCAGGTAATAAAGAAATCAATATCCTTAGAACTGAAGATGCCATAGAAACACAACCAGAAATTATTGCCACAGGTTGTCCATATTGCAACACCATGATGACCGATGGTGTAAAATTCAAAGAAAAGGAAGCTGAAATTAAGGTTATGGATATTGCGGAGTTGATTGCTAATGCCTAAACTTCATCTTAGAAAGTTTTTTGAAGTTTCAGCAATTTAATAGTTATCGATAAAGGCACGAAATCCTAATTGGCCGAAATAATCCATTTTTTTAAACAAGCATTAAGTTTCTAAAATTTTTGAAATATGAGCAATTCTATGAGCAATTAGTTATGATGCGTATAGATTTGTAGAAAATAGTGAAATTTGCATCAAAAACAGCAATAACTAATGCGCAAGACTCTAAATAACAGAGTTCAACTTCAATATTTATAAAACAAATCATTATTAACAATGAACTTCACAAACCTTCAAATACAAACAGAAAGTTTACCTAAAATCGAAGACCTTGTTTTAAAACCGATTTCAAAATCGTACTTAAAAATTATAGCACTCAATAAACTCGCACTTTACATTGGTTTATTTGGTCTAGCGTTTGGAGTAAAATATATTCTTGAAAAAAAAGAGGATATTCAACTTAATCTATGGTATGTGCTTTCTGTAATCCTAGGGTTTTGTATTGTGAATTTTATTTTTAGTGTCTTAGCATTTAAAAAGCGTAAATATGCTATTCGTGAGCACGATGTGGTTTATGCTAAAGGCCTGATTGTAAACTCGATAACTACAGTTCCGATTTCTAGAATTCAACACGTTGAAGAATCTCGAAGTTGGCTAGCGCGACATTTTGGCTTGTCAACACTAAAAATTTTCACAGCAGGTGAGGCTGGTAGTGATTTAAGCATTAATGGTCTTGATCATCTTGAAGCAAAAGGGGTTAATGATTTTATAAGTACCAAGGTGAATGGGAGCAACTGATTTTTCCCAACCGATAAGGCAATCGGCTAAAGGCATTATCGTAATTTTCGCGTTCAATGTATTTAACTTTTTCAAAAAATTCTTCATTCTTTTTGTAGCATTCGGTATTTCATTGATGAAGCGGAAATCCTTCGAAAATATAACACCAACAATGGTGTTTTTGGGTTTAATTGCGGTCTTAGTTATTATACTCATCATTGCAATTTTAAAATATCTCAACTTTAAATTTCATCTCAGTAAAGACGATTTTCATTTAGCTACAGGAATCATAAATAAAGACAGTACGATTATTCCAAAGTCGAAAATTCAGAATGTATATATTAAACAAAACTTCTTGCAGCAATTTATTAATGTCGTTTCCGTTAAAATTGAAACCGCGGGAGATAAAAAATCTGAAATTGAAATCAGTGCCTTAGATAAACCAACAGCACTGTTACTTAAGAAGGAACTGTTTACGAATGCAAGAGTAGAAAATGAAACGGCTGAGTACATTGGAGGACGCGATGTATTCTTTAAAGTTTCACCAAAACGCCTGCTATTAGAAGGCTTGTCTCAAAATCATTTTAAGAGTTTTCTATTAATAGCTACTTTTGTTTATGGTCTTTATAGCGAGTTTAAAGATTATTTAGAGGAATTAGATTTAAAAGAAAGTGTAGAGAGTTTTGTGAAATTAGACGAACATACCCTCCTAAATCTAATAATTACTAATATTTTTATCATTTTCGTAGTTGTATTGATTTCGTTCTCATTTTCAGTAGTGAAGACATTTATCATCAATTTTAATTTAGAAGTTGTTGAATATCAGAAAACTGTAGAAATCAACAAAGGCCTTTTTAATAAAGTATCGCTGAGTTTAACGCCAAGCCGCATTCAAAATTTGGTCATTAACACAAATCGCGTGAAGCAGTATTTAGGATTGCATAGCTTATCTGTAAAACAGGCGATGGTCAACCAAAAGCAGCAAAAGAATTTTAATATCGTCGCTTTAGAAAAGGGGCAACTTAATTATTTGCTTAATAAGCTTTTGGGGACTTATGATGAAGAAAGTAAAACGGCCAAACCACAAGCCTATTTTATGCGTATTTCAGCATTAGAAGTCTTGTTTTTTGGTGTCGTTATCAATAGTTTATCGGTATTTCTATTCGGGAAAGATATGTTATGGATAAATGCTGTTTTCATTCCTTTTGCAGCATTGTACGTTTATTTCGCTTATAAAAAAGCGTATTATAAAATATCGGAAAACTTTGTAACTATAGGTAGTGGAGTAGTTGATACGACGACTAATATTCTGGAAGTACATAAGATTCAAGCTGTAAAATTGAAGCAGACTATTTTTCAAAAACGACGAGGTATTGCTTCACTTGTGATTTCAACAGCCTCTAAATCAGTTGTAATTCCTTATATCTCAAAATTAGAAGCTTTATCTATTTATAATTTTTTGTTATATAAGGTTGAATCTCAAGATAGGGATTGGATGTGAAACCATTTTATATTCAAAATCACTGTAGAATAAAATGATGTTTTATGCTCCATAGGAAAAATAAAAATCAAGCATAGTAACAGCTAAGGTTTCTATTTTTTAATGAAGCAGAAAGGGACAAGTGACGATTTATTGCAGATAATTTAAATATGAGATGGTTTATAATTGTATTTTTACATTCAGACAAATAAGAAATTTATGCTAGTCGATTTTAATACTTTACCAGAAGAATCTCGCGTTTGGATTTACCAAGCTAATCGTTCGTTTTCAGAATCTGAATTAGCTGAACTCGAAGGAAAGCTCAATGTGTTCATTGAAGCTTGGACAGCTCACGGAAAAGATTTAGAGGCAGGCTATAAGATTGTTTATAAGCGTTTTATAGTAATGGCTTTAAATCAAAACTTAAATAGCGCGACCGGTTGTTCTATTGACGCTTCTGTTAATTTTATTCAAGAATTAGAGAAGGAATACAATGTGGATTTAATGGATAAAATGAATGTATCTTACAAGCAAGGTGAATTCATTGCATTTAAGACCTTGCTAGATTTTAAGAAAATGGCAAAAGACAAAGCGATTTCGAAAAACACCATTGTTTTTAATAATCTCGTGAATAATATTGCCGAGTTTAATGAAAACTGGGAAGTGCCTGCAAGTGAAAGTTGGCATAGTAGATTTATTAAATAAATTTTCATATCTCAAATAGAATAGTCATTTTTGCGCTCTTTAAAGGGTGAAACTATTATTGTGGACACAGACATTTTCTTATTAAATATTTCAGGACAAGATAAACCAGGTTTAACCTCTGGGCTAACTGGTGTTTTGGCTCAATATGATGCTAAAGTGTTGGATATTGGACAAGCGAACATTCATGATACTTTATCTTTAGGTATTTTGTTCGAAATCACCGCGGGAGATCAATCTTCTGCTGTTCAGAAAGATTTATTATTTAAAGCTTACGAGCTTGGTATTACAGTTAAATTCACACCTATTACACTCAATGATTATGAAAAATGGGTGAATCTTCAGGGAAAAGACAGATATATCATTACAATTCTAGGAGAAAAATTAGCCGCTGAGCAAATTTCTGAAGTCACTAAAATAATTTCAGAGAAGAACTTAAATATCGATTCTATCAAAAGACTAACAGGTCGTTTATCTCTTGTAAATAAGGAGGAGTATCCTAGAGCATCTATACAATTATCTATTAGAGGAAAGATTGATGATAAGACCGATTTTACAAAAAAAATGATGCAAATATCTCGAGATTTAGATGTTGATATTGCGTTTCAAGAAGATAATATTTTTAGAAGAAACAGACGTTTGGTTTGCTTTGATATGGATTCGACATTAATTCAGACCGAAGTTATTGACGAATTAGCTGAGCTGGCGGGAGTAGGTAAAGAGGTAAAAGCGATTACAGAGGCTGCTATGCAAGGCGAGATAGATTTTAATGAAAGTTTTAAAATGCGCATGAAGCTTTTAAAAGGCTTGAGTGAAGATGTCCTCCAAGAGGTTGCAGAACGATTGCCTATTACTAAAGGAGCTAGACGACTTATTGATACCTTACATAATTATGGATTTAAAACGGCTATTCTATCTGGTGGTTTTACTTATTTTGGACATTATTTACAAAAGAAATTGGATATTGATTATGTATATGCCAATCAATTAGAAATAATAGATGGTGTGCTTACAGGTGGGTACCTTGGTGAAATTGTAGATGGTAATAAAAAAGCGGAGTATCTTAAAGAAATTGCGGCTAAAGAAGGTATTGATATTGCTCAAACCATCGCCGTTGGTGATGGTGCTAATGATTTGCAAATGCTTAATCTTGCAGGTTTAGGTATTGCTTTTCATGCCAAACCTAAAGTAAAAGATAATGCGCAAAGTTCTATTTCTAGTATTGGTTTAGATGGCGTATTATATTTATTAGGGTATCACGATCGTCATATTGATTTGTTAGAATAACATACAAAAACTGTTAACTAAGCGGTTTATAAAACTATCCTAAAGTCTTTTTACTTCCTGTTAATTATGCTATTTTGGTACAATATCCGTTAATGCTAAATAAAGATTATTTGGTATGTCAACCTACAATGCCATTTTAACAATTTAATGTCGCGTATAATTCAAATTAGAAATATGATATTAAAAAATTAAATTGGTTTAAACGATAAAAGATTATACATGCGCTACTTGTCCCTTATTCTTATATGTTTTTGTGTTCAAATTAATTTTGCACAAGACCTTTCTGCTAATCCACTTCAGTCCAAAGACTCTATTCAACAACAAAAATGGGTAGATGCTTTGTATAATTCTATGTCTATTGAAGAACGTATAGGTCAGCTTTTTATGGTGCAAGTGTTTTCTAATAAAGGTAAAACACACGAATCGGGCATTGCTAAACTCATAAAAAATCAACATATTGGAGGTTTAATCTATTCTAATGGAGGACCAATAAGACAAGCAAGGTTGAATAACGAACTACAAGCCGTCTCTAAAATTCCTCTTTTAGTAGGGATGGATGCAGAATGGGGATTGAGCATGCGATTAGATTCTACATATGCCTTTCCTTGGAATATGACGCTTGGTGCCATTACTGATAATACATTGGTTGAACAAACCGGAAGACAAATTGGTGAGCATTGCAAGCGATTAGGTGTGCATTTTAATTTTGCCCCCGCTGTAGATATTAATACAAACCCTAAAAACCCAATTATTGGTAACCGCTCTTTTGGTGAAGATAGGGACAACGTTACCGAAAAAGGATTGGCGTTTATGAAAGGCATGCAAAGTGCCGGAACATTGGCAAATGCAAAGCATTTCCCAGGACATGGAGATACGGAAGAAGATTCACATCTAAAATTACCAACTATAAATTTTAGTGCAAAACGAATTGATTCTATAGAGCTGTATCCTTATAAAAAACTCATAAAACAAGGTTTAGCAAGTGTGATGGTCGCACACTTAAATGTGCCAAGTTTAGAAACAAGACAAGGATTTCCGTCGTCATTATCTAAACATATAGTTACTGATATTTTAAAAGAGCAATTAGGTTTTAAAGGTTTAATATTTACCGATGCTTTAACTATGAAAGGTGCTGCAGACTATGTTGAAAAAGGGGGTGATGGTATAGCTGCTAATAGTATAGTAACAGGAGGTGAGATTGATTTAATGGCATTTTTAGCAGGAAACGATGTGATGTTAATGTCTGAAAACCCAGCCAATGGCATTGCTAAATTTGTTGAAGCATTTAACAACGGTACTATAACTGAAGAGCGCTTAGAGCATTCGGTTAAAAAGATATTGATGGCTAAATATAAAGTAGGACTGAATAATTACTCGCCAATAGGAATCTACGATTTAGAAAAAGATCTCAATAGAATTAAAGACGATGTACTTTATGAAGTGCTGATGGAAAATGCCATTACAGTAGTTAAAAACACCAATTCATTATTACCGCTTCGGGATTTAGAAACTAAAAAAATTGCCTACGTTTCGCTTGGTGATGATGAGGGATCAGCGTTCTTAAATGAATTGAAGAAATATACCAAGGTGCACGAGATAACAGCCGATAAGCTTGATGGTATAATTGTAAAACTTCAGAATTATAATACGGTTATTGTTGGCTTTCATAAATCTAATGCTAATCCTTGGAAAGGCTTCAAATTCTCACAAAAGGAAATATCTTGGTTGTACGAAATAGCGAAAACAAACACAGTTGTTTTAGACGTGTTTGCTAGACCTTATGCTTTAAATGATTTATTATCTGTTGAGAATATTGAAGGTGTTGTAATGAGTTATCAAAACAGCAGAATAGCTCAAGAGAAATCGGCACAACTTATTTTTGGAGCGATAGAAGCCAAAGGTAAATTGCCAGTGAGCACAGGTCTACTTTTCCCTATTGGTACTGGTGAAACTTATAATGCTATATCGAGTTTAAGTTATGGTTTACCTGAGCGTGTTGGTATGGATTCTAAATTGTTAAGTCGAATTGATTCTGTTGCAAACCATGCAGTGAATAATAGAATGACGCCAGGTATTCAGTTGTTAGTCGCTAGAAAGGGGAAAGTGATCTATAACAAGAATTTTGGCTATCATACGTATTCAAAAAAAAATAAAGTAGATTTTGATGACATGTATGACGTGGCTTCTTTAACCAAAATATTGGCAACGCTGCCAGTTTTGATGGAACTCGAAGAAAAAGGCTCTGTATCTCTCAATTCTAAGTTAGGCGCATTGATTCCTGAATTGAAAAATTCAAACAAAAAAAATATCACGCTTAAAAAGATGTTGTCGCATTATGCGCAATTAAAGCCTTGGATTCCATTTTATTATGCGACGCTCGATTCTGTGACTAAAAAGCCGGATCCAAAATATTATAGAACAAAACAAACAAAAGGTTTTGATGTAGAAGTGACCAATACGCTCTTTATGCGAAATGATTATAAAGATTCTATTCAAAAGGTTATTAAGGAAAGTGATTTACTGTCGAGATTACGATATCGCTATAGCGATTTACCATATTATATTCTTAAAAATTACCTCGAAGGTTTTTATGATAAATCTTTAAGCGAGATAACTCAAGATCGTTTTTATAAGTCGCTAGGGGCTAATTACACCACTTATAATCCTCGAGAAAAATTCAGCTTAAAAGATATTGTACCTACTGAAATTGATAATTACTATCGCTACAAAAAAGTGCATGGTTATGTGCACGATATGGGAGCAGCGATGCAAGGTGGAGTAGGAGGCCATGCAGGTATTTTTAGTAATGCCAATGATGTTGCTAAAATAATGCAGATGTATTTGCAGAAGGGGTTTTACGGTGGAAAACGTTATTTTGACAATGAAACTGTAGATAAATTTAATACATGCTACTATTGTCATGCAGACAATAGACGTGGTATCGGATTCGATAAGCCACAATTAGGTGAAGAAGGACCCACTTGTGGTTGTCTCTCTATGACTAGCTTTGGACATTCTGGTTTTACAGGAACTTATGCTTGGGCTGATCCAGAAGAAGAAATCGTTTACGTCTTTTTAGCGAATAGAACCTATCCAGAAGCTGGGAAAAATTTGTTATTACGCGAAAATATCAGAACAGAGATTCAGCGTCTAATCTACGAAGCGATTATTGAATAAAAGGGAGTGCTTAAAGTTGAAAAGTGACACGAAATCAGCGTTGTAAGTTTCTTGAATATAGTCAGACTGAATGAATAGTAAATTTTATGTCCTTTTAACTCATAACTCTAGGTGCTTTAAAACATACGTTAAAAAGTGCTTAAAATTATAAAGCAATAGAGCAAAACCGCTAACTTTAAGAAATAAAAATTTACGTGCATATAACTTTAAGCACTTTTAGCTTTAAATACTTATAACTTTTACATGAAAATAGGAATTGTTTGTTATCCAACATTTGGTGGTAGTGGAGTGGTCGCTACGGAATTAGGTTTAGAACTCTCAAAACGCGGTCACGAGATTCATTTTATAACGTATAAACAACCAGTGCGTTTAGAATTGTTGAGTAATAATGTGCATTTTCATGAAGTTCATGTACCAGAATATCCTTTGTTTCAATATCAACCTTATGAGTTGGCTTTATCGAGTAAGTTAGTAGACATGGTAAAGCTTCACGACATTGATTTGTTACATGTGCATTATGCAATTCCTCATGCCTATGCCGCTTATATGGCACAGCAAATGCTAAAGGACGAAGGTATTCTTGTGCCAATAGTTACCACCTTACACGGAACGGATATTACATTAGTTGGTAGTCATCCATTTTATAAACCAGCTGTAACTTTTAGTATTAATAAGTCTGATGCCGTCACTTCAGTTTCCGAGAGTTTAAAGAAAGACACTTTGCGCCTTTTTAATATTAAAAAGGAGATTAATGTAGTGCCAAATTTTATAGACTTAGAAAAGCATCTTAATGACTTCACAGACTGTCAACGTGGTATTATGGCAGACGATAATGAGCGAATCATTACGCATATCAGTAATATGAGGGAAGTGAAGCAAATTCCCGATGTCATCAAAATCTTTTATAACATTCAGAAAGAATTGCCTGCTAAGCTTATGATGGTAGGAGAAGGACCAGAAAAAGAAGGCGCAGAGCTTTTGGCTGAGGAACTTGGGATTTCAGATCGTGTTATTTTCTTTGGAAATAGTAACGAAATTGATAGAATTTTATGCTTTAGTGATTTGTTTTTATTACCATCTCAAACCGAAAGTTTTGGCTTAGCGGCGCTCGAAGCCATGGCGAGCAGTGTTCCTGTTATTTCTACAAATACAGGTGGATTACCAGAAGTCAATGAAGACGGTTATTCTGGTTATTTAAGTGAGGTAAACGCCATTGAGGATATGTCTGCAAATGCTATAAAAATCTTATCAGATATTGATGTTTTAAATCAATTTAAAGCCAATGCGAAAGTACAATCCCAAAAGTTTGACTTGCATAACATTGTGCCAATGTATGAAAGGATATATGAGGAAACTTTAAAGAAGTTTTTTGTCATTAATTAAACCAAACGGCGTAACGTTCTCTTCTTAACTCTAGTGCAATTTGTTCTTCTGCAATAAGAGCTTCTGCTCTCGTGAAAAATGGATCAATATGATTGTAGAGACTAGGACGTAAATACAAACCATATTTTTCGACAATGTTAGAAGATAATTTGTGTCCTTTTTTATTTCTGTAACCAGTTTTATGCTGCAGAAAACGTTCTTTAGGAGTTTTACTGGTCATACCGACATACAGACATTCTAGCACTCCATTAAACTGTGGATTTGCAACTCTAAACTTTTTGTTTTCAGTGTAGACACGTTTAGATAATTCTATAACATAAATATGGTAAAGTGTTTTTGACATTATATAATTTGTACTCTATACTATTGGTTTTAAGTAAGCTATTGATAAGAAAAATTAAACACGATCTCAGAATTGGTGTCTGCTAAGTTGTTATTCTTAGAATTTATTTCGAAAGTGTCCTGCGAAAAACACAGTCATGTGCGATGATTGTATTGTTCTAATAGGCTTATTTTTTAATTTCTTTAAAGCCGTTATTACTTAACTGTGGTTATATTTAGAAAAAATAAATACACAGCTTACACTGTGATAGAAAAACAAGAAGTTTATGCTTTTGTTTAAGTGTCAAATACTCTCTTCCATAGTGTGATACACATTCTGTACATCGTCATCTTCTTCAAGCTTTTCGAGTAGTTTTTCTACATCTTCGGCTTGTTCTGCTGTTACGGTTTTTGTGACTTGTGGAATACGTTCAAATCCAGAGGAGATGATTTCTAAATTGTTGTCTTCTAAATAGGATTGAATGTTGCCAAAACTCTCAAATGGGGCATATATCATTATGCTAGTTTGTTCAACACCATCTGCATCTTCTTCGGTATCTTCAAAAATTTCTTCAACACCATAATCTATGAGTTCTAACTCTAATTCTTCCAAATCCAATTCATCACCTTTGATCTTAAAATTGCAAGTATGATCGAACATGAAGACGACTGAGCCAGAAGTGCCTAAACTACCATCCGTTTTGTTAAAGTAGGAGCGTACATTAGCTACGGTACGTGTGTTATTGTCCGTTGCCGTTTCAATAAGTACCGCAATACCGTGTTGTGCATAACCTTCAAAAATGACTTCTTTATAATCGCCTAGACCTTTTTCACTTGCTTTTTTTATAGCGCGCTCAACATTATCCTTTGGCATATTTACAGCCTTCGCATTTTGTATCACAGCTCTAAGACGTGAATTACTATCTGGATCTGGACCACCTTCTTTAACGGCCATTACAATGTCTTTACCAATCCGTGTAAAGGCTTTGCTCATGGCAGACCAACGTTTCATTTTTCTTGCTTTTCTAAATTCAAAAGCTCTTCCCATAGTTTGAAGTTAATAAGTTAGTAAGTATTTAAAGTGAGTGCCTAAAGTGTTGCTTTTTGGAGGCCTACAAATTTAAAAAATATTGAAAAAGAAGTTGCTGAAAATGTTTAAATATAATTTTTCTTTAAAACAATATTATTTGAAGGCATACACTTGAATTATATTTCTAAAGTTAATAGTTTGCTTAAAACAACGGTATACTGCGACTGAACTAGTCTTCAACTTCTACAATAGCCTCAATAGCCTCTGCGAGTTTAAAATCCTTATTGGTGACACCTCCAGCATCATGTGTGGATAGCGATATTTTTAAAACATTATAAACATTAGACCAATTCGGATGGTGATGTTGTGCTTCACATTCAAAAGCAATTCTGCTCATGGCACTAAAACAATCTTTGAAGTTATTGAATTCGAATTCGGCATGAATTGCATTCTCAAAATAATCCCAATCTGGGAAGTGGAGTAATTTCTTTTCTATAGTCTCGTCGTCTAATTTCATATGTCTTTAATTATTGTTTTTTAATTGTTAGATCGTACATCCGTGTGATTTTTTTATGTGCGACTAATTTTTGAGTCAAAGATGTTTCATAATTATATGAGTTTAAAGTTAAAACAATCTTAGAAATGGTGCAAGTTAAAGTCGTTTGAAATTTCACAAACCAAAGACTGAAAAAGAAACACTAAATATGGAGTGCTGAAAACTGCGGTTGAGATTGAAAACTCACTTCGCAAGTTCTTCTAAAACTTTATCACTAGTTATTTGAAGGTGTTTAGGTAACTTGTTAAACTTAGGTAAAACGGCTAAATACCGATCTTCGTTGGTCGTGTATACATGTTTTAATACGACTTTTTTATCAGTGATAATAGGGATGAGACTCTTTATAAACTCGTCATGATGCACTAAATCTGTACTTCCTAAATGAAATATGCCATATTTGTTTCTGTTAATGATATAATGAATTTGCTGTGTCACCTTTTTATCTAGCATGACGTTCGTTATTAAATTCGGGAAAATTTCAATAGAGGTATTATCGGATACCAGTTGTTTTATCTCCTGAATTCTTGGGCAATTAGCGCCAAAAACCATTGGTAATCTTAATACTGCAACTTGCCTTTTTGGTAAACGCAAAAACAGGTTCTCTATCTTTATTTTAAAATGACCGTAGATACTATGACTTAAGGTTTTGTCGAGTTCGTAACTCGGATATTTACTGTAAGCATCAAATGCATTGGCAGAAGATAGAAAGATAATCTTAGAGCCGAATTCAATAGCATATTCAGCGATATGTTGATGTGCAATGCTTTGCGCCTGAAAATCACCACGAAATGCAGAAATTATAATTGAGGGTTTACAGACTTCTAGAATTTCGTAAATATCATCTTGTTCAACGTTATATTGAAAGAATTGTTTATTCGTTTTAAATTCTTTTTTTGGAGTTCTGTAGGTTCCGAAAGTTCTAAAATAGGGACCTAGTTCTTTATAGATGGCATTTCCAACGAAACCACTAGCGCCAATAATAAGTATGCGATGTTTTTGTTCCTTCTTGTTCATTAATCAAACGTCATTCAAAAAAAATTAGCCTTTATAAAACGGTAATTTTATAACAGTTGCAGGAATCGCTTTTTTACGCACTTGAATATGTATTTTACTATCCACTTTAGAAAATACTTTTGGCACATAACCTAAGCCAATACCAATTCCCAAACTCGGACTCATAGTCCCGGAAGTCACCTTGCCAATAGTTGTTCCACTACTGTCTACAATATCATAGCCATGTCGTGGCACGCCGCGTTCATCGAGTTTAAAAGCTACTAATTTGCGTTCTGGAGTACGCTCTTTTTCGGCTTGTAAGGCTTCACTATTTGTAAATGCCTTATTGAATTTGCAAACCCAACTTAAACCAGCTTCAATAGGAGAGGTGGTATCATCAATATCATTTCCGTATAAACAATAGCCCATTTCTAATCGGAGTGTGTCTCTTGCTGCCAAGCCGATAGGTTTAATGCCATAGGTAGCGCCTGCTTTCATCACTTTATCCCAAACTTGCTTGACTTCTGAATTTTTACAATAAATCTCAAAGCCACCACTACCAGTATAACCAGTTGCAGAAATAATAACATTTTCGATGCCTGCAAAATCACCAACCACGAAATTGTAGAACTTAATGTTTGATAAATCATGACTCGTTAGAGATTGCATTGCTTCAACAGCTTTTGGCCCTTGTATAGCTAAAAGTGAATAGTCTTCGCTTAAATCGCGCATAATTGCACCAACTTCATTTTTAGACGAAATCCAATTCCAATCTTTTTCAATATTACTGGCATTAACAACTAGTAAGTAAGTTTCTTCTTCAATCTTATAGATAATCAAGTCATCTACAACACCGCCATCATCATTTGGTAAACAGCTGTATTGTGCTTTTCCAATTTCTAATTTCGAAGCATCGTTACTAGATACTTTTTGTATTAGCGCTAATGCATGTGGTCCTTCTATTAAAAATTCACCCATGTGAGAGACATCAAAAACACCGACGGCTTTTCTTACTGTTTCGTGTTCTGCATTAACACCTTCGTATTGTACAGGCATGTTATAACCAGCAAAAGGCACCATTTTTGCGCCAAGGGCTTCGTGAGTAGAGGATAATGCAGTTGCTTTCATTATGAGTTGTTTTTTTTTTAGAAGTGTAAAATTACACAAAATTTATGGCTTCTACTTTAACAATAGCCCATAAAAAACCACCTCGTAAGAGGTGGTTCTGTATCAATATTTTATGAAATTTAAAATTGATATCTAACACCTAAGGCAATATCAAAATTCAGATTATCATTAAAGTCTCCAAAGCCCAATTCTGGTCTAAAATCCAAAGACAATAGTAGTGGGAAATCAAAACTGTATTCAATCCCAATATCTCCTGCGACAAAGGCAAATGTGTCATTTCCTCTGTTGTTATCAAAACTGTAAGAGCCAAGGCCACCACCAGCACCCGCATACCAATTAAAATCGCCCTCTAATTGCCAAACCCATTGGTATAAGCCGGTTAATTTAAAACCGTCGTAATCGCTCGCGCTTCTCCAGCCCAAATTAATTTCTAATCTGTTATTGCCTCCAAGCGCACGCTGGTAAGAGACTTCTGTGCCAAAACCGTCACTACTACCCATTCTCAAGCCAATAGCGTTATCTGCGATTTCTTGTGCATTTACAAATGTTAAACAAGTGAAAATAGCGAATGTTGTTAAAACTAATTTTTTCATTGTATTACGTTTTTTTATTGATTGAAGTTATCTTTACAAAAATAACGCCAAAAGTAATTCTATAGTAGAATTCTTTCTAGTTTTATAAATATTTTTAAGAAACTGAATGAGTCATCAAAACGCACTTAATCAATTAAAAATTAAACTCCAAGGGGAGTTGTATTGTGATGATTTAATGCGAAAGCTTTATGCAACGGATGCGTCGGTTTATAGAAAATTACCACTTGCAGTGGCTATACCAAAAAATAAAGAAGATCTAAGGCTATTAATTGTCTTTGCGAATAGGAATAATACTTCGTTAATTCCCAGGACTGCAGGGACATCTTTGGCAGGTCAATGTGTCGGAGATGGTATTGTGGTGGATGTTTCTAAATACTTTACACGCATATTAGATATTAATGAAACTAATAGAACAGTAACAGTTCAGCCTGGAGTCGTTAGAGACGAATTGAATAGGTGTCTAAAACCTTTTGGTTTATTTTTTGGGCCAAATACATCGACCTCTAACCGTTGTATGATTGGTGGTATGGTCGGTAATAATTCATCCGGAACCACATCGATTCAATATGGTGTCACACGCGATAAGGTTTTAAGTTTGAAAACGTTGCTCAGTGATGGAAGTGCTGTTGAATTTTCTAGTCTTTCAGTTGAAGAGTTTCATCAAAAACTTAAATTAGAAACCCTTGAAGGGCGTATCTATTCAACTATTTTTAATGAATTAGAATCTGAAACCGTTCAAAAGCAAATTCAAGATAACTTTCCAAAACCCGAAATACATCGTAGAAATACAGGTTATGCGATAGATGAACTTATTAAATCAGGTGTTTTTTCGAATTCAACTTCAAATTCAGATTCGAGTTCAAAATTTAATATGTGTCAACTTTTAGCAGGAAGTGAAGGCACATTGGCATTTACAACTGAAATCACCTTGCAGTTAGATGAGTTGCCTCCAGCTGAAAGTGCAATGGTAGCGCTTCATTTTGAAAGTATAGTGAAATGCATGAAAGCTGTTAAGCCATTAATGCGGCACAATTTGCATACCTGCGAAATGATGGATGATTCAATTTTAAACCTTACTAAACATAACAAAACACAGCAGGAGAATCGAAAATTTATTCAAGGAAACCCTCTTGCTATATTGATGTGTGAGTTAAAGGCTGACACTTCTGATAAACTTCAAAATGAAATAAATGAATTTTTAAAAACAGTTGACCATTTAAATCTAAGCTACGAGGCACCAGTTTTGAGAGGTGATGATATAAGTAAAGCCTTAGAATTGAGAAAAGCTGGATTAGGTTTGCTTGGAAATATCATCGGAGACAAAAAAGCAGTCGCATGTATTGAAGATACTGCTGTGGCTTTAGAAGATTTAGATAATTATATTACTGAGTTTACAAGTTTAATGACATCTTACAATCAAGATGCTGTGTACTATGCGCATGCTGGAGCAGGTGAGTTGCATTTGCGTCCAATTTTAGATTTAAAACAATCCGAAGATGTTAAATTGTTTAGAGCAATTACAACCGATGTTGCTCAGCTTGTAAAAAAATATAAAGGTTCAATGTCTGGTGAGCATGGGGATGGTATCGTACGTGCTGAATTTATTCCGATAATGATTGGTGATGCCAACTATCAAATTCTAAAGCGCATAAAATCTGCTTTCGATCCAAATAATAGTTTCAATCCAGGGAAAATAGTGGACGCTTATCCTATGGATAAAAGCCTGCGTTACGAAGTCGATAGAAAAGAACCAGAGATTGAAACCTTACTCGATTTCTCTGGCTCAGAGGGGATTCTTCGAGAAGCAGAAAAATGCAACGGCTCTGGTGATTGTAGAAAATTACCAGAATTTGGTGGCACCATGTGCCCAAGTTATAGAGCCACGCGTAATGAAAAGGATACGACACGTGCTAGAGCAAATGCCTTACGTGATTATTTAACGAATTCTGATAAAGCAAATAAATTCAATCACGAAGAGCTTAAGGATGTTTTCGATTTGTGCTTAAGTTGTAAGGCCTGTGCAAGTGAATGTCCGAGTAGTGTTGATGTCGCCAGTTTAAAAGCGGAATTTCAGTATCAGTATCAAAAAGCTAATGGATTTAGTTTTAGGGCAAAGTTATTTGCTCATAATAATAAAATTAATGGGTATGTGAGTCGTGTTCCAAAGCTTACCAACTTTATGTTTTCGAATGGGGTAACAAGTGCTATTATCAAATCTATTGGTGGCATTGCTAAAGAACGCAGTCTTCCCTTAGTATCAACTAAAAGTTTGTATAAAGAGTTTCAAGACGTTTATAGTCAGTACTTTAATAATAAATTAATTAAAGAGGTGTATTTGTTTAATGACGAATTCACGAATCATTTAGATACGCAAATTGGTGTAGATGCTATTTTGCTTTTAACGAGGTTAAATTATAAAGTTAACATTATTAAACACGAAGAATCAGGAAGAGGACTAGTGTCTAAGGGCTTCCTTGAAGACGCTAAAAAAGTAGCTAATAAGAACGTTTCAATATTTAAAGATTTAGTTTCAGAAAACACGCCGCTAATTGGTATAGAGCCTTCAGCAATCTTAACTTTTAAGGATGAATATTTAAAATTAACTGATGATAGAGAGGGAGCTAAATCTATAGCAAAGCATACGTTTTTAATTGAAGAATTTATTCAGCAACAAATTGAGGTAGGTAATATTAAGCCAGAACAGTTCACGCAAGAAACAAGAACAATTAAGTTTCATGGCCACTGTCATCAAAAAGCTCTAGCGAATCAAAAGTCGAGTTTTGACATGTTGAATCTTCCGAAAAACTATAAAGTCACTATCATTCCAAGTGGTTGTTGTGGCATGGCTGGCAGTTTTGGTTACGAAAAAGAGCATTACAATGTAAGTATGCAAATTGGAGAACAAACCTTATTTCCTGCTGTAAGAAAAGCTTCAGACGCTACTGTTATTGCAGCTAACGGAACAAGTTGTAGGCATCAGATTAAAGATGGAACAGGGAGGGTGGCTAGGCATCCTATTTCAATATTAAAGGAGGCTTTAGTTTGATTTATTCTTTTTTGGCGACTTAAAAAGCGTAATTGCACTAATTAAATCTTGTGTATTCATATCTTTTATATCTCCATCAGTAAAGAATGGTGAAAGCTTGTCATTATTATAATTGTAGATTTTCCAGCGTTTAAATTTATATTCGAGTGCCGTGAAATTCTCAATCCAATCACCAGAATTTAAATAGGTCGTTTGACCATGTCTATTCTTTTTAACAAGCATTTTTGGTTGATGAATATGACCACAAACCACATAGTCATAACCGTTTTTAATAGCTAAATCGGTGGCTGCGTTTTCAAAATCATTAATGTAATTAATTGCGCCTTTAACACTGTTTTTTATCTTTTTTGAAAGGGAATAGCGTTCCTTGCCAAGCTTTTCTAAACACCAGTTAATGAAGCGATTTAAAAGAATAAGTAAATCATAGCCATAACTCCCGAGCTTGGCGAACCACTTTGCGTTCTGAATAGAAATATCAAACACATCACCATGAAAAAACCAAGCTTTTTTGCCATCTAAATTAAGGACTAGCTTGTTTACGATTGAAATGTTTCCTATTTCCGTATCTGCAAATTTGCGAAGCATTTCATCGTGGTTGCCAGTAATATAGATCACTTCCGTGCCATTTGCAGCAAAGTCCATGATTTTTTTAATAACACTAAGATGCGATTTCGGAAAGTAACCTTTCTTGAATTGCCAAATATCAATAATATCGCCATTAAGAATGAGCTTATTGGGTTCAATACTGTTCAGGTAGGTTAATAGTTGTTTCGCATGGCAGCCAAAAGCACCAAGATGAACATCAGATATGACCGCAATTTCAACTTTCCGCTTTAGATTCACGTTCTATTATTTATCCATACAAATAACGGAATTAGATATGAACCGTATGTAACCCAATAATTAATATTTCATGAGGAAAAGGTTATGCCAATATTACTAAAATACACATCCTATCAAACGCAGTTAACCTTGCTGTAACATGGTAAAAACAACGATTCTATTTTTGTTTCTGTTATATAACATTTACTTTAGCGTAAAATATGTTTTAATGGCAGGAAATTCTTTCGGAAAGTTATTTAAACTCACCACTTTTGGTGAATCTCATGGTGTTGCTATTGGCGGAATTATAGATGGTTGTCCATCTGGATTACGACTCGATTTTGAAGCCATTCAAAATGAAATGGAACGCCGAAAACCAGGACAATCAAAAATTGTTACACAACGCAAAGAGCCAGATACAGTAGAATTTTATTCAGGTATTTTTGAAGGCGTTACCACGGGTACTCCCATTGGATTTGTGATTCATAATACCAATCAAAAATCAAAAGATTATTCGCATATCAAAGATGTCTATCGTCCAAGTCATGCAGACTATACCTACGACAAAAAGTATGGCGTAAGAGATTACAGAGGAGGAGGGCGAAGTTCTGCGCGCGAAACTGCGTCTCGCGTCGTTGCAGGGGCGATAGCGAAGCAAATGCTTAGTTCAATTAAAATACATGCGTTTACGTCTGCTGTTGGTGATATTGCTTTAGATAAACCCTATCAAGACTTAGACTTTGGTAAAATTGAGTCTAATGTGATTCGTTGTCCTGATGAGGCTATTGCAGAGCAGATGATAAATCGTATCCATGAGATCAAGAAGCAAGGAGATACCATTGGAGGTGTTATTACTTGTGTGATTCAAAATGTACCCGCAGGGTTAGGAGAACCTGTGTTTGATAAGTTGCATGCGGAACTCGGTAAAGCCATGTTATCCATAAATGCTGTTAAAGGTTTTGAATATGGTAGTGGTTTTGAAGGTTCTAAAATGCTGGGAAGTGCTCACAACGATACCTTTAATGAAGACGGAAGTACACAAACCAATAGATCTGGAGGTGTGCAAGGTGGTATTAGCAATGGCATGGATATATATTTTAATGTTGCTTTTAAACCCGTTGCAACGACGCTTCAGAAACAAGAAACAATTAATAGCACGGGAGAAATTGTAGAAATGCAAGGTAAAGGCAGACATGATCCTTGTGTAGTGCCAAGAGCAGTTCCAATTGTTGAGGCGATGGCCGCCTTGGTTTTAGCGGATTATTTACTGTTGCGCAGGCAGGAATCTCGAGATTGGTAACAAATTCCTGCGAAGGCAGAATTCTTAAAATAGTCACTTATTAGAAGTTTATCTCACGTAAGCTCCGTTAACAAATGTTTGTTAAGTAATTGTCTTAACTAAAAATACTAATTATTAATAATGATATTCCTGCTTTCGCAGGATATAGCGTATGAAAAAACTAGCATTACATTGGAAGATTATTATAGGAATGGTTCTCGGGATCATTTGGGCTTTAGTATCAAGTTCAATGGGTTGGAGTGAATTTACAATCAATTGGATAGATCCATTTGGTACTATATTTATCAATCTCTTAAAGCTTATTGCTGTTCCCTTGGTATTATTCTCAATAATTAGTGGCGTCGCAAATATTGGTGACCCAGCGAGTCTCGGTAGAATGGGAGGTAAAACCCTCGGTATTTATCTGTTGACTACTGTAATGGCAATTTCATTGGGATTGCTATTAGTTAATATCGTAAAACCGGGAGAACTTATTGATGACGAAAGTAGAATTGATAACCGCATAAGCTATGAGATTTGGGCGGATGCCGAAGGTTATGAAATAAAAGATGGCATCAATTATCTCAAAGACCCTAAGTTTTTAGAGCGTGCCCAAGAGATATCGGAACTGTCTAAAAGTCAGCTTGAAGATTTGGGTGTTACTGATAAAATGGAAACTGTTAAAAATAAAAAAGAAACGACACCATTACAGCCTTTAGTAGATATTGTACCAAGTAATTTTTTCCATTCCTTGTCTAATAATGGATTAATGCTTCAAATCATATTCTTTGCTATATTTTTTGGTGTGTGCTTGCTTTTTATTCCTTCAGATAAAGCAAAACCTGTTATAAATCTTGTTGATAGTATTAACGAGGTTTTTTTAAAAATGGTAGATGTAGTGATGCAAGCGGCACCCTTTTTTGTGTTTGCTTTATTAGCTGGAGTCGTAAGTAAAATGGCTGGTAACGATATTGGTAAAGTGGTTGAAATCTTTAAAGGCTTAAGTTGGTACTCCTTAACCGTTTTAGCAGGTTTACTTTTAATGATTTTTGTGATATACCCAATTATCCTGAAACTATTTGTAAATAAAATACCTTACAAAGGATTTTTCAAAGCTATGGGGCCTGCGCAAACCTTGGCCTTTTCTACATCGAGTAGTGCAGCTACACTTCCTGTAACTATGGAATGTGTGGAGCAAAATCTTGGTGTCAATAAAAAGATAAGCAGTTTTGTGTTGCCAATTGGGGCCACTGTTAATATGGACGGTACAAGTATGTACCAAGCCGTTGCCGTGATTTTCTTGGCACAAATGCACATGATCGATTTAACTCTAGGTCAACAAGTCACGGTAGTGGTAACTGCGACGCTTGCATCCATTGGCTCTGCCGCAGTGCCCAGTGCTGGCTTGGTAATGTTAATTATTGTATTAGGTTCAGTAGGATTAAATCCAGCGTGGATTGCTATTATTTTTCCAGTAGATAGGATCTTAGATATGTTTAGAACTGTTGTAAACGTTACAGGTGATGCTACCGTTTGTTCTATTATTGCAGACGGTGAACGTATGCTAGATTACAAGGATAAAGAAAGTCCAACAGAAACATTTGATTTAGATTCTTAATTAATTTTGAATTATTTTAAAAAATAGTTATATTTATTATTGTAAATATAAACAGTTGTAATAAGGTTTTCTTGTCATTTTATTTACATCGAAAGAATCGATAACAGAAGCTTTATTAAATTTGGGATGAGTAAAACAGTAGATCTTAATACGCCATTAGTCGCAGTAGAATGGCTTAACAGCCTGAGTGGTACTTCTAATATTATCATTTTAGACGCCACAATCAATAAGGTAATAACCCGTAATTCTACAAGAATTCCAAAAGCCCGCTTTTTTGATATAAAACAAAAATTCAGTGAAGTATCTGCACCTTTTCCAAGCACATTGCCTTCAAAAGAACAATTTCAGAAAGAAGCCAGAGCATTAGGGATTAATAAAGATTCTATTATTGTTGTATATGACGATAAAGGTATTTACTCAAGTGCGAGAGTATGGTGGCTGTTCAAAGCCTTTGGGTTTAAAAATGTTGCCGTCTTAGATGGTGGCTTACCTGAATGGGAAAATCAAAATTTGGACATTGAAAACTATACTAATGAAACCTATTCTATTGGTGATTTTGAGGTTGAATACCTTCCGGGTTTAATGACGGATTTTGAGGGTATTAAAAGTTTTAGTAATGATTCAGAAGTCTTAATAATAGATGCACGATCCAAAGACCGCTTTCAATGTCTAGTAGACGAACCAAGGGCTGGGTTACGACGTGGAACAATTCTAAATTCCAAAAATCTGCCATATACAATGCTATGTAATGGTTATAAATTGAAGACTAAAGCCGAAATTTCAGAAATCTTTAATAACTTAGTCCTTGATAAGGCTAAAGTTGTTTTTAGTTGTGGCTCTGGAATTACAGCTTGTATTTTAGCGCTAGCAGCAACACTTTGTAATTATAATAATCTTATAGTCTATGATGGCTCATGGACTGAGTATGGAAGTTTAACTGATAATTAATATGAAAACAATCGACTGGACAAGAGATGAGCTCGTAGCATACATCTTATTGTTTGCTGCAAATTCAGATTTTAAAGAAAATAATCTTGAGCGAAATGTAATTATATCAAAGGTAGATATGAATACGTTTCAAGAAATACATGATGAGTTTGATAATGATAATGATTATCAGGGGATTCAAAAAATCATGACAAGTTTAGCGCAGCATAATTACGACAAAGGTGATATAGAGATCTTAATGGCTGATATTGAAGTACTCTTTTTCTCTGATGGTGAATTTGATATTACTGAACGCAACATGCTGCTGTTTTTGGAAAAATTATTTAAGAATTAATAAGGCGAAACCTTTTAATTCATTCCAATATTTAAAAAATAAAAGTTCTAATATTAAGAACCCAAACCTGTGTTTTATTTTGAAGAACTTAAAATAAAAATCCTAAATTAAAATAGTCCTGACTAAGATTTTTATTAATACGATCTAGAAGTTAAACATACATCTAGGTAGAATTCGATGTTCCAAATTAACTCAGGACAGGGTCGAACTAACATCATCATACCTTGAGTTTTACTACTGAACTAAAGCTCATAACTATTGTTTATTTAATAGAAACACTAAAGAACCAATACTGAGTGAATTGGATTTACGGGCAAGTATGTATTACGATTTAATACGTCAGAATATTTTTGTGCACCTCATAGATGATTTCTACACCTCGCTAGTTTTAAACAATTATATGTGGTCGTATATCGAGTTTTTTCTAGTGAATTTAATAAGCGACCTATATTTGAAATAACAAAATAATGTGCTAATAAACCAATTCGTTATTTTCCCTCATAATAAAAGAGTTGAAAGTGTTTTTTTGTTTAGGCTAATTTAGTTTTAAGTAAGTTGTTGATTTATAAAAGCCTTTTAGTTGGATGCTAAAAGGCTTTTTTTATACTATAAATTTTGCTTGAAGTTCTGGTGTAGGAATCATACAAGCGTCTTTCTTCCCATACCATGTATAGCGATTTTTTGCTATAAAATTATAAACACAATTTCTAACAAAGCCTGGTATTATAAAGAAAATAGCCATTAATTTAATGGGGAAGTCTAAGTTCTTAGCAATATGAAGAGCCGCTGAAGATTTGTATTTAATGGTGTTGGAGCTAGGATTGTAAAGTAATATTGAATCTGTTTTATCTGTATCAATATTAAATTTATTTATAAGCGCTACACCAATATCACTTTGTAGTGGAGCGAATAAAAATCTATTCTTTTTATCACGCTTTATCACGTACAATACACTATTATTACAGAGGTTGCAAACACCATCGAATACTATTAGTTGTTTGTCTTTTGGCACATTGTTTATCACATTGCAAAGATAAGTTTTACGTTGATAAAGTATTTAAAAATTGCGTTAAATCATTGTCTTTACCCAATGCTAATTTCTTTTTTAACCGGTTTCTAGATTTGGTTATACTACCTGGTGACACATTATGCATTGAGGCTATTTCATCTGGACACACTATAAGTCAATTTATTTTAGGCTCATTTTAAATAACAATTGGTTTTACGTCTTAACAGCTTCTACCAGTTCCAGTAAATCTAAGCTTATGTTAGTCGTAAACATGCCGTAGTTAACAATAGCTTTTCCTTTTTCAATGCTATCAATAGTTCCAATTGCTCTGCCATCATGCATTCGTACACGATCATCGATTTTTAAAATAGGTTTTGGTTTTACTACTTTAACTTCTTTTTGTTTGGCTGCTTTTTTCTTTTTGCGAATCACATCAACCTTTTTCTCCGCTTCCTGCTTTATTTGGGTTTCTTTTACTTTTTCAGCTTTCTTTTGTTTAGAAGATACTTTTTTACGCTTAGAATTTTCAATTTGAACCACTTTGAACAAGTCCGCCATTAACTCACGTTTCTTTTTTGTTTCAAAATATTTCTCCGAAATGTCATTGACCTTTTGCCCTAAATAAATTAAACGTTGATTAGAATCATACAATTCTTGAAAACTCTCTAATTTCTTTTGAACCTTTGCATTAATTTCTTCGAGCTTATCTGCTTCAGATAATTTCTTTTTTTCGTTTTCTTTGAGTGAGCGCTCCGTGCGCTCAAGTTTACTGCGCTCTTTCTGAAGCTTAGCAATAGTCGCGTCAAATCTTACTTTACCGCGCTCTATCTTCTTCTTAGACTTGTTGATGAGACTGTAAGGTATGCCGTTTTTTTGTGCGACTTCAAACGTAAAAGAACTACCTGCTTGTCCGATAACTAATTTGTACAAAGGTTCTAAGCTTCGTTCATTAAAAAGCATATTAGCATTTTCCATGTAAGGCAATTCGTTTGCTAATAGTTTTAAGTTCGAGTAGTGGGTGGTTATAATACCAAAGGCTTCACGTTCGTAAAAGACTTCTAAAAATGTTTCAGCTAGCGCTCCACCTAATTCAGGATCACTACCTGTACCAAATTCGTCAATTAAAAATAGTGTTTTATTATTGCACTTTCTTAGGAAATAGTTCATCTGCTTAAGACGATAACTATAGGTGCTTAAATGATTCTCTATAGATTGATTATCGCCAATATCGGTGAGAATGCTGTCGAACAAGCAGACTTTACTTCGCTCATGAACCGGGATTAACATACCGCTTTGTATCATGGTTTGTAATAAACCAACCGTTTTTAATGTGATACTTTTTCCTCCAGCATTTGGACCAGAAATCACAATTATTCTACTATCTTTTTCTAAGCCAATCGACTGAGGGAATGTGGTTTCACCTTTTTCTTTATTCGTTAAATAAAGTAGTGGATGATAAGCATCACGCATATACATGCTACGATCTTTCGAAAACTCTGGTAAAATAGCGTCCATACGCTGTGCGTATTTTGATTTGGCAGAAATGACATCTATTTTAGTTAGAAAATCTTGATATTTTTTAAGAAGTGGTAAGAACAATCGAACATAATCAGTTAATTCTTTTAGTATTTTAATGACCTCTTCTTTCTCTTCATATTCTAAATTATTGAGTTCCCTCGAATATTGAAGCGTGGTTTCTGGTTCTATATAAACAATACTACCAGTTTTACTACCTCCCATAATCGCACCTTTCACTTTTCTGCGATACATGGCCTTTACGGCAAGCACGCGCTTATTATCCATAACGGACTCTCTTATCGCATCAAGGTAATCTAGCTTATGATAGGTGTTTAAAGCGGAAGAAAAACTACCATTTATTTTGCCTTTTAGTTTATTTATAGTCCTACGTAATTCAGATAGTAGAGGAGAGGCATCATCTTTTATATCTCCGAAACGATCCACTACAGCATCGACTTGTTCTATAATAGAGGTATTGATCTCTATAGGGCTTCCAAACCCATGAAGCTGTGGGTAATAGTCTTTAAACTTATCTAAAAATTTCAATATCGAGTTTACCGTTAATGAGATACTTACCAACTTTTGTAAACTCGAAACTTCGAGATAAGTATTTTCAATCTTAAGAAGTTTAAGTTCCTTAGTAATAGCATCAAATCCGTGATTTGGAATTCTATTATCATTATCAAACGATGATAGATATTCGTTCACATAGGTCAACTCTTGCTTTAGACTTTCTTCTTCAGAAAAAGGTAGAATAGCTAAGGTCTCATTTTTACCTAGACTGGTAATACAATGCTCGCTAACTTGCTCTAAAACGGTAAAAAACTCGAGGTCTTTCAGCGTTTTTTCGTGAATATTAATCATTTGGTATTCTTAAATTGAAAGTTGCAAATTTAGGCTAATTGTACGTATATGCCTAATGCACTTTTTGCTGTCATTATTCTTATTTTTGTTAAAATTTGAATTTAATGAACATTGATATCCATCATAGTTGGACGCCTTATTTAAACTCAGAATTCGAAAAACCTTATTTCAAAGATTTAATTGAATTTGTACAAACAGAATATAGAACAACGCAGTGCTTTCCGCAACAATCTGATATGTTTAATGCTTTTAACCATTCACATTTTGAAAATACTCGAGTAGTTATAATTGGTCAAGATCCCTACCATGGCATTGATCAAGCTAATGGTTTGTGTTTTTCAGTTAATGATGGTGTTTCACATCCTCCTTCACTAATCAATATTTTTAAAGAGATTGATCAAGATTTAGGGTTTTCATATCCTAAAAATGGTAATCTCATGCCTTGGGCGGATCAAGGTGTTTTATTATTAAATGCAATTTTATCGGTAAGAGCACATCAAGCTGGTAGTCATCAAAAAAAAGGCTGGGAGCAATTTACTGATGCTGTAATTGAAATGATTAGCAAAGAGAAAACCGATGTTGTTTTTTTACTTTGGGGAGGATTTGCTAGAAAGAAAAAGAAATTAATAGATAGTTCGAAGCACTTCGTGTTAGAATCAGGACACCCTTCACCATTAAGTGCAAATAGAGGGTATTGGTTTGGTAATAAGCATTTTAGTAAAGTTAACTACCTGTTGGAGCAAGTTGGTTCGTCTGGTATTGAGTGGGAGCTAAAATAGGTCCCTCGTTTATTATGACTCGTGGCTTTTTTTGCTCTATTTTTTCTGATGTTTTATTACAACTAAAAATTAATAGAATAAAATTAAGCGCAACTAAGAAAGATAAAATAAGAGTAATCGTAATAATCATATTAGTCTGTGTATTTGATTGATAGCGTTGACTATGTCTAATCAAATGTAATTAAAATTTTGAAATATTGAAAGCTGTAAAGAAAATGAGTGCTGTTTTACAAGTGTAAATTAACAAAATATTAACGGCTATTGGCTATGAGTAAAGGGCTTTTAGCGATTTTTATAATTGTAAAGTATTTCCTTAAAAAGACAAGAAAGAACGACGCTTGTAAAAAACAGGCTATAATTTTGACCATATAGTGAGTTATACTTTGTGAATTAAGCTCGAGTAGTCTACTTTCTTTGGAATAATATTTAAATCAAAAAGTTGCTTTTGTACATTCTTAATGGTCTTTTTGTCAATAACATCTTGAGACCACTCCGTTAAAGAAAGCCATTCTTCTACATCTTCTACTTCTTGTTTGTAACGGTTAGCAATTGTTTTGTCTATTGAAGGAATGGATTTAAACTCTGATGTCGTTTGATTTATAATCTTTAAAATTGTTTTTAAATCGTCTTCATTATTTTCTATAAAATCTTCACGAACGGCAATTACAAAACAAGGCCAAGGAGATCTGCAATTGTCTATGCGTCTAAATACGCCGTCATCAACGATTGGCTTGGTCGTAAATTTCTCCCACATAAAGTAATCTGCATCACCATCGGTAAGTCCTTTTACGGCTCCATCTAGATTTTTAATGACTTCGAAATTTAAATCAGTTTCAATATCCCAATCATTATTCTTAGCATTGATGTATGCCATAAGATGCGACCCTGATCCATATCTGCTAATAGCAGCTCTGGTTCCTTTTATATCCTCAACGGTCTTAAAATCAGAATTTGAAGCAACATGAATTCCCCAAATTAAGGGTGTTTCTACAAAGGTCTGGACTATTTTCGACGGGTTACCATCTATAATATCTTTAATAATACCTTCGGTTAATATAACAGCCATATCAATCTCACCAGAACGCAGTGCTTTGCACATATCGCCTGTGCCACCATGGTAATCGTGCCATCTCAAATTGATATCTTCGGCTTTATATTCGCCATTCTTAAGTGTTAAGTACCAAGCTAAATTGAAATGCTCGGGAACACCACCTATATTTACTTTTCTCATTTTATACGGCACTTGTTTCAGTATCTTTTTCTGTTAAACAAGGTTTATTAAATCTACTTTATTCTATTTTAGCAATTCGACCGTTCTTGGGTCAAAATTTCAACGACAGTCGCGCTCACTTGTTGACGAGTGTTATTTGAATTTTAGATATTAACTATGCGCTCCAAAGCATACATGATTAAATTATCTACAGTTTTTTTTGGGTCTTTACTAAAATGGCCATTAGCTCTATTGGCTATGATTGCATTTAGAGACAGTGCTTCGTGACCTAATAATTTTGAAAGCCCATAGATAACTGACGTTTCCATCTCAAAATTAGTAATTCTAAAATCTTTATAGTTAAATGAATCTAGTTTAGAGTTTAGCGAAGGGTCTTGCAATGGCAAACGTAGCACACGACCTTGTGGTCCATAAAAGCCACCAGCTGTACCGGTCATACCTTTATGAATTTTATCACTTTCAAAATATTTCTCTAGGTACTTACTGTTATTTATAACAATTGGTCTGGCTTTGTTTTTATCCCAATCGGTATGACTTATAAATTCATCCTCAATTTCGGGATTACTGATGCCTTCTATTTTGTAGAAGTGTAACATTCCATTAACATCTAATGCATGTGTGCTCATTAGAAATGAATCCACAGGAATATCAGCTTGTAAAGAGCCTGATGTTCCTATTCTTATAATATTAAGGCTCGATAATTCTGTTTTTGGCTTTCGAGTTTTTAGGTCAATATTTACTAAAGCATCGAGTTCGTTTAAAACAATATCAATGTTGTCTGGACCAATTCCTGTAGATATGACTGTAATTCTTCGGTCTTGGTAATAGCCTGTCTGTGTTTTAAACTCGCGTTTTTGTGTGCTGAACTCTACACTATCAAAATGCTTAGTGATTTTTTCAACACGATCTTGATCACCCACAAAAATGATGGTATCAGAAATATCTTCAGGTTTTAAGTTGAGATGGTAAACACTTCCATCTGGATTTAATATTAATTCTGAATCTTTAATGGACATTAATTACGGTTTTAATAAGTTTATTCTGCTCTACGTTAAATTGATATTCTAAACGATTAACGCCTCCATAAGCCATGTTATTATTTACTTCAGTCGCAAAATTATTCTGATTTAATAAGGCTTCGTGACCTTTTCTGTTCAGTACAAGCTCTGTCTCAGTTTGGTCATAAAAAATAGATAATTCTCCAATAATCCGTTTTAATTGGGTATCACCAAAGCCATAATAACCTTGATAATTTAGTACATATCCTAAAAGATGATGCTCTGACTTTACCGAGTTTTCTCTAATTATTTTAAGCACATTTGCCTCTAATTTATTTAAACCACTTTTTGAATCAGGAAAGCGTTCTAAATGTGCTTTCAGACAATTACTCATATATTTAAAGTTAGACTTTGTAACAATATAGGGTTTCAAAATATTATGATCTGTACCACAATACGTTCTCCATAATGCAATGGCTATATCAATATCTTCTCGAGTTAAAAGAATTTTATTTTTATACTGGGTTTTTAGTTGTTCGGGACTTAATTCGACTAAACCTTTTAGGTTTTTCTCGCCTGGCTCACGTCCACTACATATAAGATATAAAGGTTTGTCAATTTCCTTTTGATGTAACAAATTGATAACTCCTAAGAGATTTATATGACAAAACAAATCATAGTCAAACCATAAATTGATTTCTGTATACTTTTCAGTATGATCTAATTTCGATAACTCCTTTTGAAGTTCCTTTGTGTCCACTTCAATATCATATGTTGATTTAAGAAATTCAGCACGAAGCTCAAAAAAAGCTTCAGAATCTATTGCAGGAATCGTAGGGCCTTCGCATAACATTTCTTGCCAAGTTAGAATATCTTCTGTAAAACCTAATTCACGTAAATAATCTGTCAGACTATTACCGTTTGTAATGTGTAGGGTGTTTTTTGTCATAAAAAATTAGCCGCCAACGCGCTTTACATTAAATCCTTTTTCCTTTAACATCGTCATAATTTTATCTCTATAATCTCCTTGAATAATAATTTTATCATCCTTAAAACTGCCACCAACACTGAGCTTGGTTTTTAATTCTTTAGCTAATTTTTTAAAATCTTCTGTAGCTCCTGTATAACCTTCGAGAATGGTAATAGGCTTTCCTTTGCGCTTTTCGTATTTGCAAAGTATTGGATCATCTTGTAGCCACAAGTTATCCTTAGAGTCTTCAGAAGTATCTGAATTCGTCTCAGCAGTATGATCTGGGAAAAGGTTTTTTAATTGCTCTTGTAAATCCATTTGTTCAGTTTACAGTTTTTAGTCGCAGTTTTCAGTCTCAATTAACAGTGAGTTACTGTAAAGGGGATTGCTAATAAATTCTATTTTTTAATCAGTCCTAGCTCTATTAAACGCTCGTTTAAAAATTCACCGGCTGTAATATCATCGAATTGCTTTGGATTTTCTTCATCGATACAGCTCTCTAAAACATCTAGTTTCATTTCACTTACTGGATGCATGAAAAATGGCATAGAGTAGCGCGATGTCCCCCAAAGTTCTCGAGGTGGATTTATGACGCGATGAATTGTAGATTTTAATTTATTATTGGAATGTCTTGATAACATATCGCCAACATTAATCATTACTTCGTCTGGTTCGGCAATAGCATCTATCCATTCACCGTCGTTACGTTGTACTTGCAAACCGCGACCCTGCGCTCCCATTAATAATGTAATCAAATTAATATCACCATGAGCCGCAGCTCTAACTGCATTTTTCGGCTCTTGATTAATTGGTGGATAATGAATTGGTCTTAAAATGGAGTTACCATTATGGATATAATTATCGAAATAAGTTTCCTCTAAATCGAGATGCAAAGCTAAAGCACGTAATACATACTTAGCTGTTTTTTCGAGCATTGCATAAGTTTCTTTGCCAACGTCGTTAAATTTCGATAATTCTTTTACTTCAACATTTTCAGGATATTCTTTGCGTCGTTCTTCATCATCTTCAACGTACTGACCAAAATGCCAAAACTCTTTTAAATCTCCTTCTTTTTTTCCCTTAGCACTTTCTTTGCCAAAAGATACATAGCCACGTTGACCTCCAATACCAGGGATCTCATAACTTTTTTTTACATCTACAGGCAAACTAAAAAAGTTCTTTACTTCTCCATATAAACTATCGACTAATTGATCATCTAAAAAATGACCTTTTAAAGCTACAAAACCAATATCCTCGTATGCTTTTCCTATTTCATCAATAAATTTTTGTTTGCGTTGTGGGTCACCAGAAATGAAGTCCTTTAAATCTACGCTGGGTATTCTATCCATTGGATTTTTATTTGAATTTTTCGACAATATACAAATGTAACTAATATAGTGCTAAATTGTTAGTTCGAATTTATTCACAATTTGTAGTCTTTACCATAATATTGAAGCAATTTTATTTACATTTGAAACAATACTGAAGAAACATTTTATGCCAA
Organism: Flavobacteriaceae bacterium; assembly: GCA_034112185.1. Classification (GTDB taxonomy): domain Bacteria; phylum Bacteroidota; class Bacteroidia; order Flavobacteriales; family Flavobacteriaceae; genus Winogradskyella. Next base: position 5,598 of record JAWUVW010000107.1, on the reverse strand, counting down.
CGATAACGAAAAGTAATATAGATTACGACAAGCGCAGTTTAAGCGATAAAGGCCTTTTAAAGCTTTATTATAATATGTTGAAGCCTCGACTAATCGAAGAAAAGATGCTCATTCTTTTGCGTCAAGGTAAAATTTCAAAATGGTTTTCTGGTATTGGTCAAGAGGCCATTTCAGTTGGTGTTACGATGGCATTAAAACCGAGTGAATACATATTGCCAATGCATAGAAACCTTGGAGTATTTACGACACGAGAAATTCCATTACATCGTTTGTTTTGTCAATGGCAAGGTAAAGCGAGTGGTTTTACAAAAGGCAGAGACCGATCATTTCACTTTGGAACTCAAGACTATAATATTGTTGGTATGATCTCGCATCTAGGGCCACAACTGGGCGTTGCTGATGGTATTGCATTGGCCAATATTTTGAAGAAAAACGGACAAGTAACGGCTGTATTTACAGGTGAAGGAGGGACAAGTGAAGGTGATTTTCATGAAGCTTTAAATGTAGCATCCGTGTGGCAATTGCCAGTGATGTTCTGTATTGAGAATAACGGTTATGGTCTTTCTACACCAACTAGTGAGCAATACCGGTGTAAGCATCTGGCAGACAGGGGTAAAGGTTACGGTATGGAGTCTTTTGTTCTCGATGGTAATAATATTATTGAAACCTATACCAAGGTAAAGAAACTAGTGGAAAGTATAAGAAAACGTCCAAGACCTATTTTAATAGAATTTGAAACGTTTAGACGTCGAGGCCATGAAGAGGCCAGTGGTACTAAATATGTTCCAAAGGAATTAATGGAAGAATGGGAAGCTAAAGATCCTATAGAAAATTTTAGAAGTTATTTGTTTAGTAAGAAGATTTTAACTCAAGAAATTGATGAATACTACAGGGCAGGAATTAAGTCAGAAATAGACACAGCTTTAGAATCAGCTTATGCTGAAGACGCTATTTTACCTGATGAAACTACTGAATTAAATGATGTCTATAAATCATTTGAATATAAAGAAGTTCTACCAAGTAAAGCCACAAAAGAACTGCGCTTAATTGATGCGATTTCTGAAGGTTTAAAACAGTCTATGGAAACCCATAAAGATTTGGTTATCATGGGACAGGATATTGCAGAATATGGTGGTGTTTTTAAAATTACGGAAGGCTTTGTAGAACAGTTTGGAAAAGACAGAGTAAGAAACACACCAATATGTGAATCGGCCATTGTTGAAACAGCCATGGGATTATCCATTTCAGGTATTAAATCTGTTGTAGAAATGCAATTTGCTGACTTTGCATCGTCAGGTTTTAATCCCATAGTCAATTATTTAGCAAAATCCCACTATCGTTGGGAGCAAGAAGCCGATGTGGTCATTAGAATGCCCTGTGGTGGAGGCGTTGCTGCAGGACCTTTCCATTCCCAAACCAATGAAGCTTGGTTTACCAAGACACCAGGTTTAAAGGTGGTTTATCCTGCGTTTCCTTATGATGCCAAAGGCTTGTTGGCAACAGCAATAAATGATCCCAATCCGGTTTTGTTCTTTGAGCACAAGGGGTTATATAGACGTATTCGTCAAGATGTACCAACAGACTATTACACATTACCGTTTGGTAAAGCGGCACTTTTAAAAGAAGGTGAAGCGGTTACTGTTATTACCTATGGCGCCGGAGTTCATTGGGCTTTAGAAATCTTAGAAAATAATTCTGATATTTCAGCGGACTTAATTGATTTAAGATCTTTGCAGCCCTTAGATAAAGACGCGATCCTTAATTCAGTTAAAAAAACTGGAAGAGCGATAATTTTACAAGAAGATTCTTTGTTTGGTGGTATTGCTAGTGATATTTCTGCGATGCTAATGGAAGACTGTTTCGAGTATTTGGATGCACCAGTAAAACGTGTAGCTAGCATGGAAACACCGATTCCTTTTATTGAGCAATTAGAAGATCAGTATTTATCTAAAGGTAAGTTTGAAGGTGCTTTGAGAGCTTTACTGGATTATTAATTTAACGTCTTAGCCACAGCCGCAACGTCATCCAAAACACGCAATAAATTCCCACTCCACAGCTGTTCTATTTGTGCTTCAGTATAACCGCGTTTTACCAATTCTAAAGTTACATTAAAGGTTTCGGATGCGTCAGACCAGCCTTCAATGCCACCACCACCATCAAAATCACTACTGATCCCGACATGGTCTATGCCTATTTTCTCAACTAAATAATCAATGTGATTAACGAAATCACTAACAGCAACGGCAGGAGGAAGAGTATCCATTGTTTTGGCTTTTGCTTTAACAATAGTTCTCATCTGTCTGTAGGTATCATAATAAGCATCGCGTTCAGTTTTCGAAAGTTCTGAAATGGCACTACGCTCAATAATTATTGACCCTAAAGAATCCATAATTTTTATTCCAACATCTTTCAAAGCCTCAGTTCTTGCGTCGTTTTTTTTCGTATTCAAATAAGATGTAAAAGCAACGGTTTGTATAACGCCTCCATTTTCTTTTAACCAGCCCAATTGTTCATCATCTAAATTACGACTGTGATTACATAATGCTCTTGCAGAAGAATGAGAAGCGATAATTGGTGCTTCAGTCAATTCTATCATTTGTCTCATCGCTTCTTTTGAGGGATGTGACACATCTATCATCATACCAACTCGGTTCATTTCAGAAACAACTTGCTTGCCCATATCACTTAAGCCATTATGCAACCAAACGTCATCACTTTCTCCAGTATTACTATCGCAGAGTTGACTATGGCCATTATGAGATAAAGACATATAACGGGCTCCAAGCTTATAAAATTTTTCAACATTCCTAATATCTAAACCAATAGGATAGCCATTTTCAATACCAATCATAGCGACCTTTTTGCCTTTAGCATCGATGCGTCTGACATCCTCAGAGGTCAATGCTAACTCAATCTCATTTGGTGCAATATCTTCTACTAACTTATGAATGGCATCAAACTTAGACATCGCATTGTCATAAGCGTTTTTATAGCCAGACTCCGTCAACGAATCTTGACCAGTATAGACAATAAACCAAGCCACATCTAAACCACCTGCTTTCATTTTTGGCAAGGTGATCTGTGTATCTAAGTCTTGAGTGTAGTTAAGTGAATCTGTGAAGTTCTTTACGTTGATATCGCAATGCGTATCTAAAGTAATAACACGCTCATGAATTGCTTTAGCATCAGCTAACAATTGATCATCTTTAGAGGTTTCAGATTTACAGCTCATAATTAATACCAAAACGATTAATAAAGTTAGATAATTTTTAGTGTACATAACAATTAGTTTTTTTAAATGTAAATAGATTTTTACTCTAATCAAAATCGAAAAAAATCTTTAGCTGTTAAATCTCAGATTGTCGACTTAACCCGCGCTTTATCGGGGTTATGTGAAACTTAAATCTATGAATATGACAATCTCATTTAAAGTATTATTTTTAGTCATTATCAATAAAAACCCATTGTGAAATTAAAACTACTTTTTGTGTTTGCATTGTTTATGAGATTGTCATTTGCACAACAAATCCCAGATGACATTAAACCGCCGAGTTGGTCTTTAGAAAACCTCAGCAGCATTACACCTCATAAATTAGCATCTTTTGATCTTAGAAGACTGACAGATGAAGATATCATAAATGATAAAGATAAATCTAAGCCTTGGCGTTTTGGTCACGAGATATATGTTGATCATAGTGTTAAGGATGTCGGAGAATGGACCACATTACCCAATGGCGATCGTATTTGGAGAATGACTTACAAGTCTGAAGGCGCATTCACCTTAAACTTTATGTTTGATATATTTTGGATTCCTGAAGGGGCGACACTTTATGTTTATAATAATGAGAAAAACGATTTAATAAGACCTTTTACACATCACAATAACAACCCGGAGGAAGTATTAGGGACTTGGTACGTCACAGGTGATCAGGCATGGGTTGAATACTACCAGCCAGCGAATGTGGTCGGCGATCCTAAATTAACGGTTGGATCTGTTGTACACGGCTACCGTACAGCTGACAGTTATCAAAAAGGATTAAATGATTCTGGAGCTTGTAATCATGACGTAGATTGCGATATTACACCGGCATCAGATCCTTTTAATATTAATACAAGGAAAGAAGAGGTTAAAAAAAGCGTAGCGTTTTTACTTTTAGGAGGTTTTGTATGTTCTGGTACCTTAATTAACAATACTAACAATGATGGTACGCCCTATGTTTTAACAGCTTTACATTGTGGTGGTGGCGAAGGTGGTTGGGCGTTTCGATTTAATTGGAGAAGTCCAAATCCATCCTGTGGGACATTTACAAACAGTGCAAATGGTACTTTTCAAACCGTAAGTGGTGCGACTAGACGCGCTAGTAGTAATCGGTCTGACATGAAACTCGTAGAAATTACTGACACAAGTTTTTTTAATAACAATCCTGATGTCGTTTGGTCTGGTTGGAATAGATCTACTACGCAAACACCGCAAATTAATTTTGGTGTGCATCATCCTTCTGGTGATATTCAGAAAGTATGCAGAAAAGATGGAGGTGGTTTTAGAAGAACTAGTGATGGACAAGATTTTTGGAGAATTAATAATTGGGATTTGGGTGTCACAGAAGGCGGATCTTCAGGCTCTGGACTTTTTAACGAAAATGGACATTTAATAGGAATGTTAACAAGAGGGACTGCAGCGTGCAGTGGCACTAATGATAATGGCGGATGGGATGAGTATGGTCGATTTGGTGTTGGCTGGGATTTTGGTGGTTCCGAATCCTCTAGATTAAGAGATTGGCTAGATCCTGGTAATACAGGTGTGACTACTTTAGATATATTTCCAGCTGTATTAAGTGTAGATGAATTTGCTTTAGAGGGTTTAATTGATGTATACCCGAACCCAGTAAATGATAATTTAAATGTAGTGCTTACTAACATAAATGAAGATGTAAGTTATACCGTTTATAATACTTTAGGGCAGCAAGTATCTAAGGGTGATTTAAGTGCAAATAGTACTCAAATTATAAATATGTCGCAGCAAGAAAGAGGTATTTATTTTATAAAACTAAGCACAGCATCTAATAGTATTACAAGAAAGGTTGTAAAGAACTAATAGTTCGTTTCAAAACATAAAAAAGTCAGTTATATTAATTTATAACTGACTTTTTTAATTTTGATACTGATTTTCGTAAGTCTCAATAATCCAAAAATTTAATACAACATTTGAACGTTAAATAGGTGTCCTTACTTTATTGTTTCTAAGTCATCCTCGAAACTATTAGATGTGTTGACGATTTTTGATAAGACTCTCATAATGATTTGATTGTTTGATTTTTTGATTGATGAAGTATTTTAGTTCTATCTAAAACGTCTTTTACTGTTCCAAGTATAGCTTTTTGTTTCTGTTGAAGTACTTGATAATTGAATGCTGTTTAATGTTCTCATGATTGTTTGATTTTTTGATTGATGAAATATTTTAGTGCTATCTAAAACGTCTTTTACTGTTCCAAGTATAGCTTTTTGTTTCGGTTGAAGTACTTGATAATTGATTGTTGTTTAATGTTCTCATGATTGTTTGATTTTTTGATTGATGAAATATTTTAGTGCTATCTAAAA
>JAWUVW010000106.1:0-49942 GCA_034112185.1 Flavobacteriaceae bacterium | reverse complement strand
GTTTATATTCAACGAAACTTCGAAGCGTTTCAAGAGCATCTTTTTTATAATGTTTGGACACGCCGTTTTCAATGTTGTGAAGGTAATGAGTTAAAACAGCCTTATCTTCTGGCTCAACAAGTGTCTTTTGATAGTTTTTACCATCGAATTCTTCAATACTTAAGTTATATTTATGTTTAGTCAAATCTTAAAATGCATAATAAAGTAAAAATAGTAATTTTTAAATATAATATTTTGCTTTGCTAAGTTTCTTCAAGCGAATAAAAATCATGATTTTTTTATCTTAAAAAACTCATCCTTCTTGTTTATCCTAAATATAGCTTAAATTAGTAATACCAAGATGTTACATTGATTAATGTCTTAGCAAGATTTTATCATTTCTATTTAATTTTTTTGAAGATAAATTTCTAAAATCTCATCGAAATATTTAAGTAATAATTTACTTATTAGTGAGTATTAATGCGCCTCCAACCAATTCAAACCCGTATCAATTTCAACATCTAAAGGTACCTATAGCGTATACGCATTTTCCATTTCTGCTTTAATCATAGCTTTCATGTCGTCTAGTTCTGGTTTATAAACATCAAAAACCAATTCATCGTGCACTTGTAAAAGCATTTTAGACTTGTAATCACCAGATTGAAGCTTATCGTAAATATTAATCATCGCAATCTTAATAATATCTGCCGCACTTCCTTGTATAGGCGCATTGACCGCATTTCGTTCTGAGGCGCCTCTTACCACGGCATTACGAGAATTAATATCTTTTAAATAGCGACGACGGCCTAAAACCGTTTGCACATAACCATGATCTCTTGCAAAATCCACTTGCTTACTCATGTAGGCGCGCAATTTTGGATAGGTTTCATAATAGGTGTCAATCAATTCTTTGGCTTCCCCACGCGATAAATCGGTTTGGTTACTTAATCCAAAAGCAGAGACCCCATAGATGATTCCGAAATTGACCGTTTTAGCATTACTACGTTGTTCTCTTGTGACTTCGTTAAGTGGCACATTAAAAACCTTAGACGCTGTTGACGCATGAATATCTTCACCATTTTTAAACGCTTCAATCATAGTTTCCTCTTCACTCAAAGCGGCAATAATCCGCAATTCTATTTGAGAGTAATCAGCAGCGAGTAAGATATAATCTTCATTTCGAGGTACAAATGCTTTTCGAACCTGTCGGCCGCGTTCGGTACGAATAGGAATGTTCTGTAAATTAGGATTGTTACTACTCAAACGACCTGTCGCAGCAACGGTTTGCATGTAATCTGTATGCACCCGACCTGTTAATTCTTCAACCTGTAAGGGTAAGGCATCAACATAGGTGCTTTTTAATTTTGCAAGTCCTCTATACTCTAAAACTTGCTGAATAATAGCGTGATCTTTTGCCAAGTAACTCAACACATCTTCTGCTGTTGAATATTGACCTGTTTTTGTTTTCTTTGGTTTATCAACGAGTTTCATTTTTTCAAACAAAATGATACCTAACTGTTTTGGTGATGCAATATTAAATTCTTCGCCAGCAGCTTCATAAATACCTTTTTCAAGATTTAAAATATCAGTATTTAGATCTTCGGATAGCGAGTTTAGAAAATCTTTATCGAGATTAATACCTTCTAATTCCATAGTCGCTAAAACACGAAGTAAAGGCACTTCAATAGCATCAAAAAGTTTTTGTGTGTTGGCTTCACCGAGTTCCTTTTCAAAATGTTCTTTTAACTGAAGTGTAATATCCGCATCTTCAACGGCATATTCAGTTTGTTTTTCTAAAGGCACATCGCGCATGGAGCGTTGATTCTTTCCTTTCTTACCAATAAGCTCTGTAATAGAAATAGGTGTATAATTAAGATAGGTTTCCGCTAAGACATTCATGTTATGTCGCATATCTGGATTAATCAAATAATGTGCTAACATGGTATCAAACAGTTTGCCTTTAACGGCAATATTATATTTAGCTAAAACTTTGATATCGTACTTTAAATTCTGACCAATTTTTTCGATGTCTTCATTTTCAAAAAAGGGTCTAAAAATTTCTATAACGTCTTGGGCTTCATTTCTGTCTTCTGGAAAAGGCACATAAAACCCTTTACCAGCTTCCCAAGAAAACGCAATACCAACCAATTCTGCGGTCAGTGGATTTAATCCTGTGGTTTCTGTATCAAAACAAACAGAAGTCTGATTCATCAGATTTTTTACGAACAATTTGGTGGCCATCCCAGAAGCGATACTCTGATAAAAGTGTGATGTATTTTCTGAAGTTTTACGTGTATGTTCTGTAACGGTTTCGGCCGTTGAAGGTTCAGCACCTCCAAATAATGAAAACTGACCAGCGCCTGCAGACTGTTCTTCTTTGGGCGTGGTTTTAGGGGCTTCTTTTGTGGGCTTTGTTTCAGTTGAAGTTGCAGTCGCTTGAGTAGCTTCTGCTGAAAAGGTTTTATTAAAATTATCGATGAGACGTCTAAACTCTAAGTCTTGAAAAATTTCTGTAACCTTAGGGATGTCTGGCTCAGACATTTCAAAATCTTTAGCATCAAATTCTACCGGAACATCGAGCATTATGGTGGCTAATTTCTTAGACAATAAACCGAGTTCACCATTGGCTTCAATCTTCTCTTTCATTTTGCCTTTTAGCTCGTGCGTATTTGCTAAAAGGTTTTCCATGCTGCCATAAGCCGCTAAAAATTTCTTAGCCGTTTTTTCACCTACACCAGGAAGCCCTGGGATATTATCAGAGGCATCTCCCATCATTCCGAGGAAATCAATGACTTGTAACGGATCTGTAATTTCAAATTTTTTCTGAACTTCTGGAATTCCCCACGTTTCATAACCGCCACCAAACATTGGTCTGTACATAAAGATGTTTTCAGAAACGAGCTGCGCAAAATCCTTATCTGGTGTGACCATAAAGGTTTGGTAACCTTCCTTTTCGGCTTTTTTAGCTAAGGTCCCTATAACGTCATCGGCTTCGTAACCTTCTTTCACCATAATAGGGATATGCATGGCTTTTAAAATCTCATAGATATAAGGCACAGCCGTTTTTATACCTTCTGGTGTTGCATCTCTATTCGCCTTGTATTCTTGGTACATCTCCACACGATCAGCACTACCGCCTTTATCAAAACAAACCGCTAAATGATCGGGTCGTTCACGTTTTATGACGTCTAATAATGAATTCATAAAACCCATTATGGCTGAGGTGTCTTCGCCTTTAGAATTAATTCTTGGATTTTTTATAAAAGCGTAATATCCGCGGAAAATTAGGGCGTAAGCATCAACTAAAAAAAGACGTTTTTGGTCTGACATGTTATAATCAAATTTTGAAAATGAATGTCACATTGAGCATTATTGAAAACAAAAAATAGTTTGTTTGAAAGTACATTGCGTAGCAATACGACATGCATTTAGACTAAAGATTCTAAGTTCTCGACGATGATCGAAATGACAGTATAGTAATCGTTTAATTTGTTTTAAATCGATAGCCTGCAAATTACAAAAACTTAAGCGTTTAATTAAAAAGCAATTCGTAATTTTCCACATTCAAAAATCACATATGAACAGATTTTCAATAGCCATTCACGGAGGTGCAGGTACTTTAGTAAAAGGCTTAATGACTCAAGAACTAGAAGCACAGTATAAAAACGCATTAAAAGTCGCAAGAGACGCGGGTTTTAAGGTTTTAGAAAGTGGAGGAACGGCCATAGACGCCGTTGAGCTCTCTGTAAAACTTTTAGAAGATTCGCCATTGTTTAATGCAGGAAAAGGAAGTGTTTTTACTGCGGAAGGCACACATGAAATGGATGCCGCAATCATGGAGGGAAAAAATCGTGAAGCTGGAGCCGTATCTTTAATTACGGGTATTAAAAACCCAGTGTCCTTAGCTCGTGATGTCATGGATAATAGCTATCATGTGTTTTTAGCAGGTGAGGGCGCTATGCAGTTTGCTAAAGACCAGAATTATAGTTTAGAGGATCCAGATTATTTTTATGATGCCGTGCGCTATAAACAATGGCAAGGCATAAAGGATAGCAATACATTTCAGTTAGATCATAGCGTGAAAAAAGACGGTAAATTTGGAACTGTTGGTGCTGTTGCTTGCGATAAAGATGGAAACATTGCAGCCGCAACATCTACAGGTGGAATGACCAATAAAAAATGGGGACGCGTTGGTGATTCTCCAATGATTGGTTCAGGAAACTACGCAAACAACAAAACGTGTGCTGTGAGTTGTACAGGAAGCGGCGAGTTTTTTATAAGAGGCGTAGTCGCTTATGATGTTTCTTGTTTAATGGAATACAAAGGATTATCGCTAGAAGATGCTAGTAACGAAGTCATAAACAAAAGAATCCTCGAAATTGGTGGTGACGGAGGCCTAATTGCTGTCGATGCTGAAGGAAATATAGCAATGCCTTTTAATACAGAAGGTATGTACAGAGCTTACAAAACTTCAAATGGAAAAGAAGATATATTGATCTACAAATAGTAGTTTTACGGCATTTAGGAGCTACAGCTTTTAAAACCATTATGGAATGTTTTCTCTCTGCATTCGATAATTACTTCGTGAAGATGCCAACAGATCACAACTTTTATAAACAACGTTGGAAGGCTGCTGGCGTAAAATTTAATCTGTCTTATGGCATGTTTGATGGCGCTACCTTAGTTGGTTTTATTAGACATGCAGTTGACGAACGTCAGGGCGAATTAACAGCTTATAATTCCGGTACCGGCGTAATTCCGGATTATAGAGGTCAAAGAATTGTAAACGCTATTTACGATTATGCGATTCTAGATTTAATTAAAAATGGAATTACAAAATGCGTGTTTGAAGTGATTACCGAAAATGTAAAAGCTATTAAATCTTATGAAGCTATTGGATTTAAAATAGGGCGACATTACAAGTGTTTTGGTGGTGTAATTTCGGCTGAAATTCAAGATAAATTTACCATAAGGGAAGTCGGTTTTAATGCTGTTTACTGGAACGCAATTCCGAATCAAGCTTTACAGTCTTGGGACCATCAAACTAGAAGTTTAGAGAAAGGAAATTACACATACTTTTATGTCATCGTTGATAATCAAATACAGTCTTTTTTTGTTATGAATCCTATAAATGGATATATAGCGCAACTTGAAGTTTTAGATCAGACCGAATTAAGTTGGACGACTCTTTTTTCTGCAATTCAGTCTTTACATAAAGACGTTAGAATTAACAATATTGATGATAGGTTGGTGGATAAAATTAAAGCTGTCGAATCTGCTGGATTAAAAAACACAGTAAATCAATATGAAATGGAACTAGCTTTAAAAGTTTAAGTCTTTAAATAAAAGACGCCTCAATAGGTAACACTTTCACCTTTTTCTTATCAATATGAAAACGATCTCCATTAGATAAAATGTGCGTCCGTAAGCCCGTTAGAGACATTGGTGTGCCTTCTTTTAAAATAGAATGTTTATTGTGTGTTAAACGTCTGCCATCAAAAACAATTACCATTCCAGAGCCAATAACGCGACACTTATTATTTTTTATAATCATACCAGTATCTTCGGCCAATCCAATTCCTATAAGTTCAGGAAATTGCGCTACGGCTTCAGAGACTCTACCAAAGCGTCCACGTTTTATAAAGTGCGTATCGATAATTAGGCTTGGCACTAAACCTAAACCTTTATACATATGCACTGCACCTTTAATAAAAGATTCTGTAGCACTTCCTCCCGCAATCATTTCATTTGCCATAACCATGGCTCCAGCGCTTGTGCCAGCAATGACAAAACCAACCTCGTTAGAATAGCGATCAACTAGAATATTATGAATGGTTGTACCGCCAATCTTATCTGTGATTTTAGATTGATCTCCACCAGAAAACATAACGCAATTTGCATGTGTAATGAGTGAAATAGAACGTTCTGTTTCAGAATCTTCTATAGAACGTATATCTAGAATTGTAACATTTGTACAACCAAGTGTATTAAAAGCACTTAAATAATTTTCACCAACTTCGATTGGAATACTAGATGCTGTAGGAATCACAACGATATTAGCAGCGATGCCACCTGCTTCTTTTACTACATGGTATAATATACCTTCGTCGATAAAGTCTAAAGTGTACATTTCGTCATCTTCAAACCCTTTATCTTCATTGCCTCCAATAGGTATTAGCGTTCCCTTTTTCTTGTGCATAATTGATCTCTAAAATATTGGGTAAAAATAAGTCAATTTTTCTATTGAAATATACTATATTTATAATCTTTCACTAACTAAATTTAAATACTCCCACATGAATATTCGCGAGATAAACGCTATGAGAGGACCAAATTATTGGTCTATAAGACGGCATAAACTAATTGTAATGGTTCTCGATCTTGAAGAGATGGAAGAATTACCTTCTAATAAAATTGAAGGTTTTCCAGAACGATTAAAAGCCATGTTTCCCAGTATGTATTCTCATCGCTGTTCTGAAGGCTGTGAAGGTGGTTTTTTTATGCGCGTAGACGACGGGACTTGGATGGGGCATATTATAGAGCATATTGCTTTAGAGATTCAGACACTTGCAGGCATGGATACTGGCTTTGGGCGCACACGTGGCTATGGAGAAGAAGGTGTTTATAGCGTGGTCTTTTCCTATATGGAAGAATCTGTTGGACGTTATGCCGCCAAATCTGCAGTTAGAATTTGTGAAGCACTTATTGCTGGAGAGGATTATGATATGTCTGAAGATATTCAGGAAATGAGAGAACTCCGCGAAACAGATCGTTTAGGACCGAGTACTGGATCTATTGTAGCCGAAGCCGAAGCAAGAGGAATTCCTTGGATTCGACTCAACAAATATTCGCTCTGTCAGTTAGGTTATGGCGCAAATCAAAAACGTATTCAGGCCACCGTAACAAGTGAAACTAGTAGTATTGGTGTAGAATTAGCTTGTGATAAAGAAGATACTAAGTATTTATTAGAACAAGCAGAAGTTGAAGTGCCTCGCGGTGATATTATTCGTAGAGAGCGTAGTTTAGAAGACGCTTGTCGTTATGTTGGTTATCCTTTAGTAATTAAACCTGTAGATGGAAATCATGGTAGAGGAATTACTGTAGATATTCAAAACTATGAGGATGCATTAGTCGCGTTTCATTTTGCGAAAGAAAGTTCTAAAAGCGGCGCTATAATTGTCGAAAAATTTGTTTTAGGAGAAGATTATAGATTGCTTGTGATTAACAATGTGTTAGTTGCTGGTGCGATTAGAACTCCAGCACATGTTGTTGGCGACGGAAAATCAACAGTACAAGAGCTTATAGATAAAGTAAATAGCGATCCACGTCGGGGGTTTGGACACGAGAATGTGTTGACCAAAATTACAACAAACGAATTAACACAGACCATTATTAAAGATGCTGGTTATACTTTAGAATCTGTTATACCAAAAGATGAACGCTTAATTTTAAAAGATACAGCCAATTTAAGTACAGGAGGAACGGCTGAAGATATTACAGATATAATACATCCTGCTAATGTGAGTATGGCAGAACGCATCTCTAAAATTATAGACTTAGACATCTGCGGTATAGATATTATGACCACAGATATTTCTAAACCTTTATCCGAAACAGGAGGTGCTGTTCTTGAGGTTAATGCTGGACCTGGATTTAGAATGCACTTAGCACCAACGTCTGGATTACCAAGAAATGTGGCTGCTCCAGTAATTGATAAATTATTTCCAACCAAAGGAGAAACAGGGCGTATTCCTATTATTGCAACGTCTGGTACCAACGGAAAGACGACCACTACGAGATTAATTGCACATATTGCTAAAATGAAAGGCTATCGTGTTGGTTATACGACTAGTGATGGCGTTTACATACAGAATAGATTATTAATGACAGGAGATTGCACAGGCCCTGCAAGTACTGAGTTTGTACTGAAAGATCCAACGGTGAACTTTGCTGTTTTAGAATGTGCAAGAGGTGGTTTATTGCGGGCTGGATTAGGGTTTAAAAAATGTGATGTTGCAGTGGTTACCAATGTTTCGGAGGATCATTTGGGCTTAAAAGGGATACATACTATCGAGCAGCTCGCTAAAGTAAAAGCCGTAGTGCCAGAAACAGTTTTACCAGATGGTTATGCCATTTTAAATGCAGATGATGACTTAGTCTATGATATGCGACGCAATTTAGAGTGCAATGTCGCTTTGTTCTCTATGGACGAAAATAATCCTCATATTAAGGCATTACAGCGTATGAATGGTATTACTGCGATCTATGAAAATGGATATGTAACCATTTGCAGAGGAGAGTGGAAAATGCGATTAATGAAGGCAGAAAATATTCCTTTGACTTACGGAGGAAAGGCTAAATTTATGATTCAAAATGTCTTGGCTGCAGTTTTGGCGGCACATGTTCAAGGCATCAGTATCGAAGATATGAAAGCTGGTTTAGAGACCTTTATTCCTTCTTCGACCCAAACGCCTGGTCGTTTAAATTTATTTGAATTTAATGATTTTACGATTCTTTTAGATTATGCACACAATCCAGCCGGAATGCGAGCACTTCAAAAATTTGTTGAAGAACTTGATGCGACAGTAAAAGTTGGAATTATCGCGGGAATTGGTGACCGTCGTGTTGAAGATAATAACGAGATGGGCGGCATTGCTGCTGAAATGTTTGATGAAATTATTATCCGTCAAGACAAACGCTTGCGTGGAAAAACAGAACAAGAATTGATTAAGATGCTTAATGACGGTATTAAAATGAAGGATCCGAGTAAAAAGACGACCATTATACCTTCAGAAAGTGAAGCCATTAAATTTGCAGTTAAAAATGCAATTAAAGGTTCTTTAATTGTTTTATGTAGTGATGTGATACCAGATGCCTTGGATTTGGTAAAAGAATTAAAAGAGAGAGAATCTAGAGGAGAACTAAATTTAGTAGATTAAGCTGTAGTGTTAGTAGATTAAGCTATAGTGTAAGACATAAAAAAAGCCGAAACTTAAGTTTCGGCTTTTTAAATGATTAATAGCACCTTAAATGATTAATAGCACCTTAATAATATATTAACAAAGCTTCTTAGTTTTTACTTTAATCTGTAAACTTTTTCGGTAAGCCTTGATACTTATGATTTCGTTATTCTTTTTACGGTTGATTCTTAAAACCTTAGCTTTAAACTTATCAGAGCTACTAGCTTTCTTAACAGCTACTGTTTCAGCTTTAACTGTTTCAGCAAGTTCAGTATTCGTGTTAACTATAATGTCTTGCTGTGCAAATCCTGCTAGAGACATTGTTAAAAATAATATGATTACTAAACCTTTTTTCATAATCGTGGGAAGCTATATTTATTTTAACTTCGAGTCAAAGAAACGGACAATATTGAGTAGTGTAACAAATTTTTAGATGAAACAAGGCGATATATAGACAAGCGGGACGCGCTCGTAAAAAACACCGATGAACTACGTAAAATGGGCTTGTAGCCTTTTAAAGACAACAATATACAGGTGAATTCACTAATATACTGATATCATGGTAATTGAAAATATAAAACATCGACGAAATACATAAAAACGGCTTGAAACCCAGTAAATACCTAGAAATAAATGGCAGATTTTACAAACAACCCTTATTTTGAATTGTTTTCTAAGCAGAAAGCTAATCAATTCCGTTTGGGTAAAAAGACTTATAATCAGAGGTTTAAAGCGTTAAATGCACTTCAACGAGCGATAGAAATCACTTATAGAGCGCAAATCCAAGAGGCCTTATTTAAGGATTTAGGTAAGCCTAAGATAGAGGCAGAGCTGTCAGAAGTCTATCAAATCATAGCCGATATTAAATATGTAAAGAAGCATTTGCATCAATGGATGCGGAAGCAAAAGGTAAACACGCCGCTATCTTTGTTAGGCTCTAGTTCCTATTATATATATGAACCTAAAGGCGTATGTTTAATTATTTCGCCATGGAATTTCCCCTTTAATCTTACGTTTGGTCCATTGGTGTCTGCAATTGCATCTGGTAATGCGGTTATTATTAAACCTTCTGAGATCACCCCGCACTCCTCTGCTTTGATGGCTAAAATTGTTGCTGATGTATTTACAGAAGATGAAGTGGCCCTGATTGAGGGAGCGGTTGAGGTGTCTACTCAATTATTAAAACTGCCATTCAACCATATTTTCTTTACAGGATCTCCTCAAGTAGGAAAGATTGTTATGACCGCTGCAGCCAAAAACTTAGCGTCGGTGACCTTAGAGCTTGGTGGTAAGTCTCCAACTCTTATTGATAAAACGGCCAACATAGATATGGCTGCAAAAAAAATAGTATGGGGAAAATATCTCAACGCTGGTCAGATCTGTGTCGCACCAGATTATGTATTGATAGATGAACATATAAAATCTAAATTTATTGACGCTTGTAAAAAATGGATGCAACAATTCTATACGGAACGACCAGAACATTCAGAATCTTATGCCAGAATTGTAACTAACAAACATTTTGAACGTTTAAAATCTCATATTGAAAATGCGAAAAGCTTAAATGGTAAAATTGAAACTGGTGGAGTTGTAGATTCTAATTCGAAATATATTGCACCTACCATAATTTCTGATCTACCAGAAGAAGCCTCCTTGCTTGAAGACGAAATATTTGGCCCCATACTTCCTATAGTAACCTATAATACATTAGATGATGCTATAGCTTATATCAACGCTAAAGAAAGACCTTTAGCTCTATACATTTATAGTAAGAGCAGAACAAACACCAATAAAGTGATACAAAACACGAGAGCTGGTGGTACCTGTATTAATAACAATATTTTACATTACTCCAATCATAATTTGCCGTTTGGAGGTGTAAATAACAGTGGTATTGGTAAAAGCCATGGGGTTTATGGCTTTAAAGCTTTTAGTAATGAACGCTCGGTTTTAAAACAACATACCATCGGAGTTACTGAGTTCTTGTTTCCGCCTTATACTGGTTTTAAGGAGAAATTGGCAAGGTTTACTATAAAATGGTTTTAATAAAACGAAAAAGTCCTCCCAACTAAATACTTATATATGTAAAATGTGATGTTCAAGACTTATTAAAATAATCAGATTGAATTTGTTCATTAATAACGTCTTGAAATTTCGTCATACTAAACCACTGATGAATGGCATAACTCCCAGTTTCTCCTTTTTTATTCACAGCGATATAACCCACTTGAAAATTCTTGAAATCACTATTGGGTTTATTTACGATTCTACTAATCGCTTCTTCACAAGCTTCTTGAGGTGTTTTGCCTTGTCGCATTAATTCGACGACTAAAAAACTACCAACGGTTTTTACAACTTCCTCACCTAAACCTGTCGCCACACAAGCTCCAATTTCATTATCGACAAATAAACCTGAACCAATTATGGGAGAATCACCGACGCGTCCACCCAATTTATAAGCCAATCCACTTGTGGTGCAAGCTCCAGAAATATCTCCATTTTTATCTATGGCTAACATGCCAATGGTATCATGGTTTTCAATATTAATAATGGGTTTGTATTTGGCTTCAACTTTCCATTTTTCCCAAGCTTCTTTTGAAGCTTCGGTCAATAAATCTTCTGCTTTAAAACCTTTCGAAATAGCAAACTGTTTGGCGCCTTCGCCAGCTAGCATCACATGAGGTGTGTCTTCCATCACTTTTCTAGCAACAGAAACGGCATGCGTAATATTTTGGAGGTAAACTACTGAGCCACAATTTCCATATTTATCCATAATACAGGCATCTAAAGTGACATTACCATCTCTATCTGGTAAACCGCCTTTACCAACGGATTGCCCTTTCTCGTTGGCTTCTTCAATTCTACAACCTTGTTCTACAGCATCTAAAGCATTTCCACCAGCTTGTAAAACGTCCATGGCTTTGGCTGTGGCATTTTTAACATCCCAAGTTGCGATAACCAGTGGTAGAGTTATTTCTCCTTTGGCATCCATAACTTTAGCAACCGATGATCTGTCTTCTGAGGTGTCTTCCGCACAATTGACAAGTGTGTTTCCAACAGCTAAGCCTGCGCCAGTTAAAGCCGCGGATTTTATAAATTTTCTACGCTTCATATTTTACGATTTTAGAGTTTTTATAACCATACCAGAAGATATAGACATAACATATTATAATGAAAATGAATGCCGATTTAAAACCAATAATATCTGTAAAATAGCCATATAGTGGCGGTATAATTGCGCCACCAACAATCGCGGTACACAATATGCCAGATGCTTTAGGTTTTAAGTGTCCAATACCATTAAGTGCTAAGGTGAATATGGTTGGGAACATAATAGAATTAAATAACCCTACTGCTAAAATACTCCACATGCTTACCAGACCCGTTGTGCTAATAGATATAACGATTAGTGCAATAGCAATAGAAGCGAAAATACCGAGTACTTTTCCGGGTTGCATTATTTTAGTAAGATACGATCCTACAAAACGTCCTATCATTGCTCCCGACCAATAGAACGTAACAAAAACACCTACTATAGCTTTGTGGTCATTTTCTGCGAGTCCAGAGTTGAGAATGCCTTCTGCAATTCCCGTCATAAATCCATTGTCTTTTATGATTTCAACCATATTCATATCCAAAAAGTAGTTGACTAAATAACTACCAATGGCGACTTCTGCACCAACATAAAATAGAATTCCTAACACACCTAGCATAAGGTTCTTCTGTTTAAAAACGGCAATGTAGGTTCCTGAGGATTCTTCACTGATGAGCTTAGGCAATTTGGCGAATAGGAAGACGCCTGCAATGAAAATAATGAATAAAGCTAGACCTAAAAAAGGGGTTTGAACAGCAGATGCTTCTGTGGCTAAATAGTTTTCTTTAGCTGTGCCAACTAAGGTTGCGATTTCGTCTTTAGTTTTAATAGTATCACTTAATATGAACAAAGCTCCAATAGCAGGAGCTATCGCTGTACCTAGAGAATTAAAGGCTTGAGAGAGGTTTAATCGGCTAGAAGCGCCTTCTTCCGAACCTAAAACGGCAACATAAGGATTGGCAGCAACTTGAAGAATCGTCATGCCTCCAGCTAAAATAAAATAAGCCAACATAAATATACCAAATTCACGATATGAAGCCGCTGGGTAAAACAAGAGACAGCCCAAAGCCATGGTTAATAATCCTAATATAATTCCACGTTTATAACCGATTTTAGACAAAATATAGCTCGCAGGAATTGAGAGTAGAAAGTAAGCTCCGAAAAAAGCAAACTGCACCATGCCGGCCTGGAAGTACGACAATGTAAACAGTTCTCTTAGTCGCGGTATTAATGAATCGACTAAAACCGTTATAAATCCCCAAAGGAAGAATAAGGTAGTCAGTAAAATGAAAGAGGAACTATAGGATTTTAGTTGCTTCATATTTTGTTAGTTTTTTCTGCGAGACCTTGGGCACCTCGCCGGTCAAATATATTATTTATTTAATCGATATTTCATCTACAAAAATCCAGCTTCTACCATCCATTGGATAGCCCAAATGCCATTGAGGAAGCTCGCCCAATGTCTTAGCGACTACCTTCACATATTTATAGTCGGCGTTCGGAATTTTAAATTCAATGGTTTCAATTTCTAGTTCACTATTCTTTTCAGCAGAATTAATTTTTTGTGCAGGCAAAGCCTTAAAAATCTCGTTATCTTTTGAAACAAAACACTGTACTTCGGTGGGGTAAAAAATCCAAGCCCCTTGGTCTTGTAGAAAGTTAACTTTTACAGTTGAAATTGTTTTTTGAGAACCTAAGTCTACAGTCGCGACCAGATCTGTATCTTTATAACCTTGCCAGCTTCCTGTTCTATAGTTTTTGGTGCTTCTTATACCATCAATGAGCGCATCGTTTCCGCCTGCACTGTATTGATTCGCAAATTCACTCTCTAAAGTTATACTCAGATTTGGATCAATTTTAAAAAAGGGAGTCGATAACTCTGGACTCTTTAAAGTTTCTTTTTCAGAATACAATTTCACCTTAGCATCTTCTTTAATTGTAAAAGGGAATTCGTATAATTTGAATTTATCATCGTTAATAGCATAGTAAATTTTAGCATCAAGTTCTGAGGTCCCTAAAACAACTCTTGTCGAATCTCGAAACGTTATATCACCGGCAGCAATAAATGGAGAGGGTAAAATGATGTGATCTGTGATTTCGGTTTTTGGCTCGTACCCATCTGTCATTGCCCATGGCGTTGGTTCATTAGTCATATTAAATTCTAAAGTGCCTCCAGAAATAATATCATTATGACTTAAATAGCTAGTGTTTAATAGAATGCCATTGAGTTTTACAGAGTCGATATAAATATTTGTATCACTAAGATTATTAGCTGTTATGGTAAATTTTTCCCCGTTTTCAAGATTAATTGTGGCTTTATCAAACAAAGGTGTCCCAATAATATATTGATTGCTTCCAGGTGTTACTGAATAAAAGCCCATTGAGCTTAGAACATACCAAGCACTCATTTGCCCACAATCTTCATTTCCAGAAACACCATCAGGGTCGTTATGATATAATTCCGTTAAAATTTGATGGACTTTTTCTTGAGTTTTATGAGGTTTATTTACAAAATTGTAGAGGTAAGCCATATGATGACTTGGCTCGTTACCATGAGCATATTGGCCGATAAGTCCTGTGATATCCGATTGATCTCGTCCAGAGGTTTCCGTTTTTGCATTAAATAACTCATCAAGCTGTGCTTCCAATTTTTCTTTTCCTCCAAGCAGATTTATAAATCCTGAAATGTCTTGAGGTACGTAAAAACTATATTGCCAAGCGTTTGCTTCAGTGTAATTAAAGTTCACCTCATAAGGATCAAAAGGCGCAAACCAGGTGTTTCTAAATCGTCCTCGCATAAACTGCGTTTCTGGATCAAATACATTCTTATAATATTGCGCGCGCTGTATATAGGTTTTATAGTCGTCTTCTTTATTCATGGCTTTTGCCATTTGCGCAATGGTCCAATCGTCGTAAGCATATTCTAGTGTTTTAGAAACAGATTCACTTTCTTCATCAACAGGAATGAAGCCATACTTTTTATAAGCTTCCAGACCAAATTTATCGCGTGTTGCAGAATGCTTCATGGCTTCAAAAGCCTTTTCAGTATCATAACCTCTAATACCTTTTAAGTAGGCATCTGCAATAACAGGCACCGCATGGTAGCCAATCATACAATCGGTATAATTTCCTGCCAAATCCCACATAGGCATAATCCCACCTTCGTCGTATTTCGCTAAAAAAGTATTGATAAAATCATTCGTTCGCTCTTGTTCAATGATGGTATACAAGGGGTGTGCTGCTCTGTAAGTGTCCCAGAGAGAGAACACCGAATAGTAATCGAAATCAGCATTATGAATTTCTAAGTCCATACCTCTATAGTTGCCATCCACATCTTGATAGCGTTGAGGTGCCAGCATGGTATGATATAATGCCGTATAAAAATTAGTTTTTTTATCTAAGTCATTACTTTCAACGACGATTTTTTCAAGTTGAGATTCCCAATACTTCTGTGCTTCTTTTTTTACAGCTTCAAAGTCTTTATTTCCAATTTCAGCCTCTAAATTTTTTTGCGCACCTGCAATATCAACTGCAGAAATTCCAACTTTAATTATAATAGGCTCATTATTAGGATTGATAAAATTTAAAGAAGACCTTCTAGCTCCGGGCATCCCAAATTGAAGAGGCGACTGCAACACGTCATTGAAAGGATGGGATGTTTTAATAGCGAAGAATAAACGTTGGTCTTTTGCCCAAGCTTCCGAATGGCGATAACCAACAATCTCGGTATCAGAAATTTTATCAATTTTTGCATCCAGTACTTTATCACGATGCACTAGATCTAATATTACAAATTGATTTTCAGATGTAGGAAATTGATATTTATGAAGGCCACTGCGATTAGAAACAGTTAATTCTACATCAATATTTGTGGAGTCTAAATGGACTTTATAATAACCGGGCTCGGCGCTTTCATTATTGTGACTAAAATGCGCACGATAGCCTTTTTTGCCATCAGCACCATTATTAAAATTATGCTCATTAGTTGGCATTAAAAGTACATCTCCGTAATCACTAATTCCTGTACCACTGAGATGGGTATGCGAAAAGCCATAGATATAACTGTCGGTATAATGATAACCAGAGCAACCGTCCCAACCTTCTAAACGTGTATCTGGGCTTAGTTGCATCATTCCAAAAGGTAAGGTTGCGCCAGGATAGGTGTGACCATGTCCTCCCGTACCGATAAAAGTATTTACATAATTTGTAAGCGGTTGGTCTTTTTGCGCTTTGGTAATTGATGATGAATTATTACAACCAATAAATAGTACAAATGCAATTAAAATGGTGGTTAGTTTAATGTTCATTAAAAAGATGCTTAATTTTAATGCTTCTAATATAGTAAAATGCAAATCAAAAAAGTCCTTACCTTATTCCTTTTTGTGCAGTTGTTATTGAACTGTCAGGAAAATGAAATTCAAAAAGGTGAAATACAAATTATCCCGCAACCTATTAGTCAGGTTATTAATGAAGGCCATTTTATCATAAGTAGCTCCACAGGTCTTTCTTACCCTGAAGAATTAAAAATTTCGGCTGAGTTTTTAAAATCCTATATAGAAAAAAGCCAAATAATAAAGCTCAAAAAAGGTAATGATATTCAATTTATTTTGGACGCTACTATAGATAGCGAAGAAGGTTATACCTTGGAAGTTAAACCAAATACGATTCAAATAAAAGCGAAAACAGATAGCGGTGCCTTTTACGCAGTTCAAACTCTGAGACAATTACTACCTGTTGATTTTGAAAATGGAAAATTCATACAGAAAAGGGGCGCTGTTCCATCTGTTTTCATTAAAGATGCACCAAAATTTACATACAGAGGCATGCACTTAGATGTTGCAAGGCATATGTTTTCTGTAGATTTTATTAAAAAATATATTGATGCCTTGGCCTTATTGAAAATGAATACCTTCCATTGGCATTTAACCGAAGACCAAGGATGGCGAATTGAAATTAAAAAGTATCCAAAATTACAAGACATTGCCGCATTCAGAGACGAAACACTAATCGGACATTATAGCGATCAACCACATCAGTTTGATGGTAAGCCTTACGGAGGCTTTTATACCCAAGAAGAGGTGAAGGATATTGTAGCGTACGCCAACAACCGTTTCATAACTGTAATACCAGAAATTGAAATGCCTGGTCATAGTCAGGCGGCTATTGCGGCATATCCCGAATTAGGTTGTACTGGCGAAGATATCGCTGTTGCAACAAAATGGGGGATTTTTGAAGATATTTACTGCACAAAAGATGAAACTTTTGATTTTATTGAAGATGTGTTAGATGAAGTTTTAGAACTTTTTCCGAGCAAATATATCCATATTGGAGGTGATGAAGCGCCAAAAACGAGATGGAAAACCTGTAGTCATTGTCAACAAAAAATTAAAGAAGAAGGCTTGAAGGATGAGCACGAATTACAGAGCTATTTTATATCGAGAATCGAAACCTATTTAAATCGTAAAGGCAGGCAAATTATTGGCTGGGATGAAATCTTAGAGGGCGGATTAGCACCAAATGCGACAGTGATGTCTTGGAGAGGGTTTGATGGCGCAATTGAGGCGGCAAAACAAGGGCATAATGTGATTTTAACACCAGGTTCGCATTGCTATTTTGACCATTACCAATCCGAGAACATTGATGAGCCAATTGCTATTGGAGGTTTTTTACCTCTAGAAAAAGTGTATAATTTTAATCCAATACCCGAAGAATTAACCCAAGAAGAAGCTCAATATGTGCTTGGAGCTCAAGGCAATGTTTGGACAGAATATATGCCTAATTCTAATAAAGTAGAGTATATGGTTTTTCCAAGGATATTGGCTTTAAGCGAGGTGATTTGGTCAAATCCTGAACAGAAAAACTATAAAGAATTCGCTTTAAGAGTTGGAAATTTTCATAAGCGATTAGATGCTTTAGATATTAATTATGCTAACCATCTATTTGAAATAGAAGGGGAGTTAATAACCGATGCTAATAGCTTAATTTACCAAATGGAAACAACGTCTATAGGTAAAACCATTCGCTTCACTTTAGATGGTTCGGAGCCTAATTTGAATTCGCAGGTTTATACAAATCCTATACCGATTACTGAAAGTGTAAACCTAAAAGCGAGTGTTTTTAATACAGAAGAAAATTTGGGAGCAGTATTTTCTCAGAATATTAATTTGCACAAAGCTGTTGGTAAAAAGATTAGTATAAATAAAGAACCACATAAGGCTTATTCTGGTGGTGGACCAGCAGGTTTAGTTAATGGTGTCTCTGGCAGTGATTCGCGTTTTGGTGATAAAGAATGGTTAGGATTTTGGGGAGAGGATATTGAGATTATGATTGATTTGGGTGAGGAAATGGAAATCCATTCTATTAAAACTAGGTTTTATAATGGCAATGGACAATGGATTTATGCGCCTAGGGAAATTAGTTTTGAGTTTACGCTTAGTGATGGCAGTAAGGTTTTAGATAAACGCGATTTACAATACAATACAAGTCAAATTATTGAGTTGAACTATGACTTTGAAACTTCAAAAAATATGAATATTAAAGTTAAGAAGGTTACTTTGAAAATACCTAACTATGGTGTAATTTCGGAAGGCGAACAAGGTGCTGGTAATAAAGCTTGGACCTTTATTGATGAGATAATTGTAAATTAAAAATAGCCCTAAAGTCCTCTCAAGGGGACAATCCTAAAGTTGATTAGGTATCATTGTCCCCTTGAGGATTATTGAAATAAAAGTATTTTTTATTGAAAATACCGAGCGCAGCTCATTAGGGGTGTAAAAGTGAAAATTTGAAAAAGGATCGATTAGAGTTTTGAAAACCTGCGAGATCTTAACCCTATAACCATGAAACTAGAAATCTGCGCCAATTCGTACCAATCCGCAAAAAACGCACAAGATGCCGGAGCACAGCGTATAGAGTTATGCCAAGAATTATCCGTTGGTGGCATTACGCCATCGTATGAATTACTGAAACAAGTCAGAGATAATTTAGAGATTTCCGTTTTTGTTTTAATTAGACCACGAGGTGGGGATTTTGTATATTCTGATGTTGAATTCGAAATAATGAAACACGACATTCAATTGTGTAAAGATTTAGGATGTGATGGTATTGTTTCAGGAGTATTAAATATTAATAAAACAATTGACATAGACCGGACACAAGAATTAATTGAATTGTCTAGGCCATTACCCTTTACCTTTCATCGTGCTTTTGATGAGGTCTCGAATTTCTTAGAAGCTTTTTTGCAATTAATAGATTTAGGAGTAGAACGCGTTTTAACCTCTGGGCAACAAACTACTGCAGAATCAGGTTTAGAGTTATTAAAGAAGCTAAATATAATGTCTAATGGTAGAATTATAATTCTTGCTGGTTCTGGCATCACTTCAGAAAATGCTTTAAAGTTTAAGCAAATAGGTTTGAAGGAAATCCACGCATCCGCTTCGTCTCTACTTGAAGAGAATAATTCATTACTCTCAATACCATTACCCTATTCTGATCCTCAAAAAATTAAAGCCATTTTAAATGCGATATAGTTTTCTGTTATTAGTTTTTATTTGTTTTAGTTGTCAGCCTAAACATGATAGCCCTCAAACTATTGAATTGAATCGTGGCTGGCAATTTAAAAAAGTGGGTGATACTATTTGGCAATCAGCAACTGTTCCGGGTAATGTGCATTCAGATTTACGAGATCATAATCTCATTAAAGAGCCATTTATTGGGGATAATGAAAACGACGTACAATGGATTTCTGAAACCGATTGGGAATATAAAATCACATTTTTGCTTAATGAACTAACGCTTCAAAAGAAAAACATAGAATTCAATTTTGAAGGTTTAGATACTTACGCTTCGGTGTATTTAAATGATCGTTTAATCGTAGAAGCTAATAATGCGTTTCGAGAATGGAACGTCGATGTAAAACCACTTTTGAAACCTGAAAATGAATTGCGATTAGTTTTTGAATCTACTTCAAAATATGAAGCAGTAGAAAAAGCAAAGTTACCTTATGAATTACCTGAGGGCAATCGCATTTTTACAAGAAAAGCACAGTTTCAATATGGTTGGGATTGGGGGCCGAAGTTAAATACCGTTGGAATTTGGCGACCGATTAAGTTGATCGCTTGGACTGATTTTAAGATTGATGAATTAGATATTCAACAAGTAACCTTAAATGATTCCATTGCGGATTTAACTATAGAATTTGGTACGCTTTCTAATGTAGAATTAGATAAAAAACTAACGTATGAAGTTTACGTGAATCAAACTTTAAAATCAAGGTCTAATTATGTTTTTAAAGGGTATTCTTGGGTTGAAAAAATACAAATTGAAAATCCAAAACGTTGGTGGCCACATAATCTTGGTGAGCCTTATCTATACGATATAAAGGTAATTGTTAAAGACGAAAATAAAATTCTAGATAGCCTTTCAATTAAGAAAGGCTTGCGAATAATTGAATTAGTTACAGAGAAAGACAGTAGCGGTGAATCCTTCTATTTTAAAGTAAATGATGTGCCTGTATATGCAAAAGGTGCAAATTATATTCCACAACATAGTTTACAGAATAAAGTCACAGATGGGGATTATGAGAAATTATTAAACGATGTGGTCGATGCCAACATGAATATGCTCAGAGTTTGGGGTGGTGGCATTTACGAAAATGATATATTCTATGATTTATGTGATGAAAAAGGAATTTTAGTTTGGCAAGATTTTATGTTTGCCTGTGCCATGTATCCTGGTGATAAAGATTTTTTAGAAAACGTAAAGCAAGAAGCTATTGACAATGTAAAACGCTTACGGCATCATGCATCGATTGCACTTTGGTGCGGTAATAATGAAAACTCAGAAGGCTGGCGCCGATGGGGCTGGCAAGCGGATAGAAGCGAAGAAGAGAAAGAAGAAATTTGGAGCAATTATCTAAAAGTATTTGATTCGATTTTACCAAATACGATAGCACGTTTAACAGATGCAAATTATTGGGAAACTTCTCCAAAATACGGAAGAGGAAATCCGAAACACAACAGTGAAGGGGATGCACACGATTGGTGGATTTGGCACGATGGTTATCCCTTCGAGCATCTCGAAGAAAATGTGCCGCGTTTTATGAGTGAGTTCGGGTTTCAGTCACTTCCGAGTTATGAAACGATTCGGTATATCAACCAAAATGATTCCATTGACATTTCTTCCGAAGGCTTTAAAAATCATCAAAAACATGCGAGAGGGTTTCAAATTATGGAAGACTATATGAAACGTGATTTTCCTGTTCCTGATGATTCGGAAGATTATGTATATATGAGTCAACTGTTGCAAGCCTACGGTATCACAAAAGGTATTGAGGCGCAACGACGTGCTAAACCTTATAATATGGGAACTCTGTTTTGGCAACTCAATGATTGTTGGCCTGCGGTATCTTGGTCTAGCATCGATTATTTTGGAAATTGGAAAGCGTTACACTACAAGGCGAAAAAGGCTTTTGAAAACGTTTTGGTTTCAAATGCATACGATCGAAGTCAAGGTATTTTAAATACAACTCTTATTAATGACGGCTTATTAGCCATAACAGATACTTTAAAAATTAGAGTAGTCGACTTTGATGGTAATGAATACTACAGACTTAATAAACTAATTACTGTCGGTAAAGACCATAATCAGCATTCGAATTTAAAGTTATACGAGCACGATAGAGCGACCAGTAGAAGTCGAATGGTGGTTTCAACTTTTGCCTCTACTACGCGTTATTTTTACTTTGAAAAACCTAAAAATCTCTTTCTAAAACAGAAGCCAATTGAAAGCGAAATTATTAAAACAGATCATGGGTTTAATATTAAGTTATCTAGTACGACATTGCAAAAAGATGTATTTCTGTTTACAAAAGAGAGCGGTCATTTTTCAGATAATTTCTTTGATTTACTTCCAAATGAAACCATTACGATTTATTTCAAAACTAAAGTCCCAACCCTTGACGATTTGCAGTTAAAAAGCTTTAACAGTTTCATAAGGTAAGGCGCAATCGATATTAGTATATTTGACACTTAAAATTTCTATATGATCCGCTGGATAATCTTCATTCTTATTATTGTATTAATAGATTTTTATGCCTTTCAAACCTTACGAACCTTAACCAAAAGCAATTGGTGGTATGCCATATATTGGGTTTTTACTATTGCTATTATGGGCAATTTTATGTATCAGTTTTATGGCTTTAATCGTAGTGATGGATTTTCACATGCGAATTCTTATGCCATTGGATTTTTAGTTGTTATGGTAGTCCCTAAATTTATTTTAGTGTTTGCCATGTTAGGCGAAGATATTTTTAGAGTACCTCAAGCTGTTTATAGTTATTTTACTCAAAACAATAATTTAGAAGGCGATCATTTCCCAGAACGAAGAAAGTTTGTGAGTCAGATTGCTTTAGGGATAGCAGCAATACCCTTTGCTTCAATTTTATATGGAATTTACCGAGGTAAATACAACTTTAAAGTACTGAATTACACCTTGTATTTTGAGGATTTACCAGATGCTTTTGACGGTTATAAATTAACTCAAATTAGTGATGTACATTCTGGTAGTTTTGATAACATCGCTAAAGTTGAATATGCGATTGATCTAATTAACGAGCAACAATCGGATGTCATTTTATTCACTGGTGATATGGTGAATAATAAGGCCACCGAAATGGAACCTTATATTGATATATTCAAAAAATTGAAAGCTAAAGATGGTTTGTATTCTGTTTTAGGGAATCATGATTATGGGGATTATATAAACTGGAAAAGCCCAGAAGAAAAATTGCAAAACCTAGAAGATTTAAAAACACTTCAAAAAGATATTGGGTTTGACTTATTGTTGAATGAGAATCGATTTATTGAAAAAGAGGGACAACGTATAGCTCTTGTTGGTGTTGAAAATTGGGGAAAAGGAGGTTTTAAAAAAGCAGGTGATTTAAAGAAGGCTTCTCGCCTCATAAATAAAGATGATTTTAAGATTCTAATGAGTCATGATCCAAGTCATTGGGATGCTGAGGTAATTAAAGACGCCTATCATTATCATTTAACCTTAAGCGGTCATACGCATGGGATGCAATTTGGGATTGAAATACCAGGTTGGTTTAAATGGAGTCCTGTAAAATGGCGCTACAAACATTGGGCAGGTATTTATGAATCATTAGGACAATACATCAATGTTAATAGAGGATTTGGATACTTAGCATTTCCTGGTCGTGTTGGAATTTGGCCAGAAATTACAGTGATAGAGCTTAAAAAAGGCAAAAAAGAAGTATAATTGTTAACAATTGTTTATTTTTATAAATCTAGTAGTGAACTTACTAAGAATTTCCATTAAAATTTTATGTAGGTTTGTATAACACGTTTGACTAAAACTATCACGTATGTCAAAATTTGGGGAATTAATAGATATAGATATACCTGTACTATTAGACTTCTATACAGAATGGAACGATCAATCCATTGCAATGCATCCTATTCTTAGAGATGTAGCTGCGGCTTTAGGAGATAAAGCGAAAGTCATAAAAATTGATGTAGACAAAAACAAGGAATTGGCCGAAGCACTTCGTGTTAAAGGACTACCGACATTGATTATCTACAAAAATGGAGAAATGAAATGGCGACATAGTGGTGAGCAAGATGCTAATACGCTAATTGGAATTATTCAAGAATACGTTTAGATTATAAGGCTCTAAACACATAGCCTCTTTCACTATAATATTTCAAAACCTTAGGGAGCACATATTTTAGATTTCTAGACGCTTTTACACTATCATGAAAAACAATAATACTGCCTTCTTTCGCAGCTGAAGTTACATTATTAAAGCAAGTGTTCTCACTTACAGATCTATCCCAATCGTACGATAAAACATCCCAAAGAATAATCTTATATCCTAATTCTAGTAATTTTTTACTTTGCTTGTTTTTAAACTTACCGTAAGGAGGTCTGAATAGATTTACGATTGGTGCCTTAAGATTTTCGATTTCGGAATTTTCTAATTTGTGATTTTTAAATTTTAAATTAATCAATTCTTGGGTCTTCAACACATCCTCGACGTAGTCTTTAGTATTATGTTTCCAGCCTTTTAAATGATTATAAGTATGATTACCAATAGTATGTCCTTCCGTAATAATCTGTTTAAAAATCTCTGGATGCTTTTCAATATTATTACCGATACAGAAGAAGGTTGTTTTAGCATTAAAGGCGTTTAAAATTTGAAGCACCCATTCGGTGATTTCGGGTGTGGGACCATCATCAAAAGTGAGATAGAGTTCTTTTCTATCTGTATTGATATTCCAGACAAAATTTGGAAATAATGTTTTTACAAATCCAGGTGTTTTTGCTGGAATTATCTGCATATTGAAGTGATTTAGACTTTTAACATTTAAGCGAAAATTAGTGATTTTTTGATCATTTGAAGGCTTTTTTAGTTGCATAGCAACGCTACGGAAAGGAAAAAAGACAAAAAATTGACAAAAAAGCGCAATTTTTTAGCAGATGGAAAAAGTTTAAATTAGGTCATTAATTTAGTCTTCTGGTGCTATGTTCTTAATCGTATCCTTAACAGATGTCTGTAAATCGATGTCTTCAGGTACTTCTGGTAACTCGTCTTCGTTATAACGATTCATCAGTTCATCAAAAAGACCTAAGTATCCGTTAAATTTTTTAGTCTCTTCTAAGGCGAATTCTTTATCGTTGTAAATCACCAGAATATCTATTAAGGCTCTATAACGTTGAATGTCTAAGTAAATATCTTCACCAACTTTACGTTCTTGATTCTCTAACGATAGCGTACTGTAGTACATTAAGTTTTCTTGATATTTATGGGCAACATCTTTATAAAGCGCCCGTCCTTTTTCAACATTGCCTATTTCATAATAAGCACTTACATAAGGCTCGAGAAGTGAATAAAATCCAAATTTATCAACTGGCATTTTCTCCATGGCGATATCAGCAATCTCTTCTGCTTTATCTAATTCATCTTCATTAATGAGTTGCTCAATTAAGCGCGCTAGATTACCTCTATAGGTAATTCCGTTACGTCTTGTTTCTATATCATGGTAGATATCTTCACCACTGCCTCCCCAATACCATGATTTCACCTGTTCATACATTAAATCCGAATCAACGCGACCCATATCGTAAGGATTAGCTCTGTCTACAGCAGTTTTAATAGGGACTAACTTGTAGCACATGCCATCTAATTGCAAATAGTCTTTCAGCCAAATATAATCTTCTGCTCCAAATGCGCCACCTGTAAAATAAATAGGGCGTTCCCAATTATTGTTCGCAATAATATCTAGCATTAAGAGGCGGTTTTTATAGATATAACTGCCTTCAATTTCGGTGTAAAGATTGTCTTCTATTTTAGCAGC
This sequence comes from Flavobacteriaceae bacterium, assembly GCA_034112185.1. Taxonomy (GTDB): domain Bacteria; phylum Bacteroidota; class Bacteroidia; order Flavobacteriales; family Flavobacteriaceae; genus Winogradskyella. Next base: position 24,533 of record JAWUVW010000106.1, on the reverse strand, counting down.
ATCTTTTGGCTTAACAATACCATTTTTAAGAACCATTTCTTTATTTACAGGGATGCTGATATAACGTGTTGGGAAATAATTAGAGTTCAATAGATGACTTGGATATTGTCTTGGGTCTTCACCTTGTTTTTCTACCACATACTTAAATTTGGTTGTTGGCTTTTCGCTAGCGACGAAATCCATAAAACTTTGAATTGGCAAGGTGTCCTTTGTTATTTCCCTTCTAATAATCACATCTCGCGTTCCACCTCGATATTGGTTATGAGTTAACTGCGACGGTATAGGATCACTTTCGTAAGCCTTGCGTTTCATTTGGTCGATATACCAATCGGTTTGAAATAAACTCGTATTAACCACACGCACGTCCGTACGAACTCCTTCGATTTCCTGTAAGTACCATAAAGGGAACGTATCATTATCTCCAATAGTAAATAGTATAGCGTTTGGTGCACAAGACTCTAAATATTTGCGAGCCATAGCATTTGCTGTGTGTTTACCCGATCGATCATGGTCATCCCAATTATTTGCTGCTAAAACACCAGGTACAATAATAAGGCAGACTAAGGTAATCGCAGGGGCTAAAAATTTTGATTTTATGTTGGATTTTAAAAGGTCATAAATAGCATACACTCCAAAACCTATCCAAATCGCAAATACATAAAATGAACCTACAACGGAATAGTCACGTTCACGAGGTTCAAAAGGTCTTACATTGGTGTAAAACTGAATTGCGATCCCTGTGAGTAAAAAGAAAACTAACAGCACCCAAAAGCGCTTCATGTCTGAATATAGCAAGAAGAAAAACCCAACTAATCCGAGTAATAAGGGTAAGAAATAATACGTATTTCTAGATTTATTGTCCAGGACATCTGTTGGTAAATTATCTTGAGATAGTCCTAAATGAAACTCGTCAACAATTGGTATGCCTGAAATCCAGTTGCCATTAAAATCATCATATTTTCCTTGAATATCATTCTGTCTTCCAGTGAAATTCCACATAAAATAACGCCAATACATATAGCCAAATTGGTATTGAAACATATAGGCTGTACTATCTAAAAAAGAGGGTTGTTCAATTACCAAATATTGCTGTCCATAGCTTCTTAAGAACTGGTCATAATCTTCGTAATCAATTTCGCCTTGCGCAATTCGCATTCTAAAATCATTAACAATTTGGTCAAATCGTCGCTTCTCTTGCACAGAATATTGACCAGCTTGTTCTTCATCCAAACCAGCGTTAAGGGCCTCATTATAGGCACGAGTTTGCAGATTAGGATTAACTTTAAAATCAATTAAGCCCGTAAACATCATGTAGTTCTCAGCATGTTCGCTACTCCACATTCTCGGAAGAATTGAAGCATGCTCATGGTTGTAGTTTTGTTTGCTTTTTTCCCAATCGTTAATGATAACGTATTTCCCAAGCGCTTCATCACGCTCATAATTCTTCTTATCGTCTATAAAGGGTTCGTCTTCATCCGCTCCAGAATAGACCTCAGTAAACTGAGGGCCGTAAAATAAATGTGTTTCAGGATATTGTTCTAGATTATAATAGGCTAAAAGCTCTCTGGCATCAGAAGGGTCGTTTTCATTAATAACAACTTGTGCATTCGCCCGAATAGGCAACATCATCCAAGACGAAAAGCCAATAAAAATAAACATAAGGCAAAGCACCAAAGTGTTGGCGTGTAACAGGCCTTTTTTTCTGGTATAATTCAGTCCAAAATAGAAAAAAGCAATAACAATCAAAGCTGTAATTATGGTGCCTGAATTAAAAGGCAATCCTATTGAATTCACAAAAAAGACTTCTAAATAGCCAAAGAGTTTTAGTGTTGAAGGCAGGAGTAGTTTAAAGATAAACAACAAAATGGCTGCTGAAGCAATATTGGCAATGATAAAATTCTTTACCGTAATGGTTTTATAATTCTTAAAATAATAAATAAGACCTATAGCAGGAATGGTCAATAAGCCCATAAAGTGAACACCAAAAGACAAGCCAATAACAAAGGCAATAAGTATAAGCCATCGATTCCCCCTGGGTTTGTGCATATCTTGCTCCCAACGCAAGGCTAAGTAAAACATTACGGCCATAATAAGCGTTGCCATAGCGTAAACTTCAGTTTCAACAGCGTTAAACCAAAATGAATCTGTAAATGTGAATGCCAAACTACCAACTAAGGCACTACCTAGAATCGCCATTCCTTTACTTGGGCTTGCGTCTTTTTTGTACTTAACCAGTTTTACAAGTAAGATGCTAATCGTCCAAAACATAAATAGAATTGTGAAAGCGCTGGCAACAGCACTCATCAAATTCATAATCATTCCTATTTGAGAAGGCTCTAAGGCAAAGATGGAGAAAAATGCGCCTAACATCTGAAACAATGGTGCTCCTGGTGGATGCCCTACTTGTAATTTAGATGAAGTTAAAATGTATTCTCCAGCATCCCAGAAACTAACGGTTGGTTCAATGGTGAGTGCGTAAACTGCAAATGCTACAACGAAAGCAAACCAGGCTGAAATAGTATTCCACTTTTTAAAGTTAAAATCTGTCATAAAAACGATAAGTTTTGATGCTGGCGAATTTACTAATAATTACAATGCAGCCTACGTTTTTAAGTTAAGGTTAAGTAATTTCAATTATTTTGCTCTTTTCTTTTGTTCAAGTGAAATTTAGATGTAGATTTGCACCCTCAATTTGAGAGATTGGCCTATGGTGTAACTGGTAACACATCTGTTTTTGGTGCAGAAGAGTCTAGGTTCGAAACCTAGTGGGCCAACCAAAATTTAAATCCTAATCAATATTTTGATTAGGATTTTTTTGTTTTTAGAATATAGGCTAAGGGTAATTAGTCTTTGTTCTTAGGATTTAACACTCTTGGTTCTTGGTCAAATTTTGAACGTAATTACAGGCCTATTGGCGTGGTTTACTAAGTCTTCGCTAATACTGCCATTAAAAAAATGAGCAATACCTTGTCTCCCATGCGTGCTAATTCCAATAAGATCGGCATCGATATCCCTTGAAAAATTTAAGACCCCTTGCTCTATACTTGTGTCATTATGTATAGTGATGGTATAATTGTCAAACGTTTGTCCAGAAATAAAATCATTGATACGCGCATTCGCATCAGATGTCGTCATGAAGTTATTTGCCGTATTTACCATCAGTAAATGAATTTTAGCATTAGCGGCTTTTGCAAATTTTACGGCTTGCTTATAAGTTTCTTTGTTATCAATTTTGAAGTCAGAAGCAAATACAAAATCCGAAACATCGAATGTTGTATGTTCATTTTTTATAACTAAAACGGGTACCTCCGAAGTGCGAACCACCTTTTCTGCATTAGAACCTACAAACATTTCTTTAAAACCAGAAGCGCCATGCGAGCCCATAACAATAAAATCTATCTCATAGTCTTTGCAGGCATCTTTAATGTCGTTAAAAGTAATATCTATTTTAACCGTTTCGTGTACAGTAAGTCCCTCTAAAAAATCACTAGCTAATAAATTTTCAAATTTTTTGTGAGCTAACTTCATAAAAAACAAGGCTTCAGGTATATCACTGTGCGCACTCATAGGGTCTATTTGTTGCATCGGAATTTCCATCATGTGTAACAGATAGATCTCTGCACCATGTTTTTTCGCCATCATTGCTGCTACTTTTAAAGCGTTTTTTGCTTGTTCCGAAAAATCTGTGGGGACTAAAATTTTCTTCATTGATTTTGATTTATTGTGAGTCTTATAAAGTTATGAAAATAATTCCACTTTAGGACACTTGGAAAAACCAATAAAAATATCGTATATTTGCATCGTTGTTTAGTAAAATAAATGCACGAGAGGACGGAAAGTCCTCTCTTTTTATATCAAGAAATGTTCAAGAAAATAGTAGAAGACTTATTACAAACCGCTTTAGACGAAAGACAAGATTTATTCTTAATAGATTTTAGTCTCTCTGGTGAGAATGCGATTAAGATTGTAGTAGACGGCGATAACGGCGTCTTGGTAGAAGATTGTATGTTTATTAGTAGAGCGATTGAACATAATATAGACAGAGAGGAGCACGACTTTTCTCTAGAAGTTTTGTCATCTGGTGCGGCAACACCCTTAGTTTTGCCTAGGCAGTATAAAAAACATGTAGGTAGAAACCTAGAAGTAAAAACTTTAGACAGTCAGAGCTTAGAGGGAGAACTTACCAATGTGAATGATAAAGGAGTGGTTTTAACGTGGAAAACGAGAGAGCCGAAACCAGTGGGTAAAGGAAAAGTAACAGTAACCAAAGAGGCTAATGTTGCTTTCGATAATATTAAAGAAGCAATAGTTAAAATAAAATTTTAATCATATCAATTATGGAAAATGTAGCGTTAATTGAATCATTTTCAGAATTTAAAGACGACAAATTAATAGATAGAGTTACGCTGATGGCAATTCTTGAGGATGTATTACGTAATGCATTGAAGAAGAAATATGGCGATGACGATAACTTTGATATTATTATAAACCCAGATAAAGGAGATTTAGAAATTTGGAGAAACCGTATTGTTGTTTCAGACGGTGAAGTAGAGGAACCAAACCAAGAAATTGAATTATCTGAAGCTCAGAAAATAGAGCCAGATTTTGAAGTTGGTGAAGATGTTGCTGAAGAAGTTAAGTTAATTGACCTAGGAAGACGTTCGATTTTAGCTCTAAGACAAAATCTTATCTCGAAAATTCACGAACACGACAATACAAATATATACAAACACTTTAAGGAGCTTGAAGGTGAAATTTACACAGCAGAAGTTCATCATATTCGTCACAGAGCAATTATATTGTTAGATGATGATGGTAACGAAATCATTCTTCCTAAAGACAAACAAATTCCTTCAGATTTTTTTAGAAAAGGAGAAAATGTAAGAGGAATAATTGAGAGTGTCGAACTAAAAGGAAGTAAGCCTGCTATAGTAATGTCTAGAACATCACCATTGTTTTTAGAGAAATTGTTTGAGCAAGAGATTCCAGAAGTTTTTGATGGTTTAATTACGGTTAAGAAAGTGGTTCGTATACCTGGTGAAAAAGCGAAAGTAGCAGTAGATTCTTATGATGATAGAATTGATCCTGTTGGAGCTTGTGTAGGTATGAAAGGGTCAAGAATTCATGGTATTGTGCGTGAATTAGGAAACGAGAATATTGATGTTATCAATTATACGAATAACATTCAGCTGTTTGTAACAAGAGCATTAAGCCCAGCAAGAGTAACCTCTTTAAAGCTAAATGAAGAGACTATGCGAGCAGAGGTTTTACTGAGGCCAGAGGAAGTTTCTAAAGCTATTGGTAGAGGTGGTCACAATATTCGTTTAGCTGGTCAATTGACAGGTTACGAGATTGATGTGTTTAGAGAAGGTGCAGAAGAAGATGTTGAATTAAAAGAATTCTCTGATGAAATTGAGGATTGGGTGATTTCTGAATTTAGCAAAGCTGGTTTAGATACTGCAAAAAGTATCTTAGAACAAGACGTTGTTGATTTAGTGAAACGTACAGATTTAGAAGAAGAAACAATAGTAGAAGTCATTAGAATTCTACGAGAAGAATTTGAAGAATAATACCATCTTAAATTTTTTAAAATGTTTGAATGACATTTTGAAGTTGAACAGGTATACTATATATTTAAGTTATATTACAGGCAATTTATGGCTCAAACAAGATTAAATAAGGTATTAAGGGAATTAAACATCTCTATAGATCGCGCTGTGGATTTTTTAGAATCCAAAGGTGTAGAGATTGAGAAAAGTCCAAATACCAAAATTCCGCAAGACGTTTACGATACGCTATCTGATGAATTTCAGACAGATGCAACAAAGCGTGAAAAAGCTCAAGAAGTTAGTGAAGCAAAACTCAAAGAAAAAGAGGAGCTTCGCGAAAAGCGCGAACGCGAAATAGAGGAAAAGCAAAAGAAAGAGCAAGTTGCAAAGGAAGCCGCTGTTGTTAAGGCAAAAGCCCTGCTAAGTGGCCCAAAACAGGTTGGTAAAATCGATTTGGATAAAAATCCTAAAGTCGAGAAAAAAGAAGTCCCTAAAGTTGCTGAGGTTAAAGAACCGCTGAAGGCTGAGCCTAAAGCGAAAATTGAACCTATCGCTAAAGTTGAGGCTAAGGTTGAGGCTACGGTTGAGGCTACGGTTGAAGCCGCTCAGAAAGAAGTTGCTAAACCTAAAGTCGAAATAAAGAAGGTCGAAAAAATAGAACTCAAAAAAGAGCCTTTAAAAGAAATTAAGAAGGAGCTTGTCAAAGAAGCATCTGTAGAACCGGCTGAATCGACTGAGCCAGCAGAGGAAACTCTAAAAACGCAATATAAAAAACTTTCTGGGCCAACAACAACAGGTAAAAAAATTGATCTTTCACAGTTCAATAAACCCAAGAAGAAAAAAGAAGATAAACCAGCGACTGCAGCTGCTGGTGACGCTAATAAGCGCAAAAGACGCAGAATTAGTAAAGTTGGAAACACACCTGGAGCAAAACCAAGCTTTGATAATAGAAGAGGAGGCGGACCAAAAGGAAGAGTTGGCAATGTAGCGAGAGCAAAAGTAGTTAAGGAAGAGCCTACAGAAGAGGATGTAAAGAAACAAATTAGAGAAACTCTTGAGAAATTACAAGGTAAATCTAATAAAGGAAAAGGCGCTAAATACAGAAGAGACAAAAGAGATCAACACAGAGAACAAACTGAAATTGATCAAGAAATTGCAGCGGCAGAAAGTAAAACTATAAAAGTTACTGAGTTTGTAACCGTTAGTGAGATAGCTACGATGATGGAAGTTGGAGTTACACAAGTTATTTCGGCATGTATGTCTTTAGGTATGATGGTGACGATGAATCAAAGACTTGATGCAGAAACATTAACTATTGTTGCGGAAGAATTTGGTTATGGGGTAGAATTTGTTACCGCAGACATAGAAGAGTCTATCGATGAATATGTTGATGATCCAAAAGATTTACTACCACGTGCACCTATCGTAACCGTAATGGGTCACGTAGATCATGGTAAAACATCTTTATTAGATTACATACGACAAGAAAACGTAATTGCAGGGGAGTCTGGAGGGATTACACAGCATATTGGTGCCTACGGAGTTGAATTAGAAGGCGGACAAAAAATTGCCTTCTTAGATACCCCAGGTCACGAAGCCTTTACAGCGATGCGTGCTCGTGGTGCTCAAGTTACTGATATTGCAATCATAGTAGTGGCAGCAGATGATGCGATTATGCCACAAACAAAAGAAGCGATTTCGCATGCGCAAGCTGCTGGAGTTCCAATTGTATTTGCGATTAACAAAATTGATAAACCAGATGCTAACCCTGAAAAAGTAAAAGAAGGCTTAGCACAAATGAATCTCTTAGTAGAAGATTGGGGAGGAAAAATTCAATCCCATGATATTTCCGCAAAAGTAGGAACAGGTGTAAAAGAATTACTTGAAAAAGTATTACTAGAAGCCGAATTATTAGAATTAAAAGCCAATCCAAATAAATTAGCAAGCGGTACAGTGGTTGAAGCCTTTTTAGATAAAGGTAGAGGTTATGTGTCAACAATTTTAGTACAAGCAGGTACCTTAAAAGTTGGTGATTATGTATTAGCAGGAAAGAATAGTGGTAAAGTTAAAGCCATGCAAGATGAACGTGGTCACGATGTTCAAAAAGCTGGTCCAGCAACACCAGTATCCATTTTAGGTTTAGATGGTGCGCCGCAAGCAGGTGATAAGTTTAATGTATTTGAAGATGAACGTGAAGCTAAACAAATTGCTACAAAACGTACACAGTTACAACGTGAGCAATCGGTTAGAACACAACGTCATATTACACTTGATGAAATCGGAAGGCGTATAGCTCTTGGTGATTTCCAAGAATTGAATATTATTCTTAAAGGTGATGTGGATGGTTCTGTGGAAGCATTAACAGATTCTTTCCAAAAATTATCTACTGAAGAAATTCAAGTTAATATTATACATAAAGGTGTTGGTGCCATTACAGAAAGTGATGTGTTATTAGCAACAGCTTCTGATGCTATTATTGTCGGCTTTAATGTACGTCCTGTTGGAAACGCTAGAATGATTGCAGATAAAGAGGAAATCGATATCAGGACATATTCTATTATTTACGCAGCGATTAACGATCTTAAAGACGCTATGGAAGGTATGTTATCTCCAGAGGTTAAAGAAGAAGTTACAGGTACTGCTGAAATTAGAGAAATATTTAAAGTCTCTAAAATTGGAAATATAGCAGGTTGTATGGTAATGAATGGTAAAATCTTTAGAAATTCTGGAATCCGAATAATTAGAGATGGTGTCGTGGTTCATACAGGCACACTAGACGCTTTAAAGCGATTTAAGGATGATGCTAAAGAAGTTGCAAAAGGATACGATTGTGGTATGCAAATTAAAGGTTTTAATGACGTTATAATAGGTGATGTTATAGAGGCATTTCAAGAAGTAGAAGTAAAGAAAAAGTTGAAATAATAACCGAACTCATCTTGACTTTTCGGTTTAAAGACAAGGTTAAGATAGATTGTTTATTGCATAAAAAAAGCGACCAATTGGTCGCTTTTTTTATGCAATAATATGTAGTCTATTTCTTGTCTAATTTAGGTTGAAAAGGAAAAGCATACATATACTCCTTTTTAATTTTTTGTAGTGCTCTGTCCGTTTCTAACTGTGTAGCGAAGTTACCTACCCAAACTTTATAATTTGGCGTGCTCCAAACAATTTCTACAGGCCACTCATCATAAGCGATTAAAAAATTATCTTTTTCGCGTTGAGCCTTATCAGGGTCAGTACTATCAAATACTTGAATTCTATAAACCTTATTAGTTTTAATATCCTTTTTGTACTCTAAGAGCTTGTCAATAGCGCTATTTTGGCTCACATTAACCTCCCCTTGTTGCGCTTTAATTGTAAGGGGAATCGTTAAAAGTAAAATTGTAAGACTTAAATGTTTGGTTTTAAATGTCATAAGTTTTTCGTTTAAATTACAAAGATATTATATTCAACGTAAATGGCTAAAATTTGTTATTTAGAATTGGTATAAATTAGTTATTAACAGTTCTGTAAGACTCCTAAAATCGACTTTATATCTTATTTTTGCATGGGTTTTTAAAACGTGTTTTTTCTCCTTTGAATGAAAAAATCGTGCCAAAGTTTAGAAGATAATTTAACTAATAATATGAAACAGGTGATCTACCGTAATTTAACCTCAAAGATTCTTCATCTCGGTGTTGTTTTATTACTTACGTTTTCAATCTCACTCTCAGCTCAAGAAGGCGATCCTGTAAATGGAAAAGCACTTTTCAATGCTAATTGTGCAGCTTGTCATAAAATGGATAAGAAAATGACTGGTCCTGCTTTACGTAACGTAGAAGCAAGATTGGCTGAAGAAGAAGGTTTAGATCGTGAGTGGTTAAACAAGTGGATTCGTAATAGCGCAGCGCTAATAAAATCTGGTGATGCTTACGCAAATAAAATCTACAACGAATATAACGGAACCGCGATGACTGCTTATCCTGGTTTTTCAGACCAAGATATTTCAGACATTCTGGCTTACACCGCGGCGCCAGCACCCGAACCCGTAATCGCTGATGCTGGTCCAGTTGCAACTACTGGTGAAGGGGGTGGAGTTGCAAACGATTTAATTCTAGGTGCATTAGCGGTTTTATTCGCTTTGTTGGCTATGGCTTTAATTTTAGTGAAGCGTACTTTAGATCGTTTTGCAGATGCCAAAGGTATCGAAGTAGCGATAAAGGAGAAGCGCACACCAATATGGAAAGCTTTTGCTCAAAACCAATTCTTGGTACTAGTATCGGTCATATTCTTGTTGCTATCAAGTGCTTATTTTGTCTACGGTTCTATGATGCAGGTTGGAGTAGATCAAGGTTACGAGCCAGTGCAGCCAATTCATTATTCGCATAGAATTCACGCAGGGGATAATGGTATCGATTGTAAATATTGTCACTCGTCCGCAAGAGTAAGTAAGCATTCAGGAATTCCGTCTTTAAATATCTGTATGAATTGTCATAAGTCGATTGCCGAGGTGGCAGAGGTGACGCAACAAGAGGGTATTAATGAATATGGCGTAGATTACAACTCCGAAATTCAGAAGCTTTATAAGGCAGTGGGTTGGGATGAAGCAGAACAACAATACACAGGTGAAACAAGTCCTGTAAAATGGATACGTATTCACAATTTGCCAGACTTCGCGTATTTCAATCATTCGCAACACGTAATGGTTGGTGGTGTTGAATGTCAAACCTGTCATGGACCTGTTGAGGAAATGGAAGTCATGTATCAACATTCACCATTAACAATGGGCTGGTGTATCAATTGCCACAGGGAAACAAATGTAAATGTTAAGGATAACGCATACTATACAAAAATTCATGATGAATTATCAAAAAAGTATGGTGTAGAACAGTTAACTGCGGCACAGATGGGTGGGTTAGAATGTGGTAAGTGTCATTATTAATTTAAACAAGAAGAAATTCATAATTATATGTCATCAAACAAGAAATACTGGAAAAGTGTTGAAGAACTAAACGAGAATAGTTCTGTTGTTGAGGCGCTACAACAAAACGAGTTTGTGGAAGCGATTCCTACAGATGAGTTTTTAGGAGATAAAGAAGCATTAGAATCTTCATCTACATCGCGTCGTGATTTCTTAAAGTACGTCGGTTTTAGTACAGCAGCAGCGTCTTTAGCGGCTTGTGAAGGGCCAGTGATTAAGTCAATTCCTTATGTTGTGCAGCCAACAGAAATTATTCCTGGTGTTGCTAACTATTATGCTACCACAATTGCAGATGGATTTGATTTCACAAGTGTTTTAGTAAAGACAAGAGAAGGAAGGCCTATTAAGATCGAAAATAACACGGATGCAGCGACTAATGGTATAGCAAATGCTAGAGTTAATGCTTCAGTTTTGGGATTATACGATAACCTAAGAGTAAAGACACCAATGAAAGGTGAAACTGCTATTTCTTGGGATATGTTTATGTCAGAAACGACCTCAAAATTAAATGAGATTAGCGATGGAAAGGCAGTAGTGTTTTTAACACAGAGTTTCCCTAGTCCATCGACAAATAAATTAATTGCTGAGTTCAAATCTAAATATGGTAATGTAAGGCATGTAGCTTATGATGCTGTTTCTGAATCTGCAACTTTAGATGCCTACGAAGCTAAGTACGGTTCTAGAGGAATGGCTAATTATGATTTCTCTAAGGCAATGACTATTGTTTCTGTCGGTGCAGATTTCTTAGGTGATTGGCAAGGTGGAGGTTTTGATTCTGAGTACTCTAAAAAGCGTGTACCTTCAAATGGTAAAATGTCTAGACATATCCAATTTGAATCTAATATGTCATTAACTGGGGCCAACGCAGATAAGCGTGTGCCACTAAAGCCAAGTGAACAAAAATTAGCTTTAGCTAAACTATATAGCTACGTTACGGGTAATTCTGTTGGAGGAGAAAATCTTTCAGAAGGATTAGATGCATCAGTAAAAGCAGCAGCTAAAGAATTAAAGAAAGCCGGAAGTAATGCCGTCGTAGTCACTGGTATTCAAGATGTGAATGCACAGACTGTAGCTTTAGAATTAAATGCATACTTAAATAGCAAGGCCTTTGATCCTGAAACAACCATAAAAATAAAGCAAGGTAACAATAAAGCCGTCATGCAGCTGGTTGCTGATATGAAAGCAGGCGAAGTTGGAGCAATCATCATGAATGGTGTGAACCCAATGTATACTTTACCAAATGCTTCAGAATTTGCTGAAGGTCTTGCTAAAACAGATTTATCGATTGCGTTCTCAATGAAACAGGATGAGACGTCAACGAATTGCCAGTATATAGCAGCAGCACCTCATTACTTAGAATCTTGGGGAGATGTAGAAATGAAAGCTGGTCATTACTCAATGATGCAGCCAACAATTCGTCCGTTATTTGATACAAAACAATTTCAGGACGTCTTATTAGCATGGAACGGCAATGACGCGTCTTACAGAGATTACTTAAAGTCAGTTTGGACGGCAGATATTCTTAATGGAGCTTCATTCAATAAGGCGGTTCAAGATGGTGTGTTCGTTTCTGGTTCTGCAGGAAAGAACGGAAAAGGAACTTCAACTATTGAAAGTACAAGTAGGGAGTTAAAAGATAAAAAAGATAGAACAATTTTTGGAGGCGTTATACATGATGTTGCTGTAGGCGTTGGCATCAAGGACGAGGATAAAGATGAATATCTAACGAATACAACGTCAAGCACTACTAATAATGGGAGTTCAGAGGGTGCTGTTTCGGCTTTGACGGGTGGAAATGCCGCTAGAGCTTTAGCAACTTCAGTCACAGCTGGCGTGATGGAATTATCATTATATACCAAAACAGGTATGGGTGATGGTCAACAGGCAAATAACCCTTGGCTACAAGAATTTCCAGATCCTATTACAAGAACATCTTGGGATAACTATGTGACAGTGTCTAAAGCGGATGCTGATGCTATGGGCTTAATCAATGAGAATGTTGCAAATGGTGGTCTTAATGGTAGTTATGTGAATATTACGGCAAACGGTGTTACCGTGTCTAATGTGCCAGTAATTATTCAGCCAGGACAGGCTAAAGGTTCGGTTGGTATGGCTTTTGGTTATGGTAGAACAGCGGGTCAAAAAGTAGAAATGCAGACAGGTGTTAATGCCTATCCATTATACCAAAATTTTAATACAGCCCAAGAGGTTAGTATAGAAAAGGTATCAGGTTCGCATGAGTTTGCTTGTGTGCAGTTGCACAATACGTTAATGGGTCGTGGTGATATCATTAAAGAAACGAATTTAGAAATTTTTAATACCAAGGATAAACGCGTTTGGAATAAAGTTCCGGAAGTATCCTTAAACCATATACAAACTCCTGTAACTTCTCCTGATGTAGATTTATGGGATTCATTTGACCGTTCAATAGGTCATCATTTTAATTTATCAATAGATTTAAATGCTTGTACCGGTTGTGGAGCATGTGTCATTGCATGTCATGCAGAGAATAACGTTCCTGTAGTTGGTAAAACAGAAGTAAGACGTAGTAGAGATATGCACTGGTTGCGTATTGATAGATACTATTCTTCAGAAGATTCATTTGATGGAGATAACCAAAAGAAAAATGATATTTCTGGTTTGGCTAGTTCTTTGAGCGAGTTTGGTGAGATGGAGAATCCTGCCGATAATCCTCAAGTCGCCTTCCAGCCTGTAATGTGTCAGCATTGTAATCATGCACCTTGCGAAACTGTTTGTCCTGTTGCTGCAACAGCTCATGGTCGTCAAGGTCAAAACCAAATGGCTTATAATCGTTGTGTAGGTACACGTTATTGTGCTAATAACTGTCCATATAAAGTACGTCGTTTCAATTGGTTCTTGTATAATAAGAATGATGAGTTTGACTATTTCATGAATGACGATTTAGGACGTATGGTATTAAACCCAGATGTGACTGTTCGTTCTCGTGGTGTGATGGAAAAATGTTCTATGTGTATACAAAAAACACAAAAAACAATTCTTGATGCAAAACGCGACGGACGTGTTATTGAAGATGGCGAATTTCAAACGGCGTGTTCTGCAGCTTGTGGTAATGGAGCAATGGCATTTGGAGATATTAATGATAAGGAAAGTAAGATTGCAGCATTAAAAGAAGATGATCGTATGTATCACTTGTTAGAAAGCGTTGGAACAAAACCGAACGTGATTTATCAAACAAAAGTGAGAAATACATCTAAAGCGTAAATTAAATTAAAGAATCAATTATATAATTATGGCGTCTCATTACGAAGCACCTATTAGAAGACCTTTAGTAACCGGAGAAAAATCGTATCACGATGTTACTGTTGATGTAGCTAGACCTATAGAAGGTCAAGCCAACAGATCGTGGTGGATTGTTTTCAGCATTGCTTTGGTCGCATTCCTTTGGGGAATAGGTTGTATTATTTATACCATTTCAACTGGTATTGGAGTTTGGGGTCTTAATAAGACTGTGAATTGGGCTTGGGATATTACTAACTTCGTTTGGTGGGTTGGTATTGGTCACGCAGGAACATTAATTTCTGCTGTACTTTTACTCTTCCGTCAAAAATGGAGAATGGCAATTAACCGTTCTGCGGAAGCCATGACAATATTCTCAGTATTACAAGCGGGTTTATTTCCAATTATTCACATGGGTCGTCCATGGTTAGCGTATTGGGTACTGCCAATTCCAAACCAATTTGGTTCGCTATGGGTTAACTTTAATTCACCTTTACTTTGGGATGTATTTGCGATTTCCACGTATTTATCTGTGTCATTAGTTTTCTGGTGGACAGGTTTATTACCAGATTTCGCTATGATTAGAGATCGTGCTGTAAGACCATTTCAAAAGAAGATCTATTCATTATTAAGTTTCGGTTGGTCTGGTAGAGCAAAAGATTGGCAACGTTTTGAAGAGGTATCTTTAGTACTTGCAGGTTTAGCAACGCCTTTAGTACTTTCTGTACATACTATCGTATCTTTTGATTTCGCAACATCGGTAATTCCAGGTTGGCATACAACAATATTTCCACCATACTTTGTTGCAGGAGCAGTTTTCTCTGGGTTTGCCATGGTAAATACGCTTCTCATTATTATGAGAAAAGTGTGTAGCCTTGAAGATTATATTACCGTACAACACATAGAATTAATGAACATTGTAATTATGATTACAGGTTCTATTGTAGGTGTTGCATATATATCAGAACTGTTTATCGCATGGTATTCTGGTGTTGAGTATGAACAGTACGCATTTTTAAACAGAGCGACAGGACCTTACTGGTGGGCATATTGGTCAATGATGTGTTGTAATGTGTTTTCGCCTCAATTTATGTGGTTCAAAAGATTAAGAACAAGTATTATGTTCTCCTTCTTTATTTCAATCGTGGTAAATATTGGTATGTGGTTTGAGCGTTTTGTAATTATTGTGACCTCATTACACAGAGATTATTTGCCATCATCTTGGACGATGTTTTCCCCAACTTTTGTAGAGATAGGTATCTTTATAGGAACCATTGGTTTCTTCTTTGTGTTATTCTTATTGTACGCTCGTACATTCCCAGTAATTGCACAAGCAGAAGTTAAAACCATATTAAAATCATCGGGTGAGCGTTACAAGAAAATTAGTGAGCGTGGTGAAAGTTTAATGGGAACAGGTGCTGATATTAGAACATCGAATTTAGTTGCAAGTCATATATCGTCGACTAAAATAGAGACGACTTTAGATCGTGATAATTCGCTAAAGGTCCAAGATCTTTTAGGGGCTATTGGTACTTTCGATACGACAACACAAGTTGCTGATGATTTAAAAAGCATCAATGGAATTGGACCAAAGATGGAAGACGTACTTAACAGTATTGGTATTTACGCGTTCCTTCAGGTGAGTAAGATGACTAAAAAAGAATACGACTTGTTAGATTCAATTACAGGTTCTTTTCAAGGAAGAGCAGAACGTGATGATTGGGCTGGGCAAGCTAAAAATTTATTAAATAACTAATATAGTTTATGGAAACTTCAAAAGTAATTCATGCTATTTATACAGATGATGATGTATTAATGTCAGCCGTTAAAAAGGTTAAGGCAGAGAACTATCATATCGAAGAAATATACACACCTTTTCCGGTTCATGGACTAGACAAGGTAATGGGACTTGAACCAACGCGTTTAGCTATTACAGCTTTTATATATGGTTGTATAGGTTTAGTCGTTGCTACTGTAATGATGAACTATATAATGATTGAAGATTGGCCAATGGATATTGGAGGTAAACCAAGCTTTAGTTATATAGAAAATATGCCAGCATTCGTTCCTATTATGTTTGAGCTGACCGTATTTTTTGCAGCACATTTAATGGTGATAACATTTTACTTAAGAAGTAGAATGTGGCCCTTTAAAAAAGCAGAGAATCCAGACCCAAGAACAACAGATGATCATTTTTTAATGGAAATAGCTGTGACTGGTAATGAAGAATCACTAGCTGCACTGTTAAAAGAAACAGGTGCTGTTGAGATAAATATTATTGATAACCATGAAGATGAACATTAATATGAAGATAGCCGTAAAATATACCGCAGTATTAGTGCTATTGGTGGGCCTTGTGTCTTGCCAAAAGAACTCAAGCCGAAGCTATCAGTACATGCCTAATATGTACGAGTCTGTTGGTTATGAAGCCTACCAAGAATCTGATATTTTTGAAGGTGGAATCGAGGCACAATTACCGGCAGAAGGATCTATACCAAGAGGTGATTTTATGCCTTATGAAATAAAGAATACGAATGAAGGTTATGCTTCAGCGAAGGCGACATTGAAAAGCCCTTTAGATTCAATTCAGGTGGATTATGCTGACGGTAAAATGTTATATGATATCTACTGTGGTATTTGTCATGGTACGAAAGGTGCAGGAAATGGTAAATTGGTGGAACGCGAAAAGATTTTGGGTGTGCCGAGTTATGATGATGCAGGTAGAGCAATTACAACAGGAAGCATTTATCATGTGATATACTACGGTATAAACTCAATGGGGTCATATGCTAACCAATTAAATGAGTCTGAACGCTGGCAAGTAGTTGCTTATGTTGAGAAGTTAAAAGCTGATTTAGAAAAATAAGATTTAGATAAAGATTATATAAATGGAATATAAAATTTCAAATCGTTTAAAAATAGGAGCTGTCATCTTAATAGTCGTAGGGTTATTAGGTGTTGGTTATGGCTTTATAGATTCTCATCAGTATACGGAGGATAATATAACTGAGTTTCTAGCCAACGAAGAAGGTCATGGTGATGAACATGCTGAAGAAGGACATGCTGAATCTCAAGGTGAATCTGTTGCCCATGCTGAAGAAGGACATGGAATGGCAGTAGCTCACGCAGAAGAAAATCATGCGGATGAAGGTCATGGTGCAGGGGTTGAAGGTCATACAGTGAGTCATGAGGAACATGTATTGCATCAAATACATAATAGACCTTATGCAGCTTTGTATGTAGCAGCATTCTTTTTCTTTATGATTGCTTTAGGTGTTTTAGCATTTTATGCCGTTCAATATGCATCACAAGCAGGTTGGTCTCCAGTATTATTTAGAGTCATGGAAGGTATTACAGCGTATGTTCTACCTGGTGGTTTGATTGTACTATTAATTGCATTCGTGGCTGATAAACACTTGTTTATTTGGATGGATCCAGAGGTTGTGGCTAATGATGCTCTAATACAAGGAAAAGAGAGCTGGTTAAATAAGCCTTGGTTTTTTGTCAGAGGACTTATTTTCTTAGGGGGATGGTCATTATATCGCTATTTTTCTAGAAAGTTTTCTATTGCTCAAGACCAGGCAGATGATAATAAAAATTTTAAAAAGAACTTCAGAATTTCTGCAGGTTTCCTCGTGTTCTTTATTTATACCGAGTCTATAATGTCTTGGGATTGGATAATGAGCGTAGATCCGCACTGGTTTAGTACATTGTTCGGATGGTATGTTTTAGCTAGTATGCTGGTCAGTGGTATCACTGTGATTTCTATGGTCACAATTTACTTAAAATCTAAAGGATTATTAGAGTATGTAAATGATAGTCATATTCATGATTTAGCCAAGTTCATGTTTGGGTTTAGTATTTTCTGGACCTACCTATGGTTTTCGCAATTTATGTTAATCTGGTATTCAAATATCCCTGAAGAAGTCACGTACTTTATTACACGAATTGAAATGTATAATTTACCATTCTTTGGTATGGTAGTAATGAATTTTCTATTCCCAGTATTGCTATTAATGAATAGTGATTATAAGCGTATTAACTGGTTTGTTATTATGACAGGTGTTGTGATTTTATGTGGACATTATTTAGATGTATTTAACATGATAATGCCTGCTACAGTTGTGGATAGATGGTTTATTGGAATACCAGAAATTGGATCCATATTACTATTTGCAGGGATTTTCTTATTAGTCGTGTTTACCGCAATCGGAAAAGCACCACTATTAGCTAAGAGAAATCCATATATGAAGGAAAGTGAAAATTTCCATTATTAATTTTAAATAAGAACAGAAACTCTAATGACTGCTTTATTAACTATTATAATTGTACTCTTTGTAGCCGTTGCCTTATGGCAAATGGTGAAGATTTTTGATTTAGCTCAAGTTGGCACATCTAATACTCAAGTAGCAGATGATAACGACAATAGAATCAATGGCTATTTAATGATGGGATTTCTGATTTTCATCTATGCTATTACCATTTTAAGTTTTTGGTACCTTGGTGATCTTCCGTTAACGTCAAACTCGGCCTCAGAACATGGACCTATTATAGATAATCTTATGATTATTTCAATGATAGTGATATTCATTGTTCAAACTATCACACAGTTTTTACTGCACTATTTCGCATATAAATACAAAGGTGAAAAAGGTAGAAAAGCATTGTTTTATGCTGATAATAATACCTTAGAATTCATTTGGACCATTATTCCAGTAATAGTTCTAGCAGGTTTAATTATTTGGGGATTATTCACTTGGAATGATATTATGAATATCGATGAAGATGAAGATCCTATGGTTATCGAATTATATGCACAGCAATTCAACTGGAAAGCAAGATATAGTGGAGAGGATAACGTATTAGGAAAAGCTAACGTGAGATTGATTGATATCGATCGTGCCAATATATTAGGTGTGGCAGAAGATGATCCAAATGCACAAGATGATATTATCGTTACAGAATTACATTTACCTGTGGGAAGACCAATCCAATTCAAAATGAGGTCTCAAGATGTTTTACATTCGGCTTATATGCCTCACTTTAGAGCACAAATGAACTGTGTACCTGGTATGGTAACGCAATTTGGGTTTACACCCACGGTAACTACCGAAGAAATGCGTTTAAACCCAGATATTGTCGAGAAAGTTCGTAATATCAATAGGCTTAGACAGGATCGAAAAGAAGAGATAGAAGAGGCGGGTCAAGATTTGCTGTATGAATTTGATTACTTATTGTTATGTAATAAAATTTGTGGTAAGTCTCATTATAATATGCAAATGAAAATTATTGTAGAAACGCAAGAAGAGTATGATGCGTGGATTGCAGAGCAAAAAACCTTTGCGAATTCATTGAATTAGGAGAATTGTTTTAAGAAAAGAAAAAGAAAAAGAAAAAAGATTATGTCAGCAACAGCGGAAATTGAAGGTCACGTAGATCAGGACGTACATCATCACAAAGAAACGTTTATGACTAAATACATATTTAGTCAGGATCACAAAATGATTGCTAAGCAGTATTTAATTACTGGAACATTAATGGGTGTTATAGGCGTTTTAATGTCTATGATGATGCGTATGCAGATTGCATGGCCAGAAAAACCAAATGTTTTATTTGAAGCCTTATTAGGCAAATGGGCACCAGACGGTGTTATGGACGCGGATATTTATTTAGCGCTAGTTACTATACATGGTACAATAATGGTATTCTTTGTATTAACGGCAGGTTTAAGTGGTACATTCAGTAACTTATTAATACCACTACAGATTGGTGCTCGAGATATGGCATCTGGATTTCTTAATATGGTGTCCTATTGGTTATTCTTTGTATCGAGTGTTATTATGGTGATATCACTATTTGTAGAAGCGGGTCCGGCAGCAGCTGGTTGGACAATTTACCCACCACTTTCGGCCTTACCAATGGCGCAAGGCGGGTCTGGTATGGGAATGACCTTATGGTTGGTCTCAATGGCTATATTTATTGCATCCTCTTTGTTAGGTTCTCTTAATTATATTGTAACGGTAATAAATCTTCGTACAAAAGGCATGTCTATGACAAGATTGCCATTAACAATTTGGGCATTTTTTGTAACTGCCATTATCGGTGTGGTTTCATTCCCTGTGCTACTAGCAGCGGCATTATTGTTAATAATGGATAGAAGTTTTGGCACATCATTCTTCTTGTCAGATATATTTATTCAAGGTGAAGTCTTACATTACCAAGGTGGTTCTCCTGTATTATTTGAGCATTTATTTTGGTTTTTAGGTCACCCAGAGGTTTATATCGTTTTGTTACCAGCATTGGGTATAACGTCAGAAGTTATAGCAACAAATTCACGTAAGCCAATTTTTGGATATCGTGCTATGGTCGCGTCCATTTTAGCAATTGCATTTTTATCGACAATTGTTTGGGGTCACCACATGTTTATATCTGGGATGAATCCATTTTTAGGTTCTGTATTCACATTCACAACCCTATTAATCGCAATACCTTCGGCAGTAAAAGCATTTAATTATATAACGACACTTTGGAAGGGTAATTTACAGATGAATCCAGCCATGCTGTTTTCTATCGGTTTAGTATCTACCTTTATAACAGGTGGTTTAACCGGGATTATCTTAGGTGATAGTGCATTAGATATCAATGTACATGATACGTATTTTGTGGTAGCACATTTCCACTTAGTAATGGGTATTTCGGCACTTTATGGAATGTTTGCAGGTATTTATCATTGGTTCCCAAGGATGTTTGGTAGAATGCTAAATAAAAACTTAGGCTACTTACATTTCTGGGTAACGGCAATTTGTGCTTATGGTGTATTTTTCCCTATGCATTTTATTGGAATGGCAGGTTTGCCAAGACGTTATTATACGAACTCAAACTTCCCACTATTTGATGATACGACCAATGCTAATGTCGTGATCACTGTATTTGCTTTAGTTGGTGGTATATTCCAATTGGTATTCTTATACAACTTTTTTAGTAGTATGTTCTATGGCAAAATTGCCGTACAGAACCCATGGCGTTCTAATACACTCGAATGGACATCACCTGTAAAACATATTCATGGTAACTGGCCAGGTGAATTACCGACAGTTTACAGATGGTCTTATGATTATAGTAAACCAGGTCATGATGAAGACTTTGTGCCTCAGAATGTACCTTTGAAAGAGGGGGAAGAGGAATTACAGCACTAAACTAATTCTTGCTTAATCAGTCCCGATAATTCGGAATCATAACAATAAGAAAAGACCTTTGGACTGATTAATCTCTCTAAAGGTCTTTTTCATTATATTTGATTATAAAATAGTAACCTAAAGAGATTCCCATTGTCATGGGAACAAAAGATGAATGAAAACCTAGATCCATCCAGCGATAATTTCAGTCCAGAAGAACTCGATGTCGAAAAGAAGTTAAGACCTTTAACCTTTGAAGATTTTACAGGTCAAGATCAAGTTTTGGAAAACTTATTGGTATTTGTCCAGGCCGCTAATTTAAGGGAGGAAGCCTTAGATCACACCTTATTTCACGGCCCTCCAGGTTTAGGGAAAACGACTTTAGCTTATATATTGGCTAATGAATTAGATGTTGGTATTAAAGTGACATCTGGACCTGTATTAGACAAGCCAGGAGACTTAGCAGGTCTACTTACCAATCTCGAAGAACGCGATGTTCTGTTTATTGATGAGATTCATCGTTTAAGTCCAATTGTAGAGGAGTATTTATATTCTGCAATGGAAGATTACAAAATAGATATTATGATTGAGTCTGGTCCAAATGCCAGAAGCGTTCAACTCAATTTAAATCCATTTACATTAATTGGAGCTACAACACGCTCGGGGCTATTAACCGCTCCGATGCGAGCAAGATTTGGAATTCAAAGTCGTTTACAATACTATAAGACAGAATTACTAACGACAATAGTGCAACGAAGTGCATCCATTTTAAATATGCCCATAAGTATGGAAGCGGCTATTGAGATTGCAGGACGGAGTAGAGGAACACCTCGTATTGCTAATGCCTTACTAAGGCGAGTTAGAGATTTTGCGCAAATTAAAGGTGACGGTAATATAGATATTAAGATTGCAAGATTTGCCCTCAAGGCACTTAACGTAGATGCATACGGTTTGGATGAAATGGATAATAAGATCTTAACAACTATTATCGAAAAGTTTAAAGGAGGACCTGTTGGTATTAGCACCATTGCAACAGCAGTAAGTGAAAGCACGGAGACCATAGAAGAAGTATATGAACCTTTTTTAATTCAACAAGGGTTTATAATGCGTACGCCTAGAGGGCGAGAAGTGACTGAACAAGCCTATAAACACTTAGGAAAAACAAAAGGACCAACACAAGGCGGTCTGTTTTAATCCCATCCTGACTGACCTTCACAATGGGAAGGAATTGCAGTATAATAACCACTCTGAGAATCGTTGTTTTTTAAATTTCATTTTAATAGTATGAGAGTTTAAATTTTAGCCGTTTCAAATCCAACTGAAACAAGAAACACAGTCGAAAGATATAGATGAAAAAGATACCAGAAGTTTCCTTATTAGAATTTATTAAGCATTCGTTAGAAATTCTTAAGAATCCGCTTCCATTTCATAATGCGAACTTCCAAGAAAAGGGCGATATTTTTAAACTTAATGTCGGCTTTAATACTAATATTTACTTTTGTCGCGATGCGGCCTTCGCACAATATGTATTGCAAAAAAATCAAAAAAACTACGTTAAGTCTAAAATCCAAACTGTAGACTTAGTAAAATATGTAGGGGAAGGCTTATTAACTTCTGAAGGCGATAAATGGAAGAAGCAGCGTAAAATGATGCAACCTGCTTTTTATAAGAAGCAACTACAAAATTTGTTAGGTGGTATGCAAAACACTATAGTTTTGGAGTTTAAGAA
Organism: Flavobacteriaceae bacterium; assembly: GCA_034112185.1. Lineage (GTDB taxonomy): Bacteria > Bacteroidota > Bacteroidia > Flavobacteriales > Flavobacteriaceae > Winogradskyella. The sequence goes on along the minus strand of JAWUVW010000106.1, from coordinate 1,862 downwards.
AATTGAAACGAACAAAACAATAGACCTTTTTCCTATTCTTAATGACTTAGCATTTCAAACGGTTGTAAAATCATTATTTACGAAAGCCGCAAACGCAAAAGATATGGAGAGGCTTCAGTTTATTACCGAAGCAAATCAAAAAATGCTCGTAAGAGAATTACGTCAGCCTTATTTGGGATGGTGGTTTAAACTCAGCGGCACATTAAACAAACATTTAGAGCTTTCAAATGAAGCTAGATTGATTTTGAGAGGTGTTGTTGAAGAAAGAAAAGCCTCAGGAAAAAGCCATGACGATTTACTAGATATGCTTTTAGAGACCAAATATGACGATGGTAAGGGCATGACGGAAGAACAATTGATTGATGAAATTTTAATCATTTTTACAGCAGGCCATGAAACAACCTCAAATGCATTAACCTTTACATTTCAGTTATTAGCGCAACATCCTTTATGGCAAGAGAAAATTTATGAAGAATGGCTAAGTTTAGGAGGTGACGCTACAGATTTAATGACCCGAGTTTCGACGTCTAAAGTATGTCAACAAGTCCTTGAAGAGTCCATGCGATTGTATCCACCAGCGTATTTTATAGATCGGGTTAATATTGAAGCTGATCATTTTAATGAGATGGAGCTTAAACCCGGTTGTAGTATTTTATTCTCGGTCTATGAGATGCACAGGCATCCAGAATTATGGGAACAACCTAATGCCTTTATGCCAGAGCGATTTGCAGAGGGCGCACGAAAATTCTCATCACAATATTTTCCTTTTGGTGCAGGTCCTCGGAAATGCATTGGTAATAACTTCGCAATGTTTGAAATGATTATTGCTGTAACGGAATTGGTATCAAAATTCAAAATACACGCGGAGTTTGAGGCCATAGATATTACACCTCTCATTACTTTAAAACCTAAAAATGCATTTGTAAGACTCGAAAAAAGGTGATAAATAACACATCTAAATACAGTAAATTTATAAAATCGGAAGCCAAACGCCTTGGTTTTTTATCTTGTGGTATAAGTAAAGCTGGATTTTTAGAAGAAGAAGCACCACGACTCGAAAAATGGCTTAAAAATAATGCACATGGCGAAATGCGTTATATGGAAAATCATTTTGATAAGCGCTTAGACCCAACCTTACTCGTAGAAGGTTCTAAAAGCGTGGTGTCTTTATTATTGAATTACTATCCGTCAGAACTTCAAACAGAAGATGCTTATAAGCTCTCGAAATATGCTTATGGTACCGATTACCATTTCGTCATCAAAGATAAGTTGAAAGCTCTATTGCATTCTATTCAAGATGAAATAGGCGAAGTACATGGAAGAGCTTTTGTAGATTCAGCTCCCGTTTTAGATAAAGCTTGGGCGGCAAAATCGGGTTTGGGTTGGATAGGTAAACACAGTAATTTACTCACGCAACAAATAGGTTCTTTCTATTTTATTGCCGAGCTTATTATCGATTTAGAACTCGAATATGATTATGCCACTACAGATCACTGCGGTACTTGCACAGCTTGCATCGATGCCTGCCCAACAGAAGCGATAACGGAACCTTATGTGGTAGATGGTAGTAAATGTATATCATACTTCACCATAGAACTCAAAGAGAACATACCAACAGAATTTAAAGACAAATTTGACGATTGGATGTTTGGTTGCGATGTCTGCCAAGACGTGTGCCCTTGGAATAAGTTTTCAAAACCGCATAACGAACCCTTATTTAATCCGCATCCTGAATTATTGGATATGACCAAAAAGGATTGGGAAGAGATTACAGAAGATACCTTTAAAAAAGTGTTTCAGAAATCGGCTGTGAAACGCACTAAATTTTCTGGTTTGGAGCGCAATATTAAGTTTCTTAAAGA
>JAWUVW010000105.1:0-29140 GCA_034112185.1 Flavobacteriaceae bacterium | reverse complement strand
TAAAATACCCAGACATATAATCTCTAAACAATTTAAAACTTCCTTTTTTATAAGCCAACTTTAAGGCAGATATTAAGGTGATCCAAAAACCATAGCGCATTTTATACATAGCTTCTCCTTGTAGATATTTTGAAGCCTTGTTATAAGATTGCCCAGTTGGTTTTAAATGTTTTACGTGCAGTGTTTCATCAGTTAGAAGCTCCCATCCGTGATATTTAGCTAATAATTCATCCACAGTATCCCAACCCATAGAAGGTTTTAAGTGTCCTATTTGATTAAAGCATTCTTTTCTATAGGCTTTTAACGCACCTCTTATGTGGTCTTTATTCGTTAGGTTTTCTAGAATCCATTCATCGTTTTTTGCTATATAACAGAAGCCAGAAGCCATACCTAATTTCTTATTAGATTTGAATTGATTTGAGATTTTCTCTAAATAATTTTCAGGAAAAATAAGATCGGCATCAAACTTACAGATGATATCATAATTAGCATCTAAATGATCTAAGCCTTTATTAAAAGCCTTTATGATTTTTGATCCAGGTAAGTGTTGGTCTATGGACTTTGAATTCACTACAGAAATCCAAACGTATTTTGAAGCATAATCTTCAATAATATGTTGTGTAGTGTCCGAAGAATTATCATTTACCACAACCAAAGCTTTTGGCAACAAAGTTTGTTGTACCAAAGATTCTAAAGTTTTACCAATGTAATCTTCTTCGTTATGTGCGGGAATGATGATGTAAAAATTCAAGATTCAAGATTTATGATGCAATCCTTATAGCTTAAGGGACAAAAACCAAAGCTAATGAAACCCAATTGGAATTTGGAATTTAAGATTTGGAATTTGATGCTCTTTCAGCATAAACGATATAATACCTTGGAGTGAACCATCGTAATAAAGGTCTAAAGCCTAATTTTTTTACTGGATTAGTCCATTTGGCTCGATCTTTAACACGCCACCCTGTTTTTTCTAATAACCAATCTAATTGCCAATCTTCAAATTCATGGTAGTGTCTGTCCCACATATCTGTTTTACTTCTGTACGCAGGTGTAAACCATAATCTTAAAGGTATGCTAATCACTAATTTATTTGCTTTAGTTGATTTTAAAACTTCGTAAGGCGAAAGTAAATGTTCAAATATTTCGAAAGCCGTAACCACTTTCGCAGAAGACGTTTCCAATGAAGAGCGGTCTTCATCTAAGTCTTCTCCTGCTGTATTTGCAACCGAATAGCCTTCAGAAATCATAATATCTGAAAATGGATTTTTTACGCCTAAATCTAATATGGATTCTGATGTTTGGATATGCTTTTTTAAAAACTCTAAAGTATACTTGAAGCGTTTATTAGGAAAAGTTTTTTCGTACATATGTATCTCTGAAGATGTGGAGGATCTGTTTTATTAATACTGATATACAATTGCATTAATATTCATGCCAGCACCAACACTTGCGAACATAATAATATCCCCTTTATTAATCTTTTGATTTTTAAGCTGACCTTTTAAAATCATATCATACAATGTAGGTACTGTTGCAACACTAGAGTTTCCGAGTGTATTAATTGTCATCGGCATAATTCCATCTGGCATCTTCATATCGTGCATTTTGTAGAAACGTTTTACAATAGCTTCGTCCATTTTTTCATTAGCTTGATGAATCAGTATTTTCTTGACATCTTTTATTGAGATTCCACTTTTTTCTAGGCAAGAATTTAAAGCCAGTGGTACGTTGGTTAATGCAAATTCATAAATTTTACGACCATACATTTTAATATAGCGACGTTTGTCAGTAATTCCAGGATGATTCGTTTCACCAAAATAGATAAAATGCGCTTCATCTAAAGCGTAAGTTGCAGTTTCGTGCGCCAGAATTCCACCTGCTTCATGGTTTTCTTCAATGATAACTGCACCAGCACCATCACTATAGATCATAGAATCACGATCGTGTTTGTCAATAACACGAGATAAGGTTTCACTCCCAATGACTAAACAACGTTTAGCTATGCCAGAAGCGATAAAAGCTTTGGCTTGTATAACGCCTTCAATCCAGCCTGGACAACCAAAAAGTAGATCGTAACCAACACATTTTGGGTTTGCAATTTCTAACAAATGCTTTACTCTTGATGCGATACTTGGTACGGTATCACTTTGCTCTGCATTGTGTTTTAAATCACCATAATTATGAGCAACAATGATATAATCAATACTTTCTTTGTCAATTTGAGCATCTTTAATGGCCTTTTGAGCCGCATAAAAAGCAATATCAGAATTTAATAAGTCATCTTTAATATAACGTCTTTCTTTGATGCCTGTAATAGCTTTGAATTTTTCGACAATAACCTCATTTGGGCTATTTATAGTTGATCCATCAGCATTCAGGAATTCATGATTATAAAAAGATTCATTTTTTTCTATAATACTTGGTATGTAACTTCCTGTTCCTGTGATTTTAATACTCATCGTAATTTTATATCAATTTCATTATTACGAAACTACTGAATAATAAATAATTTTTGTTCTTTTCGGCTTTTGAACCGTCGATTTTTACTGAATTCGTAATGATTCTAAGTTTTTACCTTTAAAATATAAAAAAAGCACTCAATTCGAGTGCTTTTTTAAATAATTGTTAAGTTCTATTAAGCGTCAATATAAGCTTCTATTGGAGCACAGCTGCAAATTAAGTTTCTATCTCCATAAGCGTCATCAACACGTCTTACGCTGGGCCAAAATTTATTATCTCTAACATAGTCTAATGGAAATGCGGCAACTTCTCTCGTATAAGGTAATAACCACTCATCTGAAGTTAGCATCTCCATTGTATGTGGTGCATTTTTTAGCATATTATTCGGCTCATCTTTTGAGGCTGTATCAATTTCTTTTCTAATAGAAATCATAGCATCACAAAAACGATCCATTTCAGCTTTGTTTTCACTTTCTGTTGGTTCAATCATCATGGTGCCAGCAACAGGAAAAGATACCGTTGGTGCATGGAAACCATAATCCATCAGTCGTTTAGCAATATCAGTTACTTCAATACCATTAGTTTTAAAATCGCGACAATCTATAATCATTTCATGTGCAGCTCTGCCATTCTCACCTGTATATAGTGTAGGATAATAGCCTTCTAAACGTTCTTTGATGTAATTGGCATTCAAAATTGCTACTTCTGTTGATTCTCTCAGCCCTTTTGCTCCTAACATCTTAATATAACCGTAAGAAATAATACAAGCCAAAGAGGATCCAAAAGGTGCTGCGGAAATTGCAGTAATAGCTTGGTCACCACCAGTTGTAATGATAGGATTACTCGGTAGAAAAGGCACTAATTGCTTAGCTACGCAAATTGGACCAACACCCGGGCCTCCTCCTCCATGCGGAATGGCAAAAGTTTTATGAAGGTTTAAGTGACAAACATCTGCGCCAATATTTCCTGGATTTGTTAAGCCAACTTGCGCATTCATGTTTGCACCATCCATGTAGACTTGTCCACCATTATCATGAATGAGTTGTGTTATTTCTTGAATAGCAGATTCGTACACGCCATGGGTTGAAGGGTAAGTCACCATTAGTGCAGATAGATTGTCTTTATGCAATTCTGCTTTTTCTCTTAAATCATCAACATCAATATTTCCGTTTTCAGATGCTTTTGTAACGACTACTTTCATACCAGCCATCACCGCACTTGCAGGATTAGTCCCATGCGCAGAGGATGGGATTAAACAGATGTTGCGATGGTGATCATTACGAGATTCGTGATAAGCTTTGATAACCATGAGACCCGCAAATTCGCCTTGGGCACCAGAATTTGGTTGTAACGATGTGCCTGCAAAACCAGTAATTTCTGTTAATTGGTTTTCTAAGGCTTTTAGCATTGTAATATAACCTTCAGCTTGCTCTATTGGTGCAAAAGGATGCATATTTCCCCAGTTACTCCAACTTAAAGGAAGCATTTCTGAAGCTGCATTTAATTTCATAGTACAAGAACCCAATGAAATCATAGAATGGTTTAGTGCTAAATCTTTACGCTCTAAACGTTTGATATAGCGCATTAATTCGGTTTCAGAATGATAGGTGTTGAAAACATCAAAATTCAGAAAATCCGTTTGACGTATTAAGTTTTTAGGAATGGTATTCGCATCAGAAATTGAAGTGATTTTAGGTGTTGATTTACCTGTAACTGTTTCAAAAATTGAAACGATATCATTTAGGTCTGAAATCGTAGTTGTCTCATTAATAGAGATCGTAACGGTTTTAGCATCTGGATAATAAAAATTAACGTCGTGTTTTTCTGCTTCAGAATTTACTTTTTTTGCATCAGCTTTAATTTTAAGCGTATCAAAGTAATTTGAATTGAGCTGCTTTAAGCCTAAGTTTTCTAAAGTATCAGCAAGGGTAGAAGCAGAATTATTTACTTTATTAGCAATAAACTCTAAACCTTTTGGGCCATGATATACAGCGTACATACCAGCCATCACAGCGAGTAATACTTGCGCAGTACATATGTTTGAGGTTGCTTTATCTCTTTTTATATGTTGCTCGCGAGTTTGTAGCGCCATACGTAAGGCTTTATTGCCATTAACGTCTTTAGTCACTCCTATAATACGACCTGGTAAATCACGTTTGTAAGCTTCTTTTGTCGCAAAATAGGCGGCATGTGGTCCTCCGTAACCCATTGGGATTCCGAAACGTTGCGTCGTACCCAAAACGACATCTGCACCAAATTTTCCTGGAGCTTCAAGTTTAATTAAACTTAAAATATCTGCAGCAACAGCAACTTTTATTCTTGATGCATTCGCCTTTTCTATAAATGTTTTAATATCTGTAATCTGTCCATCTTTTCCTGGGTATTGTAAAATAGCACCAAAAAAATCTTCACTAAAATTAAATTCGGATTCATTACCAATAACGAGTTCAATTCCAATAGGGTTTGCTCTTGTTTCTAACAATGAAAGGGTCTGAGGTAAAACGGTATCTGAAACAAAGAATTTATGTATTCCAGCTTTCTTTTGATCACGTTCTCTAACAGCAAATAATAAACTCATGGCTTCGGCAGCGGCAGTACTTTCATCTAAAAGTGACGCGTTTGCAATTTCCATTCCGGTTAAATCGATAACCATAGTTTGAAAATTCAACAAAGCCTCTAATCGACCTTGTGCGATCTCTGCTTGATAAGGTGTGTATGCTGTGTACCATCCTGGGTTTTCTAAAACATTTCTCTGAATTACCGCAGGTAAGTTAGAGGGATGGTAGCCTAAGCCAATGTAGGATTTATATACTTTATTGAGTTTTGAAAGCTCATAGATATGACTTAAATACTCTTGCTCGCTCATCGCTGAGGCCAAATCTAATTCGTTTTTAAGACGAATATCGGCTGGCACAGTTTCTGAAACCAGTTGTTCTATACTTGTAACGCCAATGGTATTTAACATGGCTTTTTGTTCTTGTGAACTTGGGCCAATATGTCTAAGTGCAAATGAGGTTGTATCCATTCTTTTGAGCTATTTTTTTTATATGCAAAAATAAGCAATTGCGTATTTTATTTTGTTAATGAGAACTAAAGTTTTTAACTGAACAACGAGTTTATTAACACAATGGCTATTTTTGTAAAGTGGAACTCTTAAAACGCATTCTAAATTTTTATATTAATAGCAGTATTCATGTAGCATTGGCGGTATCTGCTTTCACATGGATTACACTAGTTCAGTTTGGACTAGCCTATAATGCTAACTTGCTATATTTTGTGTTTTTTGGGACGATAACAGGCTATAACTTTGTAAAGTATTTTGGAGTTGCGAAGTTTCACCATCGCAGCCTGGCAGGTTGGTTAAAAGCGATACAAGTATTTTCTCTAATTTCATTTATAGCGATGTGCTATTGTGCTTATAATCTTAAAATTAATACACTTTTAATTTTATCTGTATCTGGACTTATTACATTTTTATATGCGATTCCTTTATTACCTATGACCTATTTTAGAGACTCTCAAAAGAATTTAAGGCAAATAAGCGGCTTAAAAATATACGTGATTGCATTAGTTTGGACATTCACAACAGTGCTTTTACCACTAGTTGACAATGATATTAGCTTGAATACAGATGCCGTAATTACGAGTGTACAACGTTTTATTTTTGTAATTGTATTAATGTTGCCTTTTGAAATTAGAGATCTCAATTACGACAGTTTAAAATTGGCAACAATACCACAGAAGATAGGTGTTAAGAATACTAAAGTGAGTGGTGTTTTACTACTCATAATATTTTTTGTGCTCGATTATTTTAAAGATGATTTGACAAGTGATTCAATTCTTTCGACACTAGGGATCGTATTTGTTACACTTTTATTTATGGTTTTTTCTAATAAAAATCAATCGAAATATTACAGTGCGTTATGGGTAGAAAGTCTGCCAATAGTTTGGCTTGTTATATTATTGATGCTTAGCTAATTCTTTTTCAAATTGTTGCTTAAGCTTTTCGCGTTCATCTTCTTTCATGCATTTTACGTCTGCTTTTTCTATCACTTTGCTAAGCTTATGATTGCTTTTAGAATAGGCTTTTGTGAATTTACACCAAGATAAACGAATAGCTAGCTTGATGCGCTCCCATCCAGTAGCTTCATCATACTCGGTTTTATCACAAATATGTTTTGCTTCTTCACAGCTTATAAATAGAAAATTTTTCTTCATGATCAAAACCATTTCTTTTCCATGCATTCAGCTAGAGCTGTCCTTGCTCTATGAATGATGACCCAAAGGTTAGACGCGGTTATATTTAATTCATTACAAATAGTTTCAGTGTCGTAACCTAAAATCGTTTTCATTTTAAAAACTTCAGCTTGTTTTTCTGGTAATTTTTCAAGACAGCTATATATAGCATCACCAAGTTCTGAGTTTTCTAATTGGTCTTCGGCAGTTTTATCAAAAGGATCGGCTACACGCTCTTCTAACCAATCTCCTTCCGAATCTGAACCACTATTGTAATTCATTCTAACTTCAGCTTTGCCTTTTTTAGAATTTGTTTTTCTGTAATGGTCAATAATTTTTCGCTTCAGAATGGCTATTAACCAAGTCCGCTCACTCGCTTCACCTTTAAAATTTGCCATAGATTTTAAACCAGCCAAAAAGGTTTCTGATATCAAATCTTGCGCTGTTTCTCTATCACTAACACGGGTTATGGTGTAGTTAAACAGATAATCAGAATAGAGTTTTATCCAGTTATTTGGATCTATGACGTAGTTAGGCATTTTTGTTTTTCATTGGTAGCCCAAAAATAGTATAAAAAAAGGAGAAATTATTGACTTTTAAAAAAGGGGTTTATCTTATTGTAATTGAGAATTACCTGGAGTGGCATTGATGATATAATGGCTAAAACTCTTTATGTGTAAACCTGCAAGAAAAGCATAAAAGGAAGCTTTGACATTATGAAAACTTTCCCTCGTAATAGATGTAAAATCCAAAAGCTTTTTAATATAAAGCCTGTTATTGCGATTGGGACAAGTGATATAGAAGGTTAGACTCTAAAACACACACACACATCTTCCACTTTAATGGTTTTAAAGCCTAGTTCTTTTAACTTTTTTTTGAAGTAAGTATCGGTTTCTGATTTTTAGAGGTTCCCATAATCGCACACATTTGTATAATAGGAGTCCTGCACTCTTGTAACGTTTAGTCGCTTCTTCCTCTAAAAATGTACCAGCTATGACTAATCTAACAACAGATTTTAAAATTCGGCGTGCTTCTTTTAATGAATTTGAACCATGTTCAGAATGACAAAAGCTTTCAATATCTCCTAAAGAGTGATATGTTGCTTTGCTTGAATTTATTTTATCAACCCAGCACGTCGCAACAAAGCTTCAGGTTTTGGCTCTTGCCCTCTAAACTTTTTATACAAAGTCATAGGGTTTTCTGTGCCACCTTGCGATAAGACGTAAGCTTTAAATTTGTCTGCAACGGATTTGTTGAATATGCCCTCTTCTTTAAAGTACTCAAAAGCATCGGCATCTAAAACTTCTGCCCATTTATAACTGTAATATCCTGAAGAATAACCGCCCTGAAAAATGTGAGCAAAAGCTGTGCTCATGCAATTTTCGGCGACATCTGGATATAAGTTGGTGTCACCAAAAGACTCAATTTCGTGTGATTTAACGTTTGTTATTTTTGAAGGATCAATACCATGCCAACTCATGTCTAAGAGTCCAAAACTTAATTGACGTAAGGTTTGCATACCTTCTTGAAAAGTAGCTGATGCTTTTATTTTTTCGATGAGTTCCATGGGTATAACGTCTCCAGTTTCGTAATGCGTTGCAAATAGTTTTAAGGTGTCTTCTTCGTAGCACCAGTTTTCTAAAATCTGACTTGGTAACTCTACAAAATCCCAATAAACACTTGTGCCAGATAAACTTGGATAGGTTGTGTTTGCTAGCATACCATGCAAAGCGTGACCAAATTCGTGAAACAAGGTCGTAACTTCATTAAAGGTGAGTAAAGAAGGTTTACTTTTTGTCGGCTTCGTGAAATTGCAAACGATAGAAACATGAGGTCTTTCATTAGCTCCATTTTTAATCATCTGCGGTTTGTAAGACGTCATCCAAGCGCCATTACGTTTTCCAGCTCTTGGGAAAAAATCAGCATAAAAGATAGAAACAAGTTCTTCTTCATTATCTGTAACCTTATAAGTTAAAACATCGTCATGATATTTATCTATGGTTTTAATTTCTTCAAACTGTAAACCGAATAATTTTTCAGCTACTGTAAATGCTCCAGCAATAACATTTTCTAATTTGAAATAAGGTTTTAATTGTTCATCATCTAAGCTGAATAATTTTTGTTTTAGTTTTTCTGAATAGTAGCCAGAATCCCATTTTTGAAGTTGATCAATACCATCTAAATCTTTAGCAAAGTCTTCAAGATTTTTGAATTCCTGTTCTGCTGCTGGTTTTGCTTTTTCTAGTAATTCGCTTAAGAAGGTATTGACGTTTTTAGGTTTTTCAGCCATACGCTCTTCTAATACAAAATGCGCATGTGTTTTATAGCCTAAAAGCTTCGCACGCTCAAAACGCTGTTTGGCTATTTTAAGAACGATATCTTGATTATCTAAATCATCATTGTTAAAACCTTTGCTTCCAAAGGCTTTAGATAATTTCTCGCGTAATTCACGATTATCGGCATAGGTCATAAACGGAATATAACTAGGATAGTCTAGAGTGACTAACCAACCGTTTTTATCTTTGCCTTCTGCTAATTGTTTGGCCGCTTCTTTCGCACCTTCTGGTAATCCTGATACGTCAGATTCATTAGTAAGATGCATTTCAAATTTGTTCGTTTCAGCTAATATGTGCTCGCCAAACTTTAATTTTAATTGACTTAATTCTTTGTCAATGGCTCTAAGTTGGTCTTTTTTGCCTTCAACTAAATTCGCTCCATTTCTAGAAAACCCTTTATATTTTTTATCTAAAAGGGTGCCTTGTTCAGTCGTTAAATTTAATTTCGATTTTGAATCATAAACTGTTTTTATACGTTTAAATAAAGCTTTATTCAAAGTAATATCATTACTGAATTCTGAAAGCAATGGGGATACTTCTTGTGCTATTTTTTGAATCTCATCGTTGGTTTCAGCAGAATTTAAGTTGAAGAAAATACTCGAAATCCGATCTAGTTCTTCACCAGAATAATCTAAAGCTTCAATGGTGTTTTTGAAAGTTGGAGTTTCAGCATTGCAAACAATAGTATCAATTTCAGATTTTGCTTTTTCAATACCAGATTTAAACGCAGGTAAAAAGTATTCAGTCTTTATCTCTGAAAAAGGGGCTGTGTTATATTGGGTTTTGAATGATTTATTAAGTAATGTCATTGTTTAAGTTGTGTAAATATTCTTACTTATTATGTTGGTAATGTGAACTTTAACTTAGTTTTGTGAAAATAAACATAAGATTTACTTTTAAGATGAGCTATTTTTGCCAAACCATTACGAGTAGAAACTTTTTGCTCTAATGCATTGGTTAATAGCTAAAAAGTCTTAACGAAAGTTGAGGCTTTTTTAGAGGTCTTTAGCTGACTCGATGACTTTAATTTTTAAGCCTTCCTTATAGACCATTATCTTATCTAAAATACATTGGTCGCTACTTCCTAAAATCTGAGCAGCCAAAATTCCAGCATTTTTCGCCCCATTTAAGGCAACTGTAGCAACAGGAACTCCTCCTGGCATTTGTAATATAGAAAGTATGGAATCCCAACCATCGATTGAATTACTGCTTTTAACAGGGACACCAATCACAGGTAAAGGTGAAAGAGAAGCTACCATACCAGGTAAATGCGCTGCTCCACCTGCACCAGCAATAATTACTTTTATACCTCTGGTATGTGCGTTTTTGCCATAGTCATATAATTTGTCTGGCGTACGATGTGCAGAAACGATATCAACTTCTACTTCAATATCAAATCCTTTTAATATCTCAATAGCGTCTTGCATTACAGGCAAATCGCTTTTACTTCCCATTATTACACCTACTTTACTCATAATTTATTCACTAATTACTTCGATTGTTAGTTTTACTTTTTCTGCAATTTCACGAGCTACGGCAATGTCTTTATTTACTATGGTAACATGTCCCATTTTACGAAACGGTCTAGTTTGTTTTTTACCATAAATGTGTGGCGTGACTCCATCCATTGCTAAAATAGTTTCGATATTCTTGTAGAGTACATTTCCCGTATGATTTTCAGCACCTACTAAATTTACCATCACTCCAGCGACTTTGCTTTCTGTGTTTCCTAAAGGTAAACCTAAAACACACCTTAAATGTTGTTCAAATTGAGAGGTGTAGCTTCCTTCAATACTGTAATGACCAGAATTGTGTGGTCTTGGTGCGACTTCATTAACTATTATGTCGTCATTTTTAGTTTGAAACATTTCAACAGCTAATAATCCAACATGCTCAAAAGCAGCCGCGGTTTTAAGTGCTACTAATTCGGCTTTTTTAGCAATGGCATCAGGAATTCGAGCAGGGCAAATTACATATTCCACTTGGTTGGCCTCCGGATGAAATTCCATCTCGACAACAGGGTAGGTTTTTAAATCTCCTTTTTCGTTTCTAGCAACGATAACTGCGAGTTCATTTTTAAAAGGAATCAAATCTTCTGCGATACATTCTACATTAGGTAAATGTTCTAAGTCAGATACTTGTTTTACGACCTTTACACCTGTCCCATCATACCCAAAGCGTGCACTTTTCCAAACAAACGGATAACTTAATCCTCCATTCTCAACCGCTTCATCGATTTCTGATGTATATGCAAACCGCGAAAATTCTGCAGTTGGTATATTGTTGTCTCGATAAAATAATTTCTGAGTTCCTTTATTTTGAATAGTCCGCAACGTTTTAGATGATGGGTAAACTTTTATACCTTCGTCTTCAAGTGTTTCAAGAGCATCAACGTTAACATTCTCTATTTCAATGGTGAGCACATTCACGTTCCTTCCGAAGTTAATAACGGTGTCATAATCTAATAAATCACCTACCGTAAATTCATCGCAAGCCAGTCTTGATGGCGCTTCAGCACTTGGATCTAAAACGCAAGTATAAATATCGAATTTACGCGTGTCGTACAACATCATTTTACCGAGTTGTCCGCCACCAAGAATACCGAGTTTAAAATTAGAAGAAAAATAATTCATCAACTTTAGTTGTTCCCTTGCAAATGGGAAACTTTTTAGGTTTAAAATGTCTGCATTTCAACAACAAAAATACACTAAATATGGTACATACTTCTAAAATCATAAATCAAAAAATCGTCAATCGTCATTCAAATATGTATCTTTGCATTTCTAAAATAATTTGACAGTGATAAAGCTTCACGATTTATACTTTAAACCGTTCATTTCAGAGCAAGAGATTGGCACTGCCGTACAGAATATGGTGGATGCCATTGCGCTAGAATTAGGAGACGAAATACCAGTGTTTATTGGTGTTTTAAATGGGTCTTTTATGTTGGTAAGTGACTTTGTTAAAAAGTACCCGAAACCTTGCGAAGTTACCTTTATTAAGCTTGCATCTTATGAAGGTGTAAAATCGACTGAAGATATTCAACGTTTAATAGGTTTGACACAAGACTTAACAGGGCGAACAGTCGTTATTTTAGAAGACATTATAGATTCAGGAAATACACTCGAAGAAGTTCATCGTATTTTTAAAAATGAAAATGTAAAACAGTTGCTCATTGGAACCTTGTTTTATAAGCCTGAAGCCTACAACAAAGATTTTAAAATTCATTATGTTGGTATGGAGATCCCTAATAAGTTCATCGTTGGTTATGGACTTGACTATGACGGATTAGGAAGAGACTTGCCAAGTGTATATCAATTAAAAACAACACAACACATGATTAATCTAGTGCTATTTGGTCCTCCGGGAGCTGGCAAAGGAACACAAGCTACTTTTTTAAAAGAGAAATATGATTTAGTACATATCTCTACAGGAGATGTCTTTAGATATAATATTAAAAATGAAACCGCTTTAGGTATGTTGGCTAAGTCTTTTATGGATAAAGGCGAATTAGTTCCAGATCAAGTAACTATTGATATGTTGAACAAAGAAGTGGAGAAAAATGCTACTGCCAAAGGTTTTATTTTTGATGGTTTCCCAAGAACAAATGCGCAAGCTAAGGCCTTAGATGAACTTATGGATTCTAAAGATTCTCAGATCAATGCTATGGTAGCGCTTGAGGTTGATGATGAAGTGTTGGTAAAACGTTTGATCGAAAGAGGGAAAACAAGTGGACGCGCTGATGATGCTGACGAAAGTATTATAAGAAATAGAATTAAAGAATATTATACTAAAACGGCAATATTAAAAGATTTCTACTCTGATCAAAACAAATACTTTGGTGTTGATGGGGTTGGTAGCGTTGAAGATATTACGGTGCGTTTGAGTGCTGTGATTGATAAACTCTAGTTCCTGCGACAACGAAGATTTCTGAATGTATTAATTTTGAATAGAAATTATGACGTAAAGTACGAGTCTCTGAATGCGCTATATAATTGTATAGTGAGTCAAGGCATTAATTTAAGCATTAGATTTTAACTAATAAGATTCCCACTTTCGTGGGAAGTAAACATGACTGAAGGAAATTTTGTTGACTACGTAAAAATGCAAGTGTCTTCTGGAAACGGAGGCAAAGGTTCAGCGCATTTACATCGCGAAAAATACATACAAAAAGGTGGGCCAGATGGAGGGGATGGAGGTCGAGGAGGACACGTTATTCTTAAGGGGAATTCTAACCTTTGGACTTTAATTCACTTAAAGTTTAAGCGCCATATAAGAGCGGGCCATGGCTCACATGGAAGTAAGGGTAGAAGTACTGGTGCCGATGGTGAAGATGCGTATTTAGATGTGCCACTAGGGACTGTCGTTAGAGATTCTGAAACTAACGATATCTTGTTTGAGATTACTGAAGAAGGCGAAGAAAGAATTGTAGCAGAAGGCGGTATGGGAGGTCGTGGTAACTGGCATTTTAAAAATTCAGTCAATCAAACGCCGCGTTATGCGCAACCCGGTATTCCTTTAGAAGAGCACTACGTTACTTTAGAACTTAAACTGCTAGCAGATGTTGGTTTAGTTGGCTTTCCAAATGCTGGTAAATCAACCTTATTGTCTGTTTTGACCTCGGCAAAGCCAAAAATTGCTGATTATGAGTTTACAACCTTAAAACCTAATCTTGGTATTGTAGAATATCGTGATTTTAAGTCGTTTGTAATGGCTGATATTCCTGGGATTATTGAGGGTGCTGCCGAAGGAAAAGGTTTAGGGTATTACTTTTTAAGACATATAGAGCGTAATTCAATTCTCTTGTTTTTAATTCCTGCAGATGCTAAAGATATTGTAGGGCAATATGAAATTTTAGTCGACGAATTAAGACGTTACAATCCTGAGATGTTGGATAAAGAACGCTTTGTAGTCGTTTCAAAATCCGATATGTTAGACGATGAATTAAAGTCTGAAATGGCTACTATTTTAGATAAAGATTTAGAATCTAAGTACCTATTTATTTCGTCTGTTGCACAGCAAGGTTTAACGGAGTTGAAAGATAAACTTTGGCAAATGTTAAATGAATAAAGTTTAAAGTTTAAATGAAGGAAACGATTAAAAGTATTGTCGAATATAGCGACAATAGGCTTAGCAAGAGTTTTGCGGTTTTTATTCAGTTTTTAATTATGCTTTCCGTTATTACGTTTTCAATAGAGACACTTCCTGATTTAAAGCCTCAAACTCGAGTTATCCTTAATTCTATTGAAATATGTTGTGTGGTTATTTTTACTTTAGAGTACTTTGCTCGGATCTATGTAGCAGAAAAAAAGTTCAAGTTTATTTTTAGTTTTTTTGGACTTATAGATTTCTTTGCGATTCTACCGTTTTATTTGTCATTTGGAGTTGATTTGCGATCCTTAAGAATTCTCAGATTGTTTCGGATCGTCCGCTTGTTAAAATTGGTGCGCTATAATAAGGCGATACGACATTTTACTCAGGCCATGCTTATGGCTAAAGAACAGATTATCCTTTTTATGGCTATTACCATAGTGCTTATTTACTTTGCAGCAGTGGGTATTTATTATTTTGAAAACGAAGCACAGCCCGAACATTTTTCTTCAATTTTCGATAGTCTTTGGTGGTCTATCGTAACCTTGACAACTGTTGGTTATGGGGACGTGTATCCGATTACGGCAGGAGGTCGTGTTTTTACTTTCTTTATGCTATTAATAGGTCTAGCCATTGTTGCTATTCCCACAGGTATTATTTCTTCGTCTTTGACAAAAGCGACCGATCAGAACATAGATGATAAATAGTTAAAATTTTATAGCGTTCTTCAATTTTTAAATATCTTTAATTAAAAGGATTCTTATCTGTTATTATCGTTATTATGAGTAGTATTTAAATTTCGCAGACAAGAGTTTAAAACCTCGAAATTAGAATAATTAAAGTATGAAAGCCATCAAGTATATTTTATTAGCACTTTTAATTAGCTCCTGTGGCACCGTAGTCAATTACGATTATGAGAGATCAACCGATTTCGCACAATATAAAACTTACAATTATTTTGACGATATGAAAACGGGTTTGAGCGCGCTAGATAACAAACGACTTATTGAAGCAATTGACACCAAACTTAAGACCATAGGACTCACACGTACCAATGATGCTGACTTTTATATTGATATTCAAAGCCAAGAGATTCAAAACCGAAACAATTCTAATGTTGGAGTTGGAGTAGGTGGAGGAAGTGGAGGTGGCTTTGGAGGCGTTTCTGTTGGTGTGCCATTAGGTGGCAATCAAAATACAAGAGACATTGTGATCGATTTTGTGGATAAGAGTAAAGGTAAAAAATTGTTTTGGCAAGCTGTTATTGAAAGTACTTATAAAACCAACTCTAGTCCAGAAAATCGTGAAGCTAACTTTGTAAAGTTAGTTGAAAAGATTTTTGCGAGTTATCCTCCTAAACTTTAGGTTTTAAGACTAATAGTCTGTTAGGTAGTGGTTTAAAAAGCGTTATAAACAAGAGGTTAGATTAAGGTTTACTGATGCTGTTTTTAATAAACGTTTTTTGTTAAATGAAAATATTAAAAAAATGCGGTTCTAAATTTAGAACCGCATTTTTTTTTCTGATCATTTTTAACCGAGTAGTGTTTTGTATTTACTCTTATACCCATATAAAACGGCTACATTAAGGATCATTAAAACAGCTGCCCCACCAATACCTCCTGGGTCTAAAACCGCATGAAATAAAACGGCATTTACTGAAATGCTCATTAAAATTAATGCGAATAAAGCACCATACTTATTGATTATAATTGCTAATCCAGCAACTATTTCAACAATACCTACTAGCATCATCGTTTTAGAACTTGTTAGTGCTCCAAAATAGGTGGCGGCATCCCCACTAAGTTCTGGCATTGGTAAAAAACCTGCAAATTTGTTGACTCCAAAAACGAGTACAAAGATTCCAAGTAAAATTCTTAGAATCATAAAAACTGTTGAATTCATAATCTTATAATTTTGTTAGTTAGTAATTTTCAAGTTACGAAAATATTTTTCGTAGTTGATGGATTGTTCTGTCGATAGCAAAACAATGAACTAACAAATAGATTTAGTCGACTAAAATTCTTATCCCTTCACTATGACTGCTAAACTCGGGAGCATACATGCTTTGAATCGTGCTAATACCATTACTCATGTCACCAGCATTATTAATCCGTAAATCGTATTCAAATACATAAACCCCTTTAGGTAAATAGTCAATAAAAAAGTTGGTTGCCGCGTCTTTAGTACTTTCGTAATACCCTAAACCATCTTGCCATTTGTATTGCGATAATACATTGATAGGTTCAAACCCAGCAGCGCGCATATCTTTGAGATGCACAAATTCCATAGAACGGTCGGTTCTTAATTCAATACGAACTCTAACTAAATCACCAACGTTTAGTTGCGTATCTGAAGAGATTTCAGAAATGACTTCACCTTTAGCCGTATTGGTTTTTAAGAAGAGTTTCTTACTCAATTTCAATGGTGTTTCGGCCGAAGTTATTTTATCTAAGTCTTCAAAATATTGCCAGTATAAAGCGCCCCAAGCAATACCATCTCCTTTTTTGGTAATGGTAACCTCTGCTTGTTCTTTTTTGATTTCAGAACCATTCCAAGTTGTTTTATAGTAACCCGTTCCTGCTTCAAGTTTTACATTTTCTAAAGTCTGTGGAGATAGGTCTTTATTTCCAACCTTAACATCGACTTGTTCTGTAACGTCTAACCAATCACTGCCCTGTAATAATAAAGCATAAACCGCTTCCGTCGTCGCTTTTGTTGTTTTCCACTGATTGGTTTGCTTGTTTTTTAGTAACCAAATCTTTAGATTATCGATGGTCACAATATCATTTTCAATTTCCGAAAAGGCCTCAATCAACAAGGCTTGTGTTTCAATAGGAGCCTGATACCAATGCCATGAATTGGTGTTGGCCTTCCAATACATGCCTAATTCTTCAGAGGTAATACTGTTCTCCTTTAAGGATTTTAAAATCTTATTAGCCGTCTTAGTATCATCCATTCTGTGCATACTTAGAGCCATTAAACCTTTAGCATAAAGCGAACGTTTTAACCAATGCTTTTGAATCTGACTTTGGTAATAAGCCATAATCGTTTTTACCTCTTTAGAAGCTTGGATTTCAGGATAAAAGCTACGTACATATAAATAGTGTAATTGTGTATGTGATAAATGATCTTTGGTTAAGTCCACATCTTTATTGTCCTTTTTTAAATCCTTGTATTCTTTTTTGAATTCATTATCTAAATATTGAAGGGCATTTTGGATCATAGAATTTGCAGCATCACTCGATGTGACATTAAGTTGTTTTAAATGACCAAAACCTGCAATAATATGTTGTGTGATGTAACGGTTATCTCTTCCTCCATTAAACCATGGCCAAGCGCCAGTTGCTGCTTGGTTGTTTTTGAGTTTACGCAGTGCAGTTTGTAACTCATTGTTCATTTTGTTAAGATCGAATAACAAGCCAATCCGTTTTTTCTGTTCCGTTTCAGATTGTGCATCACGTAGCCAAGGGGTTTCTTGAATTAATAATGATTTCAATTCTTGATTTTTCTCTAAGTTACTTAACAAGGCGTCAGTTGATTTCCATTGATTAAAGACAGCTTCAATTTTTGGATTCGATTTTACGATATGCTGCGCTAAGGCATTTGCATAGTAACGTGAAAAAGTTTGCTCATTACAATCGTAAGGATATTCCATTAAGTACGGTAAGGCTTGTACAGCGTACCAAGCCGGATTAGAGGTTATTTCTAAAGTCAACTTATGATTTTTGAGCGTAGTCGAAGTCTGATTTTTCAGCTTGTCTAATGTAAATGTTTTGGTTTGGTTAGAACCCACCCACATTGGAAGTGTTTCCGTCACTAGCATTCTGTTACTCAATACTGGCAAAGCATTTTGCTCACCATCACTAAAGTCTTCAGATTTGGCAATGACTTTGTATTGCACGGCTTGTGTGCCTTCAGGGATTGTTACGTTCCAAAACACTTGTGTGTTTCCTTTGGCATCGACTATAAATTCTCGAGTGTTTTGTTCTTCAACACCAGCGTGATTTAAATCTGGCATTAAAAGTCTTTTAGAGATGTCTTCACCAGAAACAGCATCTGTCAATTCTAATCTAGCAACACCTGAAAGTTCGTTATCTGTTAGATTTGCAATTTTCGTACTTATAACAATTCTATCGCCTTCTCTTAAAAAACGTGGCGCATTCGGAATCACCATAAGCTCTTTTTGAGTCACCGTTTCGAATTGTGTTACAGCACTTTCTAATGTTTTAGTGTGAGCCAACAATTGTAGTTTCCATTTGGTTAACGCTTCTGGTGCTGTAAAATTGAAACTCACATTGCCTTCCGCATCAGTTTGTAATTTTGGAAAGAAGAATGCAGTTTCGTTAAGGTTTTTTCGGATTTGGATGTTATCTAAATCTGAGGTTTCGTCAAGTATTTCTTCGTCTGCATTTTGTTGTTCAGAACTTTCTACATCTTCTTCGTTCAAAGTACCATAGTCAACAACTAAAGATTCTTCTAACGCGGTAGAATCTTCAACCACCATTATAGCTTCAGACGTAGCCATTATCTTCATATTAGCAGAGTCGCGACGCATGTAGTGATTGCTATTCCCAAAATAAAACCCAAACCAATTCAACTGATCATAGTTTTGTTGTGCATAACTGCTTGCAGAATCAAAACGATTGAAGAGTCTGAAATTGGTAGTGCCAAAACTCTGACCGTCATTTTTATTGACTCTACTATAATAGGACGGGTAATTCATTGGGTTGAAACTCCAGCTATGGTCTCTAAATTCATCTAATGAGGCATCGTACATACTTGCCAACAATTCAGTAGATACTTTCTCGCCTTGTGGGCCTTTAATTTTAAAGCTCCAAGTTTCATCTTGTCCTGGTTCTAATTTGTCCCTAAAAGTTATGGTTTCTATTTCTAAATCCGTTTTAGGATAAGGGACATTGATTCTAAAACTTTGAGATATAAATGTGTTAAAAGCGGCAAAACTAATATGAACTCCAAAACCACCCAAGTCACTTTCTAAAACGGGAACACTAATCGTTTCCTTAGAATTGTTGAGTGTAATAAGTTGTGTTACTACGATTTTATTTTCCTTTTCTATTTCAACAGTGACTGTAATATTTTTTGCAGCAGAACCAATGGTTAATTTAGCAATATCGCCAGCTTTGTAAGTGGCTTTATCTAGTTGCGCTTCAAGTAACTGGTGGTCTGCAATCGTTTTATCAGAATTGCTATATAAAGAGGTATACGCTTCATCCTTTACTGCTTGCCCAAATTTATCTTGACTTTCTAAAACGATAATGTACTTACCAGAATCCCATCTTTTTAACTTTTTTAAAGTGACGTTTTTCTCCTTTTTAGTATCAAAATCGGTTTTAAAAACTTCTTTTCCTTTTGTCCAATTGTTTAATGCACCTTCGTTTTTATAGGGATCGTTAGGAAATAAGGATTTAAACTCGTCTTTAGAAATCTCTTGATAATCTGGAGCTAACCAAGGTCGAGGTCTTAAAACAGTTTCTGGAGCTTCAAGTTTATATATTTTAAGTGTTCCTGATGTTGGTGCAAATTCACCATTTAGGTTTTGAGAGACTAGCGATACTTCAACTTCCTTTTTGGTTTTGTCAATCAATTCAGGTGCCTCAATAGCTACGGTAATGGCATGATAACCGACGTTCACCGTTGCGGTTGCTGTTCTGGTTTCACCATTAATATCTGTGATGTCTGCTGTGACTTCGTACTTAAACACAGGTAAATTGTCTTTTGAAACACTTTCATCTGGTAGCGCTATAAACCTAACTTCAAATTCGCCTTTAGCATTCGTTTTGCTTTCACCAAAGGTGATTTCTTGAGGTTTGGAATTAAAAAAAGGACGTCTCCAGTAATACCAGCGAGGATATTGTACCATGCGCTTTACACGATAGACCACTTTAGCATCTGTAATGGCGCTACCAGCGAATGCAACTGCAGTTCCGTTCACGGTAATGCTATCATTGACTTTATAGGTTTCGGTAATCGGTTGAAACTCCGGTTTAAATTTCGGACGCTTGTATTCTTCAACTGAAAATGACGTGTAGCCCGTAGTTCCAGAAAATAGCTCAATACTATAATTTCCAGTAAGTCCGTCGTTAGGTAGAATGAATTCGCCGTTTACAGAACCAAATTCATTCGTTTTTAAAAATAGCTCACCTACCACTTCGCCATTCACATTTTTGAGCTTTATTTTTGCGTCATTATTGGCGAAAACTGTTGTTTTATCATCTTTGGTTTGCGTGGAAATACCTTTAAAATAAACGATTTGCCCTGGTCTGTAAATACTGCGATCTGTAAATAAGAAGTTTGTGTATTTTGTGTCGTTGTTTTGGCGCTCCTCATAGGTTCTGCCGATATAGTAATTCCCGAAATAAGCGGTCTCATCTTTGTAAGTGGCTTTTGCTTCGATATTTCTGTAATAGTTATTGTCTTGTTCAAACTTAAATTTGCCAAAACGATCCGTTGTGAATTTTTTTGTTGATTCTTTGTTCAGGTTATTTGAATAGCTCAAAATAATATTAGCGCCAATAATAGGGTTGCCATTGGTTCTGTCTATTAATTGATAATAGATGGCCTTACTTTCTTTGCTTTCAACTAAGGCTAAATCTGTAACCTGAATATGAGCTACTGCAAATACGTTTTCTTTAGAATCGGTTGCAGCTTTTATAAGATATAAGCCATTAGGTAAACTGGGTATAACGATTTCAGTACTGTGAATTTGGTAATCATCTTCAGTTTTTAAAGTACTTGTAAAAGTTTGTACAGCACTAATGCTTTTGAAGAAGTTTGTTTTTTCAGAAGCATTGTAACTCCTATTATAAGTGTCTAATTGACGCTTACTGACTTTATAGATTTTGAAGTCGAGCGTATTGAGATGCTTATAATTAGCTAATAACCGTGAAGCTGAGTTCAGAGGTGTAAATTCTTCAGCTTGCAATCTTAAAGAAGGTTGTAATATTTGTTGTTTTAAAATTTCGCATTTTTTACTACCATCGCTATTTGGATATTCTGAAATTACCGAATTACAAAGGGCAAGTGCTTCCTTGAGTTTCCAACGATGGGTTTCATCAATAGGGCTTTCGTTTGGATTGCTATTGTAACGATTGCCTTGTTGTTGGTAAAGTGAAGCAATTTCAAAATTGTAAAGTGTAGAAAGTGCTGTCGTTTTTAGTGCTTCGGCTTTGCCTTTTAAAGTTTCTAAAAGTAAATCCTCTTTATTAGAAAAAGTAGCATGTTGATATACAAAGTTAAGGCGTTCAATATCATTAGCTACAAACGCTTTTGACTGGTCTTTTCGATGAAACTTCAATAGGTTTTGATAGATTTTTAAAGCATTCAGTTGTAAAGATGTGGAATCCTTAGACTTTAGATTCAGGTTAATGAATGTTTCACTATCACTTAGATAAGTTTCATTATCAATACTAAATTTATACGCAGGTTGTGCGATAGAATTTTCATCTGTTTTGTAAAATGCTAAAGCATTATGATTTAGTAAATCATATAATGTAGGTCGATAGTCTTTAGAATTTTTAGCTTCAAGTAAAAGTGTTTTGTAGTTTCTTAATGGTTCGTGTTGTAATAAAAGGCCATTTTTCAAAGAACGCTGATAATAGATATGAATTTCATTAAAGAGCGTCTCTAAATCCCACGTTCTAAAATCATCACTAACTTTTTCTGAAGTTTTGGTCCTGTTGTAAAACTTATAACGGTTTTGCTGAAAGTATTGCCAGTGCATAGTGGCAAGTATATTTTCTAGTAAATGTTTCGTCACTAAGTCCTCGCTTTTATTTATCTCGGATTTAAAAAGAGTTAGGATTTTTAGTTGCGCTTCGTCTTCGAGTGTTAAGAGGTATTTACTTTTGTATAGCAATGCTTTAGTGCCTTGTTTCTTATCGTTTTTATTTAGTGCTGCTTTGTAAATGATGTCAACAAGATCTGAAGCGCTTTTGGTTAAGCCTTCCTTTTCAAATTTAGCCACAGCTTTCCATTGACTATCAAAGTCATTTTGAGCATTAGAGAACGTAGAAAAGCAAATTAGCATTAGTATTGATATATAATTTTTCATTTTGATGTCATTTTCTACAAAGTACCTTCAAAAGGTATTCCAAAAATAGGTATAACTAGTAAACGTGCTGTTTTAGTGAGTGAAGTTAAACAATTTGTAAGTGAAACATAATGTTATTAAAATAAGATTTTTTGCCTTATACATAAATTGTATTTTTGCAAAAAGCAAACGTATTCTATGTCTCGATTTTTATGGATTCTTTTATTGTCATCACTATCTTTTTCTCAAACCTCTATTGAGAAGGCGGAGGCGTTTATCGTTAATAAGGAATTTAAAAATGCTCAGAATGAAATGACTGCATTTTTAAAAACGAAGCCAGAAGATAACCAAGCTATCGAATTATTAGGTGATGTGTATGGATATCAGAAAAAATGGGATGACGCCATTGGGCAGTACAAAACTCTAACTCAAAAACAACCTAATAGTGCCAACTACCACTATAAATATGGAGGTGCTTTAGGTATGAAAGCATTAAGTCTTAATAAATTGAAGGCCTTAGGAATTATTGGCGATGTAAAACAAGCGTTTTTGAAAGCAGCAGAGTTAGATTCAAATCATATAGATGCACGTTGGGCATTAGTTGAATTATACGTCTCGCTTCCCGGAATTGTTGGAGGTAGTTTTTCAAAAGCACTTAAATTTGCAGAAGAATTACAAAAGTTGTCTAAAGTAGATGGTTATTTAGCAAAAGGATACGTTTACGAATATGATGACGAACCAGAGCTTGCTGAAAAATATTATAAACTAGCCATAAAAGCTGGTGGTTCTGTAACTTGCTATGAAAAGTTGACGAATTTCTACGACCGTCAAAATGAACCCGAAAAGGCCATTGGTAATTTGGAAGTTGCTCAACAAAATCTTCAGCGTAATGCTATGCATTATCAGATAGGTAAAGTGTGTGCAGATTATAATATTCAATTAGATAAAGGAGAAAAATGTTTGAAAGCCTATTTGTCTCATTATTCTTCTAAAGATGGTGTCCCAAAAGCATGGGCTTATTATAGGCTAGCTCAAATTTATAAGCATAAAAACGATACAACCAAAGCTTTAGAATGGATTGATAAAGCGATAGCCGATTTGCCAAACATTGAGGTGTTTCTAGAGTTTAAAGCTTCTATTTAGTCGCAGTCGCAGTCTCAGTTGCAGTTGCAGTGGTAGTGGCAGTCGCAGTCAAAGTATTGTGTTATTGAGATTTTCTTTATGGATCTCTGTGTCTGCCGTGTGGAACTTTGTTTAAGAGTCTTCAGTTATTTTTGTTTTTATATTGTGATTACTTTCTGTGACTTTGTATAATCGTAATTCAGTCTCATTTCTAAGTTACCTTGAAAAGTCTTCGAGGTTTTGTTTTAATTAAATATTCGTTAATTGTTTTAAATTAATAGTAATGCTATTATATTTGCAACCAAATATTTTAATAATGTTAAACTTACTTTCAAATTTAAAGATTTCTGTGCCAGACAAGATCTATATAAAGGACCCTGAGTCTTCAGATTTAGGTAAGCGTATTATTGAGCACAGTATTGTATTAATCGATGATATTGGTTTCGACAGTTTTACTTTTAAGAAATTGGGTGCTAAAATTGGCTCAAATGAGAGTTCTATTTATCGCTATTTTGAAAGCAAGCATAAACTGCTCTTGTACTTAACGTCTTGGTATTGGGCTTGGGTAGAATACCAGCTGGTATTTGCGACGTATAATATGCCAGAAAAACCCCAATTATTTAAAGCTATAGTCGTAGTTACTAAAACCATTGAAGAGGATTTGGCTTTCTCTCATGTTAATGAGGTAATTCTTAACAGAATAATAATCAATGAATACTCAAAATCGTACTTAACTAAAGAAGTAGATAGTGAAAATAAGGAAGGCTATTTTGTGGTTTACAAACGCTTAATCATGCGACTGAGCGAGATGATAGCTAATGTTAATCCGGAGTATCAGTATCCGTCAAGTCTGGCAAGTACTATAGTAGAAGGAGCGTTACACCAACACTTCTTAAAACAACATTTTAGTTCAATTACAAATTGTGGTGAAGATGTGACTCCAACAGATTTTTTCCTTAACCTTGTCCAAAAGGCGCTAATAATAAAAGTAGATGAATCAAAATAAACCGGTTTTAACACCTTGGCAACGTTTTCTAGGGATTTTAAATTTAGAAAGGAAAGATATCAGACTCGTCTTATATTATGCTGTTTTTTCAGGATTAATTGCGTTAACCTTGCCTTTAGGGATTCAGGCTATTATTAATTTAATTCAAGGGGCACAAGTGAGTACATCGTGGATTGTACTTGTGGTTTTAGTAACCCTTGGTGTTGCATTTGTTGGGATTCTTCAATTAATGCAAATGCGAGTAATAGAGACTATTCAACAGCGTATTTTTATGCGCGCGTCTTTTGAGTTTACCTACAGATTCCCTAAAATTAAAATGGAGCAGCTACTCAATAGCTATCCGCCAGAATTAGCCAATCGTTTTTTTGATGTTTTAAATATTCAAAAAGGTTTAGCCAAACTTTTACTAGACGTTCCTGCAGCGGTATTGCAAATTGTATTTGCACTTATCCTTTTATCCTTGTATCATCCGTTTTTTATCGCGTTCGGTGTTCTATTGGTCGTTCTAATTTATATTGTTTTTAAATATACAATTCAACGTGGTATGGAAACCAGTCTTATGGAGTCTAAACAAAAATATAAGGTGGCCCATTGGATTCAGGAAGTAGCGAGATCAATCACAAGTTTTAAGATTTCTGGTAAGACATCAATGGCGCTAGATAAAAATGATTATTTGGTCGATGGGTATTTAAAAGCTAGAGAAAATCACTTTAAGATTTTGGTCTTGCAATTTATTCAAATGATAGGCTTTAAGATTATAGTTACTGCCGGTTTATTGATTATTGGTGGATTATTAGTACTCAATCAAGAAATGAATATTGGGCAATTCGTTGCCGCAGAGATCATTATTTTATTAGTTATTACGTCTGTTGAAAAGTTAATTCTAGGCTTGGAATCTTTTTATGATGTATTGACGTCGTTAGAGAAAATTGGGCAAGTTGTAGATAAGGAGATTGAGGAGCAAACAGGTGAAAATCCTGATTTTAGTGAGAATTTTAAAATTCAATTAGAGAATATTAGTTATAACGTACCGAACAGAACGATACATATTCTAAAAAATATTTCATTAACGGTTAAAGCTAAAAGTCGAATTTTAGTTCAGGGAGAAAGTGGAGCAGGTAAGTCCAGTCTTATAAGACTTATTGCTGGGATTATTAAGCCAACAGACGGGGATGTGTATTTAAATGATACAAATTTTAATAATATTCATCTAAATAAATATAGGGCAGCTTTAGGACTTGCATTATCTGATGAAACACCCTTTGAAGGTTCAATTAGAGACAATATAACCTTTGGTGATCCTGACATCTCACAAGATCAAATAGATGAGGTTATTAAGAATACAAGACTTTCTAAATTTATAAAACAGAGTGAAAAAGGACTGAACACAATTATCTATCCTGAAGCTAAGCAGACGTCCTATACCATTGCTAAGAAAATTATTTTGGCAAGGGCCATTATAAAACAACCTAAACTCTTAATTCTCGAAGATCCATTAGAGCATTTTGAAAAAGACGAGGCTTTAGAATTAATAGAATTTTTAACGGACGCAGCACATCCTTGGACGCTAATCGTTGTAAGTTTTAACAAGGACTGGGCAAGTAATTGCTCGGAAACGATTACGTTAAAACAAGGTCAAATTATATAAAGTATAAGTACTATGTTGAATATATCTAAAAACCCATTAAATACGAACGTGGATTTGACTAAGTACAAATCGGCAAAGCATGTTTTTGGTAAAAAATATTACAAATACTTTAATCGGTTCTTAGGTGCTTTTGCAATCGTAGGGTTTTTAATATTGTTTTTACCGTGGACACAAAATATTACAGGAAGAGGCAATGTGACGACTTTAACACCTGACCAAAGACCGCAGACTATTCAGTCTCAAATTCCGGGTCGAATTGAGAAGTGGTTTGTAAGGGAAGGTGATTTTATTAGGAAAGGTGATACCATAATGAAAATTTCTGAAGTAAAAAGCGAGTATTTTGATCCAAATTTGGTGCAGCGTACAGAGCAACAACGTGACGCAAAATCGATGTCTGTAGAGTCCTATCAAGGTAAGGTAAAAGCTCAAGACGTGCGTATTGGCGCATTGATAAATGAACGTCGCCTAAAGTTAGAACAAGCAGAGAATAAGATTCTGCAATCTATTTTAAAAGTAAAAGCAGACAGTATAGATTTGGTTGCGGCTAGGACTAATCTGCGAATAGCGCAAACAAAATATGTTCGTGCCGACTCCTTATTTCAAGATGGCTTTACAGCATTAAAGCGAGTTGAAGATGCAAGTGTAAAATTGCAAGAGACTGAAGCTAAAGAAATGTCTCAAGAAGCCAAATTATTAGGCAGTAGAAATGAGGTTATTAATGCGAAGATTGAAATATCTAAGCTAAAGGCAGAATATTTAGATAAGATTTCTAAGGCAGAGAGTGAAAAATTGACGGCACAGTCAAGTCAATTCGATACTGAAGCACAAGTCACTAAATTAGATAACCAAGTTTCTAATTATACCATAAGAAATAGTTTACTCTATATTTCGGCACCTTATGATGGCTATATAAATAAGGCGATAAGAGGTGGAATTGGGCAAACCTTTAAAGAAGGTGAAGGCTTAGTCGGTATTATGCCTGCAAATATTGATTTAGCTGTAGAAATGTTTGTTGAGCCAATAGATTTACCATTAGTTCACAAAGGGGAAAAAGTACGTGTGCAATTCGATGGATGGCCAGCAATTGTTTTTAGTGGTTGGCCAAATGTATCCTATGGTACCTATGGTGCTGAGGTTGTGGCTGTAGAAAATTTTATCAGTTCAAATGGTAAATTTAGAGTGCTATTAGCGCCAGATGAGGAGGACCATGAGTGGCCTAAGGAAATTAGAGCGGGCTCTGGTGCGTACACCATGGCATTGTTAGAAGATGTGCCAATTTGGTTCGAATTATGGCGTCAATTAAATGGTTTCCCTCCTAATTACTACCAACCAGAAGATGGGGGAAATTCTAAAAAGAAGTAAAACATGCGAATTCTATTTACATTTATTCTTGTGAGTTTTGGTCTTATTGGATTTTCGCAGACAGAAGAGTTATCCAATGTACTGCGTTTCGATGAGTATTTAGGCTTTGTAAAAAAGTTTCATCCTATTGTAAAACAAGCAGAATTAGTTATAGATGAAAGTCAGGCAGGACTCATGAAATCTCGTGGCGCTTTTGATCCTAAGATAGAAGTGGATTACGACCGAAAGAAATTCAAGAATACGGAATATTACGATAGGCTCAATGGAACATTTAAAATTCCAACATGGTATGGTGTAGAGCTTAAAGCAACGTTTGAGGAAAATACAGGTGATTTTTTAAACCCTGAGGCTTTTGTGCCAGAAGATGGATTATACAGTGCCGGTATAGCTGTGTCCTTAGGACAAGGTTTGTTCATTAATAATAGGATGGCCTCATTAAAGCAAGCGCGTTTGTTTACAGAGCAAGCCCAATTAGATCGCGATATATATATTAACACCATATTGTTTGAAGCCGCATTGGTGTACTTTGAGTGGTTGCAAGCTTATAATGAGCTCATGTTATTTGAGGATTTTTTAGTAAATGCAGAATTACGCTACAGTGGTGTTTTGCGTGGCGTCGAATTAGGTGAAAATGCAGAAATTGATGCTACAGAAGCCAGAATTGCACTAAACAGTAGAAAGCTTAGTTTAGAGCAGTCTAAGGTAAAGTTAATGAAAGCAGCTCTAGAGTTATCTAATTTTTTATGGTTAGAAAATAATATACCTGTAGAATTGCAACCCGATGTGATTCCAGATATAAATACAGAACCTATTGTTGATGCGACTTTCAACATCAATCAATTACGAGATGAAGAAGTGGTCTTAGATACGCATCCTAAAATGCTGTCCTTAGGTTATAAACTAGAAGGCTTAGAAGTTGATAGCAGATTAAAAGCCAATAGATTATTGCCTAGAATTGATGTAGAGTATAATTTCTTAACGGAAACTCCAGGCGTATCAAGAAGCTTTAATACAGCGGAATATAAAGGAGGGGTAAATTTTAGTTTTCCGTTGTTTTTAAGAAAAGAGCGTGGTGATTTAAAATTAGCAAAACTTAAATTGCAAGACACAGAGTTTGAAATAGATGCCACACGTGTGAATCTTCAAAATAAAATTAATGCCTTAAAGCAAGAATTGGAATCTTACATCGCACAAAATGAAATTACCACACAAATGGTTTCAGATTATCAACGTATGCTAATGGCTGAGGAACGTAAATTTCAACTCGGAGAAAGCTCTCTGTTTCTCGTAAATTCGCGTGAGTCTAAATTGATTGATGGACAATTAAAAGCGATTGAAATTCAGAATAAATTCTTTAGTACCAAAGCGAAGCTGTTTAATAGTTTGGCTGTGAATCCTGATTTGTAGTTTTCAGTTTCAGTTTCAGTTTCAGTTTCAGTCTCAGTCTTCAGTCTCAGTATTAGCCATTAATTCCTAGAGAATCTGTGTAAATCTTTGTAATCCCTGTCAAATTTTGCAATAGAGAATATTTCCGACTTATTTTTTCTTTTTGGAATTTAGTTCTTGTTATTTGGAATTTAACCTACGGAAGTAGATATTTGTTATATGAACGTACATTTTATAGCTATTGGTGGTGCAGCCATGCACAATTTAGCCTTAGCACTTCACAACAAAGGTTACAAAGTTACAGGAAGTGACGATACTATTTTCGAGCCTTCAAAATCAAGATTAGAAGCAAAAGGCCTATTGCCTGAAACTTTTGGTTGGTATCCAGAAAAAATCACATCAGATTTAGAGGCTATTGTTTTAGGAATGCATGCTAAAGCTGA
>JAWUVW010000104.1:0-35890 GCA_034112185.1 Flavobacteriaceae bacterium | reverse complement strand
CTAAAATGGGCTTAAAACCATAATTACTGTTAAATGCAGTGTATTACATCTATTTAATTTTGATGAGAGTAAAAAAGTAAGTAGTTTTGATAGTAACAAGATAAATTTAAAATGATGAAAAACTTAATAACAATTTTATTTATAGGACTAATTAGCTTAGGGTCATTTGCCCAAGAGAAAGTGGCTAAGATTGAATTTAAGACCGATGTAATCGATTACGGAACGATTGAAAAAGGATCAGATGGTGTAAGAGTTTTTGAATTTACAAACACTGGCAATGCTCCATTAATTATTTCTAGTGTAAAGTCAACTTGCGGGTGTACTGTACCAAAGAAACCAAAAGGCCCAATAATGCCAGGTGAAACAGGTGAGATTGAAGTGAAGTATGATACTAAAAGAGTAAATCCTATAAGAAAGACGATAACGGTTATATCTAATGCAGATACACCTACAGTAGCTTTAAAGATTAAAGGTTTAGTTGTTGACACGAGTAAGACAAGTGTTTTAGAAAAAAAAGAAAAAAGTATGATTGAACAATAATATACTATCATACTCAATTTATGTAATGAGCTCTCAATCTGAGGGCTCATTTTTTTTGAAGACGTTATCTAACTTAAATTTAAACGGTAACACCTTTCCTTCGCGTTCGATTTTTAGCGAAATCCTCGTTCCTGTTTTACCGTGTAAAACTTTGTTAATTTCATCTAATTTTAAATTATAAGCTTGTTTACCATTAAATTCTATTAAAATATCTCCAACTCTTAAACCTGTTTCATAAGCATTTGAATAGGGTCTGACCTCAGCAATCTTATACGTTGGTTTCAATACCATGGTATAATTGATTGCTAAGTTGATCTGAATTGCATCACGACCGTCATCAGAATCGAAATAACCTATAGGAGGCAATTTCATCTCCTCTTTGACGAACATATTTCCATTATACTCTAGGACTACACCGCTATTATTATACGTGAACGCTTCTCTAAAAAAACTATTCTTTTTCAGATATAACTTTGCGTTTGTATAATCAAAGAAAAGATTAAAACGCTTTAAAATTGCACTACCTATACTACCATTGCGTCCTTTATAAACCTTTAAAAAATTAATTGAGATCGAATCAGGAAATGCAACATTTACATCTTTTAAGTTAAATTCACTGAGTGCAAACCTTTTTAACTTAGAACGTTTTCCATAGACAGAACCACTTAGACCTTTACCCAAGTAATCTATAAAAAATAAATCCTTTTTAGGTTCTAAATTTCCTTCTTTATCTTCAAATAACCACAAAGCGTCACTACTGCCTGTATCTATCAATAATTTAACAGGTTTCACAATGGTGTCAATAGTAACTTCCGCGTCTAAATAAGGTTTGCGCCTATGGATATTAATTGGTAATGTTTTCCATTTCTTTGAGGACTTAGGCCGAAAACTATCCGGTTTATAAAACCTAATATATTTTGATTTATAATTAATCTCTACCACGAAATCTTTAAAAACATCATAGCCAATAATACCGTGAACCAAAACTCCAAGTCGTGATGCGAAATTTATCGTTTTGTCATAAACAACAAACAAATCTTGATTGGTACTTACGGCATTACCTATCTTAAGTCTATTATAACTAGATTTTAGAGCCTTTAATTTGCCATCTCCGCCTAAACCATGGAGATAAAATGTTTTAGTGTCTTTTAAATCTAATGAATCCCGTTCCGTTAAATTAAATAATATGGGTCTGCTCACACCAGTATCTAGGACAAAAGACAAAGTGACATTATTGATTTCTAATGGAATGATTATTAAATTATTAATAAATTCAAAATGTATTTTATCACTCACATCATCATTAAAAAAAAACTTACCTTGAGCGTACGAAGAATAGCAGTTTACAGCTAAAATTAGCACAAAAGTATATTTAGTAAAGCTTTTCAAAGGTTTGAACATTTCAATGAAGTTACAAATCTTTATCTTTTATGCCTTTTTTAGTATTATTTTTTACATAAACTTTAAGAATTTTCAGAACTTAGCACCTTAAAACTAACTTATGCCAACAATTTCTAAAAAGGGAATAAATATGCCTGAATCACCAATACGCAAATTGGTGCCTTATGCAGAAGAAGCTCATAAAAAAGGAAAAACTGTCTTCTACCTTAACATTGGTCAACCTGACATAAAAACTCCAGCGGTCGCCTTGGAAGCTATTAAGTCCAATACGCTAGACATTTTAGCCTATTCACGGTCTGAAGGTTCTGAGAACTACAGAATAAAAATTGCGGCATACTACAAACGTAATTCTATACATGTTACTCACAATGACATTATTGTGACAACTGGGGGAAGTGAAGCTCTTTTATTTGCTTTTGGAAGTATTATGGATGAACATGATGAGATCATAATTCCGGAACCCTTCTACGCGAATTACAATGGGTTTTCAATAGCTTCAGGTGTAAATGTAGTTCCTGTAATTTCAAAAATTGAAGACAACTTTGCATTGCCACCAATTGAAGAGTTCGAAAAGTTAATCACACCAAAGACAAAGGCTATTTTAATTTGTAACCCTGGAAATCCTACAGGGTATTTATACTCTAAAGAAGAAATAAAAAAACTAGCTTCGATTGTAAAGAAGCACGATTTGTTCTTAATTGCGGATGAAGTTTACAGAGAATTTGTTTATGACGGTATTTCGCATTATTCAATTCTGCAAGAACCAGGTTTAGAAGAACACGCTATTGTTATTGATTCAGTTTCTAAACGGTATAGTATGTGCGGCGCACGAATCGGATATTTAGTTTCAAAAAATAAGGAGGTCATAAAAACCGCTTTAAAATTTGCTCAAGCACGATTAAGTCCACCAACTTTAGCACAAATCGCTAGTGAGGCCGCGTTAGAAACGCCTCAAAGTTATTTTGACGATGTTATAGAAGAATATGTAAAACGTAGAAACACACTAATTGAAGAACTAGAAAAAATTGAAGGCGTTAAAGTCGCAAAACCGAATGGTGCCTTTTACTGTATTGCGGAGTTACCTGTGAAAAATACAGATGATTTTGCTCGTTGGTTGTTAGAATCTTTTGATGTTGAGAAGAAGACTATAATGGTTGCACCAGCGGCAGGCTTCTACTCTACTCCTGGTGTTGGTTTAAACCAGATTCGTATTGCTTATGTCTTAAATGAAGAAAATTTAAAAACGGCAGTTAAAATATTGGCTGAAGCACTTAAAGTTTATAAGGACTAATGACAATTACTAAGAATGTTTCATTAAAATCTTTTAATACCTTTGGTATTGATGCCACAGCTGCATCCTTTTACGATATCACTTCTATTGAGGATCTAAAGGCCATTTTAAAAAAAAATTATTCAAACCCGCTATTTATTTTAGGAGGAGGAAGCAACATGTTACTCACACAAGATATTGAAGCGTTAGTGTTGCACATTAACCTTAAAGGTATTAAAGTTATTAGTGAAACGGAAAACACTGTTATTATAAAATCTATGGCTGGCGAAAATTGGCATGAATTTGTGCTTTGGTGTATAGATCGCAACTATGGAGGGGTTGAAAACATGTCTCTAATCCCAGGAAATATAGGCACAGCGCCTATTCAAAATATTGGTGCTTATGGAATTGAACTTAAAGATGTTTTTGTGAGCTGTGATGCCATAAATATTAAAAATCAAACTACAAAAACGTTTACTAAATCCGATTGTAACTTCGGTTACAGAGAATCTATATTTAAGCAAGACTTAAGAAGTCAATATGTCATCACAAGTGTAAATCTTGAATTAACCAAAGTTAATCATATGCTACGCGTGGATTATGGAGCTATAAAAACTGAACTTGAAGCTTCAGAAATTGATACTCCAACTATTCAGGATGTTTCTAAAGCTGTCATTGCTATTAGACAAAGTAAATTACCAGACCCAAAGGACATTGGTAATAGCGGTAGTTTTTTTAAAAACCCTATTATTTCTGACGAGCAGTTCAATGAATTACAAGAAAATTTTCCAGATGCACCTTCCTATAAAATTTCAGATACCGAAATAAAAGTACCTGCTGGTTGGTTAATCGAAAAAGTTGGATTTAAAGGCAAGCGTTTCAATGATTTCGGAGTACACGATAAACAAGCCTTAGTTTTAGTTAACTATGGCAACGCAAAAGGTAGTGATATTTATGAATTGGCAAAGCTGATACAAGTAACAGTAAAGCGTATATTTAATATCACCATTGAGACCGAAGTAAATATCATATAAAGCAAAAGTCACAATTTTTATTGCGACTTTTGCAATTAGAATAATTTTTGATAATGCTATTAATCAAACTCTTATGAAGTTACAATCATTCTAAAAGTATATCTTGAGCATCTCTTAAGACGTATTTATATATATTTACGTTTACTAATGCATTTTGGATGTTCTAAGCATCAAAAAAACAATATTTTAACATTTTGAGTATAACAGTTACAGAGCAAAAAATAATCGACTTCCTCCAAAAAGGAGATCAGCGTGCTTTGAATTTACTCTACGACAACTATTCTAGCAGTCTTTATGGTGTCATCTTAAAAATTACAATTAACGAAGAAATTGCACAAGATGCGCTTCAGGAGACCTTTATTAAGGTCTGGAAAAATGCTTCAAAATACGATTCGAGTAAGGCGAAACTTTTTACTTGGTTGTTTCGTATAGCGAGGAATACAGCCATAGATAAATTGAGAAGTTTTAATAATCGCTATCACAAAGAAGTCCAAATCGACAGTTCAAACGTATATATTCTTCCAACGAGTAATTTAAACCAAGATGTCATGGACATTAAAGAGCACGTTGGGCGACTAGAAGAAAAATATCAAATTGTATTAGATGCCTTATTTTTTCAAGGCATGACACAACAAGAAGCCAGTGACGAATTAGACATTCCGCTTGGCACTATAAAATCTAGATTAAAAATTGGATTACGAGAACTTAAGAAAGTTTACGATCCATAAAATAATTTATTATGGAAACAAAATTACACACCTTTTTAAACTCTAACTTACTGAATACATACCTGGTAGGTGAGGCTTCTTTTGAAGAATCTAAAGAAGTAGAGTACTTTATTTCTAACTATCCAGAAGTGGCTTCGGCTTACGAAAAACTTCAAGATAATTTAGAATTGATAGCCAAAGCTGGCGCTACTGATGTACCTAATGATATCTTAAAAACTATTTTAAAATCTTTAGATGAAACGAATGACACTAAAGTAATTCAACTTGTTCAGAAAAGAAAAACACCTTGGTATAATATTGCAGCAAGTGCTGCTGCTGTATTATTTGCCGCAACATCATTTATGCTTTATGATAAAAATCAAAATTTAGCTGATGAAAACAATGTGGTTATCGATGAAATATATGATTTAAGAAGCGACATTGATAAGAACAATTCTAAACTAGATGAATTGTCTAGAGAATTGATGAAGCTTAATAATCCAGACTCTAGAAAGTATGTTATTAATGGTAATGAGCGTGCTAAAAACTTAAAAACAGTAGCTTATATAAATTCAGTAGAAAAAACATCTATGATCGATGTGATTACCTTACCACAATTGCCAAAAGAGCAACATTACCAAATATGGGCTGAGTTGCAAGATAGAATGGTTAACTTAGGTATTTTAGATGAGTCTAATCGTAAGTTGAAACAAATTCCATACATGGAAGATGCTTTAGCACTAAGTATCAAAATAAGTACAAAAGGAGATACTACTAATGAAAACGATACTGAAGTCGCCGAAATATCTTTGAAAGAGAATAAGTAAACTCAATAAATTGAAAGAGGCACAATGAAAATTGTGCCTCTTTTTTTTGTCTTATAATTTTAAAAACATTACTCTTTTTCAAATAAGGTTTTATGGATAATACCGCCAATAATAGCTCCTACAATTGGAGCGACCCAAAATAACCAAACTTGAGATAAATAGGCTCCATCTGCGAATAAAGCCTGACTCAAAGATCTTGCAGGATTTACAGATGTGTTTGTAATAGGAATACTAATTAAGTGAATTAAAGTTAAGGCTAAACCAATAGCTATTGGAGCAAACCCTTTTGGTGCTCTAGCATTTGTACTTCCTAATATAACAATTAAGAAAAATGCAGTTAAAATAACCTCAGCTACTAATGCAGACATCATGCTATAGCCATCTGGGGATAAAGCGCCATAACCATTTGAAGCAAATCCACCTACAGTTTCAAATCCAGATTTGCCAGAAATAATTAAATAAAGCGCCCCTGCTGCCGCAATTGCACCAACAACTTGTGCTAAGATATAACCTATTAAGTCTTTAGCTTCAAATTTTCCACCAGCCCAAAGTCCTATAGAGACCGCCGGATTAAAATGACCACCAGAAATATGTCCAACTGCAAAAGCCATAGTTAATACTGTGAGACCAAAAGCTAGTGCCACGCCTACAAATCCAATTCCTAATTCAGGGAATCCGGCCGCAAATATTGCGCTACCACAACCTCCAAATACAAGCCAAAACGTTCCGAAAAACTCTGCAAATAATTTTTTCATAATCGATAAATTAATTAGTTAGTAATAAATGTTTAATACATGCAAGACACAACATTAGTGCATTAAGTCACATTGAATTAGGGCTATGTAATAAAAGTAAAAGCACTATCTTTGCAGTAAATTTAACAATTAAAATGAAACATCCTTATTTAAAAGTTTAGACAATCTAATTAACAACTTTTAAAGATGTTCCATCTGACAATAAAGAACAATAGATTTAAACAGATGAAATTACTATTAATTACCTTAGTATTATTGGCTCTTGGTGTTGCAGGAATAGCAATAAAAATATGGGCAAAAAAAGATGGCAAATTCGCTGGTACCTGTGCAAGTCAAAATCCAATGCTTAACCAAGAGGGCGAATCTTGTGGTTTTTGCGGAAAAGCACCTGATGAGTACAAAGATTGTTCCGAACCTCAACATTCTTAAACCTTAATGACACTTCCCTCAATACTATTTTGTTTACTTGTTGCGGTGGTTAGTATTCAAGTTGCTTATTACCTCAGTTTTCTGTTTTCTTTTGCCGTAAAACGTGCAGAAACGCCATTAAAAAAGAACATTTCTATTTCTATTATCATTTGTGCTAAAAATGAAGCAGAAAATTTAAAGAAAAATCTCCCTTTAATCTTTGAACAAGATTACCAATCTTTTGAAATAGTTTTAGTTAACGATAGTTCTTCGGATGATTCGTTAGAAGTCATGAAGGACTTTGCGGAAAGACATACGAATATAAAATTGGTAGATGTAAAGACGAGTGAAACCTTTTGGGGAAATAAAAAATATGCCCTTACGCTGGGCATAAAAGCCTCTAAAAATGACTTTTTAGTGTTTACTGATGCAGATTGTAAACCAAATTCAAACCAATGGCTGACTCATATAAGTAGTAATTTTTCAAATGAAAAATCTATAGTACTCGGCTATGGAGCCTATGCAAAAAAAGGATTTTCATTTTTAAATAAGCTCATACGTTTTGAAACTGTAATGACTGCGTTGCAATATTTTTCTTATGCCAATTTAGGTATACCGTATATGGGTGTTGGTAGAAATATGGCTTATAGAAAAGAACTATTTTTTAATAATTCTGGATTTAACAGTCATATGAAATTAAAATCTGGAGATGATGATTTATTTATCAATAAGGTCGCAGACAACAAAAATACGTCCATCTGTTTCACCGAAAAAAGTTTCACCATTTCTGAACCTAAAACTTCTTTTAAAAGTTGGATTTTACAAAAACGGAGACATATAAGTACAGCCAAGTTTTATAAGCCCCTACATCAATTTTTATTAGGTTTATTTTACACGTCTCAACTCCTATTCTGGGTTTTAGCAATGAGTTTACTTGCTCTGGGCTATCCATGGTTATGGCTAGTAGTACTAATTTTATTGCGATTTATCACTCAGTTGATTTGTTTCGGATTTACGGCAAAAAAGCTCAATGAAGTTGATCTTATACTTTTAGCTCCAATTCTCGAATTCTTTTTAATTCTTACACAATTAAGTATCTTTATTGCAAATCTAATATCTAAACCGAAGCATTGGAAGTAAAAGACGCTATAAAAAAAGCTAAAGAGAATGATCAAATTGCTTTCAATTTTTTACTAGATACCTTTTGGAATGATGTCTACGGTTTTCAACTCAAACGAACCGCAAACGAAAATGATGCTGAAGATATTACCATTCAAACCTTTTCTAAAGCATTTGATAAGATTAGTACCTATAAAGAAATTTATAAATTTAAGACTTGGCTAATTACCATTTCAAAAAATATTCATATTGATCTTGTAAGAAAGCAAAAAAAGTCATTTAGAAATACGTCTAAAGACAATGACGATCATTATTTTGATATTATTGACGATTCACCAACACCAGAATATAAGATTATTACCGAACAAAATTTAGCACAGCTTCTTAGAGATATAAAAAAATTAAAACCACATTATCAAGAAGTTATTAATTTAAGGTTTTTTCAAGAATTAAGTTATAAAGAAATATCGGAGAAGTTGAACGAACCTATAACGAATGTTAAGGTGAAACTATTGAGAGCTAAAAAACTACTAGCTGCTATTATCACCAAAACATAATGCTTTCGAACCTTAAAAAATTAGGACCAGGTTTATTGTTTGCAGGAGCTGCTATTGGCGTATCCCATTTGGTGCAGTCCACTAGAGCAGGAGCTGATTTTGGTCTTGGCTTACTTTGGGCTTTGTTATTGGTCAACTTATTTAAATATCCATTTTTTCAGTTTGGCCCTCGGTATGCTTCTGCCACTGGAGAAAGCTTATTAGAAGGCTATTATAAATTAGGGAAGGGAGTTTTGGTTGCTTATTTTATTTTAAGTTTAGGAACCATGTTTACCATTCAAACTGCAGTAACTATTGTTAGTGCAGGTTTAGCGCATTCTCTCTTCGGTGATATTAGTTTTTTAAATTTTGGATACACAAGTATTAGTAGTGTTGAAATATGGACGGTTATTATATTATTCATTTGTCTTTTAATTCTATTTCTAGGAAAGTATAGCACACTAGACAAACTCATTAAAGTTATCATTGTAACACTTACCATAAGTACACTTGTTGCTGTTTGTTTTGCTTTTGTAGAATTTGACAAGCCAATATCTTTCACACAAGTATTACCAGAAAACACAACCGAAATAGCATTTTTAATTGCTTTTATGGGTTGGATGCCAGCACCTTTAGATATTTCGGTTTGGCACTCTATTTGGGCCATAGAAAAAAAGAGAGATGAAGATACGTTCACCCCTAAAGCTGCACTTCTCGATTTTAATATTGGGTATGCAGGAGCCATAATATTAGGCATTGCCTTTGTATGTTTAGGCTATTTTGTAATGCACGATACTGGTGAAACTTTTAGTAATAAAGCGGCCATTTTCTCTAATCAATTAATTGATTTATACACTAAAAGTCTAGGTGACTGGGCCTATATTATTATTGGTATTGCTGCCTTAACAACCATGTTTACCACAACGATAACTACATTAGATGCGTCACCACGAGCGATGTCTAAAAGCTTAGAGCTGTTAACAAAAAAAACATTCAAAAAAGGGTATTTACTTTGGATTTTAATACTGACTTTCGGTACCGTAATTATCTTTTTTGCTTTCGCATCAGAGATGGGTAAACTTATTAAGGTTGCTACAATTCTCTCTTTTATGACAGCACCTTTTTATGCCATCATTAATTACAAATTAATTTCAAGTAAACACACCCCAAAAGAATGGAGACCAAGCCTAAAACTTCATGTTCTATCATGGCTTGGCATTCTATTTTTAATTGGTTTTAGCCTCTGGTATATCACCTTACTATAAGTCGCTTTATAGAACTCAACTACACTTCTTATCTTCCCTAAAAAATGATTAGAATTCGTTCCTATTTTATCTATTTTCTTATACTTAGCGATGCTTTGTCTTTCAAAAACAACTTCATCTGAACAAATTTTATTTCATTTTCGGTTAAAGACTAAAAGTCCAGATGAGTTCTTTATTTACTTCGTATCTTTGGTTTCTCAAATTGAAACTGTATGGAAACCAAAGTTGCTACAAATATTTTACCAGAACGTAAACCTAAATGGCTTAGGGTTAAATTACCAACAGGTAAAAAATATACCGAACTAAGAAGTTTAGTTGATAAATACAAACTCAATACGATTTGCACCTCTGGAAGTTGCCCAAATATGGGAGAATGTTGGGGAGAAGGCACAGCGACGTTTATGATTTTAGGAAATGTCTGTACACGTTCTTGTGGATTTTGTGGTGTAAAAACTGGACGGCCAGAAACAGTAGATTGGGACGAACCAGAGAAAGTAGCGCGTTCAATTAAACTCATGCAAATTAAACATGCGGTTTTAACGAGTGTTGATAGAGATGACCTTAAAGACATGGGAGGAATTATGTGGTCAGAAACTGTAAAAGCAGTGCGGCGGATGAATCCTGAAACAACGTTAGAAACCCTTATTCCGGATTTTCAAGGTATTGAAAAGCATATCGATCGCATTATTAATGTCGCTCCAGAAGTGGTATCACATAACATTGAAACGGTTAGACGTTTAACGCGAGAGGTTCGCATACAAGCGAAGTATGATCGTAGTATGGGAGTATTAAAATATTTAAAACAACAAGGGCAACGCAGAACCAAATCTGGCATTATGCTTGGTTTAGGTGAAAAACGCGAAGAAGTTATAGAAACACTTCATGATTTGCGAGACAATGATGTAGATGTTGTGACGATTGGTCAATACCTTCAGCCAAGTAAAAAACATTTACCAGTGAAGCAGTTTATCAATCCAGATCAGTTTGATGAATATAAAGCTATTGGTTTAGACTTAGGGTTTAGACATGTAGAAAGCAGTGCTTTGGTCAGATCTTCTTATAAAGCTCAAAAACACATCAATTAATGATTACTATTGCCATCAATGGTTTTGGCAGAATAGGCCGTCGTGTGTTTAGATTAGCACTTCAACATCCGCAAATACAAGTTGTAGCTATTAATGATTTGGCAGATGCTAAAACGCTAAGCCATTTATTAAAATACGATAGTATTCATGGTGTTTTAAATGCATCTATTTCTTCTGATGACAATCATATCATTGTTAATGATAGTTCAATTCCATTATTCAATCAATCACATCCTAAAGCTATAGATTGGTCAATTATTAAACCAGATTTTGTCATAGAATCTACAGGAAAGTTTAAAACCAAAGCAGAGCTTCAACATCATTTAGATAATGGTGCAAAGCAAGTTATCTTATCTGTTCCTGCATTAGAAGATTCTATTAAAACCATTGTTATAGGTGTTAACGACCATCTTTTGGATGGCACAGAGACTATTTTATCAAATGCATCGTGTACCACAAATAATGCCGCACCAATGATTGCTTTAATCAAGGAGCATTTTGGCATTAAACAAGCTTACATTACAACAATACATTCTTATACAACAGATCAAAGTTTACACGACCAGCCACATCGCGATTTAAGGCGTGCTAGAGCAGCAGGCCAGTCGATAGTGCCCACAACAACAGGAGCCGCCAAGGCTTTGACAAAGATTTTTCCAGACTTAGCTGATGTCATTGGTGGTTGTGGTATTAGAGTTCCTGTAGCTAATGGCTCATTAACAGACATTACCATTAATGTTGAAAAACAGACGTCTATTGACGAAGTAAATTTAATTTTTAAGAATGCCGCTAGCACAAACCTAAAAGACATTCTAGAATACACTGAAGACCCAATCGTTTCGATCGATATCGTAGGCAATCCCCACTCTTGCATCTTCGACGCCCAGATGACTTCAGTTATTGGTAATATGTTGAAAATAGTAGGCTGGTACGATAATGAAACAGGATACAGTTCTAGAATACTGGATTTAATCTGCAATTTATCGGACAAAAAAGCACTTTTGTCGAATATATAATTATATTTGTTTAAAATTAAGTTAGCTGAATGTCCCAGATCAAATATTACATATTTGTTTTTTTAGCCTGTTTTTCTAGTCTGATTTTCGCACAGCAAGATAGTGTCGAAGATACAGACATGCTAGCATTAAGGGTTCAAAATCATATTGATCAAGCCAAACTTAATAGCGATCGAGGTGATTACTACAATGCCAAATACAGTTTAGACGAAGCATTGGAAATCGCCAAGAAAATTGATGACAAAAAAAATCAAGGTAAAATTTATACAAAAATTGCAAAAGTACAGTTTTTAGTTGGCCAGCAAGATCAAGCCAGTATCTCATTAAGCAGGGCTTTAGTGATTCAACGCGAGATAGATGATTATGCCAACATAGCCATTAGTTACAATATTAAAGGTGTATTTCTCAGTACAAAAGAAGAGTATGAAAATTCCCTTGGTTATTTTTTATCTGCCAAAAATTTATTTGAACAAGAAGGTTTAGACGAATATATTTCTGAAGTTACTTTAAACGAAGCTAAAGCTTTAATTGCATTAAAACGCTATGAAAAAGCCGAAGCCCAGCTAGAAAAAACCATAATTAATGCAAAGAAGTACAACCAGAGACGTAGTCTCAGTAGTGCTTTAATTGAAACCGGCAAAGTATCTAGTGCTTTAAACAAGAACAAATTAGCTTTATCTCAAGTTGAAGAAGGTCTTTCAATAGCGCAATCTGATAAAATTTTAGAAAATATTAATGAAGCGTATCTCACATTAAGTGATATTCACGAAAAAAAAGAAGATTTTAAGACTTCTTATGGATACATAAAGAAATACATTCAGTTTTCAGACTCTATCTTAAACGCTGAGAGCAACGGGCTAGATGAAGGAATCACAGGTAAGTATATCAATAATTATAAGGACG
This sequence comes from Flavobacteriaceae bacterium, assembly GCA_034112185.1. Lineage (GTDB taxonomy): Bacteria > Bacteroidota > Bacteroidia > Flavobacteriales > Flavobacteriaceae > Winogradskyella. The sequence continues at coordinate 23,024 of JAWUVW010000104.1, read as the reverse complement.
CGGAAAATGCACAGCTAAAAGCTCAAATGGAGGATCAAATGAAGGAAGTCAATGATGAAAATACCTTTACAAGAATTACCACCATATTAAGTATTGCCTTAATTACCATATTATCGCTCTTAACCTTGTCATTATATAAAAATAATAATATTAGGTTGAAGACTAATAATATGCTTCACAAAAAGAACGATGAACTTATTGTGGCAAAAGAGAAAGCAGAATTGGCCTCTAAGTCAAAGGCTAATTTCTTATCAACAGTAACTCACGAGTTACGCACGCCATTATATGCTGTTACTGGATTGACTAACATGCTATTAGATGAAAAACCTAAAGCGCATCAGGTACCTCATTTAAAATCATTAAAATTCTCAGGAGATTATTTATTAACTTTTATTAATGATATTCTTCAAATCAATAAAATTGAAGCTAATAAAGTTGAATTAGACCCAGAACAATTCAACCTTAAAAATAAACTCGAAAATGTAATCTCTGCCCTTAGCAATTCAGCGAAAGACAATGAGACGCAATTACATTTCGATTATGAAGACGGTTTACCAGATACTTACCTTGGTGACCAATTAAAGATTTCACAAATTTTAATTAACCTACTTGGAAATGCTATTAAATTCACAAAAGATGGAGACATCTGGGTGAGAGCGTACAAAATTGATCAAAAAGACAAAATGTACACGCTTCGCTTTGAAATTGAAGATAATGGTATTGGCATTACGAAAGAAAAACAAGACCACATGTTTGAGAGTTTCTCTCAAGGCTCTGTACAAATCAACAGAAAGTATGGTGGTACCGGTCTAGGTCTATCTATTGTCAAAGGATTGATTCAGATTCTTAAAGGTAAAATTTACTTGAAGAGTGAGCTTGGAAAAGGCACAACATTCTTCTTTGAATTGCCTTTAGAATATTCTGAAAAAATCGAAAAACCTAAAGAAATAGCGGTTAAAACATCTAGTAAAATGGAAGATTTAGATTTAAGTGAAATTAAAATTTTAGTTGTAGAAGACAACAAAATTAATCAAATGATTACAAAGAAGATTCTGAATAAAATGGATCTGTATTGTGATGTCGTTGATAACGGAGAAGCTGCCGTAGAACAAGTAAAATCTACAGAATACAATGTTGTATTAATGGATATTCACATGCCAGGCATTAGTGGATTAGAAGCTACAAAGATCATCAGAACCTTTGATAAGGAACTGACAATTTTCGCACTTACCGCTGTAACGTTAGAAGACAAAATGCATGAGTTTGATGAAGCTGGATTCGATGATATTATATCAAAACCTTTCAAACAAGAAGACTTTGAGGACAAACTATACGCGGCACTTTCTGGTGAAAAAATAGTCTCTAGCTATTTCGGCTCATAAATGATCTGATAATTCCATTGAAGGTTTCTGGCTTATCTATATTAATTTGAATAGGTAAGTAATATAATTTATCCTTTAAAATTTCATTACCAGACAAGCGCACATAATCCTTTTCTGTTGTAATTATTAAGGGTTTAGATGCTAAATTCTCTATGTCTGAAGCTCTAAAATTATAGTGGTCACCATATTCTAAATGATCAAATTTTAGTCCCTTATCAACCAAGAAATCAACTAATGGTACAGCATTCGCAATTCCTGTAACCAATGTAAATTTTGGAAGCGTAACTAATTCCAATTCATTAAAATCCGAGGTCACATTATTCGAATACTCAACATGACTAAAGAATAGTTTTTGGTTTTTTTTCAACTTTAATTTAGAAGATATTTTACTTTTCTCAACTTCAGAAATATTCTTTTTGCACTTTGTGACTACAATGACATCTGCTCTTTTTGAGCCCGAACGTGGTTCTCGCAAATTACCAGTTGGCAAAACGATGTCTTTGCAATAGAGACTATTATGAGCCGTTAGTAGTATATAAAAACCTGCTTTAACTTTTCTATGTTGATAAGCATCATCTAATAAGATAACTTCTGGTTTTTGGTTTGAAGTCATGAGCTGCTCTATTCCATTTTGTCGACTCGCATCCACTGCAACTTGAATGTTTTCAAACTTTCTAAAAAACTGAAAAGGTTCATCTCCAATAGTATCTGTAGTTGCATTTTCATCAGCCAATACAAAACCTTCTGTTTTTCTTTTGTAACCTCTACTTAATGTAGCAAGCGATTTTTCATCTTTGAATACGCTTATTAAGTATTCAATCATTGGTGTTTTCCCTGTACCACCTGTACTCAAATTACCTACACAAATCACAGGAAAATTGTACGATTTTGAAGATTTGATCCCTTTATCGTACAACCAGTTACGAAACCAGGTTACCAGATAATAAATTGGGACAATTGGGAATAATATGATGCGGATAAACTTCACGACCACTAAATTATATTATTTTTGAAACAAATATACACTTATGATTGTTCAAGATGTTATAAATCACCTACACGATTTAGCTCCATTAGCTTATGCCGAAGATTTTGATAACGTAGGTCTTTTAGTTGGCGATAAAAATCAAACGGTTTCTGGCGTTCTAGTCACCGTAGACACACTTGAAGCTGTCGTTGATGAAGCTATTGCTAAAAATTGTAATCTCATCGTTAGCTTTCATCCAATAATATTTAAAGGTTTAAAAAAGCTAACTGGTAAGACTTATGTAGAGCGTGTGGTCGTTAAAGCGATTCAACATAACATCGCTATTTTCTCAATCCATACGGCTTTAGACAATGCTATTGAAGGTGTTAATTCTATCATTTGCGATCAGTTAGGTTTAAAAAACAAAAAAATCTTAATACCGCAGTCTGGAACTATTAAGAAACTTCAAACTTATGTTCCAAAAACAAAGGTAGAAGAACTGAGGCAAGCCCTTTTTAATGCAGGTGCTGGGAGTATTGGCAATTACGAATCTTGCAGTTTCAATGTAAATGGAGAAGGCACTTATAAAGGAAATGAAAATTCTAACCCTGTCATCGGCAAAAAAGGTGAGTTGCATACTGAAACTGAAACTGCAGTATCGGTTACCTTTAAAAAGCATTTAGAATCTAAAGTTTTAAAAACGTTATTTGAAGCACATCCATATGAGGAAGTCGCTTATGAAATCACAACGCTAGAAAATACCAATCAACACATTGGTATGGGAATGCTAGGCGAATTGGAAGACCCTATGGATATCAAAGACTGTCTAAATTTCGTTAAACATAAAATGAATACAAAATGCATTAGACATTCTAATTTCATAAATCAAACTATAAAGACTATTGCCGTTTTAGGTGGCTCTGGTAGCTTTGCTATAAATGCAGCAAAGTCTGCCAATGCTGATCTTTTCATCACTGCAGACTTAAAGTATCATGATTTTTTCAGTGCAGAACATGATATCATTTTAGTAGATATTGGGCATTATGAAAGCGAGCAATTCACAAAAACGTTTTTAGTAGACTATCTATCGAAAAAAATGACTAATTTTGCAGTCGTTTTATCAAACACAAATACAAATCCGGTAAATTATTTATAATTATGGCAAAGAAAGCTGAAGTTTCTGTTGAAGAGCGATTGAGAGCACTATATGATTTACAATTAATTGACTCTAGAGTAGACGAAATAAGAAATGTCAGAGGTGAACTTCCTTTAGAGGTTGGTGATTTAGAAGACGAAGTTGAAGGGCTTAATACTAGAATGGAAAAGTTGAATGATAGCCTGGCTATTATTGATGACAGCATTAAAGGAAAAAAGAACTTAATTGAAGAAGCTAAGACTTTGATCAAAAAGTACAGTGAACAACAAAAAAATGTTAGAAATAACAGAGAATACAACTCATTGACGAAAGAAATTGAATTTCAGGAATTAGAAATTCAATTGGCAGAAAAGCACATCAAAGAATTTAAAGTTCAAATTGATCAGAAAAAAGAAGTGATTTCTGAAACTAAAGACCGTTTAAAAGATCGCAACGCTCACCTTAAGCACAAAAAAGGGGAGTTAAACGAAATTTTAAAGGAAACTGAAAAAGAAGAAGAAGCACTTAACACGAAGTCTCAAGAATTTCAAAAGAAAATCGACGAGCGTTTAGTGAATGCTTACCACAGAATCAGAAAAAATGTTAAAAATGGTTTAGCAGTTGTGGCTATTGAGCGTGGTGCTTCTGGTGGATCTTTCTTTACAATTCCACCGCAAGTGCAAGTAGAAATTGCTTCTCGTAAGAAAGTAATTACTGATGAGCACAGTGGACGTATATTAGTTGATGCCGCTTTAGCTGAAGAAGAAAAAGTAAAAATGAAAAAATTATTTACTAAGCTTAGTAAATAAATATTCAAAATATAATCTATCAAAGCCTTTGCAATTGCAAGGGCTTTTTTATTTAATAAAATTTTAGAATAATTAGAATTAAGGATTTGTAATTTTACACGACTATTAGAGAAAGAAATTGTTTAATTAAAAATATATTCCGTTTTTACGAAACACTAAAGATGAAAAAATTCCTATCCATTTTAAGCATAAGTTTATTTTTTAGCTGTCATAATCAAGCTCAGATTAATGAAAAACAACAAGTAGTAATTGATGCAGAACCAGTAGTCGTTACTTTAAAAGACGGTAAGGCACGCGCCTATTTTGCAAGCGGTTGTTTTTGGTGTGTTGAAGCAGTTTACGAGAGCGTAAAAGGTGTCGAAGAAGTTATAAACGGCTATGCTGGTGGTTACACTAAAAACCCAACTTACGAGGCTAGTAATACAGGGAGAACGGGACATGCAGAGGCTGTAGAAGTTATTTATGACCCTAAAATGGTTAGTTTTACAACCTTAGTAGATGTTTATTTTGGATCTCAAAACCCCACACAAGTTAATGGGCAAGGACCAGACAGGGGTTCTCAATACCGTTCCATTATCTTTTATCAAGATGATGCACAAAAAAGAATTATAGACGAAAAGAAAGCGGCTCTAGCCAAAAAATTAGAGGCAACAATTGCTGCTGAAGTTTATCCATTTCAAAAATTTTGGATTGGGGAAGATTACCATCAAAACTATGAAAGACTTCACCCTAACCAAGGTTATATAAGAAATGTGTCTGTGCCAAGGTTAAATCGTTTTAAATCTAAGTTTCCTGAGTTGTTGAAGAAAGACGGGAAGCATTAATCTGACAGACCTTTCAGATTTTAAAAACCTGAAAGATCTCTAAACTATATTTTAGTCGCCTTTATTTCAAAAATCATTGGAAAGAGTTGATCCTTAATATTGTACATCCCATTATCTGACTTTATTAGATCCGGAAATACATCATACGGACTTTCATCATATTCATTAAGATACTCAATTTGCAGGCCTGCTTCGATAAGCGCATTCACTACTTCTGAGAGCCCATGATTCCACGCATATTCTTTACTTACTATCTTTGAAGCTTTATTGGCATAAGTCCCTTCATATTCATCATAAATTACTTCTTTTCTGTTATAATGGTATTTCATTTTAGATGGGCCATCTACATAATCAAACATCCAAAGGATGGGATGAAACTCAACCATATAGAAGGTTCCGCCAACCTTAAGACGTTCAGAAATCATTTTTGCCCAAGGTTTTAAATCTGGCAACCAGCCAATGACGCCATAACTTGTATATACGATATCAAACGTTTCAGAAACATGTTTTGAGGTATCCAAAACATTACAGCACACAAATTTAGCATCGTGGTTTAAGTCGTCGTTTAACTGCTTTGCCAATTTCACACCTTCATCACTCAAATCAACTCCAACAGCCTTCGCTCCCATCCGACTCCAACTCAATGTATCTTGTCCAAAATGACATTGTAAATGCAATAACGACTTTCCGTAGACATTGCCTAAAGCTTTCAATTCATAGGACATTAACGATGTTTCACCAGATTTAAAAGCGTCCATTTTATACATTTCACTTTCTGCATGCACACTTACCTTATTGTTCCAAGTGGCTTTATTTATCTCGAAATAATTAGTGTTGTCTTCCATGGTTGATTAATTTCGCTTCTAAATTAAAATAACTTTTTAACATGAAGTCATTATACATAGGGTTAATTTGTCTATTACTAGTTTCAGCATGTAAATCTGAAAAGTCAGAAACACCAATAACAGAAGAAGCTAAAGAATTTACTATTGCCGAAAAAATTGCAAATGCACATGGTTTTGAAAATTGGAAAAATGTTGAAGAAGTAAAATTCACGTTTCAAGTTAATAGAGATACCATAAAAGGAAAAGGGAGATCTTGGGTTTGGAAACCAAAAGAAGGTAGTGTAACAATGGTGGCTGAAGACACAACCGTTAGCTATGTAAGGAGCGCAATGGACAGTACCCACATTAATACAGACAGAGGTTTTATTAACGATAAATACTGGTTATTAGTCCCTTTTCAACTCGTTTGGGATACGTCTGCAACAATTTCAGAATCTAAAAAAGCTGAAGCTCCAATTAGCAAAAATGAATTAAACATGTTAACCATTACGTATTCAAGCGAAGGCGGTTACACACCAGGTGACGCCTATGATATTTTTTATAATGATGATTTTATGATTAAGGAATGGGTGTTTAGAAAAGGAAATGCTACCAAAGCGACAATGGCAACAACCTTCGAAAACTATATCGATTATAACGGCATTAAAATCGCCACAGACCACAAAATGGCAGATGGCATTTTCAACTTAAATTTCTCTGATGTTAGCATTACCTTGGATAAGTAGAAATACAAGCCTACTTTTGCAACCTATAATGTAAGTTTCACGGATATAGTTTCGACTTAAAACGTATAGCTTACATTTTCCGCCTTGTGCGTCTATATATTTACTAGCGCTTTGTTTACAAGGCGCTTTTTTAGTGAAGCTCATTTTACAAAAGCCAAAGATTCCATCTAAAATGTTTAGCTGAACTAATCCCTTTGAAAAATGGAATCTCCTGAATAAGGTAAAACTTACCCTCTAAAATCTGCTTTTACGTGGGCACCATCACAATACGGTTTGTTCTGTGAAACGCCACAACGGCAAAACGCAGTGGTCTTATTCTTGGTTTCAGCATTACCGTCCTTGTCTGTCACTTTTAAAGTCCCATAAACCAGAAGCGGTCCGTTTTCTAATACCTCAACTTTTGTCTCTAGGAACTCAGAGCTTTTATCATCCTCATTATTCATATAAAAACTTAAGGCACCAGAAGGACATTTTTTAATAGCACTTACCAAATTTTCCGTGGACGCCGCATCGATTTTAATCCAAGGGCTCGCTTCAGGATTAAAAACATTTGGTAATCCTTTTACACAAATTGCCGAGTGGATACATTTTTCTGCTTCCCAAACTACAGTCACCTCACCATTACTGTACTCTTTTACCTTTCCCATGACTTATTTTTTTTCATAAATATAACTAATTATTACAAATATTCATATTAGACATACACCTTTAATCCCTCACTTTAAATCCTTATTTTTGTTACAAACCGAAAATTAATTTACTTTGTCCAATTATAAACTTGGTCTTGATTATGCAAAACAGCAAGACACTTTAGACGAATTATCAGGCTACAGACAGCAGTTTCATATTCCTAAAGACAAAAACGGAAATGAATTGATTTACCTCTGTGGAAATTCACTAGGACTACAACCAAAATCAACAAAAGCTTACATAAATCAAGAACTAGAAGATTGGGCAAATCTTGGAGTTGAAGGTCATACTGAGGCTAAGAATCCTTGGTTGCCTTATCATGAGTTTTTAACGGAAGCTACCGCGAAGCTTGTAGGAGCAAAACCTATTGAAGTCGTAACAATGAATTCCCTCACAGCGAATCTTCATTTTATGATGGTTTCATTCTATAAACCTACAAAAGAACGTTACAAAATTGTGATTGAAAGTGATGCGTTTCCATCAGACAAGTATGCTGTAGAATCGCAATTACGCCATCACGGCTACGACGATAAGGATGGTTTAATTCTTTGGACACCTAGAGAAGGTGAAGAGCTATTGCGCTACGAAGACTTAGAAACTCTATTAGAAGCTCAAGGCAATGAAATTGCATTGGTAATGATTGGTGGCGTTAATTACTATACTGGGCAGTTTTTCGATTTTAAACGCATTACAGATCTCGGCCATAAACAGGGCTGTAAGGTTGGTTTTGATTGTGCGCATGGCGCAGGAAATGTAGATCTAGATTTACATAATTCTGGTGCAGATTTTGCAGTTTGGTGTACTTACAAATACATGAACTCTGGTCCAGGAAGTCTTTCAGGTTGTTTTGTTCATGAAAGATATGCACACGATAAAAACTTAAATCGCTTTACAGGTTGGTGGAGCCATAATAAACAAAAGCGTTTTAATATGCGACATGACTTTGATGTTTTACCTGGTGCTGAAGGTTGGCAATTAAGTAATCCACCTATTTTATCTATGGCTGCTATTAAAGCGTCACTAGATATGTTTAACGAGGTTGGCATGACCAAACTTCTTAAAAAGTCGAAAAAACTAACAGGCTATTTCGAATTTCTATTAAAAGCATTAGGCGACGATATTATTAGAATTATCACACCAGAAAACCCTGATGAACGTGGTTGTCAATTATCTATTCAAGTTTTAAATGTAGACAAATCATTACACAAAAAATTAACAGAATCTGGTGTCATAAGTGATTGGCGCGAACCAAATGTGATTAGATGTGCACCTGTGCCTCTATACAATTCGTTTGAAGATGTGTATTTGATGGTTGAAAAAATGAAAACACTATTAAATGAGTAACAAACAACAAAACATACTAATTATAGGAGCTGGACTCTGCGGAAGTTTACTAGCATTACGACTAGGTCAACGCGGCTATAATGTTACCGTATACGAAATGCGATCAGACTTGCGAAAAACAGATATATCTGCTGGTCGCTCTATCAATTTAGCCTTCTCAGACCGTGGCAATAAAGCCATTAAACTCGTTGGTATGGAAGATAAAGTAAAGCCACTTTGTATTCCAATGAATGGTCGCATGCTTCACGATAAAGAAGGCCATACGTTTTTATCAAATTACAGCGGTAGAGAACACGAATACATCAATTCTATATCTAGAGGAGAACTTAACGCCTTACTACTAACGGAAGCTGAAAAGCATAAAAATGTAACGATTCATTTTAATAAAAGATGTAAATCCGTTGATTTTGAAAAAACCACAGCGTATTTTCAAGATTATGAAACTAAAGATGATTTTATAGAAGATGCTGATTGCATTATTGCTACTGATGGAGCTGGTTCTGCTTTAAGAAAAAGTTACTATTTAGAACGTAAATTCTTATTTAGTTTTTCGCAAGAGTATTTAACACATGGGTATAAAGAATTAAGCATATTACCAACAGAAACTGGCGATTACAAAACCTATAAAAATGCTTTGCACATTTGGCCAAGAGGAGACTTTATGGTTATCGCTTTACCAAATTTAGATGGAAGCTTCACTGTTACATTATTTTTAAGTTATGCTCAAGGCGAATACAATTTTAATAATTTAACGACACCAGAAATTGTGACTGAATTCTTTGAGAAAGAATTTCCAGACGCCTTAGATTTAATGCCTAACCTAGTGGTAGACTTTTTTGAAAATCCAACAGCACCTTTAGGCACTGTAAAATGTTCTCCTTGGCATTATAAAGGCAATACACTGTTAATGGGAGACTCAGCCCATGCCATTGTACCATTTTATGGACAAGGTATGAATGCTTCATTTGAAGACGTAGTAGAATTTGATAAGGTATTAGATGAATATGAAGGAAATTGGGAGACCATTTTTACTGAATACGAAAAGACCAGAAAAAAAGATACTGATGCCATTGCCGATTTAGCAATTGATAATTTCCATGAAATGAAGAGTCATGTTGGACAAGAAATATTTCAAGAAAAACGAAAAATAGAAATGGCCTTAGAAAAACAATTTCCAAAAGACTATTCATCTAAATATTCTTTGGTCACCTTTAACGAACATATTGGCTACCGAGAAGCGATGTTAAGAGGACGTGCACAGGATAAAGCCATTTTAAATATGCTGAAAGATGGAGATATCTCGACTACGCTTGATATGACAGATACTTCTGCTTTAAAAACAATTTTAGATAAAGTTAATACAGAAACTAGAACAATTTTAGAAGATGATAAAATTGCTGGGTTACATTAAAATTGAAACGTCATTACGAGGAACGCAGAGACGCGGTAATTTTTTTAATTGAAGTTTCAAACAAACAGATTGCCACAGCAAATAAAAAATTGCTTCGCAATGATAGATACTATTTAGTTATGAGTAAAAAAGACAATGAGATTACTGCTTCCGCAGGCACTGGAGTAACACCAAGAGGCGCATATCCACATGTAAAACAAGTTGGGGATTTCATTTTTGTATCTGGAACAAGTTCTCGCAGAGCAGACAATACTATTGCTGGAGTTGATATCATTGACGACATGGGTACTAAGAAGTTAAACGCTTATATCCAAACACAAGAAGTTTTAAAAAATATAGAAAAGAATTTAGCCAAAGTAGGAGCTTCTTTAAAAGATGTGGTAGATGTCACTTCGTTTTTAGTAAACATGAATGACTTTGCCGATTATAATAAAGCCTATGCAGAATTCTTTGAAAAAGAAACAGGGCCAACCAGAACAACAGTAGCTGTTCATCAATTACCACATCCAGATTTGGTAATTGAAATTAAAGTAATGGCTTATAAGAAGGTATAATTTGTTAGTTTTTAAATATAGAGATGGGAATATAAATAAGTTTGAAGGAGAAAAATATTCAAATTTTGAAAGAGATTTACACTCTATTGAAAGGAATTACTTTTGGGCTTCAAATAGACAACAACTCAATGATCCAAGTGAAGGTCTTGTGACAAAAAATGGTTTTGAAAAGCAATCAGGTTGTTTAGGTTTTTTAATTAATAACAATTCTAAAAAAAGTCTTAAGAATGTAGACAGTGTTCTTGAGACCACTATCTCATTTCGCGAAAAACTTGGAATTTATTCTTTATCAAAAAAATTCAATGACGAATTACTTTGGGCATACTACGGAAATTCTCATTATGGATTCTGTATTGAATATGATTTAGATATTATACTTGAAAAGTATAAACATTTTTTTCTGTAACTTACTCAGAAAACTAGTAAATATTGGGATTCATGATGTTTCAAATAGTATTAATATCTTCAAAAAGATAGTAGGTCATAAATCAAGTCGTTGGAAACATGAACAAGAAATTAGAATTTTAACTGACAAATTCGGAATAAATCAATATAATCCTACGGCTCTAAAGTCTATATATTTTGGTTGTAAAATGGATTTAAATGAAAAGTCAGAGATTATGAATAGACTTAAAGGAAGAGGCGTTAATTATTTTCAAATTGAACAATTACCGAATACTTATAAATTTGTAGCAAAGGAAATTAGAGATATTAATAATCTAGAAATAACTTATTTAAAAATAATACCTACAGAAATAACTCAAGGTCATCCGGTTAGTTATAAAATAATTAAGCAAAATTATTGGGCTATCAAAGGAAAGGGAAATGTAGAAATTGAATTAGAAAGAGTTATAAGTAAAGAAGAACTATTTTGGCTAGCTGAAACAATCAAAGAAAATTTGTTTTTTAATGCTGATATGGTAATAATGTTACACTATATAAAAAATAAAGATAGACGTATGGCATGGGCCACTACTCATTATCAAGATGGAAAAGTTAATCTCAACATTAATGGGTTTTTAGAAGAATGAACATTAAAAACTATATAAACGGCAATTTTCATAATCCAATTCAAGATAATTGGATAGACAACTACAATCCCTCTAATGGAGCTGTTTATGGTCAAATACCAAATTCTACTAAAGAAGATGTTGAGACTGCATATAGCGCCGCAAAATCAGCATTTCCAAGTTGGTCGCAAACCACATTAGAAGAACGCAGTCGAATTCTTATAAAAATTTCAGAATTACTAGAAGTCAACTTGCAACGTTTTGCTGAAGCCGAAAGCAAAGACAATGGCAAACCTATATCTTTAGCCAAAACAGTCGATATACCAAGAGCCGCTAGTAACTTTAGATTCTTTGGTAATGCCATTACACAATTTGCAAGTGAAAGTCATGAGAGCGTTGGGCAAAACGCAATTAATTACACCTTACGACAACCGATTGGCGTTGTGGGTTGTATTTCGCCTTGGAACCTTCCACTCTATCTATTTACTTGGAAAATTGCACCAGCAATCGCTGCGGGAAATTGCGTCGTTGCCAAACCAAGTGAAGTGACGCCAATGACTGCCTATTTACTAGGTGAAATTTGCAATGAAGCAGGCCTACCAAAAGGGGTTTTAAATATAGTTCACGGACTTGGTGGTTCAACAGGACAAGCCATAGTAGAACATCCAGATATTAAAGCCATTTCATTTACAGGTGGTACAGCTACAGGCGCGCATATTGCAAAAGTCGCCGCACCTATGTTTAAAAAACTATCTTTAGAATTAGGTGGTAAAAACCCAAATATCATTTTTGCAGATTGCGATTATGAGGATATGCTAGAAACCACAGTTCGCTCTTCATTTGCCAATCAAGGTCAAATCTGTCTCTGTGGTAGTCGAGTTTTTGTAGAAGCCTCTATTTATGACACTTTTAAAACAGATTTTGTCGCTAAAGTAAAAGCACTAAATGTTGGTCATCCATCGGAAGCTGACACTAATATTGGAGCATTAGTATCAAAGACACATTTAGAAAAAGTAAAGGAATACATCAACATCGCAAAACAAGAAAATGGGACTATTTTATGTGGTGGAAATGAAGTCACTATAAAAGGCTTTGAAAATGGTTATTATTTAGAACCAACGGTTATAGAAGTTCCAAATGCTGATTGTCGTGTAAACCAAGAAGAAATTTTTGGCCCTGTAGTCACCATTATGCCATTTAACACTGAAGATGAAGTGCTTCAAATGGCAAACAAAGTTAAGTATGGCTTATCAGCAACACTCTGGACTAATAATTTAAAGCGTACCATGCAGATGAGTAACCAACTGCAAGCAGGCATTGTTTGGGTAAATACTTGGATGATGCGCGATTTGAGAACACCATTTGGAGGCGTAAAAGCATCAGGTGTAGGTCGTGAAGGTGGTTTTGAAGCGTTACGCTTCTTTACAGAAGCTAAGAATGTTTGTATAAAATATTAATTATGAACCGGCTGGGAACATATTTTCTTAAGCTCAATTCCATTATTTAAACAGGTTTTTATCTTTTCACTTAAATCCTTTTTTTTGCCTTACATCGAAAACAATAGCATATCGACCTGTAAACACGTAGAACGTCCTTGTTCTATGTGAAAACTAATTCTAAATTCTACTTTTGCTTATGTCAATTAAGCGCCTATATGGGTGTATATAGTTTACATTGTTTCCCAAAACAAATACCTACTTATTATGAAAACACTATGTATAATAGTATTTCTGCTTCTGGCGTCTTTCGCGACTAGCCAAAACACCACCTTAATCCAAAATAGAAATTTTAGAGCCGCAGAATTAAAGCATAATCTAAATAGTAGCGGCGATAGCCTTATCCTTGAAGGTTTAAGAAGCATCATTAAAGTAGTAATTTCTAATGATAATTTCTCTAAAACCTTCCGAGTCGTAAATAAGAATGCAAAAATACCTTTAGTTGGTATTCCCTTAGGACGATTTACAACAGAAGTTCAATTAGATGATAAGCTTATTATCATCACTTTACTAAGACATGAAACTATTGAATTCATATCCAAACCCTTAGCTAGTCTCAGTGAACAACCTACATCCCAAACAGAATTGATTGCACAACACAGAGGAAATGGCATGACTACTGAAACCTCAGGAACTGACTTAAATCAAAATGAAGGAGACTTAAATCAAAATGAGGGAGACTTAAATCAAAATGAGGGAGACTTAAATCAAAATGAAAAAAGAGAAATTCGTTTTTATTGGATTGTAAATTTTATTAACAAAGGACAAAGTTCTCGTAAAGTTAAGAAACTTGCGGATTTAGAAACAGTCAAACGATTAATAAGAAAACATGAAATTGATCACAAAACAAAATCAGGAATGTATAATGAATTGAGTATTTGGGAAGTCTATGATACTTCAAAATTCATGAGGTACAAAAGAATGAATCCAGATTATGCAACTGCTAAAAATTCGGATTATTTTAATACACGTCCCTTCTACCAGGTTTTAAGCAAAGGCCTAACTGAGTAAACTACGACACCAATTATCGCTTAAAATGCATCTTATAATTTGTTTCTATTGTAACCAAATTTCAATATAAAATAAAATCGTAACGAGGCTATGACTTGATTTTATATTTCATCTGGACACCCTATAATTAAAATTATTTTAGACTAATTTTAAATAATAATTGGTATTACTTCTTCAACTCTAACTTTTCAGCAAAATAATCGCAAAAATCTTTCATTGTTGCTGTCATTTTTTCGTCTTGTGTTGCTCGCAAAAAAGTATCACTCATAGTTACTAAGGTTTGATGAAAAAAGAGTTTCATTTCATCTACTGGCATATCTTTAGTCCACAAATCTATTTTTAAGGTTTCTTGTGCTTTACCATCCCAAACAGAAAGCATAACAGCTTTGGCCTCTTCATTATTTACGCCACCATCTTTTGCCGTCCAATTGAGTTTTTCTGGCACTCGGTTTTCATCGAGTTCTACGTTTAATTCTATTTTAGATTTTATAATCTTAGACATTACTTTTTGGGTTTAAATTTAGATTTCCGAAATAGTTCTTCAGGCTCGGCCTCCATTATTTTCATTAGATCATCACCTGTAGTTTCAGCATATGCTTTTACAATTTGCCAACCGATATATTGTCCTAAACGTCCTGGTGATTCGTTATCAAATTCCAAATAAAACTTAGAAAAAGGGGCATTCGCAATAAAACGATTAGGTAATTTAGTATCTGTACTGAATAATAATTCTTTCTCAATAAAATAACTCCAAATCGGACTTTCATTAGCTTCAGCCCATTTTATTTGAGCTTCCGTATAACCAATTTTCTCGGCATCAGTCTTAAAAGGTATCATGACATCTTTAAAATAAAGTAACTTCCCGAAGTAAATCATTTCGTCCAATAACGTTTTTCTGTTCGATTGATACACATACTTTTTTGCATAACCGTCGGCCACATCAGACACAATTTGGTCCTTTTTCATATTAGCAGCGATATACATTGATATATTTTGATAGAACTCATGCGTTGCTCCTAAATAATTATCTAATGCAATAAGCACCAATGAATCATTAACTATAGTTTTGTCGCGATAAGCAACATCATTAGTCAGCGTTATAACCCTTGGTATGCTAAACGTTTTATCGTAATATTTTAAATGTTGAAATAAACCAGATAATTCTTCTTTGGTATTTTTAAATTCTGGATAGGCCTTATTTACTTCGGTCAAGAGCTGATCTTGTAATGTATCATTAATTCGGTATATCCAAACCGAATCAGGAACGTGTATTGAAAATAAAAAGGGATAAGAATTCTTTAATTTTGGAAGATCTTTTGGCTTAGCTTCAAAAAACGCTTTATCGAAACGTTCTACTACAAAACGCGTTTCAATTTTAGCAATTTCGTTTTCTAGCTTAGAATCATTATCACAAGACACAAAAACTAAGGCCAATATTAAAAATATGAGAATTCTTATTGCCATTTGGTGAAATATTTTTAATCTTAACACGATTGCATTATTTTTGTTACGCAAAGGTACACTTCTTTGTATTAATTTAAATATTATGCACGTAGAAAAGGTTGTAAATCACATCGTAGATTGGCTAAAACATTATGCTACTAAAGCTGGAGTTAATGGTTTTGTTATTGGTATTTCGGGTGGCATAGATTCTGCAGTAACTTCGACACTTTGTGCAAAAACTGGCTTGGACCTTTTGTGTATCGAAATGCCTATTCACCAAGCAGCAAGCCACGTCACAAGAGCACAAGAACATATTACGCAATTAAAAAAGCGCTTTCCAAACGTAAAAGACACACGTGTAGATCTTACTCCTGTTTTCGAAGAATTTAAAACAGAAGTAAGTCTTGATGGAAAACAAACTACAGTAGATATGGCTTTAGCGAATACCAGAGCACGCTTGCGGATGACCACGTTATATTACCACGCGGGTTTATTAGAGCTTTTAGTTGCAGGAACCGGAAATAAAGTCGAAGATTTTGGCGTAGGTTTTTATACTAAATATGGTGATGGCGGCGTTGATTTGAGCCCTATTGCAGACTTATTAAAATCTGAAGTCTATAAAATAGGTGAGTATTTAAAGGTACCTGAATCTATTATGAAAGCGGCACCAAGTGATGGTTTATTTGGTGATGCACGAAGTGATGAAGACCAAATCGGAGCTTCATATTCTGAATTAGAATGGGCAATGCAAATGCTTGATGAAGGCAAAACCTTTGCTGATTTTGAAGGTAGACAGCGTAAAGCTTTTGAAATTTTCACAAACTACAATAGGTCAAACAAACATAAGATGATTCCGATACCAATTTGCGAAATTCCTAATGATTTAAAATAATAATTGCATTTTATCAAATAAATTAGTAGGAATTCCCGTTTTTTGATTATTTTTGTTTAACAAATCTTCAGATTAAACTTACTTATCTTTTGTTGTTTTAATTTTTAACTATAACCAAACATAAAATTAATTGTCATGATACAAATCCTTATTGTAGACAGTCACCCAATTGTAAGAACTGGCCTAGAACTGTTCTTAAATAGTAAACCAGATCTTAAAGTCGTAGGCACCTTAGGTAGTGGTATTGAGATATTTGAATTTGTAAGACGTCACGATGTTGATGTTATTATATCTGAAGTAGATCTACCAGAGCTTAATGGTATTACAGCACTTAGAGCTATTAAAAAAGAAAACAAAAACGTTCATGTTTTAATGTTTAGCCATCAGCCTGAAGAGATTTATGCCATTAGTACGCTCAAGGCAGGAGCTTCTGGTTACTTAAACAAAACAGCTAGTATTGACACAATTGAAGCAGCGGTAAGAAAAGTTCACTCTGGTGAGGTATCTTTAAGTGAAAAAATGGACAAACACTTCCGATACGAAGATACACGTAAAAGTAGAAGTCGGTTGTTTAAAAAGTTATCTACAAGAGAAGTCGAAGTATTAAAGCTACTTTCGATTGGCAGAAAGAATAAGGAAATTGCGGAAGAATTAGATATTAACGAGAAAACTGTCAGTACTTATAAGGCTAGACTCTTTAAGAAGTTGAATGTAACGAATATTGTAGATTTAATTCACCAAGCGAAGCACCATAACTTAGCGTCCTAAGACACTAAAAGATTTTTTGAAACCAACTATTCTCGAGGCAGAGCCCTAGAGGTATTTCGCTGGTCTCATTTTACGTGAAAAAGGTCAAAAATCAAAAATCTTGTATTTTACCCCACCCGAAATTGCTTCTTGCAATTTCGACCTCCCTAAAAAGAGAGGTGAAATTGGCCCCCCCGAGGAAGAGCCTCAAGGAATTCTTTTTGATTATCCTATTACTTTGCCTAATTTACGAGATAATAACATTTTAAGACCAACATAGTCTTTAACATCTTCTATAATAGATCGAGAATCGGAATTTTCTTTTAAAGTTTCATTTTTATATTCCGCCACTTTTTGGTCTATTAAATAACAGCGTAAACTTAAAATGGTTTGACTCACTAGCTGTGATACAGCATGTTGCTTTTCTTTGGGAATAATTTGATTGCGCTCCCAATCGTGTAGATTATATTTTTCATCTTCCATTAAAATACTAGTTACAGTACGAGCAGCCTCTTGATCTAATTGATTGATAAAATTTTTGGTTGAAAAACCCTGGTCTTGATTTAGCTTATCAATAATCGAATAGTAAAGTATCTTAAACTGGTCGTTAGAAAACTGCATTTCATCTTCCTGAAGGTCTAAATATATTTTTTCAAATACACGTGTTTCGTGTATAGTTGGTTCTAAAACCAAATCACCTGAAACCTTATCCTCCTGTAGTATTAAATCTTCGAACTGCTCCGTTCTATCTCCATAAAGCATTAAGATCTCGATGATTTTTCGCTCTAGCTCAAACTGAATATCTACCTTTTTTGCTGTTTGTGGTTCATTCTTTACTACTTGAAAAGCCTTTTGCTCTTGCTTATAATTTTTATTAGCCTCCTGAAAATCCTTTTTACTTATTTGCGCCAACGTACTAAACAATACACTTTCACTAATATCCATAATACGCGCACATTCCTGAATATAGATTTCGCGCTTTATCTGATCTGGGATTTTAGCAATACTATTTACAATTTCGCGAATAGTTTCAGCTTTCTTGATCGGATCATTAGTGGACTCCTTAACTAAAAGCGATGCTTTAAATTGAATAAAATCTTTAGCATTTTCATTGAGATATTCGGTAAGTTCTTCTAAGGTATTTGACTTTGCAAAACTGTCTGGATCTTCTCCATCTGGAAACGTGCACACCTTGACATTAACGCCTTGTTCCAAGATTAAATCGATACCTCGAATGGAGGCCCTAACACCCGCCGCATCACCATCAAAAAGTACTGTAATATTATTGGTAAGTCGGTTGATTAAGCGTATTTGATCTGAGGATAATGCTGTACCCGAAGAGGATACCACATTTTTTATTCCTGCTTGATGCAACTGAATGACATCTGTATAACCTTCTACTAAATAACAGTTATCTTCTTTCGCTATACTCTGTTTGGCATGAAACAAACCGTAAAGCACTTTGCTCTTATGATAGATATCGCTTTCTGGTGAATTGAGATATTTAGCCGCTTTTTTATCGTTGATTAAAATCCGACCGCCATAGCCAAGAATACGTCCACTCATACTATGAATAGGAAACATGACTCTGCCTTTAAATCTATCAAAACGTTTTTGTTCTTTTACGATGGTTAGACCTGTGGCTGCCAAAAAATCTATGTTGTAACCTTTCCCTAATGCATCATCTGTAAAGGCCTGCCATTCGTCTAAAGAATAGCCCAACTGAAACTTTTTAATGGTCTCTTCCGTAAATCCACGTTCTTTAAAATAACTAAGACCAATTGCTTTTCCTTGGTCCGTGTTATGCAACACCTTCTGAAAATAAGTGTTTGCATATTCACTGACTAAATACAAACTCTCTCTAGCATCCTGTTGTTCCTTTTCTTCATCCGAACGTTCGGTTTCCTCTATTTCAATATTGTACTTTTTTGCTAAATATTTAATAGCTTCAGGATAAGTGAAATGCTCATGCTCCATTATAAACGTAACGGCATTTCCGCCTTTTCCACTTGAGAAATCTTTCCAAATTTGTTTAACAGGTGACACCATAAAACTAGGCGAGCGCTCATCGCTAAAGGGACTTAAACCTTTAAAACTACTCCCTGATTTTTTGAGTTGTACAAAATCACCAATCACTTCTTCTACGCGAACGGTTTCAAATACTTGTGCTATGGTGTTTTGTGAGATCAAATTTTCTGTGATTCCTGCGTAAGCAGGAATCTGTTTTTTTTAAAAGGTTTTTAGATTTTTTATGAGTTCCTACCTACGCAGGAAAGACACGTTGGTAAATTTAAGAAACTATTTGGTTTAAATTTTTAATCGCCAAAAGTTATTTGAGTTTCTATTTGAAAACCGCGAATTTTACTTGCCTCTTGATAATGACATTTTATATCAGAAATCATGAAATTAAACCTATAAAAAAGCCTTAATCTAAATACAGATTAAGGCTTTTTAACACTCAAAAATTACTTAATTTAATCCATATCGAAACGAAGACCCAAAGAAATTGTATTCTGATCCACAGCTTGATTTTCAAACAGTGGATTGAGGTTATATTTTACATAAACCGCAACATCACCTAATGCCACATAACCACTAACACCATAGATAAACTCGCTTACTTCAAACCCATTACTTTGCTTTTCTTTTATTCTTTTGCCGTCTTCTTTATATTTTAGTTTCTGCATGTTTGCAATATTAAATCCAGCAAAACCGCCAAGTCCAATTTTCAACTGTTTGTGTGTGGAATATCTGTAATAATTTTTGTGCTCCTTCTTTCTAGATGGCCCAAATTCTATGTGCATCGGAAAAACTAAATTCGTCGTTCTAAATTTGGCCTTATCTAGATTCCCTTGAAACTCTTGTACTCCAATCTGACCATCATTATTTACCAGATACGTGTCCCCTTTGGTATCAAATTTATTCCATTGAAATGAAAATCCGTACTTTAATCGCCAAAAGTTGGTGTTATCAAAGAGTCTTGTTTTCCAAGCGTAACCCATTTCTACAAAACCAGAACCTCCTAATTTATACGGTGAATTTTCTAAGTTTTGACCATCAACTAAAACATTGTTAAAACCTATTGCAAAGACAAAATCACTCGTAGTACGTCTATCGTATTTTCTTGGTTTATCATCTGCGCTATCACCAATAAAAATAATGCTTTCACTTGTAGTATCATCGCTACCAATCCTTATCATTAACCGATCTCCTTCATCATCTTGGCTATATTGGTACGAGTCGTAACCATTTCGTTTTAGTAAATCTATTTTCTGATCTATGATAGCTCTTCGATTTTCTATATTAAGCGCTGCCGTTTTTGCCGCTTCCTTCTTTAAGTTTTCTGCCTCGGCTGCCGTAATCTCCTTACTATCTAATCGTTTGTTAATTTTAGAAATCTTTACTTTTAGTATAGATTTCTCTTGGTCTTCAATTTTAGCTCTGTCTTCCTGTAAGTCTTCAATTTTATCATACATCTTAGATATGTTAATTGAATCCAACACTCTATTTTGTTCTTGAGCCGTCGCAAATGTTAGTGATAATATTAAGTAAACTACTAATCTTGTAATTGTTTTCATAACTGTTTGTTTTTTGATTTATTGATGTTTATTATATTTAATTCTTTAGTTGCCTCAACTTGTCTTGATGAGCGTCTCATTTTCACGAGGGCTTAATTATTACGTTCAGCAACAGCAGTTTTCACAGTCTCATACCCCCCTTTTAGCGCATCAAATACTTTGCTTCTAAACGATTGCCCCATGTCTTCTTCTACACTTAATAATAAGGCATCTGCATCCACTATTTTAGAGGTTTCATTTTGCAATTTATCTTTAAAAAGTTCTTTACTCGCCACTTTTAAAAGTGAATCTATTTCTCTGTCCGTTACAGAAGTGTACTCTTGAGATTTCAACTCCTTTAATGCATCAGCCACTGCTGTCTCAATTATATATTCTTCAGTTAGTACTGATAAATCCTTTTTATTTTTTTCTAAGTTTTTAGGTGCGTTATTTTTAATCTTTGAACCCGTGTTTTCGGCAATTTGCGACTTAGTTTTAGCCTTTTTTTGGGTTACTTTTTTATAATCTATAATTTGTGATTCCTTAAGAACTGATAAAGACTCTTTTTTAGCTTCAATACTTTCATTTTCATTTGCCAATTCGATCGTTTTTAAATCCTCTAGTTTCGACTCTTTTGTTTGTAATTGCTCTTCAACAATTTCAGGAATTACTTCCTGAACTTCCCCTTTATTAAAAAGCTGGACAGATGTCGCTATCATAATAATTAAACCAGCAGCAATACTCAACCGCCAAAATAGTACGTTTTTAGATTTCTTATGATCTGTATCTAAACGCTCCGACAGTTTAGACCAACCATCAGCTGATGGAGACAACATGCGCTTCTCTAACCTCTCCTTTATGTTTTCCTCAAATTTAATTGGTGCCATAACTACTGTTGTTTAGTTCTTTAATTTTTTTCTGAAGCCTTTGTCTGGCCTTAAATAATTGGGACTTAGAAGTGCCTTCAGAAATCTTTAATAATTCGGCAATTTCGTGATGCTTGTAACCTTCTATAGCATACATTATAAATACCATCCTATACCCTTCTGGTAAACTGTCGATGAGTTGTTGTATCTCAGCAATTTCAATGTTTGTTTTAATATTATTAGAGTAATCCTGTTCGATATATTCATCTTCCGTAGCAAACTCAATATTCTTTTTCTGTCTTAAATAGGAAATTGATTCTCTTACCATAATACGTCTTACCCAGCCTTCAAAACTTCCTTCACTTTTAAATGTGTTTAGGTATTTAAATACTTTAAAAAAACCATTCAACATCACCTCTTCTGCCTGATGCACATCCTTAATGTAATAGCGACAAACACTAAGCATTTTTGGCGCGTGCAACTCATACAACACATGCTGTGCTTCGCGATTTTGTTTCGATGCTCTTTGTATGAGTTTAGTTTCGTTTTTATGAAGTTGGATAACTTTCATTAAATTGATTTGTGTTGCGCTTCTATTTATAAAGACGCAATTTTGCTGCCGAGGGTTGCCTGGAAGGTAAAACTAATTCAAATTAATTTACAATTAATTGAATATCAGTATTTTAAATATTATTTTTTCCTGTCAATAACATAATCCACCATGAGCCTTAAAGAGGCTCTGTATTGAGAGTCGGGATATGTATCTAATAATTCTAAGGCGTCTTTTTGAAAGGTTTTCATTTTTGAAACCGCATAGTCTAGCCCACCATTCGACTTTACAAAGGTGATAACTTCCTTGACGCGTTTTTTGTCCTTATTGTAATTCTTCACCGAATTGATAAGCCATGACTTTTCTTTTTTAGAGCAATTATTTAGAACATGAATTAAAGGCAAAGTCATTTTCTGCTCCTTAATGTCTATACCTGTGGGTTTACCAATGGCTTCAGTACCGTAATCAAACAAATCATCTTTTATTTGAAATGCCATACCAATGAGCTCACCAAACTTTCGCATGGTTTCGACATCTGGTGAATTTGGTTTAACCGAAGCAGCACCTAAACTACAGCATGCCGCAATTAAGGTTGCCGTTTTTTGTCTGATGATCTCGTAGTAAATATCTTCTGTAATATCGAGTTGTCGCGCCTTTTCAATCTGAAGTAATTCGCCTTCACTCATTTCGCGAACAGCCACTGAAATAATTTTGAGTAAATCAAAATCATTATTATCAATTGAAAGTAATAAACCTTTAGACAATA
>JAWUVW010000103.1:0-9445 GCA_034112185.1 Flavobacteriaceae bacterium | reverse complement strand
TAATCTTTAAATTCATCCCACTCGGTCATAATAGCTATTGCATGTGCATCTTTTGCGGCCTCGTACGGATCATCAAAATTTGTGACAAGTTCCATGTTTTCTTTCTCAGATCTTGTGTCAAGATAATTAAGGTCAGCTTGTGTTCTGCTTTCGTTAACTTTTGGGTCATATACAGCTATATGCGCTTGTTCACTTAGTAAATGGTCAGCGACATAAATTGCAGCAGATTCTCTAGTATCATTAGTGTCTTTTTTAAAGGCCCAACCAAGCATTGCTATCTTCTTTCCAGAAACGGTATTGTATAATGTACTTATTAAATTATCTGAAAATCTTCTTTTTTGGTGGTCATTAAAAATTATGACTTGTTCCCAATAATCGGCGACAGCATTTAAATTATAGGTTCTAGCTATATAAACAAGGTTTAAAATATCTTTTTGAAAACATGATCCACCAAAACCAACCGATGAATTCAAAAATTTTGAACCAATTCTAGAATCCATGCCAATAGCTTTTGCTACTTCATTAACATTGGCTTCGGTATGCTCACATAATTCTGAAATGGCATTTATAGAAGAAATTCGTTGTGCTAAAAATGCATTCGCTGTAAGTTTAGACAATTCTGATGACCAAACATTAGTTCTTAAAATTCTGTCTTGAGAAACCCAACTGCCATAAACAGTTGCTAAGCTTTCTATTGCAGATTCAGATTCTCCCCCAATTAATACGCGATCTGGATTTAATAAATCTTGGATTGCAGTCCCTTCAGCTAAAAACTCTGGGTTTGATAGTATTTCAAACTTAACATTGCTGCCTGTATTGTGCAGAATACTTTTAATAGCCTGAGCTGTTCTTACAGGTAAGGTAGATTTCTCTACAACAATCTTATCGGTTTTAGCAACTTCAGCAATATTTCTAGCACATAGCTCTACATATTTTAGATCTGCAGCCATACCTTTACCTTTACCATAGGTTTTGGTAGGCGTATTTACTGAAATAAAAATCATTTCAGATTCATTTATAGCACTATCAATATCGGTAGAGAAGAATAAGTTTTTACCTCTTGTTTCTTCGACAATTTCTGCTAAACCAGGTTCGTATATAGGTAAATTTGAAAGATCTTCATCATTCCAAGCTGCAATGCGCTCTTCATTTATATCAACAATAGTAACTTTTATGTGTGGGTTCTTTTTTGCTATTACTGCCATGGTTGGACCACCAACGTATCCGGCACCAATACAACAGATCTTTGTTATTTTCATAGTCTTAATTTATTTGACTTGGGTTGAATATTTTTAAATGACGACAAATTTGAACTAAATAATTTAATTCTTCTAAATTTTTATACTAACAGCGTGTTTTTACGATAAACTTCAAGCTGTCAGAAAAAAATTCGATCGATCGAATAAATTTTAAATTTTAATTATAATATGTTTTAAACCAATCTATAAAAGATTTTACGCCATTTTTAATTGATGTGTTAGGACGGTAGTCATAATCCTTTATCAGTTCATCAACATCTGCCCAAGTGCGTTCTACATCACCAGGTTGCATTGGTAACATATCTTTAGAAGCAACTTTGTCTAAATTTATCTCAATTTCATTTATGAAATCTAATAATTTAACAGAATCATTGTTCCCTATATTATATAACTTATAATAGTCATTATTCTCAATTCTACTTTGAGGTGATTTTTCAATAACTCTTACAACACCTTCTACAATATCATCTATATATGTAAAATCACGTTCCATTTTACCATGGTTAAAAACTTTAATAGGGCGATCATTTACGATCGCATCCGTAAATAAGAACATAGCCATATCTGGTCGTCCCCATGGGCCATAAACTGTAAAGAATCTTAATCCTGTTGTTGGCACCTTAAACAAATGACTATAAGTGTGTGCCATTAACTCATTACTCTTCTTTGTAGCTGCATATAAACTAATGGGGTGATCTACATTGTCATCCGTGGAGAACGGTATTTTTTCGTTAAGACCATATACGCTTGAACTACTTGCATAGACTAAATGTTTTATGTCGTTATGCCTGCAACATTCAAGTATGTTTAGAAATCCAACTAAATTAGAATCTACATAAGTCTCGGGATTTTCTATACTATATCTTACCCCAGCTTGCGCCGCAAGATTACATACAATATCAAATTTTTGATTTTTGAATAATTTAGGGAGTTCTTCTCGATTTTCGAGATTCATTCTTACAAATGAAAAATTAGGATTAGTGCTTTCGAAAATCGTATCGAACACTTGAACCTCGTTCCTATTCATTCCGAGTACTTCTAACCTAGAAAGTTTCAAGTTAACATCATAATAATCATTAATATTATCTAAACCAACAACCGTATGACCTTTAGCTAATAAAACTTTAGATACATAAAATCCGATAAAACCTGCTGCACCTGTTACTAATATTTTCATGAAAGAATTATTTTTACTTTAATAAGCATGTCAAAGATGAATATTTATAATGAAACTTCTAAATTTTAAATGGCACATTTTTAACAAATTAGATGAATATATATTTAATAGCGAGGAGTGTCGCAATTGAATCGCAATTTTTAATTCTCAGCTCCATATTGCGTTCTTTATAGCTGTTGTTTATATGATACACTTTGCATGAATCTATTTTAGTTTCACTTTTAGAAAAATCGACACTTCCAAATTTTACCAAGTTAAAAATAGTTAAGGAATCTAAAGTATTTTCAACAATAAAATCCGAAGCATTATTTGAATATAAAATGGGTTTTGAGCTAATGTTTTTAACGGTTCGAGCATTTGGTGTATAATCACAAGAGGCCTCTTTTCCATTTAAGAAAAACATAAGCAACATAAGTCCAATAGCAAAACCACCAAGGTAATAGCCTAATCGATGTATAAATTTCATTAAAAGCGTTTTTATTGTCTAGACGGGGTATCGTCGAGAACAGATTAAAAAATCAACAAATTAGCATCACTATAATCTAGTCCAAACCATTCTGCAACAGATTTGTTAGTTAAAATGCCGTGGTAAAAATACAACCCATTTTTTAATCCGCGATCAAATCGAAGTGCATTTTCTATACCACCATAGTCACCTATTTCTAATAGGTAAGGCGTAAAGATATTGCTAATGGAGACAGAGGCCGTTCTCGAATAACGCGCGGGTATATTTGGTACACAATAATGAATAACGCCACTATGTTTAAATGTAGGATGATCATGCGAGGTGACTTCACTGGTTTCAAAGCAACCACCCATATCAATACTTACATCAATTATGACTGAGCCACGTTTCATGTTGTCGACCATTGTTTCTGTAACTACAATAGGTGATCGATAGGTTCCTCTTACAGCTCCAATGGCTATATCGCAACGTTTTAACGCTTTTAAAAGAGTTTTGGGTTGCATGGTTGAGGTATAAATAGTACGCCCTAAATTATTCTGGATACGACGTAACTTTGTAATAGAACTATCAAACACTTTTACGTTGGCTCCTAAGCCAATAGCAGATCGTGCTGCAAATTCCCCAACTGTACCAGCGCCTAAAATA
The DNA here is from genome assembly GCA_034112185.1 of Flavobacteriaceae bacterium. Taxonomy (GTDB): domain Bacteria; phylum Bacteroidota; class Bacteroidia; order Flavobacteriales; family Flavobacteriaceae; genus Winogradskyella. Next base: position 5,898 of record JAWUVW010000103.1, on the reverse strand, counting down.
ACAACTTCGGTTGGTGGTACGCCATTAATATTACCCATCATTAAGCCATTGCCACCGTTAACGTTAGATAATAACTCAGAAGCAATTAGAATAGAAGCTGTCCCAGCAATTTCACTTAGAGAACGCACTGCAGGATAGGCACCATCGTCGTCTTTTATATACTCAAAAGCCAATGCCGTAATACGCTTTTTAGCTAAAGCTTCAAAATAAGATTTACACTGTGTTTTAATCTGCAACGCAGAAATTAAAATTGTTTGAGGATTAATAAGTGAAATCTCATCTATAGAGGGGGGTTCTACCTTAAGAATAATAGGGCAGGAGTACACTTTTGCTCTATCTTTAGTGACCTCAGCACCAGCTTCACTATAATCTTTATCTTTAAAATTTGCGCCTTCACCAGCACTAGACTCAAACAACACGCGATGACCATTGGCTGTTAATGCAGAGACAGCATCTGGAGTCAAACAGACACGTTTTTCTTGAAAATGGGTTTCTTTAGGAATACCAATAAAAAGAGATCCTTTTTGTTTGAAGATTTCTAAGGTTTCTTCTTGTGGTAATAATTGGGCTTCGGTAAATGGTGATAAAGATTTACTCATTTAAGTTCGTTAATTTGTATTACAACTGCAATATAGTGATTCGCTATAAATAGCGACTATACTTAATCTAACTCAAATTACGAATAATTTTTGAAAAGTACATAACTTAGTTTTATATCTTTGATGTACATTATTTTCTACGTTATGATTAAACTTGAATACTTAAAACGTAAAGATATTATTTCTATTTCACTTATAATTGGGTCAACGGTTTTATATTGCATTTTGTCTTATATACCAAGAGATTTTATAACTATTGATTTGTATTTTTTTAAAATTGGAACTTTTGGATTTCCTGATATAGCACATTTAGGGGGTTTTTTAAAAATGAAAATCCTTATTCTAAGTTTTTCGTTAATTTGGTACTTTACCTGTATACATTGGTGGAGATCAGCAATTCTTGTTATAATCGCCATAGAACTGGCAAAACTTGTTTCTGCACTTAATAGTGCACATATTGTATTAGATGAAATAGATTATATCACAAGTTTGCCAATTACAATTCCAATTATTATAATTTTTATTTCTATTAAGCTTAATACCTATAATTTATCCATTGATTTACGTACACAAGTAGACAATGAGATAGATGTTGTTTTTAATGAATTAGAGTTTATAAAAACAGATGATTTATTACTATTAAAAGAACGATACGATGTTTTAAAAACATTTAAGCATGACCTTAATGAAAAAGAGTATTTGAAACAATTAATTGCCATTAGAGATCAATTTTATAAAAACTCTCTATTTTGAAATTTCTAGCCGACTTATCGCAAAACACTAAATTTAAAAGAGACCTAGTTATAGCAGGTCTAACAGTTTTAGTTCCCTTTGGGTTTTATATATACATCATTGTACCAGAAGATATTAGTTTCTGGTCAACGAAATGGTTTACTATTCATACAGATTATTTTGAAGATGTTAATTATTTTTTCTGGCTTATATCGGTAAAAGTTTTAACAATAGCCATACTATCACTTTGGTATGTAAGTTGTACATATTGGTGGAGGTCAATTTTAGTTCTACCTATTGTTTTAGAATTTTATAAGGTAGCTTTAAATATTTACGCAGAAGTGTTTAACGAAATAGGAGGTTTCGTTGTTTTTGTTTGTAGTCTTTTGGCATCTGTTCCATTTATTATCTTACTTAATGAAGTAGCTAAAAAATTGAATTATTATAAATATGAGAAAATAGTTCGTCAGACTATTAATAACGAAATAAATAATCAAGTTCAAAAGCTATCTAATTTTAAGGCGAAAGACTATTACATTATTAGAAATGAAATGAAGAGTCTTTATAAAGATAAAGGTTTGATGTAAAAAAAAGAGTACTTAGCCAAACCCATAGCTCTAAGAGATCGTTTGCCATTAGATTAATTGCCTTCTTCTAAATCTTCTATTTCTTTAAGAAGCTCATTTAAAAGGATTTTTTTCTTTTCAGAAAGCTTTGATTTAAGACGGTTATTTATAAAATCTTCAATCTGTGTCTTTGATCTTTTAGGTTTAGAATCTGGCTCTGCCGAAAACATATCGCCTTCGCCAGTAATTAACCAAATAAGGTTAACTTGAGGGTAAACTTCTATAATACGCTCAATTACATCGCTACCCACAGAAGCATTATTTTTTTGCATACGCAATATATAACCATTACCTGTGCCAATTGACATATCAAATTGCCTAGCACTTAAGCGTAAAGCATGCAACAATTGTATAATGCGATTTATAGTTTTACTCATACGTTTTAAGGGAACGTTATAAAATGATTTTCGAAATTACTAATAGTACAAATGTAATTTTTTTTATTTAATATATTATTTGTGTAGAATATTTTCTATATTTGTCATGTACTTGTTAATTTGGGTTATTTACAAAGTCGCCTTTTGAGACAAGTACAAATTGGATTAATCCTTAAACCTGATCGGGTTTTTTTATTGAAACTCTATTTTGAAAAATTGCGTAGCAAAGCATTCAAAATAGTTAGTACAACTAATCCCGCTTTTTTTAGTGGGAATTAACAGACTTTGTATAGACTTTGTTTTTTTAGCGATGCAACATTTGTTGCTTTAACCTAAATGAGATTTATTTTGGATTTACTAACTCTAGGAAATCTATGAATCCATTTACTAAATAACAATCAAATGAAAAATAATATATTTTATGCGTTAGTATTTTTATCCATTGTTTTTTTATATTCATGCCAAACGGCAGAAATTGAAACATATAATAAAACTTCAGTAGCTTTAAATGAGCTTGAAGACCAAGTGTTAAGCAGTTTCAGTACGCCCTTTAAAGAAGTATCTGAATTAAGACCATACGAGGATTTTATGAGACAAACTTTAATTATTGCAAAAAGTGACGAGTTAAAAAAGCAAATATTTCAACAGGCATTATTACAATCGAGTGGGGATTATGATTTTGACGTTAACAGTTTATCTTCAAATTTAATTTCTAAAAATATAAAAGCAATAAATGCAGACGAGATTACCGATTTTTTGAGAATTAGTGATGAAATTTCAAAACAAACAACTGTGACGCCAGTCATTTTTTATCCTCGCGCTGAGACTATAGAGAAGAAAGGTCAGAGCTATAAAACTGCCTCTTTATCAAAAAATGCGAACCAGCCAGTGGCCGTATTCAAGAATGTATACGATGAATCTTACGACGCGCCAGGTTACATTTTAAATGAAGAAAATGAGTTGGTGTTTTCACATATGGTATCTGAGAACGAGGCGTGGAATAATGATGTTTATGTTGTAGGGCCAGCTGAAACATTTAGCATTCAACCAATCTTTGAAGAGGATCCCGATGGTGGTTCTGGCGGGGGCGGTGGAAGTGGTTCTGGGAATACACCAGACTTCCGTGATAACGGTCATCAAGAATATGGCGGCATATTCCAAATAACCGATTTAAACGCTGTTGAACATTGGACTGCTGGAAAGCTTGAAATGAGAATTATCGTTGTATCCGCTGCTGGTACTGTAATAAAAGATAAAAACTATCCAAAGCGTGCTAGAAGTAACTACCAAAATAGTAGATGGGCAGACAAAAATGAATTTCTTTTTTATTGGAACACACCTGTTATTGGGCCATTTACAATAGAAAAATGGATAGAAAGGGATGGAGGCTCTAGTGCTGAAGTATCCATAACTATTCCCTCTTCATCTGGCCTTCCATCAACAACAATAAAACGACCTTCCGAAAACCAAGATGATGATCTCGGTCAAAGTATTGTTCAGTTTACGGATCCGTTAGCACAGGTTTACGGTATCAGTTATATGAATTTTAAAAGAAAATAAATTCTAATCCAAAGGGCAAATTACTTATTATATTTGCCCTTTTTAAAATAGTACAATGAAATACTTTGTTATTTTTTTCTTTATGCCCTTTTTTTCTTTTTCACAAACTGAATTAGAAGCAGAAAAAAATCAAAGTGAAAATACTATACTTTTTTATTTCGGGAGAGGTTTTCACGGTTCTGGCGATATAGGTGGTTTTAGTTACGGACTTACACTTGAGCGGAATTATACGGAAAACTGGATATGGAGCTTAAGTTTTGACAGTAACCTGAATGATGACGAAGATCTTCCGTTTTTATTTGAAGACCAAGAGGGAAATATTATAAATAGCACTCAACATCGCGTCATAGCTGGCTTTCAGTTGGCGGCGGGTTTTGGCTACAGATTTTTAAATAATAAACAACACAAGCTATCCTTGCAACCTGGCGTCTTTATTAGATATCAAGCGACATCATTAAACGATATTGAGACCACTCTGTTTCCACCCATTACTGGCTTTCCATTTCCAATTAGGATCATAGAAAATTATGAGGACAATAATACAACCTCTCTTGGAGGCATATTAAAACTACAGTACGACTATTTGATTAAGGAGAAATACAATTTAGGTATTCAAGCGGCTTGGCAAACAGACACCAATGGTGATGCGTTGGCGCATTGGGCATTGAGGTTTGGATATGCTTTTTAAACTATTTTTTTAGCTTTAGTGTATCAAAAGGCTTAAATTTCTTAAGAGTATATACTCAATTAACTGATAAAATAAAAAACTGATAGTGGAAAAAGTATTCCGCCAAAAAGAGGTTGCTAATACTTTTAATATTGGGTATTCTAACTACACTAAAATTGAAAATGGTAATCGTGAGATTTCTTTTAAATAGTTACAGCGACTTGCAGAGTTTTACAATATTACGATTGACCAAGTAATTAATCTTTATGAAATAACTCCACTAGAGAAGTTTCATTGAAGATAAGCAAGCACAAGAGCAATTACGTTTGATTTCTGAACTTGATAAAGATGATAGAGCGATTATCTTTAAGATGATTGATAAAATGCTGACTTCTAAAAAGTTCAAGGATTTCTTTTCTAAAAATGTTGCTTCACTTTAGAACATAAAAACCAACCTTGTTAAAGGTGGCTTTATTTATTTTGCGCACTGGACACATATCTTCACTCTTCTCAGAAAAGCGCTAGCTGGGATCTTGAAATTAATGCCTCAAATATATTCGATGTGCGGTTTAGACAACAGAATTCGTTTAACGCATTTGTAATTAGTGACGCTAGAACATTCATTTTACCAAGAATAGTAATGTTTAAGTTAATCTATAAGTTATAGTTTAAAAATACTGTTTAACCTTGCCCCAAACTGTTTTGGGCTTAATCATAAACTCTTCTTCTAATTCTTCAAGCGTTTTGTCTGCATCATTGATTTTGTGAAACATTTTGGCTCTGATAAGATATATGGAAGGTACTATAATTGCTAAGATAGGTAGCAAAACTATTAATTGATTCTCGTCAATACTAGTTTTTTCAATATTATAAGTTTCTATTATTTGATAAGTATACATTATAATTGGCACCAGTAATACATGATACCACCAGTGTCTATTTGTAAAGAACCAAATTAAAATCAGTGTAAGAGGTATAATTTTTCCTGTAAAAACCCACATGCCATACTGGGCATCTTCCCAAAAATTGCTGTCATAGGTAAATAGAAAAGTGCTCCAAATTTTACTACTTGGAACACTTTCGTAAAAGGAAAATAATAAAGGAGTAGAAGCAATAAACATAGAAATAAATGTTCCTATAATGGCACTACTACTAAGTTTATTAGTGGGTTGACATGAGTTTTCTTTTTCCTTTTTTAATCTCTGTTGTTGTTTGTCCATCTAAGTCAATAATGTTAGTAGCTTGTACAGTAAATAACATTCCTCCAAAAATAGCAATTGCTAATACTAAGTTTTTTTTGTTCTTCATAATTCAAGGGATTTAATTAATTAATACGA
>JAWUVW010000102.1:0-23986 GCA_034112185.1 Flavobacteriaceae bacterium | reverse complement strand
ACTACACGAGTTTAACGTTGCAATTACAACGACTATTAACAGTAAAAATCTTTTCATAGTTGTGAAAAATATATTCTTTCTCATTAATAGGATGCTAAAAACGCAAAAGGGTTGCGTCTAAAACTAAAAAAATCCTGATTTTTTCAGGATTTTTTCGTTTTTCTATTTAGACTCTTTAATTAGAGTCCTTACTTTTTCTTCAAGTTCATCCATTAAATCAGGATTATCTTTAATCAAGACCTTCACTGCATCGCGTCCTTGACCAAGTTTGGTGTCTCCGTAACTAAACCAAGATCCACTCTTTTTAATAATCTCGTGTGCTACGGCTAAGTCTAATATTTCTCCAACTTTAGAAATACCTTGGCCATACATAATATCAAATTCTGCGAGTCTAAAAGGCGGTGCGACTTTGTTTTTAACAACCTTCACTCGGGTTTTATTTCCCAATACATTGCTGTCACTATCTTTAATTTGTGTCGAACGTCTAATATCTAAACGGACAGAAGCATAAAACTTTAAGGCATTACCACCCGTAGTCGTTTCAGGATTACCAAACATTACACCAATTTTTTCACGTAATTGATTAATGAAAATCACGGTACAATTTGTTTTGCTAATAGAAGCTGTTAGCTTTCTTAAAGCTTGAGACATTAAACGTGCATGCAAGCCCATTTTAGAATCTCCCATTTCACCTTCAATTTCACTTTTTGGAGTCAATGCTGCTACGGAGTCAATAACAACAATATCAATAGCGCCAGATCTAATTAGATTATCTGCAATTTCTAAGGCTTGCTCACCATTATCTGGTTGAGAAATAATTAAATTATCTATATCAATACCTAAATTTTCGGCATAAAAGCGGTCAAAAGCATGTTCTGCATCGATAAAGGCAGCAATACCTCCAGCCTTTTGTGCTTCGGCAATAGCATGAAGCGTTAAGGTTGTTTTACCAGAAGATTCCGGGCCATATATTTCAACAACTCTGCCTCTTGGGTAGCCACCAACACCTAAAGCAATATCTAATCCTAAAGAACCAGATGAAATAGCTTCTATATCTACAATCGCCTGATCACTCATTTTCATTACAGTTCCTTTTCCATAAGCTTTATCCAACTTGTCTAAAGTTAATTTTAAAGCCTTTAATTTTGCGTCTTTTTCACTACTCATCTCGTCAATTTTTTCTTAGAACGCGTCCATGCGAATTCTTTATTAATGTATCTTCAAAAATACCACTTATTTTAATTTTATGAGGCAACCATTTTACACTTTTTACATCTGCTAATTGCAAAAGGAAATAAAAACTATAAAGTTCGGTAAGTCTAGAAAATAGGATTTCTACGTCCACAACTGAATTAGTAAAACATGAGGTGTTTCAGCTACTGTTATATTTACGGCAACTGTGAAGCCGATGTAGATTAACCTTTTAACTTAGTTTTAAGTTAGTCGTTAATCTAAATTAAAGCACTTTGAAATATTCAAAGTGCTTTTTTTGTGCTTCTTCTTATGCCTTTCACTAAAAATAATACCTTTGTGACTTAATTATTCTTTAACCTTAAAATTAGTATAGCATGCAACTGTACAATAATTTAAGTGCTAAGGAAAGAGCAGAACTTATTGAAAAAGCGGGTAAAGAACGCTTAACAATCTCTTTCTACAAGTACGCCAAAATTGGCAATACAGAAATTTTTAGAAACCATCTATTTATTGCTTGGGATGAACAAGACGTCTTAGGCAGAATCTATGTAGCAAGCGAAGGAATTAACGCGCAACTTTCTGTGCCAGCAGAAAATTTCGAAGCCTTAAGAAAACATTTAGATACGATTTCTTTCCTAGAAAACGTGAGATTAAATATTGCGATAGAGCATGATAATTTTGCCTTTTTAAAGCTGAAAGTGAAAGTCCGCAATAAGATCGTTGCAGATGGTTTAAATGAGGACGCCTTCGATGTCACCAATAAAGGGATTCATCTTAATGCCGAAAAATTTAACGCGCTTATTGAAGACCCGGATACGGTTTTAGTAGATATGCGAAACCATTACGAAAGTGAAATTGGTCATTTTAAAAATGCTGTTACTCCAGATGTGGATACCTTTAGAGAATCACTCGATTTAATTGAAGAAGATTTAAAAGCACATAAAGAAGATAAAAATCTGGTAATGTATTGTACTGGTGGCATCAGATGCGAGAAAGCTAGTGCATATTACAAGTATAAAGGGTTTAAAAATGTCTTTCAGCTTGAAGGTGGCATTATAAATTACGTAAGGCAAGTTGAAGCTACTGACTTAGAAAATAAATTTATAGGCAAAAACTTTGTCTTTGATGAGCGTCGATCAGAACGAATTTCTGACGATGTCATTGCCAATTGTCATCAATGTGGAGACCCTGCAGATTTGCATACCAATTGTGCTAACGAAGCTTGTCACTTGTTATTTATACAATGCGAGTCTTGTAAAGAAAAGATGGAAAATTGTTGCTCAACAAATTGCATGCAAATAAATAGATTGCCTTTTGAAGAACAAAAGGAACTAAGAAAAGGGCAAGGTAATAGTAATGATATTTTTAAAAAAGGAAGAGCAGATCATTTACCTTATAAAAAAGATTTGAGGAATATTTTTGAAACTTTGAAGGTTTTAAAATAGATTTATCAGAGTATGAGTATTAACCGCGTTCAAAATATATTTTGAACGCGGTGCTTAAACCCTGAGGCTATTGATAAGAGTATGGTGCATTTAATTCAGCATAATTATCCCAACGAAGAACGCTTTGCAAAAGCCTATGTTAGAGGCAAATTTAGAATTAAAAAGTGAGTAAAAAATAGACTGTTACGGGAGTTAAAATTGAGAGCGATTTCTAAATATAGTATTGACAGTGCTTTGAAAGAAATAGACTTAGACGACTATTATAATACCTCAGATGAACTTGTAAATAAAAGGATTAGCCAAGTTAAAGAAAAGAATATCTACACGAAAAAAAAGGGAGCAGATTACTTATTGTACAGAGGATGGGGGTCGTATTTGGTTTACGAAAAGCTGAAGAATACTTATAAAAAAAGCCTTTTCACTTCATTTAAAAAGGCGTTTTTTCTAAAAATTCTTATGTGTATTAGTAATGGCTTTTTCGTTTTTCCAATCCATCCATTTTTGTCCTCTAATACGTCGCATTAAATTATCATAATTCCGCATTAAAGAGGCATTATAAGTAGCTTTGCTTTTTAGCAATAGCCCTTAAACTCATAGAGAACCCTGGGGAGGTCTAATTCATACAGTGCCAATAGCCTTCTGGCATATAAAGTATTTCACCATGATTTAAATTACAGACCCAACCTTTGGCATGTCTGACTGCTGGGCACTTTTTAAAATCTGGATTATAAAAATCTATATCTTATCTAGTAATTAAAGAGTGTGGGCTTTTATATAAATGCTTATTCTGTTTTTGATCGAATAACAGGCATTGTTTTTCACCTTCGAAATGAAAATGAAAGGTATTAGCTAAATCAATATCGCAGTGCATAAAGGTATGAGATTCTCTTCCTCCAAAGAATAGCATTGGTAACGTTTTTATCAATTTAAGACCAAAATCCGGATAATTAGAGCCCTTTTGAAGCTGAGGTACTTCTTTTAAAAGATTCCAAATAAAGATCCTCAATTTTGTAGGTTTACGCTGCAGTAAATCGAGATAATCACTCATTTTCATTTTAATATGAGCTTCGTTAAAGCCATCTTTCTAATCTGCGGGTCTGTGCGTCGTAAAGCGGAACGGTTTTATCTCCTGCAACATCTTTGATGTAGTCTAAATTCCATTTAGAATGTGAATGCCAGTGGTCTATAAAACGTTTTATAACCACAGGCCTCTGCGGTTTAAAATAATGTTTTATAAAATCCTCTTTAGCGATGATTTTAACACGAGGAATCTGTTGTAGATTTAATTGCAATATCCAAATAGTTAGAATCTCAACATCAGTAAAACGTTCCTGAAACTTGATTATTGTTAAAGGAAATCACTTTAAATTCTTTACTTTTTTTATAAATGCTATGTTTAGTTATATATTTGATTTGTAACGACGCTCTAAACAATGAATAGGTTAAAAGTTTTTTTGGCAGATGCTAATAAAAAGAACATTTTCAAAATTTTAAAAGAAATTATTATTCTTACTATTAAGAAGAAAGAAATCCCTTTTTATTATTTTAAATATGCCTATCGTAAGACTGTACCTAACTATTTAGATCATTTAGGCTTAAAAGAGCAAATAAAATTACAAACACATCGCTCACTTCATAATCCGGAATATGTAAAGATTTTAGATCATAAATTATTTTTTGCTTTATTCAGCTATAAATGTGGCATAAAGACGCCTGATTTAATTAGTTATAATATAAAAACCAAATTTTTTTATAAAAACCAACTTATACAAATATCTAATGAGCAAGAGCTTTTAAATGTTTTTACGGAAATGTTTAAGGAGATTGATGGTTTATTCTTCAGACCTTTTTCAGGCAATAGTGGTAAGGGGTGTTTTAAAATTACCAAAAGCGATTTTAAAACACAAATAAAAGTATATGCTGACACTTTGTTAAATAATAATTATGTATTTAATGAAGTTGTTAAACAGCACCACTTAATAAATGAAATACACGCTCAGTCTTTAAATACGTTAAGAATTTTAACTCTGATTACTTCAGAGGGTAAAATTGAAATAATCAGCGCTTTTATGAGATTTGGAGTTGGAGATAGTGTCGTTGATAATTCTCATTCAGGTGGTTTCTTTGTCAGTATTAATTTAGATGAAGGTACTTTAAAACCTAATGGGCATTATATGCCTGAATTTGGAAGTAAGGAAATAATTGAACATCCAGATACAGGTTATAACTTTGGGGGTTTTAAGATTCCATATTATGATGAAGCGTTCAAAAGTGTGATTGATGCGGTAAAGATTATCCCTGATCGATTAATAGGTTGGGATGTTGCTATTAGCGAAAATGGGCCATTAATTATTGAAGCTAATTCGAAGCCAAATATTCAAGGACTTAACATTGCTTATGGAGGTCTTCTAAAAAACAAGCATATTAAGAAGGTTATTGCAGAATTAAGTTAAATGGTTTATAGCCATTTTGATCCTCTTGCTGTTCTATAAAAATTATAGTCTATAAATGAAAAACTCCACTTTTAAAGTGGAGTTTTTCAAACTATTTATTTCTCTTCAGGCTCATCAATTTCAGCATCATCTGTCTCAATTTCTTTTTTGTCTTTACCTTTTAAATACTCAGGTAAATCCATACCGGCCATATTAAACATTTCTTGCAAAGGTGGCACCGATTTGTACATACCAGATAAGAAATTAGCCGTTGATGATTTTCCGTCTTCACCGTTTCCTCCATTATCCCAAACCGTAACTTTATCAATTTTAATGTTTTTGATAGCGTCCGCTTGTATTTTAACCAGTTCTGGTAATTTATCTGCGATCAATAGTAATACGGCATCTCTACTATTATTACCTGCCGCTTTCACGATTTCTTTTAAACCAGCAGCTTGTTTTGTCAACACTTCAAATTGGCCTTGAGCTTCAGCCTGTGCTTTAAATAGGATCGCATCTGCTTCACCTTTTGCACGCCTTCTGATGCGTTCAGCATCAGCTTCGGCATCAATTTCAACTTTGCGTTTATCAATTTCAGCAGGTACAATAATATCAGCCATTTGAGACGAACGCTCGCGCTCAGCTCTCGCAACCTCTGCTAATTGTTCAGCAGCATAAGACTCTTCTAAGGCTTTTGCCGTTTGTACTTTTTCTGATGCAATAGCTACACGTTCTGCTTCTGCCTCACGTTGACGACGTAAGGAATCTGAATTCGCTACTGCAATTTTGGCTGTGTTTTCACCTTCTACAGCTTGCGCATTTGCTGCGGCAACTTGTGTTCTTTCATCTTGTACAGCGTTGGCTTCACCAATAGATCCATCTCTAGTTTTCTCAGCGACCGATTTACGTGCCGCATTAATAGCATGTGCAGCAGCTTCTTTACCAAGTGCTTCGATATAGCCAGACTCGTCAACAATATCTGTAATGTTTACGTTGATAAGCTTTAAACCAACTTTTCTCAATTCAGTTTCAACACTGTCTGAAATATTGGTTAAGAATTTATCACGATCATTGTTAATTTCTTCAATATCCATTGAGGCGACTACTAAACGTAATTGGCCAAAGATGATTTCTTGTGCTAAATCCTGGATTTCATTCTGTCCTAAACCCAGTAAACGCTCTGCTGCATTTTGCATAACGCCTGGTTCTGTAGAGATACCAATTGTAAAACGTGAGGGTACATTAACACGAATGTTTTGTTTAGATAAGGCATTGACGAGATTAACTTCAATAGAAATCGGTGTTAGCTCTAAAAATTCATAATCTTGAATTACTGGGATTATAAAGGCTGCACCACCATGGATACATTTGGCAGATTGTCCACCTCCAACTTTTCCGTAAACGACCAGGATTCTATCTGATGGACAACGTTTATAACGTTTTACTAGTATCAGTAAGGTTACTACAATAAATAGGGCTACAAATATGAGTAGCATTGGTGCGCCAAAGCCATCCATATTAATCGTTTCTTGTATGCTCAGTAATTTCATGTGTTTTTGGATTTAAAGGTTCAATTGGTTTGCGTGTGTGGTCTACAACGAGAATTCCGTTTGAGGTTACATCGACGACTTTTATAATAGTACCAGATTTTAGTTCTGTAAAGGAATCTGTAAGTGCATCTAGTTCTCGCATAGTGCCTTGAACATTAACGGTCACTTTACCTATTCTAGAGCGATCGGCTCCTATAGTTAAATAAACTTCACCAACAGCATTTATGGCATTTTTATAGTTTAAAGTGCCACTATCAGTAAGTTTGCTTATGAAGTAGAATAGTGAAGCCATTATGGTCATCATTATTAAGCCGCATATTATAGATATGATAACAGTTAATGGGGGTGATAAACCTGCATCAATACAAGCAATGCCACTCCAACCAAAGATGGTAAAAAATCCGATGAGGTTTTTAAAGGATATAAAGTGAAATCCGGCTCCTGCATCAGCATCTATATCCATGTCGCCTATAGCATCAGCATCTCCTCCTGCAAAAGCCATTAGCATAACGACACTAAAAATTAGTGAACCAATAATAGCGATTAGCCAATATACCTTTGGTAAAAATTCTAAATTTAAAAACCATTCAGCCATAATACAAAGCTTTAAAATGCGGTACTAAAGATACGACCAAAATAAGATTTTACAATCTTATTTTGAAAGTAAAAGTGTCTCTATATTATCACCAAAGCCGACGGCATTAAGCCTAGTTTTTGAAATCTTTTTTGGGATGCGATTGCTCCAAGTACGGAATGTCAATAAATATTTAACACTTAAGCTTAAGTAAGGCTATTTCTATACTTTATAGTCTGGAGGATCCAAGACTACGACCTATCTTTCATACTATGAGTAGTCAATGAAGGAATTTTGTTACAAGAATTTTAAAATATATTTTATTTATCTCTTATCCTTAAGGGTACCATCTTTTAAGATTTATATGGATGCGGTTGATTTAGAATGTTTCCTTGAGGGGGGTATCAAAATGAAAATGTGCTTTTACTGAAGATACCGAGCGTATTGCATTAGGGGTGTTTTTAAGAGGAACTAAATAATTCAATGATTTCCGTTAAAGGAATTTGAAGACTACTTAAAACTATAGCGTAAACCAAACAATACATTACTTGGCGGCATTGGTGTAAAACCAGTTTCAATATAATCTGCGTCAAAAATATTACTTGCGGTGATGCTAAATTCCATTTGCTTCAATCTGTAAACCAATGAAGCATCCCAAACATTATAAGTTTGTCCTGTGGTGCGCTCAGCGTATTTATAGACAATATTTTGGCGCAGATTTTTGAAGAGTTGCGTACTTAGTCGTGTTGTGTATTGATGCTTTAACGTATTTAACGCGTAACGCGATAATTCTTCATTCTGCTCGAGAATGTTATCATCTAAAAAGGCATAACCAAAAGCGAAAGTCTGTGTATAGCCTTTATGTTTAAAATTATAAGCTGCATCAACCTCAAAACCTTTAGTGTTAACTTCTGCAATGTTAGTGGCTGTAAAAATTTCTTCAATAGGGTTGGGCCGTATATAATCAATTAAGTTTTGGGCATCTCTATTAAAAACAGCTAAAGTGGCTCTAAATTTTGGTGTAATGTATTTAATACCAACTTCTTGTGCAAACGCTTCTTCGGGTTCTAAATCTGGATTTCCATTGGTACGAGGATCACTATAATATAAATCTGTATAGGTTGGAATTCTGTAAGTATAACCTATGTTCCCGTAAGCTTTTAGATCACTGGTTATGTCAAAACCAACATCTAAACCAGGAAAAGCGTTAAATTTAAAATCTGAAAAGTAGGTTAGTGCAACACCAGGTGTTACGTCTAGTTTATCATTTAATAATTTAAATCTGTGCTCCAAAAAAACAGTTGTCATAAAACGATTACGATTACCTAAATTATTACTTCTTAAGTAGATTTTAGAGATGTCCACACCAAAACCTGTAACACCAAGTTTAGATGTATAAGAAGCATTGGCCTCAGCGCCTATTTTATCTGTAATATGAAAGTTTCTGAAGAACTCAGGTTCAAAACGTCTTAATAAGAACATATCTTGATTTCGCTTCCAGTATATTCTTGGTTGAACTTTAAGTTTTTCAGATTTAAATGTTGTGGTAAACGCGATTAAACTATTCTGAGTTTCTTCATACTCATTAAACGACGGATTGGTAGTGTAAAAATTCTCTGCTCCAAATTTGCGTTCAAAAAAAGTAGCGATCATTTCAATAGGTTGTACCTTTTTATTGAATACACTTTTTAGGAAAAAATTAGAATTATCATAATCTGAATTATTTCTATAACCTTCAGATGTAACCTTACCAACATGTATAATATGTGATGAGTCATCTAATTCTACTCCAGCGGTAACACTCCCATTTAACTGACCAAAAGAGCCAGTTTCAAAATTTGCAGATAAACTGTTACTTAAACTATTTTTAGTTACAATATTTATGGCACCAGTAAAGGCGTTTTGTCCAAAAATACGAGCAGCAGGTCCTTTTATGATTTCAATACGTTCTATAACCTCAATAGGTAATGCCGCATTCATAGTGTGGTGCCCCGTTTGTGCATCATCCATTTTTATACCATCAATTAGTAAAAGTGTTTGGTCAAAACCACCACCTCTAATATATAAATCGGCTTGGCTACCTCCTGTACCACGACGTCTAATATCGACCCCTGCGACTTGTTGTAATAAATCGGCAACAGTTACAGCAGCACTGTTTTTAATATCTTCGGAGGTAATAATGTTTATAGTTCTCGAGTTTTCTTTGAATGGTAAATCAATGCGACTTGAGGTAATTACAACCTCTTTTAAAGAATCAGTTTTTATGACAACAGGTTCTTGAGCGTTTAGTTTAATAATGGCAATTAAAATGAATATAAAAAGGGAGACTATATGTTTCATCTATTTAGGTTTTGCAATACTTCGTTATTGCCTGATTTAATTTAAACGATACAAAAGTCGTAACTTTCCGGACGATTAAAGTAGTCCAGTTTTAAAACAATGAGTAGTCCGGTTAGTCAAATTATAAAAGAACTCGTTACATTCGACAAAACGATTGTACAACCTGTATATATACAAGTAGCACAACAAATCGTGAATGCGATACAACGTGGGTATTTAGATAAAGGTTGCAAGTTACCAGGAACTCGGGTTTTAAGTCAACTATTAAACATTCATCGTAAAACAGCTGTTGCTATTTATGAGGAATTAGCAGCGCAAGGTTGGGTAAATATTATAGCCAATAAAGGTACTTTTGTTTTGGTACCCGAACAAACCACGGCAAAAATTAAGGCTACGGCACAACACATACACCAGGCTTATGCGTACCCAAAAGTAGCGGGTTTTCCTTTTCAAAAATCATTTCATCTCGCTTCAACAGCACAAAAAACTAGTGCAAAATATACTATTAACGATGGTAAGCCCGATTTACGCTTGCATCCGGTACATCAGTTTTCTAGATGGTATAGTGCTACCATGAAACGAAAACCATTAATAAATAAGTGGAACAGAACAACCGCTTTAACACCTTCGGTATTTAGTACCCAGCTCTGTAATTATTTAAATGCTACACGTGGGTTTCATATAAAACCTAGTAATTTAATAAATACGCGCAGCACAGAAATGAGCCTTTATATAGTAACTCAGCTGTTACTTAAACAAAATGATTTGGTCTTGGTTGGGCAGTTAAGTAATTATGCTGCTAACATGATTTTTCAGCAAGCTGGTGCAAACATTAGAACGGTTCCTGTAGATAATGAAGGTTTAAATGTAGATTACATTAAAGAGCATTTTTTAAAGAAAAGTATACGATGTGTATATATATGCGCTAATAGAGATTATCCAACAACACTGACTTTGAGCGCAAAACGTCGTTTACAATTGTTGCAACTGGCAAAAACGTATGGGTTCGCTATTATAGAAGACGATTATGACTACGATTTTCAGTTTGAAGGTTCTGCTATGTTACCTATGGCAAGTGCTGATGCTAGTGGCATGGTTATTTATTTAGGTAAATTAGGACAGTCGTTATTTCCAAGCTTTCATACAGGGTTTGTGGTAGCTCCCGAAAACTTAATTTCTGAAGCCAAAAACTATTTACAATTATTAGATAAACAAGGGGATTTAATACAAGAACAAATGCTATCAGAACTCATTTCTGAAGGTGAAATATATCGTCTTAAGAAAAAAAACATTGTCACTTACAAAAAGCGCCGCGATAGTTTATGCCATTGTTTAAAATATTATTTTGAAGATATTATAACTTGGGAAATACCCTTAGGTGGTTTAGCTATATGGCTAAAATTTGCTAAAACAATTTCATTAGTTAAGCTTGCTGAAGAATCGGAAAAATTAGATTTATTTCTGCCTAAAACCATTTTATATCAAGATAAAAATACCTGTGCTATTCGTTTTGGTTTTGGACATTTAAATGAAGAAGAAATTGAAATTGTTATTAAAAAGTTGAAAAGCGCTCATGATAAGGTCTTTAATCTTTAATAGGAATTATAGTGTTGCAATTCTCACATTTGTATTGATACCGTGTGTTAAAAGGTAAAGTACCAGTAATGAACCCTAGAAGAAAGGACAATAAGGATTTAAGGTCTGTAATGGTAGAATACAATTCAATATGGTTTTTACCACAATTTGGGCAATCAATAGGTTCGCCATCGTCATTTACAGAATACGATCCAATGGATTTTAAAATAGCGTTTGCATTTTCTTCATCTTTTGCTAACACTTTTAATTTTATGCCACCAATAGCATTACTAACCAAAGGATCGGTATCTATGGTAATGTTATCTTTTAAGAAAACTTTGATACCATCAGATTCTAGTCTGCCTTTAATGATTTGGGCTTCTGCGGAGTATTGAAATTTGGCTATGGTAACGAAGGTGTCTTGCATATTTCAAAGATAGTTAAGACCTTTCAGGTTTTCAAAACTTAGCAGTTCGGATTATGGAATTATCTTTTTTTTAATAAAAAATTATTGTTTATCAATAATTTTACGATATTTGTTATCGTAAAACAATAATAAATAAATAATGAGAAAATTAATTATTCTAAAAAGTTTAATAGATTTTATTTGGATTATTACCTGTATTCCAAGCATGTTGTTACTCGTTTTCTGTGCTATTTATATGTTTGTTGAACCAGAATCTTTGAATCTTGTTTTTGATATAGATATAGCTGAACAAAGGACCTCTGCAATTGCTGTTCAGATTTTTGGTTTACTATTTATTGTTTTGGCTTTTGGCACAATATATTGTGTGTATCTGTTTAGAAAAACGTTGCGCTATTTTCAAAAGGTAAAACCATTTCATAATAATGTTATTCATAATTTTCATCAAATAGGGTATTTACTTTCAGGTATTGGTCTTCTGTCCTCAATATTATTTTTTGTAGCACAGTTGTTTTTTAAAAATGAATTTAAAATAAATCTAGGATTAAGTCCTTACTTAATGCTAATCTGCTTTGGGCTATTTTTTATGGTATTGAGCGAAGTATTTAAGGTGGCAAAATATGCTAAGGAAGAAAACGATTTAACGATTTAAACTATGAAAGACAATACAAAAATACTAACCTATATAACTTATGGCGTATTATTTGGTGCTGTTTCAGTGCTTTTAAATGATATGCGTGAATTTGATTTTAACCAATTTGAAAAATTTCAGAATTGGTCAAAAATAGCCGATAAAAATGAGCGTTGGTTCACATCTAAAAATGCCATTGAATGGAGTTATTATGCGATAAATGCAGGCCTGTTCTTTTGGCGAGGCTATTTAATTTATGGATTTAGTTATTTCTTATTTATTTTAAAAGAAGTAGAAAATGGTAACTATTTTAGCGATAAGAATATTACATACTTTAAAAAAATTGGAAGTGTTTTTATCAGTTACACCGTAAGTGTTTTAATCCTTAGATTCCTATTAAGGGCAATTGATGGTTCTAGCTTCAAATTTTTTAATGAACTCAAAGCAGAATTCACCTTTTTAATTCCGGCAGGATTAGCCTTTTATATTTTAGCTGAAATTTTTGAACGTGGAAAAAATGTTGAAGAAGAAAATGATTTAACCATATAATTATGCCCATAGTTGTCAACTTAGATATAATGTTAGTTAAGCGTGGGATGAAAAGTAAAGACCTTGCCGAAATTATAGGCATTACTGCAGCTAACATGTCAATTTTAAAATCTGGAAAAGCCAAGGCTGTGAGATTCTCAACATTAGAGGCAATTTGTAAGGCTTTAAATTGTCAGCCAAGTGATATTTTAGAATACGTTGAAGATTAAAAGGTTTTAAAAATAGTATCTTGGGGCTCTAAAATCACTACAGCATGCGAAGCCTAATTTTATTACTATCATTTTTATGTTTAGTTAATTGCAAACGAGAAACAACTTCTGAAGTAGAGTCAACAAATGATGGATTTTCAAGCTATACGATTTCATTTGAAAATGCGGGACATCACGAAGCAAATGTTAAGGCCACATTTTCAGGCTTAGGATCTAAAGATGCAGAAATAAGAATGTCCAGATCGTCTCCTGGTCGTTATGCCATACACGAGTTTGCTAAGAATGTTTATAACGTTCAATTTACAGATAGTGATGGTAATGTTATAGAAGCGACACGCACAGATCCGTACTCTTGGATTTTAGATAGTCCTAACGGAACTGTGAACGTTAGTTATACCCTTTATGCCAATCATGGCGATGGGACTTATGCTCAAGTAGACGAAACGCACGCGCATCTTAATATGCCAGCGACATTTATGTATGCACCGGATTTAGAAAACAATACATTTGAAATTGAATTTAAAGTACGCGAAGATTTAAATTGGAAAATAGCGACTCAGTTAAAATTATTAGAAGGCAATACATACTATGCTGATAATCTGCAGTATTTTATGGACAGTCCAACAGAGATTAGCAATCATATGCTACGTTCATTCAAAGTAGATGATCAGACCATAAAGTTTGCCTTACACCACAATGGTACGGAAGAAGAATTTGATAGTTATTTTGAAAATGTGAAAAAAGTAGTTCTACAACAAAAAGCTATTTTTGGAGAGCTACCAAGTTACGATTATGGTGAATACACCTTTTTGGGCTGTTATATACCAAATGCTACAGGTGATGGTATGGAACATAGAAACTCTACTATCGTGACGAGTACACGAAGTTTAGCAAATGGTGGCATAGATGGAAATATAGGAACCGTATCTCATGAGTTTTTTCATTGCTGGAATGTGGAGCGTATAAGACCACAAAGCTTAGAGCCTTTTAATTTTGAAGAAGCTAATATGAGTGGTGAGCTTTGGTTTGCTGAAGGTTTTACAAGTTATTACGACGACTTAACCTTAACTAGAGCAGGACTTATAGTACAAGAGGATTATATAAAAGGATTAACAGGAACTTTTAATTATGTTTGGAATTCACCAGGACGACAGTTTTTTAATCCAATTGAAATGAGTTATCAAGCACCATTTGTAGATGCAGCACGTTCGGTAGATGACGTAAATCGTGGCAATACATTTATTTCTTATTATTCTTATGGAAGTATGTTAGGTTTGGCTTTAGATCTATCGCTAAGAGCACAAAAGTTGACTCTAGATGATTACATGAAATTGGTTTGGACGACATACGGAAAAGTAGAAAAGTATTATACGATTGATGATTTACACCAAACTTTAAACAGCTATGCTGGTGCTGAATTTGGAGATGCATTTTTTAACACTTATATCTATAAAAGTGAGATGCCAGATTTTAAGACTTTATTTGATACTGTTGGAGTTGAATTAAAACAAAATACAAGCAAACCTGCTTTTGGGTTGCGTTTGAGAAATCGGGTTATTGTTAGTAATACGCAAGTAGGCTCTGGTGCCTATAAAGCAGGTCTCGAAAAAGGTGATAAGTTGCTTAAAATAGGAGCTGTGGAAATTAATGAAACATCTGATATCATTAAACTCCTTGATAAAATTAAACCTAATGAAACTGTAACTATTTCTTTTGAGCGATTTGGTAAATTGCAGTCTGTAGAAATGACTGTAGATGTAGATACATCCTATTCAATTTCAAGTTTAGATAATTTATCTGAAGCCGCTAAAGGACATCGTGCGAATTGGTTAGGTGCTAAATAAATCTATTGATGCCGATTAGCCAATAGCGGAGGCGGTTCGCCATTAAAAGGATTCCAACGGCTTATAGTACGCGCTTCCATACCAGCGGCACTCATTACAGCTCGGTCTCCATAGCGTTCGCGCATTTTGTCCATAGCTTGCGCGAGGTTGAGGTGCATTTCGTTGTCTTCAAACAAATTAACCTGATGACCTCCTTCTACTAAATGACTAAAGCGAACACCTATTAATCTTACTAAAAGTCTTCGGTGATAAAGTTTTTTAAATAAACTCAGTACTACAGGAATGATGTCATGGTCCATAGCACTATAAGGAATCCGTTGCTGTTGTGTGTAGGTCTGAAAATCTGAATACCTAATCTTAAACGTTACACAAGCCGTTAATTTATGACCACGACGCAATTGGTAGGCTAAATTCTCGGCCATAGCAATCACTAAGCCTTTAAGTTTAGCAACATCTGTAGTGTCTTGCCCAAAGGTACGCTCGGTAGAAATAGATTTACGTTCATGGTATTGTATTACAGGTGAGTTGTCTATACCATTGGCTTTTTTCCAGATCCCTAAGCCATTTTTACCAAGTACTTTGTGCATTAATTCCATAGGCATCTCTTGCACGGTTTGTATCCGCTTAACACCCAAATCACATAAAGCCTTGTAAGTTACATTACCAACCATAGGTATTTTTTTAACTGAAAGTGGGGCTAAAAATGGTTTTTCGTTACCATAAAGAATCCGAATTTCATTATTGGGTTTGGCTTCGCCAGTTGCGATTTTTGAAACGGTTTTGTTAAGTGATAATCCAAATGAAATAGGCAAACCTGTTTCTCTCATAATTTTTTGACGTAGCTCTGATGCCAATTTATGGCAACCAAAAAATTTGTCCATGCCTGTGAGATCGATGTAAAATTCATCAATAGATGATTTTTCGTAAAGTGGGACACTTTCTTTAATCACATCAGTTACATTTTTTGAAAAATTGGTATATATTCCTGAATTTCCTCTAAGGACAATAGCTTCAGGACACAGTTGTTTCGCCATACGCATAGGCATTGCAGAGTGTATGCCAAAGGTTCTCGCCTCATAACTACAGGAGGCGACAACACCTCTGTCGCTTGTGCCACCAATGAGCACAGGTTTACCATTAAGGCGACTATCTAGTAAACGTTCGCAAGACACAAAAAAAGTATCTAAATCCATATGTACTATTGATCTATTGTAACTCATGCTAGTTTATGATCTTTAAAGCTTTTTTTATTCTGAAATGTAGGGTTTAGTGAGTTTACTGAATATCGTGGATCTTCAACAATAGCCAAACGTTCTAATTTTGAAACCTCAATAGTTACACAATCAAATTCTACCATCACTTTACCTATGATTTTGTAAATCCCTTTTCCCCTAAAGGGATATTTTGTAGCAATTGGAGGGAAGTGAACGGTATCTAGAAAATCACCATCACGATCTAAAAACGTCCCAAAGTACATCAGTTTTCCATTGCCAGTTTTTGTGTTTTTTATAGTGATTAAGTAGCCTTCAATAATAATCGGCTTACCTTCTAACGTTACAAGATGTCTAGCGCGTAAGTTGCCTGTAGTTTCTGTGGTTAATAGCAAAAACGGATTACATAAGGCAAAGCCTAAAAGCTCAATTTCATCAAATGCGTTCTCTAAAGCTGTGCTTGGTAACTCTGGTGTGCTATAATTAATACGTTCGGTTTTAAACAGGTTGATAACGTTGTCTTGAATCACGGTTTTACTAGTTTTTAGATGCGCTTCCCAAAGTAATTCACGCTTATTAACGCCACTAAACCTAAAGGCATTAATCTTTATGAGAATGGTAATCTGTTCTATAGAAATGACAACACGTTCTATAAAATCATCGAGTGATTTAAATAGGCCATGAGTCTCACGTTCGTTTAAAATGCGTGCTATCGTTTTAGATTCTAAAGACTGTAAAAACATAAAGCCCAGATAAATCGTTTTCCCTTTAATAATTGTTTGTGTAAATGAGGTATTAATACAAGTCGCCTCAATAATACCGTTATGCATTCTGGCCTCGTGTACGTAAAGTTCTGTGCTGTAAAAACCACCAAAATTATTGATGGTCGCTACCATATATTCTAAAGGGTAATAAGCTTTTAAGAATAGGCTTTGGTAGCTCTCTACAGCATAAGAAGCAGAATGGCCTTTGGCAAAGGCGTAGCCTGCAAAACTTTCAATCTGTCTCCAGATATCTGCAACTAAGTCGTAAGGTTTTCCGTCTTTTTTACAGTTATCAAAAAATTGCTGCTTCACTTTTAAGAATTCTTCGCGCGACCGGAATTTACCAGACATGCCACGACGTAACATATCAGATTCCCCTAATGATAATCCTCCAAAATGATGCGCTACTTTAATCACATCTTCTTGGTAGACCATAACACCATAGGTCTCTGGCATAATTTGCGCTAGTACAGGATGTGCCTCTTTACGTTTTTCGGGATAGCGGTAACGTAAAATATATTGTCGCATCATGCCGCTTTTAGCCACACCAGGTCTAATGACCGAACTTGCCGCGACTAAGCCTAAATAATTATCTACTTGCAGTTTTTTTAATAGCATTCGCATGGCTGGGGATTCCACATAAAAGCACCCAATGGCTTTAGCATGTCGCAGTAAATCTTTTATGCGCTCATCTTGTTTAAAGCGTTTAATATCGTGAATATCAATAGGCGGTTGCTTTGTGTAATTGCGATCTATGATTTCTACGGCTTCTTTTATTTTTCCCAAACCACGTTGACTTAAAATATCGAATTTATAAAGTCCAATATCTTCGGCAACCACCATATCAAATTGTGTGGTGGCAAAACCTTTTGGTGGCATAAACGTCGCTCCGTAAGAATGAATGGGTGCTTCTGAAATTAAAATGCCACCAGCATGGATGCCTAGATAGTTGGGAAACCCTTGAATATAGGTGCTGTATTTAATAACGAGTTGCGATAATTTATCGAGCTGATTGCTATGATACTTGCCTCTGGTAAGCCTATCCATTTCAGATTTAGGAAGTCCAAAAACTTTGCCTAATTCGCGTATTGAAGCTCTAAATTTAAACGTGTTATAGACAGCAATAAGTGCAGTATGTTTAAACGTTTTAAAGATGTATTGGGTAATATCGTCTCTATCTCTCCAAGAAAAATCAATATCAAAATCTGGTGGGTTTTGGCGAAATAGATTAATGAAGCGTTCAAAATATAAATCGAGCTCTATAGGATCTACATCTGTAATACGTAGCAAATAGGCAATAATACTATTAGCACCACTACCACGACCAACATAATAATAATCTTTGCGACGTGCATATTGTAAAATTTTCCAGTTGATAAGAAAATACGACACAAAGTTTTTTTGTTTTATAAGATATAACTCCTTCTTTATGCGATCATAAACGTCTTGTTTGGCATTATTTCCATAACGATAGGCAATGCCTTTATAGGTTAATTGTTTTAATAATTGGTAATCTGAATCTTCGTTTTCGGTTAAGCATTTTTGGTTTTTAGGCGCCGTAATTTCGAAATTAAAAGCGATGGAACAGTTGTCTAGGAGCTCTTCGGTATTGCTAATAAGCTTAGGGAATTCTGCATAGGTTTCTTGTAAATCATTATAAGATAACATCATGTCGCTTTCATCACCTTCTTCAGATTTTGATAGTTTACTTAATAAGGTGTTATTGTCTATAGCCCTGAGTAAGCGATGTGTGTTAAACCCTTTTTTATTTTGAAACGATACTGTTTTTAAGACTACTAATTTTTCTCTAAGTGTATTCCATTTTGAAAATCTTAAATGGTTGAGGTCTTTAGGCGAAATGCCTAAAAATTCATGAGATTTTAAATCGAAATGTTGCCCCTTTTGATAGGGATAAATCACGTAGCAGTCGTTTAGAATTTCATCTGGTCGTTCAGGTATTTTTAAATCGTGATTATGAAGAAATTTAGAGAGATAAGCGTTGATATTTTTAAAGCCATTATTGTTTTTAGCAATAAGAATGAATCGCTGTTGTGCTCTATTTCTAAAATCGACACCGAGCACTGATTTTATTTTGTACTTTTTAGATAAACGCACGATATCTAGACATGCCGAGGTGTTATTTATATCTGTTAACGCTAAAGTCTTCACACCATTGTCTGATGCAATGGCTAGTAATTGCTCAGGTTTTATAGTGCCATAACGAAGGCTGTAATAGGTGTGACAGTTTAAATACATATAAAAATAATTGACTGTAAAATTAGCTACTATATGTAGTTATTATTGCTTACATTTGTAGTAATACTAAATAAATTTTAAAATAAATCCTGTAATTCGTTTCTATTGCACTTGTATTTCATTAGAAAATAAAACCGTAGCATAAGCTATGCTTGTATTTTATAATTCACCCAATCACAATATAATTTGAATTATTTAGGGCTCATTTCAAAATTCATTTGGTATCATAAATGTTAAATTTTAATGATCTCAATGAAACCTATACAAGCCAACATAAAGCATTTACGGACACTTAAGAAGATGTCACAAGAGCGTTTTGCAGACGAATTAAGCTGGAGTCGCTCAATGGTGGGTTCTTATGAAGAAGGACGTTCTGAGCCACCTATAGACCGTTTAATAGATGTGTCTAATTACTTTGATATACCTATTGATATTTTAGTAAAAAAAGATTTACGTAAAGCAAAAGATACCTCATTTATAGAAGTAGGGAATAAGCGGGTTTTGTTTCCTGTAACCGTAAATGAAAACAATGAAGATTTAATTGAAATTATACCAATAAAAGCCTCTGCTGGTTATTTGTCTGGTTATGATGATCCGGAATATATAGAACAACTTCAAAAAATTAAATTACCATTTTTACCAACAGGAACACATCGCGCTTTCCCTATAAAAGGAGATTCTATGTTGCCTGTAAAAGATGGTGCTTTTGTAGTTGCAAAATTCGTAGAAGATATTAATGATATTAAGAGTGGTAGAACTTATGTGGTCTTAACTAAAGATGATGGTCTGGTGTATAAGCGCGTTTACACAACTGATATTGATAGTGCTGACTTATTATTAAGTTCAGATAACAAAGCGTATCAACCGTATTTGGTAGCTAAGGAAACTATTTTAGAACTTTGGGAATTTACCTGTTGCATCAATACCCAAGAATATGATGAAAAGGAATTAAAAATGAGTAGTATTATGTTGATGTTTCAAGAGCTTAAGGTAGAGTTAGAGGCGATACGCAAATTGTAACCATCAATAAAACAACCATTAAAAGTTAAGGTTTTGTTAATATTATTTAGTACATTAAGGATTAACTAACCAGTACAATCACTAAAAGTGGGAAAACTCAATCAAAATTTTCGATATCACAGAGGTTTTAACATAATTGTATTAATAGTATTTGTTCTGTTTCTAGCCTTATTTGTACAAACAATTATTACATCTATCAGCGCTTTTGAAACAGGGGTTTATACCAATACTATAGCTGATTTGAGTCAAATAAATAATCCCTATTAAGACATTACTATACTAAACGATATAAAAAAAAACGTGAAGCAGATGCTTCACGTTTTTTTTTATAAATAAGGATTGAAATATATTAATCTGCTAAAATAATAAGCTTATTATCTTTCATTTCAATAGTACCAGAATTGATCGCTAACCAAACCCCTTTATCAGCTTTTGTAAATTTATTTTCAACGGTTTCTTCAAGTTGAATGTTGCCAACTACTTTTACGTTGCCTTCTTTAAGAATAGAGACAATAGGTGCATGATTGGTTAACATTTCAAACTCACCATTAACACCAGGAACAGTAACAGAATCTACTTCTCCACTAAATAAGGTCGCCTCAGGTGATACAATTTCTAAATACATATTTTATAGTTGTTTGTTATTAGTTGTTGGTTGTTGGAAAAACTAGCAACCAACAACTATAAACTATTAACCAATTATGCCTCAGCTAACATTTTTTCTCCAGCTTCAACAGCTTCTTCAATAGAACCTTTAAGGTTAAACGCTGCTTCTGGTAAGTGATCTAACTCACCATCCATAATCATGTTAAAACCTTTGATTGTGTCTTTAATATCTACTAATACACCTTTAAGTCCTGTAAATTGTTCTGCTACGTGGAAAGGTTGAGATAAGAAACGTTGTACACGTCTTGCGCGACCTACGGCCATTTTATCCTCTTCAGATAATTCTTCCATACCTAGGATGGCAATAATATCTTGTAATTCTTTATAGCGTTGTAATAACTCTTTTACACGTTGTGCACAGTTGTAGTGCTCATCACCTAAAATATCCGCTGTCAAAATACGTGATGTAGAATCTAATGGATCTACCGCTGGGTAAATACCTAGCTCAGCAATCTTACGAGATAATACGGTTGTTGCATCTAAGTGAGCAAACGTTGTTGCTGGTGCAGGATCCGTTAAATCATCTGCAGGTACATATACCGCTTGTACAGAAGTAATCGATCCTCTTTTAGTTGATGTAATACGTTCTTGCATTGCACCCATTTCGGTTGCTAATGTCGGTTGGTAACCTACCGCAGAAGGCATACGCCCTAATAATGCAGATACCTCAGAACCCGCTTGTGTAAAACGGAAAATATTATCTACGAAAAACAATACATCTTTTCCTTGGCCTTCTCCAGCACCATCACGGAAATATTCTGCTATAGTTAATCCTGAAAGTGCTACACGAGCACGAGCTCCAGGAGGCTCATTCATTTGTCCGAATACGAAAGTTGCTTTAGACTCTTTCATTCCAGCTTTATCAACCTTGGTTAAATCCCATCCGCCTTCTTCCATAGAATGCATAAAGTCATCACCATACTTGATAATTCCTGACTCTAACATTTCACGAAGTAAATCGTTTCCTTCACGTGTGCGTTCTCCAACACCTGCAAATACAGAAAGACCACCGTGACCTTTTGCAATATTGTTAATCAACTCCTGAATTAATACTGTTTTACCTACACCAGCACCACCAAATAAACCAATCTTACCACCTTTTGCATAAGGCTCAATTAAATCGATAACTTTAATACCTGTAAATAAAACTTCAGTAGACGTTGATAAATCTTCGAATCTTGGAGCTTGTCTGTGAATTGGTAAACCTGCATCACCAGCTTTAGGTAAATCCCCTAATCCATCAATAGCATCACCAATAACATTAAAAAGACGTCCGTAAACATCTTCACCAATTGGCATTTGGATTGGAGCACCAGTAGAAACAACTTCCGTTCCTCTACTTAAACCATCTGAAGAATCCATAGCAATAGTACGAACAGTATCTTCACCAATGTGAGATTGTACTTCTAATACTAATATTGAACCATCTTGGTTTTTGATTTCTAACGAATCATAAATCTTTGGAAGCTCTGAACCAGCAGCGAATTCTACATCTATAACTGGGCCTACGATTTGTGCAACTTTACCTGTAACTTTTGACATTACTCTTATGTTTTTGTTTTTCAATAATTTAAATACAAAAAACACCTTACGCAATCAAGTTGAGTACCTGCGTTTTTCGCGCTGCAAATATATGAGTTTTAATATAAAAAACAGATATAAATAGTGTCAAAAATTGAAGTTTTTTAAAGTTTGGAAATGAATACAATTGAATTAGAATAGAAAGTAAAAAACCCGAAACAGTGTTTCGGGTTTTTAATATGTTTTTTAATTACGTTTTATTGAAGTGCTGGCGAATAGTTTGTTGGAAAATCACCAAGATCTACTAAATTACCTGAAGCTTCAAAATTAGAACCATAGGTAGCATCAATCGCTTTCATCATTTCGTTGGCAACTAATGCATATCCTCTTGAAGTTGGATGAAAACCATCTAAAGATACAGCGCCTCCAAATACGAGATCAGCTGTTAGTGTATAATCTCCATCGGTATAACCAACACTCGCCATTTGTTGAAATATAGCATTAACATCTACCAATCCAAATCCAGAAGCAGAAGCACTGGCTTGTATTGTACTATTAAAACCATTGATAGCCATTACTATTTCATCTATTTCACTTGGAACCAAAACCCATCGATCTTCTAAAGGTAAAGATATGCCTTCAACTGAGAATTGACCTGCTAAAGCCGCTGGTAAACCCTGAGACCCTAAAAAGGCAGCAAAATCTTCGTTAACTGAACCAATAACTGAAGAACTTGGTAATACTAATAAATCGTTAGCAGTGGCTTGTCTTGCTTGACCATATACGAGACCAAAAAGGTTTGCAACTGCTGGTGCGGCAGCAGCAGGTAAACCAAATGACTCTACAAACGCAGGAAACGTAGGACTTGCATTCAATACCCCTTCAATTTGAGCAGATAAATTTGTTAAACTTTCATCATTAATTACGACTGCACTAGCGGCTGTTTCAGAAAAAACGATTTGTCGTTCAGTGGCATTTGGAACGCCTTCACTTTCTAAAAAAGCAAATACTTGATTCAACTGACTAAAAATTCCATTAAGTGTTGGGATTTGAGCTCCAAAATCGGGATTAGATGGATCTAACGCAGCAAACGGAACTCTTGTAAAATAAGGAAGGTCCGTTATATTAGGAATATTTGCCATTACAGCTTGAACATCGCCCAGTTCTGATAGTATTTGTGATATGGCATCATCAAATATTGGTTGAGGTGTCGGCGCACCAGTAGCTCCACCACCAGTAGCATAGCTTAATACATCATTGGGGCCTATCCAAAGGGTTACAAATGAAGGCGATTGTGCCATCGCTAATTCCATTATGGTCGCATCTGGTGTTGCTCCTGTCATTCTTACAAAATAAGGATTAGCTAAACCAGCAGCTAAATTGTTAAAATTGCCATAACCTGGCGTTGTCATCTCCGTACTATTTACTCCAGTAACTCCCATATTATTAAATGGACCAACTGGATTATTCACTACTAAATCTGTGGAAGAAACTACAGGACCAATAAAGTCTGTTACGCGAACAATGCCAATTTCAGCGCCACCAAATACTAATCTTGGTGCTGTAAAGTTGCCAGGAATTTGACTGCCGCCTATAGCGATACCTCCAACATTATCATTCATTAAAGGTTGTGTGAAAGCACCACCTCCAACTAAAGCAAATTTTTGAGACAAGGTATTAGGGAATGAATTTTCTTGCCCAGCAATAAATAAGGCCCCATCTGTAAAGCCAGATGTTAAAGAGTTTCCTAAAGCCACATAAGTAGAAAAATCTGCTGTACC
>JAWUVW010000101.1:0-15449 GCA_034112185.1 Flavobacteriaceae bacterium | reverse complement strand
ACCAAAGTGAAAGGCAGTGACGATGTGATACAACGTAACCCTCAAATTCCTATTGTAGGGGAACTGCCTAGAGTAAAGCAAGCAGATTTGATTTTTAGTGATCCTGAGGACAATTCGGTACAGGCCGAAGCCTTTAGAATTTTAAGCTCAAACGTAAATTATATATTGCCTGTTAAAGCCAATGGCGCAGGTAAGGTCATTTATTGTACGTCTACCATTAAAGGGGAAGGGAAAACCTATGTGAGTATAAATTTATCATTAGCCTTATCGAGTATCAATAGAAAGGTTTTATTGATTGGTGCCGATTTAAGAAACCCGCAAATTCATACGCATATAAAACAAGAGAAGCACAAACCTGGATTGTCCAACTATCTACATGATATTAACTACGATTGGAGAGAAGCTTTAATTCGAGGTTTTGATAAACACCCCAATCATCATATTATCTTATCCGGAAGTATACCTCCAAATCCTGCAAATTTATTAACCAATGGTCGATTTGAAAAATTAATTGAAGAGGCCAAACAAGAGTACGATTATATCATTGTTGATACGGCACCAACAATTTTGGTCACAGATACCATGTTGATATCGCAATTGGCAGACGCTACCCTTTATTTAGTAAGAGCCAACTACACTGAGAAGAATTTGCTGAATTACTCTAAGGGTCTTTTTGAATCGGGTAAGCTGAAAAACATAGCCTATGTGCTTAATGATGTGGACACCAACAAATCCTATGGTTATGGTTATAACTATGGTTATAATTATGGCTATGGTAGTAAGAGTTAAATTCTAATTATTTCGTTTATACATTTAGAAGTATGATAATTGTCATACTTCTTTTTTGTGAGATCAAGTACCTTTAATATTGAATTAAAACCTTAATATTATGAGACAGAGAATACCAGTGAGCACTATCATGTCGAAGGACCTCATAGCTCTCAATAGAACAGATGATTTAGAACGTGCAGAATTATTATTTAAACGTCATAACATTAGACATATCCCCGTGGTATCAGGCGAAGTTATTATTGGCATGTTGAGTTATACCGATTTACTGCGTATTAGTTTTGCTGATGCCGTTGATGAATCTGAGAAAGATGTAGACACTTTAGTCTATAATATGTTTACAATTGATCAGGTTATGGCTAAAAATATAACGACTGTAGATTCGCAAACCTCAATTAAGGAGGTTGCCGAAATTTTGGCCTCAAAAGAGTTTCATGCGTTGCCTGTAGTTGATGACGGAAGTTTGGTAGGTATTGTGACGACTACAGATTTAATTAACTATTTAATTGCTCAGTATTAAATACGCTACTTTAAAAGGCCTACTAAGATTTTAATAGTTATATTTTACGTTACTGTGATCAAAACTATATTTTAACTTGGTAAGGCCAAAAAGGGTGTATGGTTCACCTTTTGGATTGTATTACAATGAATTTGCCAAAGTTTTAAGATTAGCAATGGCTCTAGTTGGATCGTCACTTTTAAACACATGGCTTCCTGCTACAAAAGTGTCTGCTCCGGCTTCGACTAGAGCT
Source organism: Flavobacteriaceae bacterium (assembly GCA_034112185.1). GTDB lineage: Bacteria > Bacteroidota > Bacteroidia > Flavobacteriales > Flavobacteriaceae > Winogradskyella. The sequence continues at coordinate 13,908 of JAWUVW010000101.1, read as the reverse complement.
TCAATATTTTTATCCGTCACACCACCATCGATTTCAATACGTGTATCTAGACCTTGTTCGTTAATCATTTGGCGAAGTCTTTTAACGCGCTTGTAAGTGATGTCTTCAAATTTTTGACCACCAAAACCAGGATTGATGGACATTAACAGAATCATATAACATTCTGGTAAGATATCCTCCAAAACGGTGAGTGGTGTGGTTATATTCAGTACAATACCAGCTTTACAGCCTGTTTCTTTAATTTGTCTTAAAGTTCTATGTAGATGTACTGTAGACTCATAGTGTACCGTAATAATATCTGCACCAACCTTAGCAAATTCTTCTATATAACGCTCGGGTTGCTCTATCATTAAATGCACGTCTAATGGCTTTGTAGCATGCTTTTTAATGGCCGCAATTACGGGCATACCGTACGATATGTTTGGGACAAAGTGGCCATCCATTACATCGATATGAAACCAATCGGCATCACTATTATTTACCAGTTCCGTATCCCGTTGTAAATTACCGAAATCGGCAGCTAGCATAGAAGGTGCAATTAATTTTGAAGCCATGTGCAGTGTGGTGTTTTGGATTTGTGCAAAGGTAAATAAAATTGAAGATTAATAGGGTCTTTTTAAAACTGAAAGAATAGGGATTAAGTATGTGGGATTAGGAATTAGATATGAGACATGAGGTGCCTGTGATTGAGAAGTAGAAGGCGAAAGATAGGACTACAGGAAAGTCTCTTCCCTTAGGGAAGACGGAAGACGGGACTACAGGAAAGTCTCTTCCCTTAGGGAAGACGGAAGATGGGACTACAGGAAAGTCTCTTCCCTTAGGGAAGACGGAAGATGGGAAAAAAAGTGAACCCACGGTAATCAGCCGTGGGTTCTTTCATCAATCAAAAAACGAACAGTTATGTTTTGTAACTGTTGTTACCTTTATAAGGTTGGAAGCCAAATATACAACATCCTAACCTAAATATGTCTTTAATATCTTACTTCGTGAGGTATGTTTTAACCTACGAATTGCTTTTTCTTTAATTTGTCTTACACGCTCACGCGTTAAATCGAATGTTTCACCTATTTCTTCAAGCGTCATAGGGTGTTGACTTGCCAAACCAAAGTATAATCTGATAACATCGGCTTCACGTGGGGTTAAGGTTTCTAAGGCACGTTCAATCTCAGTACGTAACGATTCGTGTAATAAATCTCTATCCGGATTTGGAGATTCACCACTACGCAAAACATCGTACAGGTTAGAGTCTTCACCTTCAACTAAAGGGGCATCCATACTAACGTGACGCCCAGAGTTTTTCATGGACTCCTTAACATCGTTAATGGTCATGTCCAATTCTTTTGCAATTTCCTCTGCCGAAGGCGGACGCTCATGACTTTGCTCTAAAAAGGCAAAGGTCTTATTAATTTTATTTATAGAGCCAATCTTGTTTAACGGCAAACGTACAATACGAGATTGTTCTGCTAAAGCTTGTAAAATAGATTGTCTAATCCACCAAACCGCGTAGGAAATAAATTTAAATCCACGCGTTTCATCAAAACGCTGCGCTGCTTTAATTAAACCTAAATTTCCTTCATTAATTAAATCGGGTAAGGTTAAACCTTGGTTTTGGTATTGTTTTGCAACGGATACGACAAAACGTAGGTTAGCTTTTGTAAGTTCCTCTAAAGCTAATTGATCACCCGCTTTAATACGTTGTGCTAGCTCAACTTCTTCATCTGCCGTAATAAGATCTACCTTACCAATTTCTTGTAAGTATTTATCTAACGATGCAGTTTCCCTATTGGTAACCTGCTTGGTGATTTTAAGTTGTCTCATTTTATTTTAAGATTTGTGTAATGTCTTTGCAACAACGTGTTGCTTTTATTATACGTAAAAAAGCACAAAAATGTTACATGTAATATAAAGATTTTATGCAATTATTCAAAATCTAAGACCTGAGTGACTTCAATTAATAGATAAAGTGCCTCAATTGAGGTTGGTTTTAATAAAAGAGTTCATCTGTTTTATCGCTTCTCAGCCAAACCTCGCGTTAACCAGCCTCGTCTGCTTGCCGTAGCAATGGCATAAGGTGTAATCCAAAATAAACCAAAGGTGTATAAAATACTGTAGGTATATACCCAAAATCCTTGATAGGTCTTATAACGAATACTAAAGAATACTAATGAAAATGTTGAAATTATCAAAATACTCAATAGCGTAGAACCTAAGAATAATAAGGGGTGGACTAAAACGAAAAATAGCATAAAAATTAGTAAAGGATAACTCATAAGAAGCTTTAAAAACTGACTTATAAATAATAATCGCGTTCCTAATTTTGAGGTTGCTCTAAAATTTGTAAAAACGTATTTCGCCATTTCAAGATTCTCTCTTACGTTACTTCGTCCCCATCGAATAAACATTTTATATAAACCTAGATATTCTTCTGGGACATTCGTATAAGCGACAGCATTTTTTTGAAATAAAACGTGTTTTCCTTGTTTTAAAATCATGTTCGTTAGCGCTCGATCTTCACCAATATCTGAAGGTTGTCCCATAAATTTTTGATCAATCCATTCTGGTAAACAAGCAAAGACGGCAGAACTTCTGTAGGCCGCCAAGGCACCAGGGGTGCATAAGACTGAATTTAAATTACTTTCTGCAGAGCGAATAAACTCAAAGCTCATAACAAAACTTACATCTAGCATTTTTGGGAGCATTTCATTGGCGTTGTTTAAAACTCTAATGTTTCCTGCAACAGCACCACAAGCTTCATCTTTAACAAATGGACTCACTAAGTTTCTAAGGGTCTCAGGCGTTACAATAGAGTCACTATCGACAGTGACAAATAGGTCTCCAGTGCCAATATTAAAACCTCTGTAAAGTGCATGGCGTTTTCCTTTGTTTTCTGGTTGTTGGAAAATTTCTAAACGATCTCCAAGTTTTTCCTTAGCTTTTAGCATCCAATTCCAAGTGTCATCTAAGCTCCCATCGTCTATTGCTAATAACTGCATTTTAAATTCAGGATAATTGCTGTCAGCCAAGCTCATTAAGGTGTCCCAGACTTGTTTCCCTTCATTATAGGCAGGTACAATTACGGTGCAAGTTGGTAGTTCATCATCTTCAACAGAGGCGACAGGCTTATATTTGAAATAGTTATATGCCACGTAAATAAAAAAGAGTGCCTTATAAGCAAATAGTATTGTCGTAATTGTCATAAAGACATACCCTAGCGTTGCGCCCAATTGAGCCGTATTAAATGCTTCAAAATCATTATGAAAAACAGAGAAAAGATAAAGCCCCATAATTATAAGTAAAAAAGTACTTAATAACACGATTCTATTCTGAGGATTTTCCGTTTTTCTTTTACTAAGAAAAAAAATAGTTATCGTATGTGTTAGTCTTTTTACTGTGGATTTGGTTGTACTGAGGCGAATTGCTTTAGAGGGCATAATTTTTTTGGATTTTTAAATTAATGTACTCTCACATGTACGTACTAAGTTCAAGTTTAGATTTTTATTTAAGAAAAAAAATTGATAGCGAGATACCACATTGAATTTTAAATCAGTTCTCTAAAAATTATAGTAAAGTCTGCTATGTAAGAAAGGCAGTAGTTTTTATCGCTGCAAAATATTCAACTTTTTTACTAGTGATTTTTTCTTTTTTGTCTTTGTATAGTGTTACGTTTTATAGACATAAGATTATATAAATGGTTGCGTTCAAATAGAATAAATTTCATCTTTTATTTTTAATTAACTTTATAGATTATGCATATTTAGATTTTTACGCACAAAAAAAACCTCATAAAAAATATGAGGTTTTAATTATAAAGTAAAAAAAGAAATTACTCTTCCTTCTTATCTTCTCTAGGCTTACGATCATCACGACGATTATCACGACCTCTGTTGTCACGTCCACGACGATCTCTACCATTACTTTCTCTTGGCGGTCTTGCGACATAACCTTCTGTTTTTAATGTAATTGATTTACGAGATGCTTTCATTTTGTGTGTTTTGGTCATTAACATTAAAACCTATATTCGACACCTGTACTTATTGATAAAATATAAGGGTGATAATCGACATTTGTTGTTATCGGTTTAATTTGGTAATTAAAGTTAGACTCAACATTTAAATAAAACTTATCTAATAATTTATGTTCTAAACCGATACCAAAATTTAAGGATGCAGTAGTATCGAGATATTCCAGTCCGTTTTCGTTTTCGGATGTGCTATCCTCTAATTTGAAATAACTAAAGCCAGCTGTTATAAATGGATTCAATTTTTTATCACCGATTAAATATTTCAATTCAAGCGGAAACTCTAAATAGTCAACCGTGTTTTTTGTACCATCGATGTCATTCATTAAATTGAGTTTTCTTAAACCAAATCTTAAAAATGCTTTTTCCGACATTCTAATACCTAATAACAAACCATAATTTGTAGTGATGTCATTACTAGTTTGGGCTTTAAAAGCGCCATATTTAGAAATTATTAATTGGGGATTGATGGTCCACCTTATTTGTCTATTGGCTAAACTGTCCTTAATGGTTTCTTCATTTTCTAAAGGTTCTATTTTTTTGGTTTTATCTATTAATGTAGAATCTATAGCTTCTTGCAAGTTTGTTTTTAAGGCTTCATCGTTTTTCAGTGTGTCAGCAGACGTATTTGAGAATAAAGATTTTTTAATAGTACTAGAGTCTGACTCTAAAACTCCATCCTTAAGAGTTGTATTATAAGGATTTACTTTTTGGTTTATGTTGTTTGTTGAATTTTGGTTTTTTTGTAAATGAGTATCGCGTTCGCTAGATGCAGTCATTTTAGACGTTTTTCCGTTTTTTTTGGGGATGGGATTAGAACCTATGAGTTGTCCTTTTGTTTTGGTGCCATTTTGAGTCGTTCTGTTTTCTGAAGGTGTTAAAATGTCGTCGACGGCACTGTAATTATAGTGAATGGAACTGTCCTTAATTTTAAGATGTCTTAAATCCTCATGACTTGTTGACGACTCTATAGTAGTTGTGTTTTGAGGTGAAGGTTTAAAATCTTGCACATTGCCTGCATCAAAAGTATAAAACGCTATTAAAAAAATAACCGCTGTAGCTAAGCCCGAAGTGAAATACCAAAACAAGACTTTTCTTCTTTTCTTTTTAAGTTTAGATTCAATTGCGCTCCATACTATTGGGTCTGGGCTATTTTTGTAGCCTTCAAGTTTCTGTTTTACCTCAGATCCGATGTCTTTATCTGTTTTCATTTGCTTTTGAAGGATTTAAGTGAAACAACTACAGGTTGTAATTTTTGCTTTAAAATACTTTTCGCGCGATGTAAATTAGATTTAGAGGTACCAATACTAATATCTAGTAAGTCTGAAATTTCTTTGTGTGAATACGCATCAAGTTCGTAAAGGTTAAATACCATGCGGTATTGTGACGGAAGCTCTTGAATGTATCCTAAAATAGCATCTAATGGAATGTTATCCATAATACCACGCTCAACGGTGGTGTCCTTTAAAATGTCATCATTAATTGAAATGTTTATTGGTTTTATCTTTTTGTATGTGTCTATAGCTTTGTTTATAGTAATCCGCTTCATCCAACCTTCAAACGAACCAATACCTTTGTAAGTTTTAATCTGTTTAAATATCTCTATAAATGAATCTTGCAGATTGTCTTGTGCGTCTTCTTTGTTTTTACAGTATTTCAGGGATAGTATGTATAAATCACCTTTATATCTCTGATATAAATGACTTTGTGCCTTTAATTTATTGCGCTTACAGGCTTTAATTATTTTTTCTAAATCCAATTAAATACTATGATTCTATGATTTTATAAATGCAATAAGACCATCTTGTTTTTCTAAATATAATTGCTTATCGTATTCCATCTGAATAACTTAACTCTTTATTTGAATTAACAACCAATTGATTTTAAATTTATTAGTATGAAATACTGTTTATCGTTTTCAGCATCGTATAGTCTAACAAATATGCTTTGATTGTCTGTGATATTACTATAAGTATCGCTAGAAACGATAGCGTTTGTATTGTTAAGTGCATCGTCTTCCGTTTCATGATAAGTAATTTCAAAGGTCTCATCCAATTCTAAGGTATCAAAAATACAGAATGAATAGTCGTCTAATATAAAATCTGAAATTCCACTATCAAGGGTAGTCTCACAAACTTCAAAAACAAAGTTTCCACAGCTCTTGTAATCATCATCACAGCGCTGGTTGAGGACCAGTTCGCGATCTTCATTTGTAAGAATTAGTGAATTACCATCGAGATACTCAACCTTCCAATCGAAATTAAAATAATCGCCTACTTCGGTGGTATCGTTTAAGCTTATGTTAATGTGAAGTTCTTGCTCTATAATCAATGCTGTCCAAGACCCAATATATGTTGTATCGTCTATGTTTAGATTTGGCAGTCCGTTCGATGGATTAAAAATTGATCCTAAGTATGGATTGTTATCATTGTAGCTGTACCCGACTTTTAAAACGCAATTTTGATTTTGAATCACGCCGTTACATTCAAATATTAATTCTTCTTCTAAACAGTTGTTAATAGATTCCTCTAATTCTTCTTTTGTGCTTATTAAAAATTCTTCACCAGATGCAAGCGTACTTGATATTGGAAAACTTACGCTTATGGCGTTGTCTACTTCTAAGCTATTTAATAATTCACTAAACTCATTATCATCACTAAGAAAGCTCGAATACAGTAGCTGGTCAGTATCACTAAAAACAAAAATAGTTAGAGGATAGTTAAAATTTATACAGGTAATAGTTTCATGAGGCTCGTCACTACTTGAAGCGATATCTTTTAGATTGTTAAATAAGTTAGAATCACTTCTAATAATTTCCGCGACTATGAAATTAGTTGTGTTGGCTAAATTGTCATCCTGATCGCCAGTACATGAGTTTAAAAGAACCAGTGCTAAAAGCAATAATTTATAAGTTTTCATACATCCTGTTTCTTTATAGTCTAAATAATTTAGAAATGGTTGCGTAAAAAACTATCTTATTTTGATAATATATTCGAGATATAGACATAAGTATCTGAAAAACAATAGTCTATAAGCTATTATTTAGCCAGTATTGTTTTGTTTTAACCCGGATTTAAGAATACAAAAAAGCCCAACATCACTGTTGGGCTTTCTATAGTATGAAGTTTCAAAAAAGAAATTACTCTTCCTTCTTATCTTCTCTAGGCTTACGATCATCACGACGATTATCACGACCTCTGTTGTCACGTCCACGACTATCTCTACCATTACTTTCTCTTGGCGGTCTTGCGACATAACCTTCTGGTTTTGGTAAAATCGCTTTACGAGATACTTTTTCTTTACGCGTTCTTGGATCTTGTCCAAAATACTTCACATCGAAAACGTCTCCCATGTTCACCACATCAGATACATTTTCTGTGCGTTCCCAAGCCAATTCACTTACGTGTAATAAGACTTCGTTTCCTGGTGCATCCATATATTCTACGACTGCTCCAAAGTCGAGCATCTTAATGACTTTCACTTCGTATACGCTACCCACTGTAGGCTTAAATAAGATAGAATCTATTTTTGCCATAACAGCATCAATACCTTCTCTTCCAACACCTAAAATTTCAACAATACCTTCGTCAGTTACTGGATCTTCGTTAATAACGATAGTCGTCCCAGTTTCCTTTTGCATTTCCTGGATTACTTTTCCACCAGGTCCAATTAAGGCACCAATAAATTCGTTAGGAACACGTCTTGTTACCATTGTAGGCGCATGATCTTTTACATCTGCATTTGGTGTAGCAATGGTATCCGTCAATTTCTCTAGGATATGTAAACGACCAGCACGCGCTTGTTGTAGCGCATTCACTAAAATTTCGTAGGATAATCCTTTTACTTTAATATCCATTTGGCAAGCGGTAATACCGTCTGCAGTACCAGTAACTTTAAAATCCATATCTCCTAAATGATCTTCATCACCTAAAATATCAGATAATACAGCGTATTTTCCAGAAGTAGCATCAGAAATTAATCCCATCGCAATACCAGAAACTGGCTTAGTCATTTGTACACCAGCATCCATTAAAGCCATAGTTCCTGCACATACAGTAGCCATAGAAGACGAACCGTTAGATTCTAAGACTTCAGATACGATACGTACTGTGTAAGGACAATCGTCGGGAATCATTCCTTTTAAACCACGTTGTGCTAAATTACCATGTCCAACTTCTCTACGAGAGGTGCCACGAATTGGTCGCGCTTCTCCAGTACAAAAAGGAGGGAAATTATAATGTAAATAGAAATTTTCTTCACCTTCGTGAGATGGCATATCTATTTTGTTTGCATCTCTAGAGGTTCCTAAAGTTACAGTAGCTAAAGCTTGAGTTTCTCCACGCGTAAAAATAGCAGAACCATGTGTTGATGGTAAGTAATCTACCTCACACCAAATTGGTCTAATTTCATCAGTCTTACGACCATCTAAACGCAAGCCTTCATTTAAGGTTAAATCTCTAATAGCCGCTTTTTCAGCTTTACGGTAATAATCAGAAACTAAACCACCATAATCCGCCATTTCTTCTTCGGAAAACGAGGCTTTAATAGCTTCTTTTATTTCTTTAAATGCCGCAGATCTTTCATGTTTAGCAGATCCAGCTTTTGCGATAGCATACACTTTATCATAAGCCATATCATGAATTTTCTTGGCTAAATCTTCTTCTTGTCTGTCCCCTTCATATTCACGAACTTCTTTTTTTCCAAAGGCTTCTGCTAATCTTAATTGAGCAGCACATTGAACTTTAATAGCTTCGTGAGCAAACTTAATGGCATCTGCCATTTCTTCTTCAGAAATCTCATCCATTTCACCTTCTACCATCATTACTGAATCGGCAGAAGCACCAATCATCATATCTAAATCAGATTCTAATAATTGAGCACGTGTTGGATTGATTATAAATTCACCATTTATACGACCAACTCTAGCTTCAGAGATGGCACATTCAAAAGGGAAATCTGATAATTGGATCGCTGCCGAAGCGGCTAATCCTGCCATAGCATCTGGCATAACGTCATCGTCATGAGACATTAATTGAATCATCACTTGAGTTTCTGCAGTATAATCTTTTGGGAATAATGGACGTAAAACGCGATCCACTAAACGCATTGTTAATACTTCTCCGTCACTTGGTCTTGCTTCTCTTTTGAAGAAACCTCCAGGATAACGACCTGATGCAGCAAATTTTTCTCTGTAATCTACTGTTAACGGCAGAAAACCAAGGTCTTTCTGTTCGTAATTGGAAACTACTGTACATAATAACATACATTTTCCTGATTGCACAACAACGCTACCATGAGCTTGTTTTGCTAATTTTCCAGTTTCGATAGAAATTTCTCTACCGTCACCTAGGTCAATGACCTCTCTAAAAACTTTTGGAATCATAAATATTTTAATTCTAATTAAACAATGGTCGTTGTGTTGTTGTAGTTGTTGTGTGACTTTTAAAGTCGTGACCAATGAAAAACTATTTGTCCCGAACGTTTTTCGGGATCCAGCTTCTTATTTACGATTGTTATACTCTATCGTAAGAGTTAATTGTATAAAAAAAAGAGGCACGAAGCCTCTTTTGATATTATTTTCTTAATCCTAATTCTTTAACTATTGCACGATATCTTAAGACATCTTTCTTAGTTAAGTAATCTAGTAATGAGCGACGCTTTCCTACTAGTTTTACTAATGAACGCTCCGTATTATAATCTTTACGATTATTTTTTAAGTGTTCAGTTAAGTAATTAATTCTGTAAGTGAACAATGCGATTTGTCCTTCTGCAGAACCTGTGTCCTTTACATCTTTACCGTGTTTCTTAAAGATGGCTGCTTTTTCTTTTGGATCTAAATACATGCTAATATTATTGTAAATGATTTTTATGTATACGAAAGCTCGTCTTTCGAGCGGCAAAGATAGCGTTTTTTTGTGATTTTTGCTTTTTTTTCGTAACTTAATGCGGTATCATATTGTTATAATTAGTCGCCCCTTTGACCAATTAAGAGCTTTCCATATCAATCTATTAAAATTCTATGGATGACAGCGAAACGCACACAAGAAAGTATTTCTAACGCTAATGATGTTTTAGATCGTGTCTTTAACCATACTTACAATGGAATAGCTATTGTAAGTATGGAAGGATATTGGTTAAAAATGAATAAAAGTGTTTGCGATATATTTGGCTATACACGATCAGAACTCTTCAATATGGATATTGATAATATTGTGTTTATTGAAGATCTTGGTGTGCATGAAGAAAAATACCAAGATCTTATTCATGGTAAAATTGATAAATACCGTGTTAAGCAACGCTATTTTCATAAAGACGGTTCTATAATTTGGGTGTCAATTTATGTGTCGTTGGTTTATTTTAAGGAAGGAAGACCTCACATGATATGGCAGTTTACAGATATTACCGACCGACAAAAAAACCAAGATAAGTTAAAAACAATGCTTCAAGTCGTTATAGAGCAGAATGAAAGATTGACATCATTTGCCGATATTGTAACACACAATTTAAGGTCGCACTCAGCTAACCTAGCTACAATTACTGAGTTTTTAGAGGAGGATTTTTCAGGGGGAGGCCAAAACGAAAATTATCAACTATTAAAAATGGCTGTTGGAAATTTGGATGAAACCGTATCACATTTAACAGAGGTTGCTAAGATTAAAGAAATCGAATCTTCAGAACTAGAAGCGCTCAACTTATACGCCTACGTCCAAAAAGCGATGTATAACATAATTGCTCTGGCACAAAATGCAAATGCTATTATTTATAATGAAATTGATGAAGACCTCATGGTGAGAGCAATTCCGGCTTATCTCGATAGTATTGTGCTAAATTTTCTTACCAATGCGATAAAGTATAGATCTGATGAAAGAGCACCAATCATTAAATTATCTTCTGAAGTTCAGGATGATTTTATCTTATTTAAGGTAGAAGATAATGGCTTAGGAATAGATATGGAAAAATTCGGAGATAAGATTTTTCAAATGTATAAAACCTTTCATTACAATGAAGATGCTATTGGTATTGGTCTTTTTATTACAAAAAATCATATCGAATCCCTAGGTGGTAAAGTAGAGGTGAAGAGCGAAGTTGGTAAAGGAACGGAGTTTAAAATCTATCTCAAAAAAGCATAAATTATTATGAACCATTAAACCTTTTTAATATGCGCTGGTCTTAACAGTATAGTAACGATAAACGCATCTTGAGTTTTTCTTTTAAAATGAAAAGACAAGATGAGTTCAAAAAAAAGGGATCATGAATTTATTAAATCACGACGTCAAAAAAAACATTATGAATCATCTGAGTAGAATTTTTAATGTGTTTAAAAACGGAGTTCTAAGCCTTATGATTTTTGGCTTAATCGGTACATCATGCAGTAGCAACGATGAAGCTACAGAAACAGAAAATCAATTAGAAGACGCTTTGGAGGTGAAAGGCTCAGCTGAGATCGATCTGGTAGATAATGTTCTAGGCGATCTAATTATTGAGTTCTATGAAGCTGAGGAATCTGGTATTATAGGCAGAAACGCACAAACTAGAAATATTCCCGAATGTGCTACCCTTACTGTTGTTGCGCAACAAGGTTATCGACAAGTGGCAATAGACTTTGGGACAGAAGGTTGTAGGGTGCGTGGCCATTTATTAAAAGGACAGATTGTATTTGATTACACTAGAGATCCTGAAGCGCAACAAATTAGGATTAATTATAACTTAGTTAATTTTTACTTTGATGCCAAAAATAGTATTGGAAGTCGTTCTATTCTTAAAGAATTATCTAATGAAAACGGTAACCCTCAATTTACACACGATTTGAGTATAACAGTTATCTGGCCAAATGGCGTTCAAGCATCTAGAGAAGGCGTCAGAATTAGAGAATGGGTAGAAGGTTTTGGTAGTGGTGTTTTTAGTGATAACGTATTTGAAATCACCGGAGATTGGACGGCAACCTTTGTGAATGGTCATACACATACTTACGAAGTGATAACGCCATTGCGTAGAGACGTAATTTGCGATTACTTTGTGAGTGGTGCATTGGATGTGCAAGGCACCAACTTTGGCGGGCTATTTGATTTTGGCGAAGGCGAATGCGATAACCAAGCCACATTTACATTTAATAATGGGCAAGAAATAGACCTCACTTTGGATTAGTATAAGTTTCTGTTCCATAAAAAAAGCGACCCATTTGGCTCGCTTTTTTAGGATGTAAACTATTAATTAAATAGACTAATTTAGAAATTAGTTACAAGTTTAGATTATTTATGGTTTTTTTAAATAAAATTAAAGGTATCCATCAAAAATAAACGGGTGTTACTTTTTATATTTTATTTTATCCCAATTTTTATTTGCTTGAATCACCAAATTAGCGGGACCCTTTTTTAGCCAACTTTTTAAAGTATTTGTTCCCCAAGAATTATAAAAAAGATACAATTTACCATTTCTTATTTCAAAAGTTTCTGGATCTATACTTGCCTTCTCACCTGAAGTACCCATGGAATAAGAACAATACCCTCCGTACTGAGGTATATACTTGTCAGAATTTGCCTTAAAAGTTTTTAAATTTGCTTGAGACGAAAACCTATATTTTACGCCATTATGTGTAGTAATAAATTTTTCACTGCCTTCTGTTGCTGTATTATTAAAATATGACACAACATCAAATCCATTAGCACTATAACCTTTGTCTGTATTGTAATCTATACTTTGAGCACTTAAGATGCATCCAACTCCTAAAAACAGTAAAATAAGTGTGTTTTTCATTTTTTCGATTTTAATATTTGTATATAAAATTGTGTCAATAGATAGTCGTTGATTGGTAGATTACCTTTCATAAAAAATTAAATAAAACTTCAGATGGCTATTTATGTATTTTTTTTAAAACCGATATAGTGATTTTTAATAATTTGCAAAAAACAATGTAAGGTTTGTTTTATTTTTTAGTTTTAAAATGTAACGTTTTCATTTTAGGATGGTCTTAACTTCAAATAATTCAATTAAGAATGCAATGATAAAATTAATGTTTGCCTTAGCGTTTTTAGGTTTGACATTTTCAGATTATAGTGAAGATGATGCTGTTGCGCAAGAAGAACAAAATAAAGATATCTCGGAAGTAAGATTCTCTTTTGAAAGCGATAAAGCAGCAAGTGTCCTAGCGGCCATTATTAGTGATGCTTACGAAGGCCATGAGATTAGCAATTCTAAGAGAAATACTGAAGTACAAATACCTAATGGTTTATCATATTGTGTAATGGTTAAAGTAGGTGAATAAAGAGGTTTTAGAGACGTTACGGTAGATTTTGATACAGAAGCCGCGCAGTTCGCGGTCACTTATTTAAGGTCAAATCGTATTCTCTTATATGGGAGATCCAGAGGCACAATAAGTTTTAATGACTTATGATTTGGTTGATTTTTTCTTTGATGCTAAAAATATCATAGGAAGCAAAACAGTATTAAAAGAATTGTCAAACGACAATGGAAATGCACACGCACACAAACCTTAGACATAATTGTTATTTGGCCTAATCGTGCACAAGCGAGTAGAGAAGGATTAAGAATTAGATAATGAGTGAAGGTTTTGGTAGTAGCGTATTTAGTGGTAATGTATTTGAAATCATGGAACATTGGTCAACGACTGTTGTTAAAAGTAACACACACACACACACACATTTTTATAAAGTCCTAGCAGCGTTGCGTCATGAAGTAATTTGTTTCTATTTTATAAGCGGAAGTGTTGATGCGCAACGCACAAATTTTGATGGACCATTTGATTATAGTGTTGGTGATTGTGATAATCAAGCCACATTTACATTTAATAATGGGCAAGAAATAGACCTCACTTTGTATTAGTATAAGTTTCTGTTACATAAAAAAAGCGAGCCATTTGGCTCGCTTTTTTT
>JAWUVW010000100.1:0-10178 GCA_034112185.1 Flavobacteriaceae bacterium | reverse complement strand
ACAAATTCTTCAAATACATACATGAGTTACAAGACACCATTGTTTCTGGACTAGAAGCGATTGATGGAAAAGCAAAATTTAAAGAAGACAATTGGAAACGACCAGAAGGTGGTGGCGGACGAACACGAGTCATAGAAAATGGAGCTGTTTTTGAAAAAGGTGGTGTTAATGTTTCTGGCGTACACGGTAAACTACCAGATAGCATGCAAAAATACTTTGGTGTTGAAGATGCCGATTTCTTTGCTTGTGGCTTAAGTTTGGTTTTACATCCTAAAAATCCAATGGTACCAACTGTACATGCCAATTGGCGCTACTTTGAAATGTATGATAAACAGGGCAACATTGTAGATCAGTGGTTTGGTGGTGGACAAGATCTAACACCTTATTATTTATTTGAAGACGATGCTAAACATTTTCATCAAACTTGTAAAACGGCTTGTGATAAGCACCATAAAGAATTCTACTCAAAATACAAAGCACGTTGTGATGCGTATTTCTGGAATGCACACAGAAATGAAGCACGTGGGCTAGGCGGTCTATTTTTCGATTATTGTAAAGCTACAGATACTATGAGCATGCAAAACTGGTTTAACTTTGTTACTGAAGTTGGAGATAGTTTTTTAGAAGCCTATGTACCGATAGTAGAAAAACGTAAAGATTTAGCATATACTCAAGACCAACGCAATTGGCAAGAAATTCGTCGCGGACGCTATGTAGAGTTTAACCTCGTGCATGATAAAGGGACTTTATTTGGTTTAAAAACCAATGGGCGAATAGAGAGTATTTTAATGAGCTTACCACCACATGTGCAGTGGGTTTATGATCATCACCCTGAAGCAGGCAGTGAAGAAGACAAAATAGTTGAAGTATTAAAACATCCTAAGGCATGGATAGATTAAAAATCAATTTGTGTTTTATGTTTTTTGGGGCCCTAGCTTTAGGCTATTGCCAGAAGGCAATCCTTAGCGAAACTGAGGGGGATACTACAATTTATAAAGTTGAATTTCCAAATAAAATAACGGCACGAATATTTGGGGTAAATACGTCTAACTCTTTAAGTATTCAAGATAGAAACGATAACCTTAATTATGATTTATTAGCAAATAAACAAGACCGTATTGGTGCTTCAATAGCATTTAGGTCTATCGTGTTATCTTATTCATTTGCTCCCAATTTTATATCTGAGAACCAAAACAACAAAGATTCAAAGTTATTTAATCTCAACCTAAGAGCGTTCTCAGGGCAATGGATGCAAACCATTGATTTCTATCAGCAAAAGGGCTTTTTCATCAAAATTCCAGATGAAAACCTTAGTGTATATTTCCCAAAAATAAAGTCTCTGAAAATAGGAGGTAGCACTTCTTATATTTTTAATAAAAACTTTTCTTATCGTGCCATCGCTACTCAAGACGAAAAGCAATTGATTAGTGCCGGAAGTTTTATTCCCAGCTTAGTTTATTATTATTCAAAATATGACATAATTGAAGGGAGTGTAGATGACGATTATTTCTCATATGATCTTGCATTTGCCCCTTCCTACATCTATAACTGGGTTGTTAGAAAAAACCTTCTTATTTCGGCTGGAGGTTCCGCAGGTATTGGCATAAATCATAGCGAAACAGATGGTGAATCCTTAATATCTTTACTCACAGAACTCAATTTTAGAGGCTCAATAGTTTACGATAAAAACAATATATACTTAGGCGCTCATTACAGTTATTTAGTATTAAATCATGATGTTGATCGCTCATCTTATATTAAAGACAACATTCCATATTTCCAATTATTTGTCGGCTATCGATTTAATGCTCCAAAATTTATTTTGAAAGCTGCTGACAATGTAAATGATGAATTCAACTTAAAAAAATAAACAGATATGTTTCCAATAAGAAGAAATAGACGCTTAAGAACCAACGAAGCTATTAGAAGTTTAGTAAGAGAAACTATAATTTCACCTAACGATTTTTTAGTGCCACTTTTCATTGTTGAAGGCAAAGGCATTAAAGAAGAAATCGCATCGATGCCTAACTACTATCGTTTCAGTTTAGATTTACTAAAAGACGAAGTGAAAACGCTTTGGAGCTTAGGTTTAAAATCTGTTTTACTCTTTGTGAAAGTAGATGATATCTTAAAGGACAATAAAGGAACAGAAGCCTTAAACCCTAATGGGCTAATGCAGCGCGCTATTAAAACTGTTAAAGACGTTTGTCCAGAAATGTTGGTTATGACAGATGTGGCTTTAGATCCATTTTCGTCTTACGGACATGACGGTATTGTTGAAGGCGGAAAAATAATTAATGATGCTACAGTTAAAATTTTAGCAGAAATGAGTATTTCGCATGCTGAAGCTGGAGCAAACTTCGTCGCACCCAGTGATATGATGGATGGTCGTGTTTTAGGGATTAGAGAAGCCTTAGACCAATCTAATTTTATAGATACAGGAATTATGAGTTATTCTGCTAAATATGCTTCTGCATTTTATGGGCCTTTTAGAGATGCTTTAGATTCTGCACCTGTCGATATGGTTGATATTCCTAAAGATAAAAACACCTATCAAATGGATTTTGCAAATAGAGACGAAGCCATAAGAGAAACCGAAATGGATATTAACGAAGGCGCAGATATTGTTATGGTAAAGCCCGGTTTATGTTATTTAGACATTGTAAGAGATATTAGAAATACCTTTGATGTGCCAATTGCAGTTTACCAAGTCTCTGGTGAATATGCCATGTTAAAAGCAGCAGCCGAAAAAGGCTGGTTAGACCATGATGCCGTTATGATGGAACAAATTACATCTATAAAGCGCGCTGGTGCTGATGTAATTGCGAGTTACTTTGCTAAAGATGTTGTAAAAATTCTAAATGGCTAGATATAGTTTAGCTATTTATAGGACCAAATTAATTTTTGTCTAGCTTAAGAGTAAAATATGGGCATAGGCTTAGCTAAGGTTCTGTGTTATAATGAAAAATGGGACAAAAAGAAACGAATTATATGCGACATTTAAAGGTTAAATTGGTTTAAGACCAATAAATCCGAATTGTAGAAGGGGTTTTTCTTTTTTTTCGAAGACATTGGAAACCAATATGTTAGATAAGTATTTTGGAGAAAAGCGATAAAAGAAATATCAACTAAAAAGTAGTTAATCTAATGAAACTTACAATAATTCTTTAACGCAAGGGGATTAGCCTTCTAATACCTATTCCAAAAAAAAGGAGCGTCTTATTATTTATAATAGGTAAAATACTGGTCTTACTTTTTGCTACTCCTCCTATCTTAGGGTCAATTGGGTAGACTTCTAACTTATTCAGCTTAACCAATATTTTTTTTAAGTCCTTAAAATTAAGAAGACGATACTTAAATGTTCTTATTATTAGGGCAAAAACAAGCGCCTGCTGTTTAGCTTTCAACCTTTTTACAGCGCCGTGATAATTCACATGAGAACTGTTAAGACCTTTGATCAAATCAGTAATTATTTCAACGGCATTAACCATACCATGAATGAATTTTAGGTTATGGACAGGGTCTCTATTTGTTACTATGGAATCCTGAACCACAACATATCTATGAATATCTAAGTTCGCCTTAGCCATCCTATTGGCTTTTAAAAATAGACTTACAGTAAAAATAGCATCTTCGTATAGGGTGCCTTCTGTAAATATTATTCCAGTATCAGTCAAAAACTCTTTCTTAACTAAATAGCGCCAAGCTTCATTTTTGGAAAAAAAGTTAGCAATATATGTAATACCATCCATAACTTGTAGGGCTTTATCTTCAAGTTTTTGTGGTAAAAAATCAGGTAATGCATCTTCCTTTACTTCCTTGGTATTAAATTTCAATATATCAAGGTTATTTTGCTGACATAATTCAAGAGGGCGATTTAAAGTATTGTAAGCCAGGTAATCATCAGCGTCTAGAAAATAAATGTAATCACCTTTTGTCGCTTCTAACCCTCTATTTCGGGCAGCACTAGGACCAGCATTTTCTTGGCTAAAGAAATGAATATTAGGATATTTATCAGCATAACTCTGGCCAATTAATTTACCAGTATCTGTTGAACCATCGTCGATTACAATAATTTCGTATTCATTTGGGAATAGGTCTTGTGCCAGTAGGCTTTTTAAGCAGCGATCAATAAATTTTTCCTTATTGTATAAAGGAATGACTACGCTTAATTTCATTATTGTTTTGGTTAAATTGTTAGCTTATGTTTTAAGTTTTTTGTAAAAAAACTATTCTTTTACACTGGTTTTCAGCACTATATGTAGGTGCTTTTGACTGTGTTACCATAAATGTCGTCTTAAAATTTTTGAATCTTATTATATAAATAGATAAAATTGTTGTAATGCAGTTTTATGGGATAAAACGCAATATTTTATAGCGTAAAACACTTGATTTCAAATGAGTAAATAAATCAAGGTATTTTAAGCGGAAATTATAATAGGGTCTAAATTGACCTGAGTTAAACATCCTAAATTTGAATTATTATAAAGACCTTTACTTTCATTAAACACCAAAAATCCTTCAAGAGGTTGCGCTTCATCCAGTATTTCTAAAGCATCATTTTAAATATCTGTATTTTTTGGGTTGGTTTAGGGTTGTTCTAAACTGTCCTTTTTTACGGCAATACGTTACTTTGCCCTTTATTTGATAAGAGAAAGTTTGAGTTCTATTAGGTCAAGTATTAAAACTAAATATTTTCTATTACAAGTTAAGATGAATCACTCTAATGAGTACCTCAAAAATTTGAACATATTGCACCTTGATAGATTAGTTACCAAATAATTAAGAACTAAATTTGTGTAGCAAGTTTAACCATTCATTTCGTAACTTTGTAGCAACTAAACTTCAATACATTAATGGGCTTACTCATTTTTTACGCTATCATATCCATTTTCTTTTCGTTTTTATGTTCCATTTTAGAGGCTGTGCTTTTAAGTATTACACCTACGTTTATCAACCTTAAAAAGAAAGAAGGCAAGGCTTATGCTGTTGAATTGGAAGAGTTAAAAAAGGATGTTGATCGACCATTAATCGCAATTTTAACATTAAATACTATTGCGCATACGGTTGGTGCTATCTTGGTTGGTGTACAAGCAAAAGTTGCATATTTAGAGAGTTATGGAAGTGTTAAACAAACTTTTATAGGCATCGAATTTACAGAAGACCTCATGGTTGCCGTAGTGTCAACATTAATGACGCTTCTTATTTTGGTGGCTTCAGAAATTATTCCAAAAACCATCGGTGCAACGTATTGGAAACAGTTGGCACACTTTACTACGAAAGCGCTTCATGTTTTAATTTTTCCTCTAAAATACACGGGTGTTTTATGGTTGCTTCAACTCACTACAAAATTAATTGGTGGTAAAGGCCATGGCAGTGTTTTGAGTAGAGAGGGCTTTATGGCTATGACCGATATCGCGCATGAGGAAGGTGTTTTTGAAGAAAGCGAAAGTAAAGTGATAAAAAATTTACTCAACTTTAAAGAAGTACAGGCTAAAGATATTATGACGCCACGCACCGTAATGAAGACTGAAAATGAGAGCAAAACTATTGATGTGTTTTTTGCTGCAAATCAGAATATTCGTTTTTCTCGTATTCCTGTTTTCACGGAAGATATCGACAATATTACTGGTTTAGTTTTAAAAGATGAAGTCTTTAAGGAAATGGCACTAGGAAATGGCTCTAAGTTATTATCTGAGATTAAAAGAAATATCATTATTGTAAATCGCAGTTTGCCAATCCCAAGATTATTTGAGCAATTAGTAGAAAGCCGCAATCATATGGCATTAGTCGTTGATGAATATGGCTCTGTAAGTGGCTTGGTGACGATGGAAGATGTTATAGAAACCTTGCTTGGACTCGAAATTATGGACGAAAGTGATAATGTTTCAGATCTGCAATTTATGGCAAGAAAAAACTGGGAAGCGCGAGCTAAAAAACTAGGAATTCTTGAGGATAAGCCTTCCGAGACAAACGAATAGCATTTGGAAACGTGTATTATTAATTCCCCTTTAGGTTACGCTAAAATTAGTGGTGATAGCGCTGGTATTACTTCAGTTTCAATAGTAGATACAGAAGAAGAATTATCTGAAATCATCCCTGAGTCACTTATAGAATGTGTAGCGCAACTTACAGCCTATTTTAAAAATAAAAGTAAAACTTTCGACTTAAAACTAAATCCTCAAGGGACCCTTTTTCAAAAAACGATTTGGAGACTACTTGAAGACATTCCTTATGGAAAAACGATATCATATCTTCAATTATCTAAACAGTTAGGAGATGTAAAAGCCATTAGAGCTGTAGCAAGTGCTAATGGTAAAAATCCAATTTGGATTATCGTGCCGTGTCACAGAGTTATTGGAAGCGATGGAAGCTTAACAGGCTATGCTGGTGGACTGCATAGAAAACAATGGTTGCTGAACCACGAAAGTGAATACAAACAACAAACACTCTTTTAATGTGCAAATGGGGAAGCGAGTTATTATAACGATTCTTAAAAGTATAAACTATAGACAAATATGGTGTCAATGGGTCACCAATGTATCGCATAACCATTGCAAAATTAATTGAAGTCAGTGATGATTTACATTATATCAAGATTAGACTAAAACTCAATTGATAAAACAGCAATTATGTTGGTTCTATATTTGGAGGTAGTATGTTAGTAGCAATAGATCGAATCTTTATGGTTCAATTGATTCAAATTCTTGGAGACGATTATGTGGTTTGGGATAAATCTGTTGAAGCACGTTATAAAAAGCTAGCTAAGTCAACTATTTATGGTGAATTTATATTTTCTTCTGAAGACATTTCGAATAAAAAAAAATTCGTTGTGGAAAACAATCAAACAGATATTGTGAAAACCCTGAATTTGGTCGATGAAAAACAAAATATAATTGCTACTTTTAATAAAACTTTTTCTATCGATGACAAACGTTTTTATAAAGAAAAACTAAAGAATCGTAAATCTAAAAACGAATTATAACGCTTATGAAAGTATTAAAGAAAGTGATCAAATACCTAATTGGGGTTATAGGCTTATTAATTATTGCCTCCTATATTTTTGATTACGATTATATTTTAAAAGGTGTTCGCGTGGTTTATTTTACGGGTCATTCCACTGCTTTTATTGATGACCATCCTTATTTTGAAAATGATACTATTAAAAAAGGAGCGACATCAGATGAATGGCCTTTGCATAAAAACTATAATTTAAATACACCTACCAAAGCTCTTACTAGTACAAATAATGATCTCGGTACAGTAGCATTTCTAATCATTAAAAATGATAGTATCTTGTATGAGTCGTATGCAGAAGATTACTCAAAAAACGCTAAAACAAACTCATTCTCTATGGCAAAAAGTATTACCTCGTCCTTACTTGGTAAGGCTATAATGGATGGTTACATTAAAAGTTTAGATCAACCAATTAGTGATTTTTATAAGGAATTTGAGGGTACAGAAACAACAGTCGGTGATTTATCTTCTATGGCATCTGGTTTAGATTGGGTCGAATCTTATTCAAGTCCGTTTTCAATTACGGCAAGAGCTAATTACGACGATGACTTAGCTGAAACTATCTTAAATCTAAAAGTAATTAATCCCCCGGGGAAAGAGTTTGAATATTTGAGTGGAAGCACACAATTATTGGGAATGATTATACAAAAAGCAAGTGATATACCTTTGGCAAAATATCTTTCACAGAGTTTCTGGCAGCCCTTGGGAGCTTCTGATGATGCCTTATGGCAATTAGATGATAGTGAGAATAGGCTGGCTAAAACATTTTGTTGTATCTCTAGTAATGCCAGAGACTTTTCTAGATTCGGAAAATTATATAAAGATCATGGTCGATGGAACGGAAAACAAATTTTAGACTCTGCGTTCGTAGCCAAAGCAACAACAGCTAGATTTGACGGTGAACCATATGGTTATGGGTTTTGGATTAGTGATTATTTAGGCAAGGATATATTTCTAATGCGTGGTATTTTAGGGCAATATGTTATTTGTATTCCCGAAGATAACCTTATTATCACGCGGCTAGGACACCATAGAAGTGATATTTTAGTAGATGATTTCCCTACAGATTTCTATATCTATATTGATGAAGCGTATAACATATTAGAACAATGATTAGTAAACTAAATTTAGAGAATATACTATTCTTAGACATTGAAACTGTTCCTGAAACTGAAAATTTCTCTGATTTAGAGACCACCAAACAAGAGCTTTGGGATGCTAAATCACGTTATCAGCGTAAAGAAGAATTCACCGCTGAAGAATTCTATGACAGAGCAGGTATTTGGGCCGAGTTTGGTAAAATTATCTGTATTTCGGTTGGGTATTTTAATATAGATGCTGATATTAGAACCTTTAGAGTGACTTCTTTTTATGGAGATGAAGATAAAATACTAAAGGATTTCAAAGCCCTTCTGATTTCTCATTTTAGCTCTAATAAACATTTATTGTGTGCACATAATGGTAAGGAATTCGACTTTCCATACATTGCTAGACGAATGATTATTCACAATATAGAGTTACCATATAAATTGAATCTATTCGGCAAGAAACCATGGGAAGTTCCTCATCTCGATACTTTAGAACTCTGGAAATTTGGAGACTATAAAACCTATACGTCTTTAAAACTACTGACCAATGTTTTAGGTATTCCTTCTCCTAAAGATGATATAGATGGCAGCGAAGTTTACCGCGTATATTACAAAGAAAAAGAAATAGACCGCATTATTGTCTATTGCGAAAAAGATACGATTGCTGTGGCTCAGATTTTCTTAAGATTACGAGGTGATGAATTACTTCATGATACTGAAATAAAGCATATATAAAAAAAAGTCCTGATGCAAATCAGGACTTTTTTTATAATCTAATCTACTAAAGCATTACCCCTTAATAAATCTCTTTATTTTAGTTTTCTCTCCAATGTTTAATTGTAAAATATAAACACCGTCTTCAAATCTAGACACATCAATAATCGATGTGTAACGTCCTTTTAGAACGGTTTGTCCTAGCATGTTTTTAATTTCAAAGGTTTGTGCTTCATATCCAATCAAATCAATGTTAAGTGTTTGCTTAACGGGGTTTGGATGTATTTTAAAATATTGACTTGGACTATCTGATATAGTACCTGGATTGTTTCCGAAGTTTGCATTAGAACCACCTAAACAGAAGTTAGTTGTTTGAGAACTTGTAAACTGTCCTCCAGAAGCTAATGTAATGCCAGTGTTAGAGTTTGTTAACGTATATGAGCCATTACCATAAGAACAGCAAATACCATCACCGTAAGCATCAGTAATTACAAAATCATAACAACCATCATTTAAACAACCAACATTAACACTTAATGTAGAACCATCTGCTTGAGAGCCATAAGTTCCTCCTGAAGCTACTGTACTGCCAGAAGCGTTTATAACGCTCCAAGCCGTCTCTTCTGGATAATTATCAAAAGTAAGTGAAAGGGCTACATTAGAACATGATCCTGATCCGCCTCCTGCAGATAAATTAACGGCATCAACAGCCATATCTCCTTGCCAAGTAGTTCCAGTTAATCCATTAAAACGTAGTTGAATTGAACCACCAATATAACTTGCTAAATTCACACTTGCGGTTAACCAAGAGTTTCCTTGGTTTCCAGACTTGCTCCAAACACTTGTCCAAGATACTCCATTATTGTCACTTAATTCTAAAGCTAAACTTCCCATTGAAGCAATACCGTACATATGATACTTAAATTCAAAAGTAGCCTCAGACGCTCCACTTAAATCAAAACAAGGTGAATTTAAAATCGCTCTTTTAGTTGAATAGTTAGGCGAAGAAGATTCCATATATATATAATAAGAACCTGAATCAGCACTAGGTGGACCTGTATTACTCGATGGTGTAGTTCCACTTCTTGTTGCCCAATCAAAATCATCTCCAGAACCTTGAGACCAAGCTCCTAAAGTGTTTTCGAAACTTTCAGTATAAGGGAAAGCAGATATACCACTTGTACAACCACCAGTAGAAGGCTGAGTTACATTAACTGTTCTTGTAAGTTGCGTTGCTGCATTTCCTGCGGCATCACTTACATTGTAATATCTTGTATATGTTCCTACAGAATTTGTATTAACAGTTCCTGTAATTACAATACTAGGTGTTAAATTACCATCAATATTATCTGTTGCTGT
>JAWUVW010000099.1:0-30542 GCA_034112185.1 Flavobacteriaceae bacterium | reverse complement strand
CACATCTAAATCTACAATTAAAATCTTTTTTGCTAAGTCTTTATATTGAAGGTAACGTGATCCAATCGCTTGGTCGTTGAGTAAGCAAAAGGCTTCTCCTCTATTTGTGTAGGCATGATGCGTACCTCCTGCAATATTCATAGCAACACCATGTTCTAAAGCAAACTCACTGGCCTTTATAGTACCATCTGCAATAATCACTTCGCGCTCTACTAACACTTCACTTAAGGGAAATCCTATTTTTCGCGCTACACGTTGATCTAATGTAATGTTGATTAAATCATAATAATACTCTGGTGTATGAACCGCTAGAATATGTTTGTCATTTGGTTTTTCTGGTTCAAAAAAATTAGCACTACTACAGGTGCCTTCGTGCAAAAGCTGTTGTGGTAATAAGTCATATTTCCCCATTGGGAAACGATGTCCTTCAGGAAGAGGATGTTTGTAGATAGGGTGAAAAGCGATTTTGAGCATTAATTGTTAGAGTTCAACTAATAGTGCTTTGGATATGTATTTATCATCTACAATACCTTCAATAAAAAGTTTGAAATTATTTTTAGTATCTAAGATTTTTATGTCAAAAGAGCCATCATCTTTTAATGTAACGTTTGGCAGCCAATCTATGGTACCATATTCATTAAAAAAGTTACTATTATATAATTTATATTTAGGAGTGTAGAATTTTTTAGTTTTGCTAAATTTTAAAGGCACTTCATAAGGTTGTACGTTATCTGTTTTTTGTGAGGTGTAATTTGGTTTTGTAAATATTTTTATATAACCCGCTTTTGCTCTAGGACCAGCACCTACTCCATAGGGTTCGTATTCAATATAATCTACATCTGTCATATTAACGAATGTCAATTGACTAAGGCCTGACGCTGTTCCTGAAGCATTCAAAAGTGTTTTGTTTAGATATACTAATGGTATACCAGAACCACCCATTCTGAGATTTAGTATGATTAGATTACCAGAGAAAACATCAAAATAGCTATCATAGCCTAAACGTTGGAGGTAAGTATCTATTCTCATGCCTCTTGCTTTAGTCTCTTCAGAGATAATATCGAATCTGCTATTTATGGCTGTGTTGGCTAATTTTTCTAATTTAGTATATTCCTTACTTGCGTTAACAACAACGGTATCAAGTTGTTCAGCTTTTTTCCAAGATTTATTTAATTTCACCTCGTTTAAGGACGTGATTTTAGATTCGAAGGTCTCAATAGGAATAGAGTAGGTTTGATTAAAGCTTGGAAAGTAAGATGGGAAGTATTGCATATAGAGACTCGGTTTTTTAGTGAAATTTCTGTTTTTAGTATCTATATAACCAACCCGAAATAAGTCATCTTTAGTAGGAAAACGATTTTTAATAGTAAATTCTTTTTCGCTGGATTTGAGTTCATAAATTTGTGTAGATGCTTCATTGATCGGGTAAACGACATAAGTTCCTGGATTTGGCCCATTAATCGTTGATACGATATCTATACCGCGCTCAAAAGGATAAATAAACACAGTATTGTAATTAAATATGGCGTTCCAATCATAAGAACTCCAGCCTTGAGTTAAAAGCAATAAGTCTAAATTGTAGTTAGCCTTTATATCGTCAGAAAAATACTGAGAACCATTTTCTACAGTACCATTAACATAGGGCTGAATAAACAGTTGCGATACTAAGCTATTGTTGTGATTGTAAGATTTAGTGTCTTCTGGTAAAACGGAAACACTAAGATGAGACCATTTGGTCGTCGTAGTTGTTTTAAGATTTACAGTTGCTGTAAGTGAGTCTCCTAATTTTGTAGTTACAACCTTATTAATGTCAAGGCTTTCAATACCAGTATAATTAAAATATAAGCGTTCTAAGAACGGTTTATTATCATCTGTAAAGATGGTGAATATATTGATACCCGTAAAAAGTTCTGATTTGGGATAACGTAATATAACCTGACCATCATTATCTAATTTAAACTCAGAAATTTTCATTTCACTACCACTGTGTAAGCCAATTTTAAAAGCATCATTTTTAAATTGACCTGAGAACAGTGCATTACTTTGAAGTTTAATATTAATGTCTGAATTAAATTCTGAAAGGGTGAGGGACATACCACTATTTTGTATGTCTTTAATTTCTTTTTGAATATCCTGGCCGTTTACATTTATTTTGACATGATAGGTTTCACCAATTTTAGGTATCAATACTGTTTTTGCAATGCCAACATTATTTAGCACAAATTTAGATAGTACTTGGTTTTTACCATTCAAAATTTCGCCCTTTATATTTTTAAGACCTTGTTCGAATTGATTTTTCGCAATAATACCGACGGTATTTTGTAAACCATATACTAAATGACCTCCCTCTCCTAAAAGTTGTAAATCTATTTTGAAATCACTTGGTTTAAATGGTATAATTTCGTCTAAATTATCTGCATCAATAACTTTAAAGGTTTGTTGAAAGTGGTTATTTTCTTCAAAATTACGCATCCAATTAGTGTAGGCTTTAAAAGTAAAAACGCCTGAAGATAGACTACTATCAATATCAAACACGTTAGAGGCAATTCCGTTTTGTACTTTTAATAGTTTTTGTTTAATAACAGTACCCTCACTATCTGATATGGTACAATAAAGATTCTTGGTTTCAAGAGAAGGGGTTTTTGTAAGCTTATCGAAGGCATAAGCAGTAAAACCCATCATCTCACCTTGGACATAGGTAGATTTGTTGAGATGTGTGTATATTAATTCTCGTGGAGCTTCTATGTAATTTTCGAAGGCGACTACAATGTCATTTGTTTTTTGAGCGTAAATAAAACCTATGTTTAATACAAAAAATGCAACAAGAATATTTAGGAAGGTGGTTTTTTTAAGCATAAGTTCACATTTTAATGAGCTTAAACATACTAAAAAAAAGGCGATTCCTTGACGGTTTTAACTAATTATTAGGTAAGAAAAAACTTATTTATGAAGTTTAAGCTGTATCCGTTTTCTAGCCACATCAATTTCCAGAACCTTTACAATGATTTGCTGGTGTAAATGCACATGTTCGTTTACATCTTTCACAAAACGATCACTTAAGTTAGACACATGGATGAGCCCACTTTCTTTAATGCCTACATCTACAAAACAGCCGAAATTAGTAATGTTGTTTACAATACCTGGTAATAATTGACCCGAATGTAAATCTGATATCGTTTTTATATTGTGATTGAAAGCAAATACTTTGGCTTGTGCTCTCATATCTAAACCTGGTTTTTCTAGTTCTTTAATAATATCATTAAGCGTGGCTAATCCAACCGTATTGGTATAATATTTTTCTAGATCTATTTTTTGAAGAATCCTCTTATTTCCTATCAGGTTTTGAAGCGAAACCCCTTCATCTTTCGCCATTTTTTCGACGATTTTATACGTTTCGGGATGAACAGAGGAATTATCTAAAGGATTTTTAGCGTCACGGATTCTTAAAAATCCAGCAGCTTGCTCATAGGCCTTTCCTCCTAGACGAGGTACTTTCTTAATTGCGTTTCTTGAGGCAAACACACCATTTTCATTTCTGTAATTGAAAATGTTTTCGGCTAATTTTGGTCCAATTCCAGAGACGTAACTTAGTAAGGCCTTACTTGCTGTATTGATATTGACACCAACGGTATTTACACAATTTTCAACAACAATATCCAACTGCTTTTGAAGTTTTGTCTGATCGACATCATGCTGATATTGGCCAACACCAATAGATTGCGCATCAATTTTTACCAATTCCGCTAAAGGATCTTGTAACCGTCGTCCAATAGAGACACTTCCTCTAACTGTAACATCGTAATTAGGGAATTCTTCACGTGCGATTTTTGAAGCCGAATAAATACTAGCTCCAGCTTCGCTTACTACAAAAATTTGAATGTCGTTTTTAAAGTGAATTTTCCGAATTAACGCTTCCGTTTCCCGAGAAGCAGTTCCATTTCCTATGGCTATGGCTTCGATTCTATAGGCTTCAGCTAAGGACGAAATCTTTTTTATAGCACCAATACTATCATTCTTTGGCGGATGTGGATAAATGGTTTCGTTATGTTTTAAATAGCCTTGCGCGTCTAGACAAACCACTTTGCAACCTGATCTAAAACCCGGATCAATCGCTAATACACATTTTTCACCAAGTGGAGCGCCTAATAATAATTGCTTTAAATTTTTTGCAAACACAGAAATTGCTTCTTCATCTGCTTTTTCTTTTGCATTGTGAAGTGCTTCGTTACTTAGTGACGGAAGCAAAAGGCGTTTGTAGGCATCCGAAATAGCCAGTTCTATTTGATCTGCACAAGCATTTTTACTTGGCATAATTCTACTACCCATATGCTCTAAAGCACGTACCTCATCAATTTCAATTTTCAAACGAATAAACCCTTCGCTTTCTGCTCTTAAAATCGCTAATAATCTATGTGATGGAATTCGACTTAAAGATTCTGACCAATTAAAATAATCTCTAAATTTTTGTGCTTTGTCGTCTTCAGCTTTAGTTTTTACAACTTTGGTGGTAATTTGGGCATGACGCTCTAATTCCTGTCGCAAATTATTTCTAATATCGCCACGCTCATTAATCCACTCGGCAATAATATGTCTTGCACCTTCTAAAGCATCTTCAACCGTGGTAATGTCTCCTTTTATATATTTAAATGCAATCGTTTCTAAATCGTTTGCATTCTGACTCATTATAATTTTAGCTAAAGGTTCTAAACCATTTTTACGAGCGGTTTCAGCTTTTGTTTTGCGCTTTTTCTTGTAGGGTAAATACAAATCTTCAAGTGTTGTTAAGTCTTGAGTTTTTTGAATTTTTTGTTTTAATTCTTCGGTTAAAATTGCTTGTTCTTCAAGTGCTTTTAAAATGCTGGCTTTTCGTTTTTCTAAAGTTTCAAAAATAGCTTTGTATTTAACGATATCTCCAATTTGCACTTCGTCTAAATTCCCTGTAGCTTCTTTCCTGTAACGCGAAATAAAGGGAATGGTGCAGTCTTCGTTTAAAAGTGTAATGGTGTTTTTAACAGATGATTCTGCTAATTGGGTTTTAGAAATTATGAATTGTAATAATTGGATCATTTAAGTTTAACTAATCTTTAAGCCATTAGAAACTTCATTCTTATCCGGATTCACAAACACCAAATTTCCAGCGTCATCTTCAGTCATTAAAATCATCCCTTGGCTTTCAACGCCTCTTAATTTTCGTGGCGCTAAATTCACCAATACAGTAACACGTTTGCCAATAATTTCTTCTGGCTTAAAGCTTTCTGCAATTCCAGAAACTATAGTACGTATATCTATACCTGTGTCTACTTTTAAAACCAAAAGTTTCTTGGTTTTAGGCATTTTTTCGGCTTCTAAAATGGTACCAACTCTAATATCTAGTTTGGTAAAATCATCAAAAGTAATTTCTTCTTTTTTAGGTTCTAAAACTTTCTTCGCTGCTTCATTTGCCTTTTTGCTGGCTTCTAATTTATCAAGTTGCACTTGTATTTGGCTATCTTCAATTTTTGAAAACAAGAGTTCTCCTTTACCTATTTTGTGAGACACAGGAATTAAAATTTCTTTTGTTGAAATGTCTTCCCATCGTAATCCGTCATTGCGAGACTCATTCTTTTCAGTCGTGGCAATCTCATTATTTGAAGAGATAACCACGTCAGTCCCTTCCTCGTTATGACGTAAACCGAGTATACCTTTCAATTTTGTCGAAGTAAAAGGTAAAAAGGGCTCACACAAAGTAGCTAAAGCAGATGCAATTTGTAATGCAACAAACATTACAGTTTTGGTGCGTATTTCGTCAGTCTTAATTGTTTTCCATGGTTCCTCGTCAGCAAGATACTTATTACCGAGTCTTGCCAAATTCATTAATTCTTGGCTAGCTTCTCTAAAGCGATAGCGTTCAATGGAACTGGATATTACTGCAGGATATGCTTTTACTGTTGCTAAAGTTACTTCATCAATTTCAGCGTAATCTGATGGGCTTGGAACACTGCCATCATAGTATTTATTGGTTAAAACAACAACACGGTTTATAAAGTTTCCGAAAATGGCAACTAATTCATTATTGTTTCTCGCCTGAAAATCTTTCCAAGTAAAATCGTTATCCTTGGTTTCTGGTGCATTTGCCGTTAAAGCATAACGCAATACATCTTGTTGATTAGGGAAATCTATTAAATAATCGGGTAACCAAACAGCCCAATTTTTAGAGGTAGATAATTTGCTACCTTCTAGATTTAAAAACTCGTTTGCTGGCACATTATCTGGTAAAATATAAGAGCCTTCAGCTTTTAACATCGCTGGGAAAATGATACAGTGAAATACAATATTATCTTTTCCTATAAAGTGAACGAGCTTTGTGTTTTCATCTTTCCAGTAATCTTCCCAATTTTTACCTTCACGCTCCGCCCACTCTTTGGTTGCTGAAATGTAACCAATAGGCGCATCAAACCAAACGTAAAGAACTTTGCCTTCACCACCTTTAACAGGTACCGGAATTCCCCAATCTAAATCTCTGGTGACAGCTCTTGGTCGTAACCCATCATCAACCCATGATTTTACTTGTCCGTAAACATTAGGCTTCCAGTCTTTTTTATGACCTTTTAAGATCCATTCTCTTAGAAAATCTTCGTGTTTATTTAAAGGTAAAAACCAATGCTTTGTTTCTTTTAAAGAGGGTACATTTCCTGTGATAGCAGATTTCGGATTGATTAAATCTGTTGCGTTGTGGCTTGTGCCGCAGTTTTCACATTGATCACCATAACTTTCTTCGTTACCACATTTCGGACAGGTTCCTACTATAAAACGATCGGCTAAAAACTGATTAGCTTCAGCATCGTAGAATTGTTCTGAAACTTCTTCGACAAATTCATTTTTATCATATAAAGTTTTAAAAAATTCTGAAGCCGTGTCGTGATGTATTTTAGCTGTAGTACGCGAATAATTATCGAATGAAATCCCGAAGTCCTCAAAAGATTTTTTGATAATCGCATGGTATTTGTCAACGATATCTTGTGGAGAAACCCCTTCTTTTTTTGCTTTGATGGTAATCGGCACGCCATGCTCATCACTGCCGCATATAAAAGCAACATCATTACCTGTTAACCTTAAGTATCTTGAATAAATATCTGCAGGTACATAAACACCAGCCAAATGTCCAATATGTATGGGACCGTTTGTATATGGTAACGCTGCTGTGATGGTATATCTTTTCGACATGAAGTTTATTTTAACTGAAGCGCAAAATTAGCGATTTTCCTTGTAGTAATAAAACCAAAGAGCCTCTAGTAAAACTAAAGGCTCTTTTAAGATTATTTATTTAGATTAACGTATAATCAACGATTTACTGTAGTTCTGACTTCCAACAGATATTCTATAAATGTATTGACCAACACTTAATTTTTTAGACACGGTGTTTTTTATACTTATACTATGATCACCAGCAAAGAGCATTTCGTTTTTTAATGTTGCAATGTCTCTACCCATAATATCATATAATTTGATAACTGTATGCTGTGTATATGGATTGGTTATTTTTAATACAGAATCAGTATCAGTGTAAAGTACATAATGTTTAAATCGGTTTTGATTGAAATCATCAATACCAAGAGCACTGCAATTAAAACCAAGGTCAACTCTGGCATGGTTAGTATTGAGTAATGCTTCATCAACTAAATCACTATCTATACAAAGCCACTCTTGCATTATGCTAGCGTAGACCTCTCTAAAATCTTGAGTATAGTCTAGATTTCCCGCTCCATCACCAGCATTAAGATCTGGATGTTGACCAACAAATCCGTTGCCTTCCATTGCAGGACCAAATAACATTAGAGGTGCTGCCTTACCATGATCCGTACCATTAGAACCATTTTCGTAAATACGACGACCAAATTCGCTAATGGTCATGGATAAAACTTTGTCATCAAGGCCAGCTTCCGCTAAATCTTCGTAAAAGGTTTTAATAGAATTAGACAAATCCGTAAGCAAATCTCTATGATTATTGACTTGATTGGCATGAGTATCAAAATTTCCGAGGGTCACCATGTAAACTTTGGAGCCTAAGTTTCCTTTTATTAAGCGTGCTACTATAGAAAGTTGCTTTCCTAATTCTGAATCCATATACTCAAAATTATTTGAGCCTTCTGTATAAGCGTCATGAATAGTGCCAGCATATTTATAGGTTGTATTGGTTGTACCTCTCATAAACTCTAATTGCTCTCCATAAATACACTCAGGGAAACTAGACATATCGTGTACCGTCCCGTTTTGAGCAATAGCTTCAAGTTGGTCTGGATTGGCAACAGAAAAAGCATAATTGGTAGAATCTCCATCGAAAATTAGGTTTCCAATACTACCAATTTGCACTGCGGCTGGTATTTCTGGTGGATTGATAAGATATTCTGGGTATAATTCTTCAAAATGACGACCTAGCCAACCAGTTTTTGAGTCATTCATAGGATCAGCTGCAGCCCAAATATCCGAACCCGCAAAGTGTGATTGGCTATGGTTCTCATAACCTACACCATGCACTACTTTCATACCTCCAGTATCCCATAGATTTAATAAATCATTCATATAATTTGGAATACCAAAATCTGGAGTTAAAGCTGTAACTTCATTTAAATTATGCCTTATAGTTGGTCGTTGTACAGCATAAGAATCATAATCATAGATAGGCACAATAGTGTTAAGCCCGTCATTACCACCTTTTAACCTTATAATTACCAGAACACGATCCGTTTCAGAATTACTGATTGCGGCTGAAAGTTTTGAACTGTTAGAAGCAGAAAGTGGCATTCCGCCCAGCATCATAGTTCCAGCTCCAGATAAGCCTAAGGCTTGTAAGAACGATCGTCGATTCCACTTTTTGTGCTCTTGATCGTGAGCACTAGTTCCAAATTTTTTATCTTGATTTGAATTATGATCACACATAATAGTAGGTTATTTAAGTTGAAATTCAGGAAGTTTTATAAGATAAAGCATCAGAAGAAGCACTTGATAAGATGCCGATTGATATTGTAAATTCCATATTTGGTTTTCGTAATAATTTTCAGGTAAATTGTGTTTAAAAACATCCGTTGCCGCGCGGTAGTCTTCAACAGAATATAATTCTAGAGGCATAAATCTATCTATGATACTTTTAGTAACTAAATAAGGGTCGTTACTGTTGTTAGAACTCTCTATGGCTAAAGTTCTAAATTCCTCGGGATAATTGTTCCAAGTATGCCAAATAAGCCATTGCAATACTTGCCATCTAGCTGATAAGGTACTCGCATTAATCCAATCTCTACCCATTTGCCAGCCAGCTACATCAACAGGCTCAAACATTTGTTGACCAAGAAAACTATTAAACCACAACATACCTTCGTAATGATCTTGTTGTAAGCTAAAGTTTGTAATTTTTAGATAAGACATAGTCATATCATAAGGACTTTTAATCTGAATACCAATAGATTTTGAATCAAAAAAATGTTCGCTTTTAAAAAGGGTGCGTAATACATTAACAATACTAAAGTCCTGTACAAAAAGTGTCGCCATATCCGTGACCACGTCTTCATTAACGGAAGTGCTTACAAAGTATGTATATAATTTTCTACAAATATGTTCTGCTATTAAAGGCGCTCTTCGTTGAAAAAGGATATTGATAACATTATCATGATTCCAATTTCCCGTGAGCTCAAAAATGGTTTTGTTAGTATCATCAAACGTATTATTATCAAAAGAAATAGGATATGTCGAATTCTCTCTTTGGTTATAGCCCGTTAGTGCTCTCGAAGTTTCAACGATATCTTGTTGGGTGTACCCATTATCTATGCCAAGAGTAAATAATTCATAAAGTTCTCTGGCGTAATTTTCGTTTGGACTTTCATTGGTGTTTTCAAAGCCATTCAAATATATCAGCATAGCATTTGTAGTACCAATGTCGGTGACAAAATTTTTAAAATTCCCTAAGGCATGTTCTTCCAGCGTACTATAGTATTCGTAAAGATGATTGCTGGAATAGTAAGCTTCAATACGCGTGACAAAGTGATTACTCCAAAACATAATTAAACGTCCTTTTAAGCCTGTGGTTTGCATTTGGTTCATAACCTCAAGCATCACTTCTTTATGGTTTAATTGTGTTTGTTCATCAAAATCAAAACCTAGATTTTCATAATCATCATTGGTAAAATCTGACCATGATGGCGTAGGCCAATTAGGAGCATTTAGGGACTCGTTTATTAATTGATCTATAAGTTGGCTTGGTGAAAGTGATAATGCATTTGATATTGTAAATTGGTTAGCGTCGTAACCAATACGTCGATAGGCATGCCTGACTCTTAATTCATTCCAAGGGTTTTCAGAAGATGGCACATAGGCTTGCAATGAAGTTGTAATACACGAAGTAGAAACAGTCATAAGTAGGGTTTTTTAACAAGTACAGATAAAATGTGTTGGGAACACAATTTTCTTAAATACGTTTAATATGAGCCTTTTAGATGTTTTATTTTTAGAAAATTATTAAATACTTTTACTTGCTATATTTACACAAAGCAATTATTATGATTTTGAGGAACCATTTTACACTCCTATTTGTTACTATAGCCTTAGTCATTAATAGTAATCTTAATGCTCAAAATGAAACTGATAATTCTACTGAAATGACCTCAGAATTAATTCAACCACCCTATTTAAAAGCAGGTGATACAGTTGCCATTGTGGCGCCATCAGGTATATTAAAAAACCGTGAGCGCGAAGTACAGCAAGCTGTCGATTTATTAAAAAGTTGGGGTTTACATCCCATCGTTGGTAAACATGTATTTAGTACATCGAATCATTTTGCAGGGACTGATAATGACCGCTGTGAAGATTTACAAAATGTGATGGATGACCCTAAAATTAGTGCTATTTGGTGCGCAAGAGGAGGCTACGGGACGGTTCGGATTTTAGATAAACTGAACTATAAAAAATTTAAAGAAAGTCCCAAATGGATTATTGGGTATTCAGATATTACAGCCTTGCACAACCAAGTACATAATCAAGGATTTGAGTCGTTACACGCCATAATGTGCGTGAGCTTAACTCAAGATTTAAGTGAAATAGAAGATTCAATAGAGACTTTTAAATCGGCTTTATTTGGAAACCCTGTCGATTACGATTTGGACTATTCTTCGTATAATAGAATAGGTAAAGCTTCAGGTCAATTGGTTGGTGGTAATTTAACTATTTTACAGACTATGTTGGGCTCTAAAGAAAGTATAGATACTTCTGGAAAGATTTTGTTTATAGAAGAAATAGGTGAATACAAATATCATATCGACCGCATGTTACAAAGTATGAAACGCGCGGGTTATTTTGATAATTGTAGTGGCTTAGTAGTCGGTGACATGTCTAAAATGCGTAAGAACACGACACCTTGGGGAACTTCGGTAGAACAATTGATTTTAGACGCTTTGGCAGATTATGATTTTCCAATTGCTTTTGGTATGCCTGCAGGTCATGAAAAGGATAATAGAGCTTTGATTTTGGGGAAAACGGTTGAGTTAGTTGTTCGTAAAGACAAATCTAGTTTAAGATTTTTAGAATAATTTTTTTTGAAAATTATAAAATAAAAGGGCTCCTAAATAATAAAGACTAATGTCTATGATATCAGCAGTATAGCGTATGCTTATTTGTGGCATCAACCATTCAAAATGCAACGTGAAGTAAGTCGTTAATATTATAACGACGATAGGTGGGACATAGAGCGTATCCGTTTTTTGCATTGCCCGTGAAACAGCTAAGCAAAGACTTAAAACAATAGGCATACACAAAAAATCATTAATATAAAAATACACCCATCTAGGAAGTGGCAGGTTTAATTGATGCGCTATATATAAGACGGACCCCAATAATAAACTACTAAAGAAAACGGGATGTCTTAGAATTCTCATGCTGCAATTGCTGTAATTAGCCAAGCAATAAATATTCCAACGGCCATAAACCCCAGCCAAATAGAGTGAACCATCTTCACACAAACACGCACTATTAAAAAACGATGATCTTTGTACTTTTCATAAAAAGAAGGCGTAGCTTCATTTTCAATACCTTCGCGCTCAAGACGTTCTTTTTTCTCTTGAGCAAAAGCGATTTCACGTCTTTTTTTGTAAGATAAAAGTGTGTCACAATTTGTACAATACTCTACGTTTTCATTATAGATACCACAATTTGGGCATTTAATAATACGAGCCATTTTGAGAAATTTAAGGTTAATTCAAAGGTAGGATTATTTGTAAGATTTATAAAAACCTGAAACAAAACTACCATAACGAAAGTTGTTTAGCCTTAACTCAAGATAAACCAATTTTGTATATTGATACCAACTATAAAACATATTCAGTTTAATTGACCACGTACTGAATACTGCGACTGAATACGGAAAATGGCACAACACAACGAACTAGGTAAGAAAGGTGAACAACTAGCGGTAGATTTTCTTCTCAAAAATGGCTATATAATTGTTGAACGTAATTATCGCTTCGATAAAGCTGAGGTGGATATTATAGCACTAAAAGATGACATATTAGCTATTGTTGAAGTAAAAACACGATCGACCAAAGATTTTGGTAACCCTCAAGATTTTGTAAAACCAAAACAAATTAAAAACCTAGTAAAAGCGGTAGATGAATATATTAACGAGAAGGACTTAGAATTGGAAGTAAGGTTTGATATAATAGCAATAGTAAAAGTGAAAAAAGGATTTGAAATTGAGCATTTAGAAAATGCTTTCTATCATTTCTAAAGGTATAAATGTATACTTATAATGAAGAAGCTATAAAATAGCACATTCATAATCCTATCTTTTGGCTTTAACTTTTTAAAACACAATGCTTCTCTTTTCAGAATATCAAGACATAATATAGACCCAAATAGCAGTACACCTATAAGTACGATCCAATACAACAATTGCGTGTAAGGTAAAGTTACGTTTGTAATTTAAAACAGACTAACTAATGCTCTAGCCATTAGAAGTCGATTTTCACTTTTATCATTCAAATTATTTCTCAAAGAGACATCCCTCAATTTCAAAAAAATTAAGCTAGAGATAATGGCTAAAAACACAATTGTGAAAGGCATTCTGTATTATTTATCTAAAAATATTGATTGTATGGCGATTTGAAAAAACATAGCTAGAATTTATTTATAAAAACTCATTTCATCTATGTATTGCCATACATTATCTGGCAACATAGGTCTAACATTCTTTCCTGCCTTAATTTCATTTCTGATAAACGTCGAAGATAACTCCATTATTGGCGCAGACAATTTAAAAATTTTAGGATGCTTATTAAACTGTGTATTTATTTTTCCTTCAGTAAGTCTTGGATAGACATAAATACTATGGTTTTCTAATATAAGCTCGTAATTTTTCCACTTATGAAAACTTTTTAAATTGTCCTCGCCCATGATTAAAGCAAACTCATGTTTAGGGTGTTTTTCAAAAAGATAGGTGAGTGTATCTATAGTATAGTTCGGTTGTTTGAGATCAAACTCTATATCACTAGGCTTTAGTTTTGAATAATCCTTTGTAGCTCGATAAACCATCTCTAATCGCTGATGATTATCTAGAAAGCTACTTTTCTTTTTAAAAGGACTTAATGGAGTCACTACAAACCATATTTGGTCGAGATCACTATGCTCTGCTAAATGATTAGCAATCGTTAAATGACCAACATGTATGGGGTTGAAAGTACCAAAATATAGACCTATTTTCATGTATTTTTATTCATTGTTTTTATAAAGTCACATGGAACATCTATATAAACATTTTTATTCGTAACTATTTTTCAGTTTATAGATGTTTCATCTTATTTAGCTATAAAATCGGAAACCAAATTATAAGCATTTTCTAAAGCTTCATTTAAATCAGAGTTAACGACGATGACATCAAAAAGTGGCGCTGTAGCTAATTCTGCCGGTGCTTTTGCAACACGCATGCTTATTTTTTCTTCACTTTCTTCACCACGATCTTTAAGACGTCTCACCAATTCATTTAAATCCGGTGGTTTAACAAAAATTGCTAATGTTTGTTCCGGGAACTTTCGTTTTATACGTAAACCACCTGAAACATCAATATCAAAAATAACATGTTTGCCTTTTGCCCAAATACGTTCTATTTCGGTTTTTAGAGTGCCGTAAAAGTTATCTCTATAGACTTCTTCCCATTCTAAAAATTCATCAGACTTTATTTTATTTTTAAACTCTTTAAGCGATAAATAGTAATAATCTTTACCATGTTCTTCACTACCGCGTTTATCACGTGATGTTGCAGAAATAGAAAACTCTAAATTGAGTTCTTGTTGCTTAAGTAAATGACGAACAATCGTTGTTTTTCCAGATCCTGAGGGTGCTGACAACACGATGAGCTTGCCTTGTTTTATGTTTTTTAATTCTGACACTTTTAAACTTTTTTTACTGAATACTGCGACTGAGACTGTCCACTAATTTATAGTACATTTAATAATTGTTCCTTAATTTTTTCAAGTTCATCTTTCATTTGCACTACAAGTTTTTGCATTGGTGCATAATTGGATTTAGAACCAATGGTGTTAATTTCTCTTCCTATTTCTTGAGAAATAAAACCAAGTTTTTTTCCATTAGAATCTTCAGAATTTAATGCTTTAGTAAAATAATCTAAGTGATTATCTAATCGTACTTTTTCTTCTGTAATATCAAATTTTTCGATGTAGTAAACTAGCTCTTGTTCAAAACGATTTTCATCTACTTTTTCTTTAATATCGGCAACACCTTTTTCTAAACGTGCCCTTACGCCATCAATACGATCCGGATCCATAGTGATCACCTCTTCTAATAAGCGACCAAGTGTCGTAATTCTATCTACGAAGTCTTGTTTTAATACAGCGCCTTCGTCCTTACGGTAAATCACTATGTTAGAAATTGCTTCTATTATTTCGGTGTTAATCGTACTCCATTCTTCTTCATCAATTTCATCCCGTTCGGTAGTTACCGCATCAGGTAAACGAATTGCCATTTTTAATAGTTCCGTAGCATCACCATCCACAACATCTTTAAGTTGTTTTATGTATTCATTAACTACTGTTTTATTAATCTTAGAGCTTGTATCTTCTCCTGTAATTTCTACAAAAAGTGAAAAATCCACCTTCCCTCTAACGAGGTTTTTCGCAATAAGTTTTCTGATTTCTAACTCCTTCGCTCGATACATGGATGGCATACGCGCGTTGAGATCTAAACTTTTACTGTTCAGTGATTTTAATTCAATAGATATTTTTTTAGTTGGGAGCTGAAGTACAGATTTCCCATAACCTGTCATGGATTGTATCATTAAGACGATGCTATTTAATACCAAATAAACTTCAAAAAGATCGACTAAATTCGTTTCTATTTCCTCTATATTTCAATGTAAAATAAAACCGTAATAATATTATGTTTTTATTTTATATATCATCTAAAGAAAATATAATTCAAATTTAATGTCAATCCTTGTAAAATTTATCTCGTATGGTTGCGTAAAGGTACAAAATTGAACGGTTTTAAAACGCGTTTAAATTGTTTTGAAAGGATAGAGTTCTGACAATAGACTTTTATAACTTTGCCTTATTGAATAGAAAGATAATTTATGTACAAAAAACAGTTTGAAATCCGATGGAGTGATGTAGATGCCAATAGCCATTTAGCTAATTCTGCCTACACCAATTTTATGAGTCATACACGAATGGCATTTTTTTCAGAATATGGTTTTTCAATGTCAGAAATTAAAAATCATAGTCTGGGACCAGTAGTGTTTTATGAGCATATGTATTACTTTAAAGAGTCATTTTTAGGAGCACCAATTACTGTTACGATTGAAGTTTCAGGATTAAGTGATGATGGTATGTTGTTTATGTTTGAACATAATTTTTACAATCACAAAGGTGAAAATTTAGCGTATTGCGAAATGCAAGGGGCTTGGATAGATTTAAAAGCGAGGAAGTTAACAGGATTGCCAGAATTTTTATTAGAATTAGCCCAGAAATTCCCTAAGTCTGAAAGTTTCAAAACACTTACAAAAGCGGATACTCGTAAACTTGGAGTAAAGCCAAAACCAATGAAAGTTTAATTTCTATTTAAACGGCTTATGCTGTTTAAATGATTTTATATGCACATTCTTTAGAAAGGGTTTTAAAATCTGATTTGGAATGTATCTTTTGTGCTTACAATAACAAGTTAATGCTTTAGGTTCTGCTCCGAGAGTGCTTTTAATCTCAGAAGCTGTTCGCCCTAAGTTAATTTGATCGGATTTAGTTTCAATTCCAAGTCTAACGTAGTCGTTTAAAATCCTCGGGTAAATAGCGAATTCTTTATTGTTAGAATAATCTATACCTATAAAATGAGCATCGAGATGGGTTTCATTTTGCATAGCAGAAAGGAACCCAACTAATTTTCCATTCAAAAAATAACCTTTGACAATGAACTTCTCGTTGAATGCTTTTTTAAGATTAATATACGTGTCTAGGTTTAGAATTTGTGCGTTAAAATCCGCATTATTTATAGTGTTTTGATATAAATCTTGAAGTTCGTTTTTATGCACCTTAATATCTTCTTCTGTAAAGAACTTCGCTTCTAATAGTTCACTTTTAGAATCTGCCTTGTTGGCTTTTACTCGGTATTTAGATTTTAAGGCATTTTTGTAAGCATCAAAGGACTGCCATTCTGGTTGAAGCGTAATAATCATATTAGGCTCTACGTGCATAGCAGCGTAATCATAAGATTTTAAATGATCTGTAATATATAGTGATTCGTATTCAAAGTCTTTAACAAAAATAGTGTTGAGCTTTTTTGTTGCCTTAGATAGGCGTTTTACGGCTTCAGCAATCGCTCTAAAGGTTTCTACCTTTGGTTCTTCGTCTTTTAAAAATGTCCCATATTCACCACTCAAAAACACATTACCACAAAACAAGACACGGATATGATTGTTACAAAACATAGTATTTACGAGACGTCTAATCTTATCAGACATTCTAATATTTTTGGTGATGGTCTCAACACCAATAGTTACGATCTGTGTATTGGCAAAAGCAACCGCTTGTTTTTCTTTTAAGATAAAGATATAATTAAATTCTATGTCTGTATTTGCAAATTCGAACGCACTTAAAAACTCTGGAGAATAATAAATATTTGTACAACAATTTACGCTATCCCAATACACTTTAGGAATGCTATCTACCGTTTTAAATACTTCTGATTCTAATTGCACAATTAATTCACTTTTTTGGGTTTTACAGTCACAAGATATACACCTAGAAATATAATAAACATAGCTCCAATTTTCACAGAGTCGATAAAATCTACTCCCATTGCAAGGGCAAAAAGTCCGGCAATTACAGGCTGAAAGTAAATAAACACACCCACTGTAGATGCTTTTAATTTATTTAATGCTAATGGGTTAAGTAAATAGGTTCCAAATGTGGCTCCTATAATAACAAACAAAACTGAGAATGAAACATAGGGTGTAAACGTTTGCCATTCCACAACTTTTAATTCGTCATAACCGAAAGGAATTAAGATAATTAGTCCGATTAAAAACAACCATTTAATAAAAGTAAACGGATGATATTTAGTGGTTAGCTTTTTAATCAATATCACGTAGATGCTATAAGAAATGGCATTTATAAAGATAAACAAATTGCCTAAAGGTACATTATCTGTAGCTCGTGTGGATTTACCATAAATGGTTAAAACTAAAGCTCCCGTTAAAGCGAAGGCAACACCAACTATTTTTAGCTTAGTAACCTTTTCCTTTAGTATAACGGCGGAAAGAATTAAAATGATAATAGGGACTGTCACCATAATCGAAGCGGCGTGAATTGGCGAAGTATATTCTAAACCCTTAAAAAAGAAAAGCATATTAATGACCACGCCAAATAGGGCTGCTATAAAGAATTTGAAATAATCTTTTTTATCGATTTTTTCCTTTGGTAAAAAAATACTAATTATCCAGAATAATGCTGTTGCTCCTATCACTCTTAACAATACAAAACCAAAGGGTTTAATAAAGTTTTCATTCATAACCGTTTTTGCAATGGTATAGTTAAGACCGTATAACAGCTGCACCATAAAGAGCGCAAAAATGGCAAAACCTCTACTATTCATGTATAGCGAGTTTGGCGGCTTCAACCGTCTTTTTAGAATTACCTATAAATATCTGATTATTGCACAAAATTACAGGACGTTTTAAAAACGTGTAATGTTCTATAATATAGTTTTTAAGATCATCTTCAGAAAGTGACTTCTCTTTTAATCCAAGTTCTTTATATAATCTTGCGCGTTTACTAAACAAACTTTCGTAGCTATCTGTTAGTGCTCTCATGGCTTCGATCTGACCTGTGGTTATAGGCTCTGTTTTAATATCTTGAAGTAGAAACCCATTAGGTAAATTTAGCTCAGTTATAATCCTTGTGCAGGTATTACAAGTACTTAAATAATATATTTTTTTCATATCAGAAATCTATATAATTTTGAAACCACAAAGTAACCGTAATTAATACGAATTTTAATTACATTTAGGAAAAATATAATCTTATGGATTGGGCATTTGACATTGCTATAAAAAACAGAAAACTCTTAGAAAGTTTTATAGAGAATCACAGTTTAGAAGCATTGAATAAAGTGCCTGCAGGTTTTAATAATAATATCATTTGGAATATTGCTCACACCATTGTTACGCAACAATTATTGGTGTATAAATTATCTGGACTTCCTATGCTAGTTTCTGAAGACATGGTAGATGTTTATAAAAAAGGCACAAAAACAGAAAGAGATTTATCTCAGGCCGAAGTTGAAATTGTAAAAGGCTTATTGTTTTCTACTATCGAGAAAACGAAGGAAGATTACGATAACAAAATTTTTCAATCGTATGATGAATACACAGTCAGTACGAAAAGCACTTTAAGTAATGTTGAAGAGGCTCTAGATTTTAATAATTTTCATGAAGGCATTCATTTAGGTTATATTTTAGCACTTAGAAAATCATTATAGAAATATGGAATATTACTCAATTGCAACAATTTTAGTAGTTCTATCAGCAATCTTTGGATATATCAATGTGCGCTTTTTAAAACTCCCAATAACTATTGGTTTAATGCTTATTACTATTGTGTTTACATTCGTTTTGATTGGAATTGGGCAGTTCGATGACGCCCTCCTTATAAGGGAGAAAGAATTTATAAATAGTATTGATTTTGAAACTGTCTTGCTAGATATTATGCTGAGTTTTCTGCTTTTTGCGGGTGCTTTACACACCAATTTCAATCAGTTAAAAGTTCAAAAATGGCCAATTTTAGCTTTTGCGACCTTGGGTGTTTTGGTATCTACATTTTTAGTAGGTATCGCTATGTTTTACATATTGCAATGGATTGGCTTTGAGGTTAATTTTATATACTGTTTATTATTTGGTGCTTTAATATCACCTACAGATCCTATTGCCGTTTTAGGAATACTAAAAAAGGCAGGTGCTCCAAAAAAGCTAGAAACTAAAATTGTTGGTGAATCATTATTTAATGATGGCGTAGGTGTTGTCGTGTTCTTAACTATTTTTGCTATCGCAGCAAAACCAAATGCCGCCATTGAATTTTCGGATATTGCTACTCTATTTGGACAAGAAGTTATCGGTGGTATTGCTCTAGGCTTATTTCTTGGATGGGTTACCTATCGCTTAATGAAATCTATAGACAACTATGAGATAGAAGTCATTTTAACGATTTCGGCTGTTATGGGAGGTACTATGTTAGCACATAAATTTCATTTATCGGCACCTTTAGCTATGGTAACAGCAGGTCTTATTGTTGGTAACGATACCGTGAGAAATTCTGCTATGTCAGAAACCACGGAAATTTATGTAGATAAAT
The DNA here is from genome assembly GCA_034112185.1 of Flavobacteriaceae bacterium. GTDB lineage: Bacteria > Bacteroidota > Bacteroidia > Flavobacteriales > Flavobacteriaceae > Winogradskyella. The sequence goes on along the minus strand of JAWUVW010000099.1, from coordinate 10,674 downwards.
TTTGGGAACTTATCGATGTCTTGTTAAATACCATTTTGTTTGTAATGATAGGTATGGAAATGTTGGTCTTAACTTTAGAGGGAAAATATATTTATGCTGGTTTGTTAGCCGTACCAATAATTTTAATGTGTCGATATATATCTTTATGGCTACCTATTAAATTCTTTTCAAAACGATTAGATTTTGTACCCAAAACAAATTTAATAATGACTTGGGGAGGATTGCGTGGAGGTATTTCTATTGCGCTGGCTTTAAGTCTTACTAAAGAAATGCATCGCGAGTTGTTTTTAGTTATCACTTATATCGTCGTGGTCTTCTCTATTGTTGGGCAAGGTTTAACAGTGGAGCCAATTATAAAAAGACTTACAAAAAAAGCAGCCTAGTTTACTTTTAGATAAGATTCTACTGCTTCAAATGGAATAACAAATTCGGTATAACCTTGGACATAAGAGGCCACTTCGTAAACATTGTAAAGTAAGACCAGACCATCGTCACTAAAACCTATATTTTCTGGTAATTGAAAGGCCTTTCCGAAAAAGAAATCTTCCATATTTAATTCGCCTTTTTTGCTTGCTAGTGATTTTGTAAAATGCTTTTCAGCTAATATTTTAAACGCATTGTTGTTTTCAATAATATCATTTTGATTAAGGACTTCACCAGATTTAGCATTTAAATTCAAAAATTTAATTTTGTCATTGCCATGTGCACCACCTTGAAACTCATAGGTACTAATTGCTAAAGTAATAATGTCGATGGATTGATATAATATTTCAGTTTCGATATGAAGTTCCCAAACAGGTTCTGAGGCATCAGGAAACTCTTTTTTAAAGTTGACGTATTCCGAATTAAACTCTTTTAAAACTATATTTAGATCTGATGTGTCTTCAGAAGAGCTCATAGTGCTAATAATAGTGTTTTGAATATGAGTATTAATAGCTTCACTAAGCTCACTACGTCCTATTGCGCTATCAAAAGCAACACTAATATCAGCATCAAATGCGGTATCAATAGAAGTGATTTTAAATGTGGCAGGCTTAAATTCAGAAGTACACGAATTTAAAACGATTAGAAAAATCAAAAACGTTAGTATATGCTTCATGGAAGGCGAGGTTATATTAAACATAATATTAAAGGTATTATATAGATTTGAATACAACGAATTATCCGTTAAATTTGTTGTGATACAAACACGATGACGGCATTCAATGGTTTGAGCAATTTCGTCTAGATCTTTTTAAATGTATTTTCCATGAAATTTAATACAAAAACAATACACGGAGGCCAAAAGCCAGACGAAGCATACGGGTCCGTAATGCCTCCAATTTATCAAACATCAACGTATGCACAATCAACTCCTGGTGGTCATAAAGGCTATGCGTACTCACGTTCTGGTAATCCTACGCGTCATGCTTTAGAAGCGTCTTTTGCAAGTATAGAGAATGGCAACTATGGTTTAGCTTTTGGCTCTGGTCTAGCAGCTATCGATGCTGTTTTAAAACTATTAAAGTCGGGTGATGAGGTGATTTCCACTAACGATTTATATGGAGGAACTTACCGATTATTCACTAAGATATATGAAGACTTCGGCATTAAATTCCATTTTATAGGTATGGGAAATGCAGAACGCATAGAAGAGTATATCAATCAAAAGACGAAATTGATTTGGGTAGAAACTCCAACCAATCCAATGATGAATATCATCGATATTATAAGGACGGCAAAAATTGCAAAAACACATAATGTCCTTTTAGCTGTAGATAACACATTTGCGACGCCTTATCTACAAAGACCCTTAGATTTAGTTGCAGATATTGTAATGCATTCCGCTACAAAATATCTTGGTGGTCATAGTGATTTGGTGATGGGAGCGTTAATAGTAAAAGATAAAAATTTGGCAGATCGTTTATATTTTATCCAGAATGCAAGTGGTGCAGTTTGTGGACCTCAAGATTCTTTTTTAGCCTTAAGAGGTATAAAAACACTACATATTCGCATGCAACGTCATTGTGAAAATGGAAAAGCCGTAGCCGAGTTTTTAGCTAATCATCCTAAAATTGAAAACGTATATTGGCCAGGTTTTAAAGCGCATCCAAACCACGAAATCGCAAAAGCTCAAATGAATGATTTTGGGGGTATGGTATCGTTCACAACTAAAGGAAACAACTATAAAGAATCCATTAAGATTATTGAAAATCTAAACATATTCACACTTGCAGAATCGCTTGGAGGCGTAGAATCTTTAGCAGGCCACCCAGCCAGTATGACACATGCTAGTATCCCTAAAGAGGAACGTGAAAAAACAGGTGTTGTAGATTCGCTCATTAGATTGAGTGTAGGAATAGAAGATGAAGATGATTTAATCGCAGATTTAAAACAAGCGATAGGATAATGTATTATAGGTAAGTTCTGTTAAATTTTAGTCAAGGTAATAAATGTAACCAAAGTTTAACCATACTAACCAGTCATTGCTCTTATTAGACGATAATTGATGATCTAAACCATCTGTTGAGTTGCTAAAAAAGCTCTGAAATCTCAAATCAATTATTAAATCCGAAAATATAGAAAGCTTATATCTGGTACCAATACTGCCAACCAAAGACATCGCAGTGCCACTTTGGTCGCTCACAGAACCTGGCTCCCAAGCAGAGTAAAAATTATTAGCGTCAGCGATATTTTGGTCACCGTAAGTAGTCTGTACACTTGGATCATAAGCCACCAACTGAGCACCAAGACTTACAAAAGGAGCAAAAGAATAGATACCATTTGCAAATGCTTTTATACTTACCGGATAATACTCCAATTGCAGTCCTAAATTGAAGTTTTGAGCCTCGCCAGAATGCGCTCTTAGTTTATCCGCATTAGTACTTGTCCGATCTGGATCTACCCATTTACCGTAATGACTAAGTGATGTTTTATTCCATGAGGCTTCTGCTCGTACTTTAAAATGATCCGTAAAGTAATTCTGGAATGAATTATAAGAGTAATTCCTGCGATAGTCAAAGTTGATATAGTAAACAAAACCAATACCAAACCCTACATTACTTGTATTTGAATCAAAATCACCGCGTTCACCAAAATCCGATTGGTAAACTAGAGGACCTGCAATAACTCCTATTTCGCTAGAAAACCCAAACTGAGCGTAACCCAATTGTATAAAAAAAAGCAATACAATTGGTAGGACTAGTTTCTTTAAATTCATAATCATATTAAGTCTAATATTGAGCCTATTTCCCAACAAATATACAAAAATCCGATGAAATACAAAATAAAACGGATAAAATGCATGTTTTATTGTATTTCATAAATTTAATTGAATATTTAATTATGAAAAAACAATTGAGAATATAAAGAAAATAAACGGTTATTTTTACAGATACCGTATATTTACACTCAATAAATCACGATTTATTAACAATACTTAATGTGAACGTTCAGATTTTACCTTAAATTAAAGCTAGAAAAACATAATATGAATGTATTATCTGAACGCCAAAAATAATAAAACAAAAACAGATGAAAGATAAAATTGACGATTTTTTAGAACTTGTGAAAGAACGTAATGGTCACGAACCAGAATTTTTGCAGGCTGTTAAAGAAGTCGCAGAAACAGTTATTCCTTATATCGCCAAACACGATATTTACAACGGGAAGAATATTCTATTGAGAATGGTAGAGCCTGAAAGATTAATTTCTTTTAGAATAAGCTGGGTGGATGATGCAGGAGAAATACAAGTAAATAGAGGTTACAGAGTTCAAATGAATTCAGCAATTGGACCTTACAAAGGTGGGTTGCGTTTTCACCCAACCGTAAACGCTAGTATATTAAAGTTTTTAGCTTTTGAGCAAGTCTTTAAAAATTCCTTAACAACGCTTCCTATGGGTGGCGGTAAAGGAGGTTCTGATTTTGATCCTAAAGGAAAGTCAGATAATGAAATAATGCGTTTCTGTCATTCTTTTATGACTGAGTTATTTAGACATATTGGTCATAACACAGATGTTCCGGCCGGAGATATTGGTGTCGGCGCTAGGGAGATTGGTTTTATGTTCGGAATGTATAAAAAATTAAATAATACGTTTACAGGAGTATTAACAGGTAAAGGAGCATCTTGGGGAGGCTCTTTAATTAGACCCGAAGCAACAGGTTATGGAACTGTATATTTTGCACAAAACATGCTTCAAAGAAAAGGGGATTCTTTTGATGGTAAAACCGTCGTAATTTCTGGATCTGGAAACGTGGCGCAGTATGCTGCAGAAAAGGCCATAGAGCTAGGTGCTAAAGTAGTTACGCTATCGGATTCAGGAGGGTATATTTATGATGAAGATGGTATAGATACAGAAAAATTAAATCACGTCATGTATCTAAAAAATGAAAAACGAGGAAGAATCAGTGAGTACATTGATAAATATCCTAATGCTAAATTTGTATTAGGTGGACGGCCATGGTCTGTAAAATGTGATATTGCATTGCCATGTGCAACTCAAAATGAGTTAAATGGTGATGAAGCAAAGCAGTTGCTAAAGAATGGATGTATGTGCGTATCTGAAGGCGCAAATATGCCTTCAATGCCAGCAGCAATTCACGAATTCCAAAAGGCTAAAATATTATTTGCACCAGGAAAAGCATCAAATGCAGGTGGTGTGGCAACTTCTGGTTTAGAAATGAGTCAGAATTCATTACGTCTAAGCTGGTCTAGAAAAGAAGTAGATGATAGATTAAAGGACATCATGGAAGATATCCATGACTCTTGTGTTCAATATGGTGAAAAAGAGGATGGGTCAATAGATTATATTAGCGGTGCGAATATTGCAGGTTTTGTGAAAGTTGCAGATGCGATGTTAGCTCAAGGTGTCGTTTAAATAGTTATAACAAATAGATTAAAGCTTCTGTGTGTATTCATAGAAGCTTTTTTTATGACTCACACTAAAAAAACTTCAAAACAACCGCTTAAATCGGTTCCTTTTTCCTTTTTATTTCCATACAAAACAGAACCGTAACAAAGGCTCTAATTGGATTTTATACTTCCTAAAAAGGAACTATAATTAAAATTTATTGTCAATCATTTTAAAATTCATTTGGCATAAATATATGATTAGTTCCGTATTATCGTTACTATTAAATATATTTGGGCTAACGTATTTATTAATGAATAAAACTGTTTTTAAAATTTTAATTCTCCTCTTAGGGATTTCAGTTTCAGGCTATAGCCAAGAGTTCTCATCTTTATGGCAGTCACACTACTCATATAATCATATTGTTGATGTTGTAAATGGTGAAAATAAAATTTATGCCGCTGCCGAAAATGCCGTTTTTGAATATGATGTTTTAACAAATGAAATAAAGACAATAACGACTGTAGACGGGCTTTCAGGTGACCAAATCACTACCGTATATTACAGTGTTGCATATCAATATTTACTCATTGGCTACGAGACCGGTTTAATAGAATTATATTCTAAAACTGATGAATCTGTTTTCAGTGTTGTTGATATTATAGAGAAACAAAATATTACGCCAGCTAATAAACGCATTAATCATTTTTACGAGAATGAAGGATTCATTTATATTTCGACAAATTTCGGAATTTCTATTTACGATTTAGAACGCTTAGAGTTTGACGATACTTATTTTATAGGAAATGGAGGTACGCAAATTATAGTGAGGCAAGTTTCTATTTTAAATGGCGAAATTTTTGCAGCTTGTAGAAATAATAATGGTATCAAAAAAGCAGACTTAGGTAATCCTAATTTAATAGATTTTGCGCAATGGGAAACAATTATAGGCGGGTTCTACGACACAATAAATACTTTAAATAATAAAATTTATGCGGTGAGATCTAATAGAGAACTCTATGAAATAGATGGAAGTTCAGTGAATTTTTTATTGATTTTGCCCGAATTACCATTAGATTCGGATGTTATAGATTCTAGCTTAATTTTTCCAACTGCAAACTCAGTTTACATTTACGATGAAAACATTCAGTTAATAAATAGTTTTCAACCAACTGCAGGTTTTGAGACTACCATAACTTCTGCAACACTGTTAGATGACTTTGTATATATAGGTACAAATACCTTCGGTATATTAAGAAGTCAGATTTCGGATAGTAGTATGTATGTCGAAATTAAACCTAACGGACCTTCCGAGAATAATATTTTTAGACTTGACGCAACAACTGAGACGGTTTGGGCGACGTATGGCGAATACGATGCCGCTTTAAATCCTTTTCCGTTAACCTCTAAAGGTATTAGCTATTACAAAAATGATGTTTGGCAAAGCATTCCTTTTGATAGCCTATTCGCTACAAGAGAACTAAATGAAATAACTCCAAACATTTTTAATCCTAACCAAGTATTTATAAGTTCTTTTCATGAAGGAATTTTAGAACTTAATAATTTTGAGCCAATAATAACTTTAAATGATACAAACAGTGGATTAGAATCTTTAGTTTCTCCAACTAACCCAAACGCTTTTGGTATCAGAGTATCTGCAACAGAGTTTGATAGAAATGGGTTGTTGTGGTCATTGTCAAGTAGAGTTGATAGCGCCTTAAAGTCCTATGATCCCTCGACTAATAATTGGCAAGGCTATAGTTTTTCTAGTTTAATCAACGATGCCTTAAATGATGAACTAGGCTTTTTTGATATGGAAATTGACAATAACGGTACAAAATGGATTGGGTCTTACAGCAACGGTTTACTAGCTTATAATGAAAGTATTGCTAACAATCCTCTAAGAAATATTAATTCTGAAGGTCAGGGTGTAAACGCATTTTCGCGATTTACAGCGTTAGCGTTAGACAACAGAAACCAATTATGGATTGGTACAACTCAAGGATTAAGAGTGCTTTTTAATACGGGTGGTTTTTATGATGACCCTAACCCAATCTTAAGAGCGATAATTATTTTAGAAGATGGCATACCTAAAGAGTTATTAGATGACCAGTCTATTACAGATATTAAAGTAGATGGGTCGAACAATAAATGGATTGGTACAGGTGATGCTGGTATTTTCTATTTTTCGTCAGATGGTCAAAATACCATTTATCATTTTACAAAAGATAATTCGCCATTGCCATCTAATACAATTAATGATATATCAATTGATTCAAATAATGGCACCGTTTATATAGCGACAAATAAAGGCTTATTAGCTTTTAGATCAGGAGGCTCTGCTCCTGTTGATACTTTAGAAAAAGCATTTGTATATCCAAATCCTGTACGACCAGAGTATAATATACTTGGATTTAACGACCTTAATGATGTAAATAAGGGTGTTAAAGTTAGTGGACTTACAGAGCGTGTAAACATTAAAATCACTGATATTGAAGGGAATCTCGTAGCAGAAGCACAGTCTAATATAAACCTAAGATCCTCTAATGCTAATTATAATTTTGCTATCGATGGTGGCACAGCCATTTGGAATGGTAAAAATCTAGGAAACTCTGTTGTAAGAACAGGAGTGTATTTGGTAATGATTTCAGACTTAGATTCTTTTGAAACAAAAGTAATAAAGGTTCTAATAGTTCGGTAAAACATGCTTACAAAAAATAACAGCATTGTTCTTTCAAAACTAAAATATAGAGATTACGATCTTATTGTTAAATGTTACACCCAACAGCGAGGTGTGGTTAGCTATATTTTAAGAGGCGTTTTAAGATCTAAAAAAGGCCAAACTAAAACCGTTTATTTCCAAGAATTATCGCAACTTCAAATTGAGGAAAATTATAAACCCACCCAGTCGCTTCATGCTATAAAAGAAGTAAAACTCAATTATATCTATAAAAGCCTTCATACTAATATCTACAAAAGTGCGATCGTTTTATTCTTATCCGAAATTCTTTCTAATGTGCTTAAAGAGGAAGAAAAGAATGAAGATTTATTTCATTATTTAGAGACTGCTTTGCAGTATCTAGACAATGAAGATCAGTTTTCAAACTTTCATATATTATTCCTTTTAAAGCTAACGCGTTACCTAGGGTTTCAACCCGAAAATTTAAAAATAGACTATCCTTACTTTAATTTAGAATCTGGTGTTTTTGAAGCCTCTAATAATGGCATATACTCAATTTCTGGTGAAAATTTAACACTACTAAAGTGTTTATTGGGCACAAATTTTGATGCATTATACAGTGTAAAAATTAATGCAAAACAAAGACAAGAATTTTTAAACATGTTATTGTATTATTTTGAATTACATTTGGGCAGTTTTAAAAAACCTAAATCATTACAGGTGCTTAACGACGTATTTCATTAAGCCAAATTTTACGAAACGATTTTAATGACGATGCGTTTAATAATGAAGTGCAATAGTTTTCTAAATATTTGTGTATTCCTCTTTATTCAAACGGTATTTTCACAAACCGTAACTTTATTAGAGGAAGGAAGTAATGAGCCCATTTCTGGCATAGCTTTATATAACCTTAAAAAAGGTAAATCAGTGGTTACTGATATTAACGGACAAGCTTCTCTAGCTATTTTTAATTCCAATGAAACCATATATTTTCAAAATTTTCTCTATAAAAAGTTTTCATTCAATAAGTCTGAAATATCTAAAAGCAACTTTATCGTTTATCTAATGATTAAAGTTGAAGGCTTAGAACAAATTGTAATATCAGCATCTAAGTTTGAGCAGAGTAAACGCGATATCCCTCAAACCATAGTAAGTATTAATGCTAAAGAAATTGCACTAGCGAACCCACAAACTAGTGCAGATGTATTAGAAAATACAGGTAATATTTATATTCAAAAAAGTCAACTAGGTGGCGGTAGCCCTATGATTAGAGGTTTTTCTACCAATAGACTTTTAATTACTGTAGATGGTGTTAGAATGAATAATGCTATTTTTAGAGGAGGCAATCTTCAAAATGTCATATCTATTGACCCACTATCTATTCAGAATGTCGAAGTTACACTAGGTGCTGGTTCAGTAGTTTACGGAAGTGACGCTATAGGTGGTGTGATGAGTTTTTATACCAAAAAGCCTAAATTGTCTTACACTAACGAATTGCATATAACAGGAAATACTTTAGTGAGATATGCAAGTGCGAATACCGAGAAGACAGGACACTTTGATTTGAATTTAGGCTATAAAAAATGGGCGTTTTTATCCAATGTGAGTTACACAGATTTCGACGATTTAAGAATGGGTAGTCATGGACCAAATGAGTATCTGAGACCAGAATATGTAGATACACAAAATGGTGAAGATGTAATTGTAACAAACTCCGATCCTCAGATTCAAATACCAACGGCTTACAGTCAGGTCAACCTAATGCAAAAAGTGCGATATGAGCCTTCTGATAATTTAAATTTTGATTTAGGCTTATATTATACGACAACTTCAGATTTCCCAAGATATGATAGATTGTTAAGGCCAGAAGGAGAAACACTAAGATCTGCCGAGTGGGAATATGGACCGCAACAATGGTTTATGGGGAATTTGCAACTGACTAAAGTGAGTAGCAGTTCTAATTTGTATGATAAAATACAAACAACAGTGGCTTATCAAAATTTTAGAGAAAGTCGAAGAGATAGAGATTTTCAATCTCCTTTACGAGAAGTTAGAGAAGAAAATGTTGATGCTATTTCTTTTAATCTAGATTTAGAAAAAAAGATACATCCTAAAACAACACTTTTTTATGGTTTAGAATATCTCTATAATACTGTGGGTTCTAAAGGTAAGGAGGAGAATATAGATACCAATACGAGTATTCCTAATGTAACGCGCTATCCAAATGGTTCAACATGGCAATCGCTCGCGGCTTATACGAGCCTTAAGTACAAACCTAATAGCAGGTTTGTTTTTCAGACGGGATTACGTTATAATCAAGTCATTGCTCGTGCAGATTTTACGGAGAACAATGCCTTTTTAAATCTTCCGTTCGACGAAACTGAAGTAAATACGGGTGCATTAACTGGTACGGCAGGTATCACTTGGTCACCAAGTGATATGATGCAATGGAAGTTGAATGCGTCATCGGCATTTAGAGCGCCTAACATAGATGATATTGGTAAAGTATTTGACTCAGAGCCTGGAGCCGTAGTCGTACCAAACAAAGATTTGAAAGCAGAATATGCTTATGGAGGTGAATTGGGTTTAAAATTAAATTTTGATGATACCGTTATCCTCGATTTAGCCACCTATTATACCTTTTTAGATAATGCTTTAACCCGAAGAGATTTTGAATTAAATGGTGAAACCGAAATTATATATGATGGTGAGTTAAGCACAGTACAGGCGATACAGAACGCATCTAAAGCATGGATTTATGGATTTGAAGTCGGTATAGAAATTAATTTTACAGAGCAATTAAAGTTGCGTTCACAATATAATGTTATTGGTGGTACAGAAGATAATGATGGTATCGAAGTACCTGTGAGACATGTTGCACCAAATTTTGGACGTACGCACCTCATTTGGAAAACAAAAAAGTTATTATTCGATGCCTTTTTAGTTTATAATAATTCACTTTCTTTCGATCAGCTAGCACCTTCAGAAATTGCTAAAGATTATTTATATGCTTTAGATGCCAATGGCAATCCTTACGCTCCATCTTGGCATACGCTAAACCTTAGAACACAATATCAGTATAATAATAGGCTGACCCTTACAGCAAGTTTAGAGAATATAACAGATCAACGTTATAGACCTTATTCTTCTGGGATTAGTGCTGC
>JAWUVW010000098.1:0-82266 GCA_034112185.1 Flavobacteriaceae bacterium | reverse complement strand
TCCCTTTGTCAATAAAACCATAATACGAAATTAAGGAATTGCGAAATACTTTTATAATAACACCTAGAATTTATTGTAAACCGTATTTTTGTATTTCATATCAACTTTTGAATTATGACTATGTCGAGACTTATAAATTTTATATGCATTGTTGCAGGTGGCTTAGTGGCTTTATATGCACAAGCCCAAGAACAGCAAAACACCTACTTATTAATGGGAGGCTTAGTTTTACTCATGTTTGGTATTTATAGAACGTCTAGAAATATCCCAAGTAAACAGGATAAGAAAGAGGAGGAGGCTTTAATAAAAACTGAAGATGAAAATTAACGTTGGTGATACCGTTGAAACGATTGATGATGCTATTTCTGGAGTTGTAACCAAGATTTTAGCATCTACAATTACCATTGAAACTACCGATGGTTTCGAATTTCAATTTGAAGCTAGTGAGTTGATACGTTCTAATTCTGAGACTAGTATTGAGCAAGCGTTGTACGATTCAGATATAGAAGCTATAAAACGAGAAAAAGAAACCAAAAAGCGAACATTTACACCTACAGTAAAACCCAAGGAGCGCCATGCGCCTAAATTCGAGGTGGATCTGCATATTCATCATTTAACCAAGTCTTCAAGGGGAATGTCTAATTATGACATGCTAAACTTACAGTTAGATACAGCAAGAGGTCAATTAGAATTTGCGATACGGAAACGTATTCCTAAAATTGTATTTATACATGGCGTAGGAGAAGGCGTCTTGCGCCAAGAATTAGAAACTTTATTTGGCCGTTACAACAATGTAAAGTTTTACGATGCAGATTATAAGACCTATGGATTAGGTGCTACAGAAGTTCGTGTTTTTCAGAATATGGAACCTTAGTCTTCTGGAGGAAAGTCCATTCTTATAGTCGTTAAAATTCCGAAGTCAACCTCTGTTGCTCTTAAAATTTCTAAATCAATACCCTTTACTAAAAAGCGCGTCGTTACGATTCTTGTATAAGCATTCTCAAAGGCATCATAACCCGGGAAAACATAAGCTGTAACTTCTAAAATATTCTTGTAATGAGGAACAGAAATTCCGTTTGGATCATCAGCAAAGTCATCAGTTGGACCATCCTCAAAATTTTCATCTTCTAAGCGTGTCAATGCACCATCACCATCATCATCATTATCTAAATAATCTGGTATATCATCTCCATTTGGCAAATCTGCATCTGTATTCATTGGATTTGTTGTTGGGTTGTTATCACCATCGCTATTGTTAATTTCAGCGCTCGTTAGCACATTATCACCATCATCGTCATCATCTAAATAATTAGGAATACCATCGTCATCAGTGTCTAGTGCATTGCTGTAAAGACCATTTTCGTCTAGCTCTCCTCTGCCTTCAAATTCGGTTGGCACACCATCTTCATCGTCATCTTCAATCGTTACAGTGACTTCAACCGTCCCTGTCGTGGCCTCATAATCTTCAACAATAGTTAAACCTGCTGGTTGAATTATATCACATAATTCGTCAGTCACAATGGCCCTATTGTAGGTCCTGTAATTAAATCTAACGGTAGTTCCATTTATAGGAAATATTATTGGAGTACCTACTGGTGTTGGTATAGTGAATAATAATAATTCGCTAACATCAGTTCTTGGTATGATAAGCGATAAGGACTCGTTTGGATCTTCCCTAGTATCATATATTAAATAAGATGCATTATCATTTTCACAACGCTCTAAGTCTTGATCAAACTCTAATTCTACAGTCAGAATATCACCATCATTACAGGAGGTTAAAACTAAGAAACAAAGAATTATATATATGTGACGCATAACGGATTCATTTTTCAACAAAAATAAAGGATTTGTAAAGGTTTACCAATTCTAAAATAAAATAAGCTTAATAAAATGCCCTTTTTTCCTTTCTACTTCAACATAAAAATAAACCGTAACGATGCTATGCTTTATATTTCTTATAAAGAAAAAAAATCATCATTTCATTTTAAGTCAATTTTAAATTAAAACCAGTATTATAGCGCTACATTATCTAAATAATTTTATTTACGATATTTTTGCAATTAATTCGTCTTGACTTCGTGTTTTTAACCGAAAATGGAATACAATTTGTCCAGATGAGACTATTTTTGCAAGTCAAAGCATCGCTACGAGTAAGAAAATAGAGGGAATATAGGCTAATATTGGTCATTTTTTAGGAAATAGAATAAGTTAAGAGGAGTTAAATATGAAGACAGTATATCTAGATAACGCTGCAACCACTGCTTTGCGACCAGAAGTAATAGAACAGATGACCAAAGTTCTAAAAGATAATTACGGTAATGCCTCATCTGCGCACAGTTTTGGGCGTTCATCTAAAGCGCTATTAGAACAATGTCGTAAGACTATTGCGAGTTACTTTAATGTCACAGCTTCCGAAATTGTATTTACATCTGGAGGTACTGAAGCAGATAACTTAGCGCTGAGAAGTGCAGTTAGAGATTTAGGCGTTACAGAAATTATTACATCTAAGATTGAGCATCATGCTGTTTTGCATACGGCAGAACAACTGCAAAAAGAGTATAATATCACCATCAAATATGTTGATTTAGAAAATTGTGGTTCGATAAACTATGAGCATTTAGAGGAATTATTGCAGTCTAGTGCTAAAGCGCTGGTAAGTCTAATGCATATTAATAACGAAGTTGGTAATATATTAGATATGGTACGTGTTGCAAACCTCTGTAAGGCTCATAGTGCCTTGTTTCATAGTGATATGGTTCAGTCTGTAGGGCATTACCCAATAGACTTACAGCAAATATCTGTTGATTTTTTCGCTGCGAGTGCACATAAGTTTCATGGCCCTAAAGGCATTGGCTTCTGTTTTATAAGAAAAGAATCGGGTTTAAAGCCTTTAATTTTTGGTGGGGAACAGGAGCGAGGTTATAGAGCTGGTACGGAATCTGTACATAATATTGTTGGTATGGACGAAGCTCTAAAAATCGCTTATGCTAATCTTGATACGGAAAAAACCTATGTATCTGGTTTAAAGTCTTATTTTATTGAGCAATTAAAAGCAAACTTACCTGATGTCGCGTTTAATGGTGGCTGTGAAGATGCTACAACTAGTACGTATACTTTAGTGAATGTGTGCTTGCCAATTGCACCAGAAAAAGCAGCAATGTTACAATTTCAATTGGATTTAAAAGGGATTGCCTGTTCTAAAGGCAGTGCTTGCCAAAGTGGAAGTAATCAACAATCGCATGTGCTTTCGGCTATATTAGATGAAAACAGTATAAAACGACCATCAGTGCGGTTCTCATTCAGTAAATTTAATACCAAAGAAGAACTAGACTATGTGGTTTCTGTGTTGAAGGAATTTGTTAATTCTTAACAATAATTTTTTGAGACTTTACTGCGCTAGTATTATATTTTATATTCACGACATAAACACCATCACTTAAATTTGTGGTTGAAAGCTCATAACGATTCAATGTAGAATCATAAATTCCGTTTAATAAACGATTACCAGTAACGCTATAAACTTCAATAGCCGAGATGTCTAGATTTTTTGGATTAAGAACTAAAAGTTTATGCAAGCCATTGATTTGGTTAATAGTTAATGTATTGCTATCGAACTCATTAACGTCTAAGGCCACATCTGAAGTAAATACGATTTCAAAACGGTCTGTGTAATGACCTGGCTCTATGTTAAGTTCATAAAATTGATTTCGTAAGTTCACATAAATGTCATTTTCTTTATCGTGGATGAATATGCCTTGTGCTTCTTCAAAATTTTGAATATCGAAAATTCTGAAACGGAGAGGTTGTTGTTGTTCGATATCGACTACTAAAGGAATTGATAGTTCTTCTTGTAATGGATAGGCTTGAGCTGAATAAGTTTTTTCGTCAAAAGTGAAATACGCATCAGAACTTGTACTCTCTGAACGAACCAATTCTAAACCATAGTCAAAGCCGGCGGTTGCAGATTCATGAAAATTTAAAACAAGTTGGCGAGTATACTGAGATTCATCAACCGTGAAATCAACATTAATCCTAAAACGCTTAAAATCGTCAGGAACAATTGAAAGCCCATTCTCTTGGTATTGTATCCCTATTATTTCATTATTAGTACCATCAGAATCTTTAAAAAACACACTTTGATTATCTGATTTTTTTTGAAAATCACGAAATGAATTCTTGGTATATACTGTTGCTGGCTCTTCTGGTGTACCAGCTATGCCTTCAACCATAAACCCCTGACCTATTGGTATATATCTTCTTGAAAATCTATTTCCATTAGTTGGAATCGGTAAAGGAAATGAATTATTTTGCTCATCATAAGTCAAAAATTGAGCATCACTATCTGTTATAACCGTACCAGCTTCATTAATTGTAAATGAATAATAGCCACCTTGGTAATCTTGCAAAACATGTGACCCTACTGTACTATTTTGTTCCCAAAAAAGTAAATGACCCGTTATAGATGCTTGATTATCTTCATCCCATATAAAATCTCTTGAATCCATAGCGCTAGGGTAAGGATTACCAACTAAAGTATTTAAACCAGTTGCAACATCATTAGTAATAGTGCCATTATTGGGCTTGCCTCTAAAATCATAAATTTGACTTTCCAATTGACCAGTACCATTGCCTTTCATTGTAAAGCCAAGTCCAGGACTAATATCACCTGTGGAGCCTACGAAAAACCAGTCTAGATATTGATCAGAAGTTTGATAGGTCCATAACCAGCGCTGAGCGATTTGTAAAGGACTAGCAACACCATCGTAACCGCTAATAAATAAAGCATCTGCGCTAGATGTTAAACCTAATGCGTCGTCAATTAAATTCACACGTGCATTTTCATTACCAGTAGTGACAGAATTATTACCTACTGGCGAACACCAATAATTGTAAGTCCATTGATTAGCATTGCCTTCTTGATAAACACTTAATTCACCAATACCAGAATTACCAGTTATTCCGTCACCTTGCAACAATTGACCTTCATTTCTTAAATATATTTTTGAATCGACATCATCAATATTAACGTCGTCAGTGACAAAGATATATTGATCACTTACAAAAACGAAAGCATTATTTTGAACGCTAAGTTGCGCGAAAGACAAACTAAAACAAAGGACGAGAAATGCGAAGAGGGAATATTTCATGTGTTGAATTTTTATAGCAAAATTTAGTGTGTTAACCACGCGTAAATAATGTCGTTGTAAAAGTAATGAAATAATCGGATTGTGAAGTGCTACATAACGGAAATATAAGCTGTTCCTCTAATAATACAATAATTTTACCTAATATTTTATGAATATTACTGAGATATTCGTAATAAATCTATAGTTTAGCTGATAATCTTACATTAAAAACCCGAGGCGTTAAAAAGTTAGGAATAGCAAATTGAGTCTTTGTGTACACATCTCTCACCCACGTATTGGTGATTGAGTTTTGGTTGTTAAACATATTGTAAATTTCGAAACCAAGAGATAATTCTTTAAAGGCTTGTTTCCATTTTGAGGTATAGACTTTATCAGGGTTAACCAGTTGTAAAGACACCCCTAAATCCGCACGTCTATAATCACGCAAACGTATTTGAAAATCATATGGATCTGCATAGCTTGGGGAACCACCGGGAACACCTGTGTTATAAACCAAATTTAAATACATTTTTAAGTCTGGCATATTAGGCACATAATCTTGAAACAGTGCGCCAAACTTTAAGCGCTGATCGGTAGGCCTGGCAATATAACCGCGATTGTCAATATTTTCTTCTGTCTTTAAATAACCAAAACTAAACCAAGATTCTGTACCAGGTACAAACTCACCATTGAGGCGCATATCTATACCATAGGCGTAAGCTTCGGCATTGTTTCTTGCTCGGTATCGAATTCTTACATTTTCCAAAGTATATGGATTCACGTCGGTCATACCTTTGTAGTAAGCTTCTGTAACGAGTTTAAAAGGTCTGTCCCAAATTTTAAAACTATACTCATTGCCTAAAACGATATGAAACGATTTTTGTGCTTTCACATTCGGTTGCACCATACCAGAAGAATCCCGTAATTCTCTATATAAAGGCGGTTGGTAATACAAGCCACCAGCAACTCTAAAGAGCATGTCTTTATCCCAATTTGGTTTTATAGCGAATTGCCCCCTAGGGCTAAATACTGTTTGATTTGAGCCTTCAATATCTTCGCCGCTAACCGTCCAACTATGTGCTCTTAAACCAACATTATAAAACACGTCGTTGTCTCCCCAAGAGGTGTTTTTACTATATTGAGCAAAGGCTTGGAAACGATCTATTTGTGCTTTATTGAGTGCTCTTATGTTTTCAAAAGCAGTGAGAGGACTAGAAAAGGGCACTTCTGGTTGTAGGTTCGGTTCGCTGAAATTTGGTGGACGAATAGAAAAACCAGCAGAATCTATAACTTCCCATTCCACGAGTCGGTCTCTAATATCTTCGTGTGTGTATTTTACAGACCATTCAAGGGTGCTTTCGTCGTCGATTTTGTAATCCCCTCTGTGCTCTACATTAACAATAAAAGCGTCTAAGTCGTTTCGTGCATGTGTTAATTGCGAACCAATGCCTTCGCTAAATTCTACTTCTCCTAAATCTTCATCACCAATATTTGTGTTGACTTCACCTAATCGATATTGTGCAAAAATATCGAAGTATTCTTGTTCTAGAGCATGGTATGCTGACCCTATCACCTTAAGAGTTAAGTCGTCATTTACAAAATAATTGGCTTTAAATGCTCCGAAATAGGTCTGGTAATTCGTTTGTTCCTGCCCATCATAAAAAACTAAAAGTGCGATAGGCTCTTGCAAGGTGCCAAAGTTAGTTTGTCGGTTATTAGGTTCAAAGTTGTATTTGTTTAACGAAATATTCCCAAGAAAGTTGAGGTGAAATTTACTCGAAAAGCGGTAAGTTAAATAGGTTTGTGCATCTGCAAAGACAGGTTCTACATTACCTTCAGTTTCAAGGCTATTTAAAAGTAAGCTATTGTCTCTATAGCGCACACCTGCAATTCCTGAAAATTTACCATCCTTAGAAACGCCTTCTGCTGCAATACTTCCTCCTAACAAACTTAAATCTGTTCTTATTCCAAAAGAAACAGGGTTTCTATAAGTAATATCTAAAACAGAAGAGAGTTTATCACCATATTTTGCTTGAAAACCACCAGCAGAAAAATCAACATTCTGCACCAAATCCGTATTCACAAAACTTAAACCTTCCTGATTTCCAGAACGAATTAAAAACGGTCTATAAACTTCAATTTCGTTAACATAGACTAAGTTTTCATCAAAGTTCCCACCTCTAACTGAGTATTGCGTGCTTAACTCATTCGAAATATTAACTCCTGGTAAGGTCTTCAATATATTTTCAACACCAGGCTGTGCACCTTTTATAGTTCTAATCATTTGTGCCGAAATAGAAGTCACTCCATCTACAGATTGTCTCGTATTGGTATTAATGATTACCGTTGCAATTTGCTCGACTTCAATTTTCATTACAGGATTAAATTCTAATTCCTGTCCATTTTTTAGATTGAATTTTGCTTCAACACGTTTGTGGGAAATGTGAGTGAATACGATGGTAACTTCAACTCCAGTAGGGATTTTTAGTTCGTAAAAGCCATTTTCATTGCTAGCAGTGCCTTCTCCGCTTATGACTTGTATATTTACATCGTTGATTGGATTATTGTTTTCGTCTAAAATAACACCTCTAATAATGGCGGATTGCGAAAAGGAAATTAAACTAAATAGTAGAATTAGTAAGAGTGTAAAATGTACGCGTTTCAAATGTTTTATTTTTTCTTAGTTAGGTTGAAATAAGGTTTTAAGATTCAATCTTTAGATTAACTATATGCCTAAATCTTTGCTTAAGATTTGTTTGCAACTAGAAGCGTATATGATCTTTTCTTCTAGAGCCGTAAGCGGTCTTAAGTCTATTTTTTCTATTTTCTAAAAAAGGTTGCTTCAAATGTAGAACTATTTCCAATATTATCTGTTACAATAATTTTTAATTCGTTTTTAGTGTCTTTAACGATATTATCGTTAAAATCGTGTGTCAGCGTCTTTGTTTTGTAATCGTACTCCATTAAAATCCACTTTCCATTAACTGTGGCTCTGTATTTACTTATGCCAGAAAGCTTGTCATCTATCGTTACCGTTAGATATCGATATTTACTTAGCCATTTCTTGTCCTGAAAATTAACAGGTTTAATCGTTGGTGCAACTGTATCCATAGCTAAAGTATAAGTTCCAAATGTTTTACTACCAGCACTGAGGATATTGCCTTTACGTTTTGTATGTACATAACTTGGTCTTTTGTAATAGCCATATAATCTGGCAATAAATATTTTATCTTGATGCTCTGTTTTATAATTGCTTAAGTCGTAGTTAATGTAAAAATTCTTTTGCAATGGTATAGTGTCTTCATGCAAGAATAAGGTATCGGATTTTACTTTAAAATCTATAAAAGTATCATCATATAACGTATTCTTATAGAAGTTAACTTTGATATTATCAGCTTCTAATTCTGTCGGCTGATCACTATAGACCAAAGATTTTTGCGATACATCAGCAATCGCTTTCTTCGCCTTAGTTTCATAACTCCCGTTTATAGGAATGCTAATCCAAGTTTCATTCTGTTTGTAATCTCGTATTCTTATTTTATAAACGGAAGAGGTACTGTCTTGGATCCTAATGTAGCCATCATTATAAGCATCTTTATAGAGGCTTAAGGGGTTGTTTTTTTGAATAAATAATTTTTGAATCCTCGATCTTTCAGTTTTAAAGTACTCATAATCTACCAGGCGTTTGATGTGTTTAGATTCGTCAAAACTAAAGCGCCTAAAATCTATTTCTAAACTTTTGCTGCCATTAAAAAACGTTTGAATATTGTTCACTCCATTCTTATTAGGAGCGAGATCTTGCTTATCATAAGCAGTCACGCCAAAACCAATAGCGCCATAAGCCGAAATTTTCTCAACCTCATAATCACCGCTCTTCTTAGGGATTAACCGCAGAGGAATTCTTTCATTTTTACCATTAATAATAGCGTTTTCATCTTTTGGATAGGCGTAAATCCCAGATACAAAAGGTGCTTTAGAATCTTTTACTTCTATACCAAACAATAGCGGGTTGATTGGTCGCTCTTGGTTATCTCTAATTTCGTAATGTAAATGTGGTCCACCAGAACCACCAGTATTTCCTGAATAAGCGATGACTTCATTACCATCGATAAGAAGCTCTTCGGAACTTGGGAAAACCTCGACTTCATAACTTTCTTTATCGTATTGACATGTTTTAATATAGCTTTCTAAGCGTTTAGAGAATTTTTGAATATGTCCATAAACGGTTGTGTACCCATTAGGATGCGTAATGTAAAGCGCTTTACCATAACCAAAATGCGAAATCTTAATGCGACTCACATAACCTTCAGCCGCTGTGTAAATTTTTAAGCCTTCCTTTCCTTGGGTTTTTATATCTAGACCAGCATGAAAATGAGAAGAACGCAATTCACCAAATGTACCAGAAAGCACCAATGTAATATCTAGTGGGTTTCTAAAATAATCTTGTGGGTATTCTGACTGCGCGTATAACGAACTTGTTATTAAAAATAGGAGCAAAAATTTATTCATACTTTGGGCTAATACAGCTAAAATATTAATTTGATTGCGATATACAAATGTTAAAACCGTATTATTTTTAATATAGCCTGTCTAAGTGTTGATATTGTTTTTTTTGAATCTTTGAAAACCCACAATAATGGTTGCTAAGTTAGTTTAATTATTATTTTGGTCGTATTAATTTCTTAAAGGTTTAAGTTTAAATCCATTATGAAGATGAAAAATAATCATAAAAGAATTGTATTTTTTCATTAGGTATGTTAACTTTGTTTCAATAGTATTGAATTGCTTGAATGAGTAAAATAGAAGACATTGTTGATGCTTTGGAGAATAAAATCAGTAAGGTTTTACATAAGCAAGAGGTTTTAAAAATGACCAACGCCAAACTCTCTGAGCAATTAGAGTTGCAGCAGCAAAAACTTATAGAACAACAAGAAGAATTAGGATCTTGGGAAG
Source organism: Flavobacteriaceae bacterium (assembly GCA_034112185.1). Classification (GTDB taxonomy): domain Bacteria; phylum Bacteroidota; class Bacteroidia; order Flavobacteriales; family Flavobacteriaceae; genus Winogradskyella. The sequence goes on along the minus strand of JAWUVW010000098.1, from coordinate 72,184 downwards.
AAAAGTATGATACGCTCAAAATAGCAAATTCAATGCTTGGTAGTGACGAAAATAAACGAGAAACAAAGCTCAAAATAAATGCGCTTATCAGGGATATAGACCATTGTATTGGTCAACTCTCGGAATAAAGTTGTAAAATTAGACTAGATGTCAGATCAATTAAAAATTAAACTTTCAATCGCAAATAGGGTTTACCCATTGACGATAAATCCAAGTCAGGAAGAAGGTTTGCGAAAGGCCACGAAGAAAATTGAGGCTATGATTGGACAGTTTGAACAAAATTATTCTGTAAGAGATAAACAAGATGTATTAGCCATGTGTGCTTTGCAGTTTGGTGCTCAAGTAGAGCAAAAGTCAATAGATAAAGAGTATGTAAATGATGAAGTTAAGGAAAAGTTAGAAGCTTTAAATGAACTTTTAAATTCACATATTTAACTCGTACGTTCTTTAAAATAAAAGGTTACTGCCTACATTAGTTACATTTTTTGATAAACTCAACGATCAATTCTTTAAAAAGGGTGAGTTTAAGTTGTAAAATCGTGCTGCTAGTGCCGAACTTGTTTCGGTATCTCAGGCAGATTTTTGATCAGCTTGTTAGCCCTAAACTTGTTTTTAAGGAGTTTATACAAAACCGATAACTGATGTAGGCTTTTTTTTTGAAATAAATTTGGTTTGGTAAAAACTAATTAGTTGTGCTTATTCCACGTTAGGTTGGAAACTTTAAATGTTTACCTAACACTTATAAACTAAATAATAAAAATGGATACTTACACAATTTTATATAGTGTTGGAGGAGTCGTATTAGGACTAATACTAGGATATATTATAGCAAAATCTTTAGAGAAAGGAAAAGCTTCAAAATTGATTTCAATTGCAGAAAGAGAAGCGAAATCAATACTAAAACAAGGAAAATCTGATGCTGAATCTTTGAAGAAAGATAAAATACTTCAAGCAAAAGAAAAATTTATTGAGTTAAAAGCTGAGCACGAAAAGGTTATTCTTTCTCGCGATAAGAAGATGGCTGAAGCCGAAAAACGCATTAGAGATAAGGAATCTCAGGCTTCTAGTGACTTATCTAAAGCTAAGAAGACGAGTCAATCTTTAGAAGACAAAATAAAAGACTACGACATTAAACTTGAGTTTTTAGAAAAGAAAAAAGATGAAGTTGAAAAAGCACATAAAAGCCAGATAAAGCAGTTAGAAGTTATTTCTTCATTGTCAGCAGATGATGCTAAAGAACAATTAGTGGAGTCTCTTAAAGAAGAGGCCAAGACCGATGCTTTGGTGTTTATTCAAAATCACTTAGAAGAGGCAAAGTTAACGGCACAGCAAGAAGCTAAGAAAATTATTATAAATACAATTCAACGTATCGGAACAGAAGAGGCTGTTGATAATTGTGTGTCTGTATTTAATATAGAATCTGACGATGTTAAAGGTCGAATCATTGGTAGAGAAGGACGAAACATTAGAGCTATTGAAGCGGCAACTGGAGTTGAGATTATTGTAGATGATACGCCAGAAGCGATTATTTTGTCTTGTTTTGATTCTGTAAGACGTGAAATTGCGCGATTGTCATTGCATAAATTGGTGACCGATGGGAGAATACATCCTGCAAGAATCGAAGAGATTGTAAAAAAGACGGAAAAACAAATTGAACAGGAGATTATTGAGGTTGGTAAGCGTACTGTTATTGATTTAGGAGTTCATGGATTGCATCCTGAATTAATTAAGATGGTAGGACGCATGAAATACCGCTCGTCTTACGGACAAAACTTACTACAACACTCGCGTGAAGTTGCTAAACTTTGTGGTGTGATGGCTGCAGAGTTAGGGTTAAATCCTAAGTTAGCTAAACGAGCAGGACTCTTACATGATATAGGTAAGGTCCCATCATCTGAAGCAGATATAGAAACGCCTCATGCTATTTTAGGAATGCAATGGGCCGAAAAACATGGAGAAAAACCAGAAGTATGTAACGCTATTGGTGCTCACCACGACGAAATAGAAATGACAACTTTATTAGCACCAATCATTCAGGTATGTGATGCCATTTCTGGCGCTAGACCAGGAGCAAGACGTCAAGTCTTAGATTCTTATATACAGCGTCTAAAAGACTTAGAAGATGTCGCTTTTGGATTTCCTGGTGTTAATAAAGCCTATGCAATACAAGCTGGTAGAGAACTTCGTGTTATTGTTGAAAGCGAAAAAGTATCTGACGAAGTCGCAGCAAGTTTGTCCTTTGAAATTTCACAGAAAATACAAACGGATATGACGTATCCAGGACAAGTAAAAGTTACAGTGATTAGAGAAACGAGGGCAGTGAATATAGCAAAGTAATACAAACTAACTCACAGAAAATAAAAAAGACAATCACTAAATTGATTGTCTTTTTTATTTTCTAGGGTGAAATTTGTTAAGTACTTCACTTAGATGAGAACGATCCACATGCATATAAATTTCAGTAGTTGTAATGCTCTCGTGACCAAGCATCATCTGTATGGCTCTAAGATCGGCACCATTTTCTAGGAGATGTGTCGCAAAAGAATGTCTAAAGGTGTGCGGAGATACGTTTTTCTTTAATCCAGATTTTTCTACTAATTTTTTAATGATAGTAAAAATCATAGCACGTGTTAACTTTTTACCTTTGTAATTTAAAAAGAGGATGTCTTTAGAATTGGGTTCTACGGCAATGTGATTTCTTATGCCCATCCAAATGTTCATATAGTTTTGTGTTGTTGAGCCAATAGGTACAAAACGTTGTTTGTCACCTTTTCCTGTGACCTTAATAAACCCTTCTTCAAAAAATAAATCTGAAATCTTAAGTTCTATGAGTTCACTGACGCGCAAGCCACAACTATATAGGGTTTCGATGATAGCTCTATTACGTTCACCGAGGTTAATACCATTGTACTGATAACTTAGATCTATATTTTTTATCAAGTTATCAATATCCTCTACAGATAGAGTGTCCGGAAGTTTTCTGCCAATTCTTGGTGATTCAATTAAATCTAACGGATTACTAGCTCTATAGTTTTCAAAAATTAAATAATCAAAAAAATTACGAAGCCCAGAGATTAATCGAGCTTGTGATCTTGGGTTGATAGATTTTGAAATAGAATAGACAAATTGCTTTACAACTTCATTATCTATTGCAATCGCAGAAACATTAATAGAGTTGACCTTTAGGTAGTTAACGAGTTTTTTTACGTCGTAGCTATAATTTTCTATGGAGTTTTTAGATAAGCCACGTTCAATCTGAAGATAAAGTTTATAATCTGTAAGTGCTTGATCCCAATTCATGCCTTAAAAATAAGGATTTGTATTAATATTATAGCGAAAATAGGGGTGTAGTTTATCGTGTTCCATGGTGAAATTGTTAATGATATTTATTGTAAATATCAGATAATCAGTTTTTTAATTCTTTAATAACTCTAGCGTGAAATTTTAGTACTCATAAAAAGTGACATTAGTTTGTCCTAATCAATTTTAAAACTTAAATATTATGAAAAAATTAATTTTATATGCATTTGCAGTTTTTGCATTTGCACGCGTTAATGCTCAGGGATTTAAGGCAGGTATAAATCTTGGATTACCGATTACTGACGCGGGTGACGCTTATGCCTTTAATGTTACAGCAGATGTAAACTATCTATGGGAAGTTGCTGAAGAGTTTCAGGCGGGTGTAGCTACAGATATAGCTTACAACTTTGGTGATAGTATAGAGGGGTTTAATATAGATCGTGCAGTTTTTTTAACTATCGCGGCGGTTGGACGTTATACAGTTTTAGAAAAGTTTACTGTAGGAGCAGACTTAGGTTACGCATTAGCCCAAGTGAACTTGACGGAGGGTTCTACTACTTGCCAAGCGTACAATATGGTGATAGTAAAGCTTTAGATATTGTATTAGCTTACAGAGGTGTTAGTTTATACGTTGGGTGGTTCTTTTGATACTATTACTTTGGGTGTTGCGATGGGATTATAATAAGTATCTGAAATAACATAAAAAAAGGCCAATTGGCCTCTTTTTTTATTTTTAGTTGGCTTAGGGTCAAATGTCTGTATTTTCAATAAAAAATTAAAAAGCCGAAGCGTTTGCTTCGGTTTTTAAGTTTAATCGATAAATTGTAAAAAATATTAACAAATTCAAATTATTATTTTTGTAAATGTAAGCTTACATTTGTGTTTCAAAAACTAAACAATAAATTACATGAAACACTTAGTATTACTTACTATTATTACATGTTTTGGAATCACCAAAATTAATGCACAATCAGATAAAGGTGATTTTACACTAGCTCCTCAAATTGGTATTAATCTAGCAACCTATTATGCAGGCTCGTCTGATGTTACATTTGATAACAGAAATTCGTTTGCTGGTGGTTTAGTTGGTGAGTATTATTTCAGTGATCGCTGGAGTTTAAGATCTGGTTTGCTTTATGACCCTATGGGTGCTATAGATGGATTTGATAATGTTGACAAATTGAATTATCTCACTATTCCATTAAATGCAAACTGGCATTTTGGAAGTAACAGAAACTGGTATCTTAATTTTGGGTTAGGAGTGGCTATACTTTTAAGCGCTGAAGGCGAATTATCTGATGGGACTACCATTGAACTTAAAGATAGTATCCCAGGTAGCGATTTTGGACTCATGTTAGGTATTGGTTATAAATTTAATGTTAGCGATAACGTTCAACTGTATATTGATTACCAAGGTTATGGAGGTTTTTCTAATTTATATGAAGCGAACAATTTACCCTTTGATTTAAGAAACTCAAGAAGTTCTTTCAACTTAGGTTGCGTTTTTAGCCTATAATTTAACCTACATTATAAATAAGAGAACCGAGGCAACCGCTTCGGTTTTTTTATGCACATATTTTAATATATTTACGTTATGAAGCAACTAATCATCATTAACGGCCCTAATCTTAATTTATTAGGTAAGCGTGAACCAGAAATTTACGGAAGTGAAACATTTGAAGATTATTTAAATTCACTTAGGTCTAAATTCAAAACAGTTACTATTGATTATTTTCAATCGAATATTGAAGGCGAACTTATTGATAAAATACAGGAAGTCGGATTCTCTTACGACGGTATTATTTTAAATGCTGCAGCCTATACACATACGTCTATTGGTATTGGTGATGCTATAAAAGCAGTTAGTACAGCAGTTATAGAAGTGCATATTTCTAATACATTTTCTAGAGAAGACTTTAGGCATCAATCCTATATTTCGCCAAATGCTAAAGGGGTTATTCTCGGATTTGGTTTACAGAGCTATGACCTAGCTGTTAATAGTTTTATGTTATAAGCTAATGAAACAAGGCTCAATCATAATTATCCTTACGTTTTTATTGAGTTCGCATATGCTTAAAGCGCAAACGGATATTGGAATAAAAGGAGGTATTAATATTACATTTTTTAATATTAATGAAGGTGGCTTTGGCCCAAATTCAGATACAGAAATCGGGTATTATGGCGGTGTGTTTTTAGATTTCAAGGTTGACAATGGTTTTCATTTTCAACCAGAGCTTTTGTATATAGGTATTCAGGAATATAAATTTTTAAACGCTCCACTGTATCTAAAGTACGATGTTGATTATAACTTTCATATTCTCATCGGTCCGAGTTTAAATTATTTTTTCGATTTCTTCACCAACAAGTTTAAAGTAAGGGCGGATTTGAGTTTGGCATATGACTTCACTCCTAAATTAAATGTTCATTTGAAATATACTATAGGCTTTGAAGAACTAGCACCTAACGTTTTGTTTTTGGGTTTAGGTTATAAATTATAGGATTTAAGTAAAGATTAGATTTCTTTATACGTATTCAGGTTTGCGTTATGATGTTAATAAAAAAGCCTATATCCAGGGTGTTTTTAGCTATCCAATTAATGAAACTAGTAATATGTACGACTACAACTACGGATTACCCTCTAGCTCAAGGCTAAGATCTGGTTTTAAATTTTAAAACAAAAAATGCGATTCAAAATTGAATCGCATTTTTTAGTTTTTTTCTAGTTTCTAGTTTCTAGTTTCTAGTTTCTAGTTTCTAGTTTCTAGTTTCTGTCTTAAAGGTGAATTACTTCGTCATAAGCGGCGGCAACAGCTTCCATAACAGCTTCACTCATTGTTGGGTGAGGATGTACCGTTTTTAGCACTTCATGACCAGTAGTTTCTAATTTTCTTCCTAAAACAGCTTCGGCAATCATATCAGTAACACCTGCGCCAATCATGTGACAACCTAACCATTCGCCATATTTGGCATCAAAAATCACTTTTACAAAACCATCTTTATGTCCACTTGCACTTGCTTTACCAGAAGCAGAGAATGGAAATTTACCAATCTTTACGTCTAAGCCTTGGGCTTTAGCTTGTTCTTCGGTTAAACCAACACTTGCGATTTCTGGTGAACAATAGGTGCAACCAGGAATATTGCCGTAATCTAGAGCTTCCACATGTTGACCGGCAATTTTCTCTACACACAGAATAGCTTCTGCAGAAGCAACGTGCGCTAGTGCTTGCCCTGGAGTGATATCGCCTATAGCGTAGTATCCTGGAATATTAGTTTGGTAGAAATCGTTAACTAAAATTTTATCTCTATCAACAGCAATTCCAACATCTTCTAATCCTATATTTTCTATATTAGACTTTATGCCAACTGCAGATAACACAATATCAGCTTCTAATACTTCTTCACCTTTTTTGGTTTTAACAGTCGCTTTAACTCCTTTTCCAGAAGTGTCTACTGAAGTTACTTCAGCAGAGGTCATTATCTTGATTCCTGACTTTTTGAAGCTGCGTTCTAAAAGCTTAGACACTTCATTATCTTCAACAGGAACAATCTTATCTAAATATTCTACGATAGTAACTTCTGTTCCAATAGAATTATAGAAATAAGCAAATTCTACTCCAATAGCGCCAGAACCAACAACAATCATTTTCTTAGGTTGTTTGTCTAAGGTCATTGCTTTTCTGTAACCTATAACTTTTTCACCATCTTGAGGTAAACTTGGCAATTCGCGAGATCGCGCTCCAGTTGCAATTATGATATGATCCGCAGAATATGCAGCACCGTCAACATCGATTTTCTTTCCAGGTTTAAGTGTTCCAAAACCTTCAATAACATCAATCTTATTTTTCTTCAATAAGAACTTCACGCCATTACTCATGCCGTCTGCAACTCCACGACTACGTTTTACAACCGCATCAAAATCGTGATCTACATCTTTTACTTTTAAACCGTAATCTTCTGCATGTTTAAGATATTCAAAAACTTGAGCAGATTTTAAAAGTGCTTTTGTTGGAATACAGCCCCAATTTAAACACACACCACCAAGACTTTCTTTCTCTATAATAGCGGTTTTTAAACCTAATTGAGATGCTCTAATTGCAGCAACATAGCCACCTGGGCCACTTCCTAAAACTATAATATCATATTTATTCATGCGTCAATTTTTTAGTTGTATTTTGAAGTTACAAAAGTAACAAATTCTAAAACTAAATTCTATATTCCAAAAGTAAAATCCCACATTCTAAAACTTTCAATTGATTATATGGTTTTTTGAGATATTATATGGGATTTTAAAATTGCATTTTTGCTTATCTATGGGTCATCTGTAAAATGCTTACGACTCTTATCGGTCGCAAACTTAGTTTTATTGTAAACTTTTGATTGCCCTTTTGGGATACTCAAGGATTGCCAATCGTTGCCTTTTATTAGTTTACCTAAAAACACTATTTGTCCAACATGATACCCATAATGCATCATTTGCCTATGGATTGCTTCGGTAACAGTATGACCTTCATTTCTTATATAGATAAGTCGATCTAAATCATTTTCAGACAATGACTTAAGGGTGTTAAATAAACAATCCCAACTTTTTTGCCAAGCCTCTAGTAATTCTGCTTTTGATGTAAAGGCGTCTTCAAACTCTTCATCGCGTTGTCTCCATTCTTTTTCACCATCTTCGGTTAAAAAGTTGGTCCAGCGACTGAGCATATTTCCAACAAGGTGTTTTATAATAATGGCAATGGAATTAGAGTCTTTGGATACTTCGTTTTGTAGGTCTTCAAATGCAAGTTGCCCTATGGTTTTATCTCCAAGGGATTTATGGTATTCAAACTGTTTTATGACACTTGGTAAATAACTATTCAAAGTTTAATATTCAAAGATTAAAATTGTGATTTTTGAGATTTAAGATTTATTTTTCAGGGACAAACTTCAAAGCCACACCATTAATACAATGGCGTTTTCCTGTTGTTGTCTTTGGCCCATCATTAAATACGTGTCCTAAGTGTCCTCCGCAAGTAGCGCAATGCTCTTCATCTCTGCTGTAGCCTAAGTTATTATCAGATCCATAAGCAACATTACCTTTAATTTCTCTATCAAAACTCGGCCAGCCTGTACCAGAATCAAATTTATGTTCACTTTTAAACAATGGTGTATCGCAGGCCACACAATGATAAACCCCTTTTTTATAGTTTTTATTTAGTGTACTAGAAAAAGGGCGTTCTGTGCCAGCTTTCCTTAAGACGTCATACTGTTCATTCGAGAGTTGCGCTTTCCATTCTGCGTCAGTTTTGGTGACATTGAAAGTTTCTTTTTCTTTGATTTCATTTTTCTGAGCTGAACTATTGCAGCTAAAAAATAGGCTCACGATAATAATTAATAATATGTTTTTCATTGTTTATTTTTTGTAAAGTTAATGGTTAGCAATAACACTCATAAATAGTTTAAGAATATTTTTTTTTTAAAAGTTAAAGTTCTTGTAAGTTTTATCCTGTTTTCATTTCTTTTGGTAGATTTTTACTAGGATCTATTAAACCTATTTTTATTGTAAATAAACTTAGATTTTAATTTAGCATTTTAATATTTAATTGTACATTCAAAGCCTAATTAAGTGGTTTGATAAATCTACTTATCAGTCTCAAATTATATTAATAACTTACAGTAAAACCCATAATGAAAGCATTATTTTTCACAAGAGAATTTCCACCTTACGTATATGGTGGTGCAGGAGTACATGTTGAATATTTAGCAGCTGAGTTGGCTAAATTAATGGAAATGGAGGTGAGAGCTTTTGGCGATCAAGATATTAAAAATGAGCATTTAAAGGTAAAGGGCTTTCCTTTTGATAATACAGCTTTTGACAATGCAGACGCTAAATTAAAAGCGGTTTTTAAAACACTGAGTACAGGTTTACTGATGAATTCAGATGTTATAGATGCTGATATTGTGCATTGCCACACGTGGTATTCGCATTTTGCAGGTATTATGGCGAAATTATGCTATGGTGTGCCTTTGGTAATTACCACACATTCCTTAGAGCCTTTGAGACCTTGGAAACGTGAGCAATTAGGAAGAGGTTACGATGCGTCGTCTTGGATTGAGAAAACAGCGATTGAAATGGCTGATGTACTTATAGCCGTTTCCAAAGAAACAAAAGAAGACGTTCTTAAACATTTTGATGTTGATGAAAGTAAAATTGAAGTCGTTTACAACGGGATCGATTTAAAAGAATATGTGGTTGTAAATGAAACATCGGTTTTAGACGCGTACGGAATAGACAAAAACAAGCCTTACGTTTTGTTCGTTGGAAGAATTACACGTCAAAAAGGAATCATTCATTTAGTAAATGCTATAAAGTATATAGACGAAGACACGCAAGTGATTTTATGTGCTGGTGCTCCAGATACTCCAGAAATTGCCAAGGAAATGGAAGATAGCGTTAAGGAAGCGTCTAGGACTAGAGCGAATATTATTTGGATTGATAAAATGTTAGATAAGAAAGATGTGATCCAACTCTACTCGCATGCTAACGTATTTTGTTGTCCTTCTATATACGAACCATTCGGAATTATAAATATTGAAGCCATGGCCTGCGAAACAGCGGTTGTCGCAAGTGCGGTTGGTGGTATAAAAGAGGTTGTTGTTGAAGGCGAAACCGGATTGTTAATTAAGTTAGAACAACAAAAATCAGCACCTTTTGAACCCGTTAATCCCGATCAGTTTTCACGAGATCTAGCTGAAGGTATCAATACGGTTGTTAATAATAAAGAAATGCAATATAAAATGGCAAAGAGCGGTCGAAAACGTGTTGAAGAATTTTTCGATTGGACAGCTATAGCGAAACAAACAGAAGAAATATATAAATCATTAATAAGAGAGAAATGATCAACGATAAAGTTTTAAGTATTATATTAGGTGGCGGTCAAGGCTCTAGATTGTATCCTTTAACAGAAAACAGGTCTAAGCCAGCTGTGCCAATTGCTGGAAAATATAGATTGGTGGATATTCCGATTTCTAATTGTATTAATTCAAATATTAAGCGCATGTTTGTTTTAACTCAATTTAATTCGGCTTCATTAAACAAGCATATAAAAAACACCTATCACTTTAGCTTTTTTAGTGAAGCTTTTGTCGATGTTTTGGCGGCAGAGCAAACCATTCATAGTGGCGAGTGGTTTCAAGGTACAGCAGATGCAGTGCGCCAAAGTATGCATCATTTTTTGGCTCACGATTTTGAATATGCTTTAATTTTATCTGGTGACCAATTATATCAAATGGATTTCAATGAGATGATTCAAGCGCATGAGGATAGTGGTGCAGAAATATCAATTGCCACCTATCCCGTCAACGCAAAAGATGCAACTTCGTTTGGGATTTTAAAAACAAATGATGACAATATTATTACTTCATTTATTGAAAAACCAGACGCTTCTTTATTACCTGATTGGACCTCTAACGTTAGTGAGGATATGCAAAATAACGGTAGACATTATTTAGCGTCTATGGGTATTTACATCTTTAATAAGGACTTGTTGGTGAAACTAATGGGAGAAGAAGGTACTGTAGATTTTGGTAAAGAAATTATACCTGAAGCCATAAATAAACATAAAACATTAAGTTACCAATACGAAGGGTATTGGACAGATATTGGTAATATAGATTCTTTCTTTGAAGCCAATTTAGGATTAACAGATGATATTCCTCAATTTAATTTATACGATAATGACCAACGCGTTTACACGAACGCCAGAATATTGCCAACCTCTAAAATCTCTGGGACGTTATTAGATAAAACAATTATTGCAGATGGTTGTATCATACATGCGGCTAAAATAGAGCGTTCTGTGATTGGTATTCGTTCTAGAATTGGAGCTGAGTCCACAGTTATAAACTGTTATATGATGGGACATGATCGTTATGAATCATTAGAAGATGTAAAACAGCATAAAGTTAGCACGTTTATGGGTATTGGCGAACGTTGTTTTATTAAGAATGCTATTCTCGATAAAAACTGTAGAATTGGTGATGACGTAAGAATTAATGGTGGTAAAAATCTTGAAGATAAAGAAACCGATAGTTACTTTATTAAAGACGGAATAGTGGTTGTGAAAAAGGATGCTCATATTCCATCGGGTACTGTTATATCATAATTATCGTATTATTTTCGTGTAATCGATGGCGTTAAGAATTCCTTTTTTATTAACCAGAGGTGAAGCTAATTTTAGTAGTTTTGTCCTTGTATTATCCAATTAACTAACACTATGCTAAACCAAAAACGAGTCGTTATCGATGCAGTAACGCCTCAAATCAACTGCGGAGAATTTTTTATAAAACGTATTGTAAACGAAATTGTAAATGTAGATGCAAATGTCCTAGTTGATGGGCACGATGTCATTGCGGCGTCAGTTTTATTTAAGCACGAAAAAGCTAAAAAATGGAATGAAGCCAGAATGCACGATGTTGGTAACGATGAGTGGAAAGCGTCTTTTTCTGTTGAAAAACAAGGCTTTTATAGCTATAAAGTACAAGGCTGGGTAGACTATGCTTTAAACTGGCAACATGGTATTAATCGCAAAATTGATGATAATCAACACGTAACATCCGAATTATTAGAGGGAATCACTTGCTTAGAACCTTTATTAAAAAAAGGAAATAAAGAAGAAAAGGACTATTTGAAGTATTGCATCGCTTGCTTTAAAGACGAAAAAAAATATAACGAAGCGATAAAAGAAGCGATGAGTGCGCAACTGCACAATATCTTTACTCAGTATCCTGAAAAACATCTCGCTAACGAATCTAAAGAACTTCGAGTCTATGTGGATCGAAAGAAAGCAAGATTCAGCACGTGGTATGAGTTTTTTCCAAGATCAGCATCAGAAGTTCCAGGACAACACGGTACATTTAAAGATTGTGAGCGACTATTGCCAAGAATAAAACAAATGGGTTTTGACACTTTGTATTTCCCACCTGTTCATCCGATAGGAGAAGTGAACCGTAAAGGAAAGAATAACACGACTGAAGCTAAAGAAGGCGATGTTGGTTCTGCTTGGGGAATTGGATCTAAAGCTGGCGGCCATAAAGATTTACATCCGGAATTAGGCTCTGTAGACGATTTTAAAAATTTAATAAAGGAAGCTAAAAAACATAATATTGAAATTGCAATGGATTATGCGTTGCAAGCTGCTCCAGACCATCCTTGGGTAGATTCACATCCAGACTGGTTTAAATGGCGACCAGACGGAACGGTTCAGTATGCCGAGAATCCACCAAAAAAATACCAAGACATTCTTCCGATTTATTGGGAAAGTAAAGATTATAAAAATCTTTGGAAAGAGTGTTTAGAGACGATGCTTTATTGGATAGATATTGGAGTTGAAGTTTTTCGAGTAGATAATCCACATACAAAACCCTATTATTTTTGGAACTGGTTAATAGCCGAAGTAAAGCAAAAACATCCAGACGTTTTGTTCTTAGCAGAAGCTTTTACAAGACCAAAAGTAATGGAGCAATTGGCTAAGCAAGGTTATACGCAATCCTATTCTTATTTTACATGGAGAAATTCTAAGCAAGAGTTTATAGACTACCTGACAGAGTTAACGCAAACGGAGCAGCGCGAATACATGCAACCAAATTTTTGGCCTAATACACCAGATATAAATCCCTACCATTTACAAGGTGCAAACGAAGCTAAATATTTGCAGCGTTATACATTAGCGGCAACCTTAAGTTCTAGTATTGGTATTTATGGACCTGTATTTGAACAAATGATAGATGATGCTATTCCAGGGAAAGAGGAATATTATATGTCAGAGAAATTCCAAATTTGTGATTACGATTGGTTTAAAGTCAGTAAGTTAACGTTATTAATTTCAAAAATAAACGCAATCCGTCATCAAAATGAAGCCTTACAGCAAACTAATAATATTAAATTTTTGAATATTCAGAATGATAATCTGATTGCATTTTATAAATGGAATGATGATAGAACAAATGAACTTCTAATCATCATAAGCCTAGATCAATATTATGCACAAGAAGGTAATGTTCAATTGCCTTTAGCTGAATTAGGTGTTAGTGCAGGTCATCGTGTACAAGTTCAAGATTTAGTGACTGCAAGCAGTTATAATTGGCATACCGAATGGAATTATGTAGAGCTACATCCAGCACTTCCTTTCCATATTTTTAAAATCAATAAATAGAAATCACAAAGTAAGTGACAAAACAGCTTCGATTCAGCCTCCTTAAAACTTTGGCTAAAAGAGGGAAGGGCTTATAGAAAACGACTAATTTGTTGAAGTGTTTTGTCTAATTTTACCAAAGAAATATATCATTAACAACTAATTTATGGCAGAAGTAATTGCGCACAGTCGTTTTACAGATTTCGACATCGACCTTTTTAAATCAGGAAAACACTATCGTTTATACGAAAAATTCGGATCTCATATCACTACATTAGAAGGCGTGGAAGGTGTTTATTTTGCAGTTTGGGCACCAAGTGCTAAGCATGTTTCTGTTATTGGTGATTTTAACTTTTGGGTAGAAGGAGAGCACCAATTGAATGTGCGTTGGGATTCTAGTGGCATCTGGGAAGGGTTTATTGCTGGGGCTGGAAAAGGCAGTCAATACAAATATAAAATACAGAGTAGTAATAACGATATTAAAACAGAGAAAGCAGATCCTTATGCCAGACGTGCAGAGCACAATCCTAAAACGGCATCGATTGTTTGGGACGAACCTTATACGTGGAAGGATAGTAAATGGATGAAAAAGCGTAAAAAGCACAATGCGCAAGATGCACCATTTTCAGTTTATGAAGTCCATTTAGGTTCATGGAAAAAGAAAGTAGATGAAGGCCGTTTTATGTCTTATGTAGAAATGGCAGACGAGTTGGTGGCGTATGTCAAGGACATGAATTTTACACATGTAGAATTAATGCCAGTAATGGAGTTTCCTTATGATCCTTCTTGGGGTTATCAGGTAACCGGTTACTTTGCACCAACATCACGATTTGGTTATCCTGAAGAATTCAAATTATTAGTCGATAAATTTCATCAAAACGATATTGGCATTATTCTCGATTGGGTACCATCGCATTTTCCAGAAGATGCCCATGGATTAGGTTTCTTTGATGGAACAGCACTTTATGAACATCCAGACCCTAAAAAAGGCTATCACAACGATTGGAAGAGTTTGATTTTTAATTATGGACGAAATGAAGTGAAGTCCTTTTTAATTAGTAATGCGATTTTCTGGATGGATCAATACCATGCAGACGGTTTACGAGTAGATGCCGTTGCTTCCATGTTATTTTTAGATTACAGTAGAGAGGATGGCCAATGGGAACCAAATATCTATGGTGGCAATGAAAATTTAGAAGCGATGTCATTTTTAAGAGAAATGAACGAAGCAGTGTATTCGTCTTTTCCAGATGTACAAACTATTGCCGAAGAATCCACAGCATTTCCAATGGTGTCAAAACCCACTTTTATGGGAGGATTAGGCTTTGGAATGAAGTGGATGATGGGTTGGATGCATGATACGCTTGAATATTTTGCCAAAGAACCAGTATACAGACAATTTCATCAAAATGATTTAACGTTTTCAATGACTTATGCGTTTACCGAAAACTTTATGTTGCCTTTAAGTCATGATGAAGTGGTATATGGTAAAAAATCTATTTTAGGAAAAATGCCAGGTGATCAATGGCAACGTTTTGCGAATTTAAGATTGTTATACAGTTATATGTTTACACATCCTGGAACCAACTTATTATTCCAGGGTTCTGAATTTGGTCAAAGTAGCGAGTGGAATTTTGAAACCAGCTTAGATTGGCATCTACTACAATACGAGCCACATAAGGGGGTGCAAGAATTAGTCAAAGATTTGAATGTCTTCTACAAAAAAGAACCAGCACTGCATGAAAAGCAATTTTCTGCTGAAGGTTTTGAATGGATTGATTATGGTGATTCTAAAAATTCAGTCTTTACATACATTAGAAAAGGAAATGATGAAAAGGACGATGTGATTGTGGCTTGTAACATGACACCGGTTCCAAAAGAAAACTATAAATTAGGAGTACCACGAAAAGGAAAATTGACAGAGATTTTTAATAGCGATCTTAAAAAATATTTCGGTAGCGGTCAATACAGCAATAAAATTAAAACGACTAAAGCTGATCCTTGGCATTTTAGGGATGACTCTGTTACCATAGCTATTCCTCCATTAGGAATGGTAGCATTTAAGTATGAAAAACGGTTTGAGACAAAGACTAAAACGAAGCTTAAAATCAAAAATAAAGATAAAACAACACCAAAACCTAAGGCCGCTACAAAGTTAAAAACGAAAACAGCGTCAAAAAAATAAAAGCAGATAATTATAATAATAGATTAAAGGCTTCATAGGTTTTCAAAACCTATGAAATCTTATGAGTTGAGTATTTAAAAGAATCACTTAATTATTACTCATGCCCAACAAACAAAAAATACTTTTATTGAATTACGGAATTCCCCGTGTTGCAACTGTCGTTATTGCTATACAACTCTTTTTTGTGAATACACAAAGTCGCACTAAATGAAAAGGTGGTGGCTATGGCATATACACCGGAATCCATTTTTACTACGATCAAATATATACACCTGGCCTGTCTGTCGATTCTTTAATCACAGATAACTATGTCTTAAAGGATGCTTCTGGTCGTTTGAAAATAATGCCGAATGACAATAATTTTAAAACAGCGACTGAGCTTGACTTAAAAGCGACCCATAAAGACAGTATTCATATACAATTTTGGAAACTAATTGTAAATTCAAAAAATGGAGTCTATTCAAGAGTTTTATTTTTTGTGTTCACTTACCACGTTGCAAGACTAAAGTAAAAACCACAAAAGCTGAATCGTGGCACTTTAAAGGTCATTTTATTGCTAATTCTATTTCGCCTAAATAGGCTACCTGTAGGATATGGCTTGATCGAAGTGAAGTAACTATTTTCATTTTTTTTTTGTAAAAACCATCAAAATCGTAAAACCCTTACCATAAACGTTATAGTTTGCAATTGGTCTAAATAGTGGTATAAAGCCTTTCAAAAGTTCAATTTTTTCCGTTTTTTTACATCTTATTTTGTCAAAAAATTACCTATGATTGTAAATACTGAATTAAAAAATAAAGGAAATTTATTTCCTTCAAAAATAATAGACTTTAAAAAAGATGTTGATAAGCTATACTTTACTGCAGACAACGATGTTATCTTAGAGTTAACGGTTGTTAGAGATAGTTTACTACGTTTTAGATATACTACAGTTGGTAACTTTGATAATGATTTTTCTTATGCAATAACGAAATACGCAAGTATTGGGTATAATAAACTGGAAATTGAAGAGAAGAAAGAGCACTACGAAGTGACAACATCGAAATTACGTTGTGAAATTTCTAAAGACGATATGCGAGTGTCTATCTACGATGCAAAAGATGGTACGCTCATTAACCAAGATGAAAGTGGTTTTCATTGGGAAGAGAGCTATCAGCATGGCGGAAATATCGTTAAGATGAGTAAAGTCTCTAACGATGGAGAGAGTTATTATGGTCTGGGAGATAAACCGAACCATCTTAACCTTAAAGGAAAACGCTATGATAATTGGGTTACAGATTCTTATGCTTACGGGAAAGATACAGATCCACTTTATAAAACGATTCCATTCTATACAGGTTTACATCATGGTAAGGCCTACGGAGTTTTCTTTGATAATACTTTTAAGTCCTCTTTCGATTTTGCACACGAGCGCAGAAATGTGACGAGTTTTTGGGCACAAGGAGGCGAGATGAATTATTATTTCTTCTATGGTCCCAAAATGAATGATGTTGTAGAAAGCTATACAGATTTAACAGGAAAGCCACACGATTTGCCACCACTTTGGGCATTAGGTTTTCATCAATGTAAATGGAGCTATTATCCTGAGAGTAAGGTAAAAGAAATTACAGCTACATTTAGAAGACTTCAAATTCCATGTGATGCCATCTATTTAGATATTGATTATATGGAAGGTTTTCGCTGTTTTACTTGGAACAAGGAATACTTTCCAGACCCAAAACGAATGGTAAAAGAATTGTTGGCTGATGGCTTTAAAACCGTAGCTATTATTGATCCAGGAATCAAAATAGATAAGGACTATCCTGTCTTTCAGGAAGCTTTAGAGAAAGACTACTTCTGTAAACGTGCAGATGGTGACTATATGAAAGGTAAAGTATGGCCAGGAGAATGTTATTTTCCAGATTTCACAAATCCTGAAGTGAGAGATTGGTGGTCAGGATTGTTTCAAGAATTGATTGAGGATATTGGTATTAAAGGCGTGTGGAATGACATGAATGAGCCTGCCGTTATGGAAGTGCCAAACAAAACATTCCCTGATGATGTGCGCCACGATTATGATGGAAACCCATGTAGTCATAGAAAAGCACACAATGTTTATGGTATGCAAATGGCAAGAGCGACCTATCAAGGTTTAAAGAAATATTCGTACCCAAAACGCCCTTTCGTCATTACACGTGCAGCCTATTCTGGTACGCAACGTTACACGTCCACTTGGACAGGTGATAATGTCGCAAATTGGGAGCATTTATGGATTGCAAATATACAGGCGCAGCGAATGGCTATGTCTGGTTTTTCTTTTGCAGGTAGTGATATTGGTGGATTTGCAGAGCAACCACAAGGGGAATTATTTACGCGTTGGATTCAATTAGGGATTTTTCATCCATTTTTTAGAGTCCATTCGTCTGGAGATCATGGCGATCAAGAGCCTTGGGCTTTCGATGAAGATGTTACGGCAATCGTAAAGAAATTTATTGAAATTAGATACCAGCTTTTACCTTATTTATATACGGCATTTTGGAACTATGCGGATCACGGTACACCAATATTGAAATCGTTAGTATTGTATGATCAAGATGATGTGCACACCCATTATAGAACAGATGAGTTTGTTTTTGGAGAACAAATTTTAGCTTGTCCTGTTTTAGAGCCAAATGCTAAAGGTCGCAGAATGTATATCCCAAAAGGGAAATGGTATAACTTCTGGAGCGATGAGATCGTAAAAGGAGGCAAAGAAATGTGGGTTGATGCAGATATTGATAGTATGCCTATTTTTATAAAGGAAGGGGCAATAATCCCCAAATATCCAATTCAACAATATGTTGGTGAAAAGGAAATCACTGAAATTACTTTAGACGTTTATTATAAAAAAGGGAAGGCCGAAAGTGAATTATATAGTGATGCCAATGATGGTTTCGATTATAAAAAAGGACGCTATAGTTTAAGGAACTTTACATTAAACGGGAAGTCTAATGAATTAATAATCAATCAATACAAAGAAGGGAAATTCATAACTACGTATGAAACCTTTAAGGTTCAATTTCATGGCTTACCATTTGATATTGTTGAGGTTCAATTAGATAATGACAAAATAGATATTAAAAGCTTAAAGGCGAATGGTATAACATCTATTGTAGTGGATAAGAATTTTTCAGAGTTACATATTATTGGGATAAAGTCAAAGTCAGAGTGATGGATTGACTAATTTCGTACCTAACAAGTTCAAACTAATTTTTGTGCTTTAGTATCGATAAATTAATTCATTAGCTATGAAGTTTAAAAACGTAATATTAAGCCTTGGGATTACGAGCATAATTTTTTCTTGTGCAACGAATCCATTTACAGGAAAATCGACAATGGCATTTGTAAGTAACGATCAGTTATTCCCATCTGCTTTTGCACAATATAGTCAAGTGCTTACAGAAAATAAGGTAGTAACAGGTACTGCTGATGCTAAAATGATCACTCGTGTTGGTCAACGTATCGCTGTAGCTGCTGAACGCTATTTAAATGCCAATGGTTATCAAGGCTATTTAGAGGATTATCAATGGGAATACACACTCATTGAATCGGAGCAAGTTAATGCCTGGTGTATGCCTGGAGGTAAAATTGCGTTTTACACAGGGATTCTTCCAATAGCTTCTAACGAAACAGGTGTTGCTGCGATTATGGGACATGAAGTTGCGCATGCTTTAGCAAATCATGGTCAGCAGCGCATGAGTGCGGCATATTTGCAACAAGGTATATCTCTTGCCGGTAATATAGCTTTAGCTAATGATGAGAATATAGGGCTTTACAATGAAGCCTTTGGTATTGCCTCAAATGTTGGAGGTATGCTTCCTTTTAGTAGAGGACACGAGACTGAAGCTGATGAAATTGGGATCTATTTAATGGCAATTGCAGGCTACGATCCAGATGAAGCTTCTGTTCTATGGGAACGCATGAAGGCGAATAGTGGAGGAGAAGCACCACCGGAATTTATGAGTACACATCCCAGTAATGATTCTCGAATTCAAAATTTAAGATTACTATCTGAAAAGGCTAAAGCTGAAGCAAAGAAATTTGGTGTATCCTCATTTAGACCTATAAATTAATATTCAGGTATTAAATATTGTTTACTTTAGAAGCTGCTCATTAAGAGCAGTTTTTTTTATTTAAATTTATATGAGTGAATTAAAAAAAGGGAGTAAAAAACTTCTAAACGCTTGGGCATTTTACGATTGGGCAAATTCTGTTTATACCTTAACGATTGCATCGTCGATATTTCCAATATTTTATTCTGTACTATTTGTAGGGCAAGTTGAAAAAACGGTTCCGGCCTTTGGAATGGTTTTTAAAAGCACAGCATTGATTACTTATGTAACAGCCTTTACGTTTTTGGTTGTCGCTTTTATATCCCCCATTCTTTCAGGTATAGCAGATTATGTTGGTAATAAAAAGAATTTCATGAAGTTCTTTTGTTATGTTGGGAGTTTAGGTTGTATCGGATTGTATTGGTTTGGTATAGAGCCTGAGAGAATTTATTTAAGCCTTTTGTTTTATTTTATGGGTTTAATTGGGTACTGGGGAAGTTTAGTGTTTTACAATTCTTATTTGCCAGACATTGCTTATCCAGAACAGCAAGATCGTATTAGCGCTCGAGGATTTAGCATGGGCTACTTAGGGAGTGTGCTTTTACTACTCGTTAATCTAGCAATGGTAATGAAACCAGATTGGTTTGGTTTTGATACTAGTATTTCTAAAACTATTGCAGAAACGGGAACAGAGAAAGAAATAGCAGAAGCATTGCAAATAGCTAAAGATGCCGCTTCTATAAATGCTATGAAAGTTTCATTTATTACCGTTGGATTGTGGTGGATGCTTTTTAGTCAATATACCTTTTACGTATTACCTAAAGGTGTTTCAAAAGGTCATAAAGTCACAAAAGCAGTCGTGTTTAATGGTTTAAAAGAGTTGAAACAAGTTTGGATTCAGTTAAAACAAGACTTAAGGCTAAAGCGTTATTTGACTGCCTTTTTTGTGTTTAGCATGGCGGTACAAACCATTATGCTCGTTGCTGTTTATTTTGGCGAAGAAGAAATTGCTTGGGGCGATTCAGAAGCTAAAACTTTTGGACTTATTTTGAGTATTTTAGTGATTCAATTGGTGGCAATTTTAGGAGCTTTTTTAACGGCTCTAGCATCTTCCAAATTTGGAAACATAAAAACACTTATCGTTATTAATTTCTTTTGGATGGCATTGTGTTTCTATGCCTATTTTATGGAAACACCAATGGAGTTTTATATTGCCGCGTCGTTCGTTGGTTTAGTGATGGGAGGTGTACAATCTTTAGCACGCTCCACCTATTCTAAATTTTTGCCAGAAACAGAAGACACGACCTCATACTTTAGTTTTTATGATGTTGCCGAGAAAATAGGAATTGTAATAGGTATGGTGATTTTCGCAACTATAGATCAAGTTACAGGTAGTATGCGAAATGCTATTTTGTTTTTGGTCGTCTTTTTTATTGCTGGAATACTATTTCTGTTGAGGGTACCAAAAGAAGAGTTGTAAAATATTACGTACCTTTATCTTGCTATGATGAAGAAAATATTTGGATTATGTCCTTTTATAATCTCACTTCTGTTTGTTAATTGTCACAATGAACCTTACGAAGGCGATATTATAATTGAAAACAATTCCTGTGCATTGGCAATCCAAACTACCAATGAAGCAGGTAATAACTATTTGTTGTCAACCGGCGATAATTCCCTTCTTTTATGTCAGATTTTTAGAGATGCTCTCGAAGATCAGATTGAGATATGTGGTGACGAAAATGGTACTTTACAATCTGCTATTAATCAATTAGGAGATTGCTCCAATGGAAATGACTTGTGCAATACAGCAATTACTGCTACTGAGTTGGCTCAAATAAATTATCAATCTGCCAATAATGATAATTTTGAAACATTATGCAGTGAATATAAGATTGCATTACAAAATCAAATCAATGTTTGTGGTGATGATGATGCATTACAAGCTTTAATTGATGAGCTAGGTAATTGTGAATTTCACGATGATGTATGCCAAAAGGCTATTGAAGCTACATCAATTGCAGAAGAAGCATATAACAATGCTACAGAGGATGGTTTTGAAGCCTTGTGCAATACCTATAAAAATGTATTAATGAATCAGATAGAAGTTTGCGGAGATGAAGATGGTGTTTTACAACTTATAATAGATCAATTGGGCGAGTGTGTGCCTGAGGATATTGTACCCATTGAAGGAGTATGGGTTTTAAATTTCATATTAGTTAGTAGCCAATTAGATATTGATAATGATGAACAGGAAACAATTAATATATATGCTGAGATGGACTGTCATGAAACAGAAACCGTGGAATTTTATGATGATGGAACAGGTGAATTTTATCGTTCTACAGTAGCTAATTATTCTTATATAAACAATTCTGGTTCTGCCGATGGTGTCGATTATATAGTTTCTTGTAGTGAGATAAATACAGCTATAAGTTTTGATTGGATTCGGGTTAATAATGATATTTTTGCCACATTAACAGATGGTACCATGTTATCGTTTCTAAAAAGCCCTAGCGTTTTATCATTGATCATTCCAAATGGTTTTTCTGCTAATAATGTTGATAATGTGTCACCTTCTATTTCTCATGATATCTCATATGTGTATTATAAAGAATAAAAAAAGAGTAAGCAAAGCTAACTCTTTTTCAATTTTTGGTTGGTAATAAATTTAGTTACTCACACTACCTGAGCCCGAAACCTTAGTGTCTTTATTTGTTGGTTTTCCAGAATAGTTGACATCACCCGAGCCACTTATTCTTGCATTTAAATGTCCATTACAGACGACATCAGCAGAACCAGAACCTGAAATTTTAGCGTCAACATTTTTGCTCTCTAAATTGCGACCATCAAAATCACCAGAACCAGCAATTTTAGTAGTCAGGTTTTCAGTAGAACCTTTTAATTCAATATCACCAGAACCAGCGATACTACTTTCAACAGATTGAGCAGAAACATTTAGTTTAATATCTCCTGAGCCAGCGAGTGCCACTTCAAATTCATTTGATTTTATGGTTCCCGAATTTTCAATATCACCAGAACCAGCGAGTGAAACAGAGCTAATAGATTCATAAGGAACAGTCACTACAATAGTTTGGCTAGGTTTTAAATTCACACCATCTTCTACTTTTACGACAAGTTTATTGTCTTTTATTTCGGTTACAATATATTCCATAAGGTTGGCATCTCCTTTAATTGAAATTTCACCTTCTTTGCCTTGAACTAATTTAAAGTCCATTGGCCCTGCCGCTTTTATGCCTTCATAAGAACCTGTAGATCTCGTGATAGTTGAAATATCTCCACTACCCTTAATTTTTTTACCATTTCCCCATTGAGCAAAAGAAAGGGTAGTGCTTAAAAGAAAAACTAATACTGCGATTGATTTTAATAGTTTCATGTGTTTGTTACTTTAGATTCGTTGATTTTTATTCGTTTTTTGATTGTTACAGTTTTTTGAAGCTAACACTTCCGTATTCAGATTTTATTTTTACCAGGTTTCCAGAATTTTTATTACCATAATAGCCGATATAATGCTTTTCAGTACTCTCCACTTCTTTATTTATAAAATTGAAGTCTTCAGATTCTCTTAACGACGCATAATCTAAATCAATGTCAAAGTCAAAATTATAACCAGCATCATATCCTATAGATATTCCTGTAAATTCCGCATCGATATTTATATTCTTTGCATTAGAAGCCATTCGTGCTATTTTTATTGAACCATAATCCGCTTTAATTGAAGCATTTTTAAAAACATTTCCAAGTCGTAACGTAAGATAGTCGCCATTACCCTCTAGATTATTGATATGGTCAATTTTTAAGGAACCATAATCACAGTTATATTGTACATTTTCTGATACTTCTATAATTGATTTCGTATAATCCGCATTGAGATTTAAATCTTTGGTTTTAGCAACTGTAAACCCACTATAATCTGCTGTGATTTCACCGCTTTTAATGTATTCAAAATAACAATTACTACTGTAATCAAAGTTGATGATGTTGTTATCTCCCATAAGTTCCTTCGTAGTAACTTTTCCATAATCACAGCTTATTTTAGCGACGCCTTCGAGTTTATCTAAATTGATTGATCCATAGTCATTACTGAGATCAACGTTATTAGTGATTGGCATTTTAACCACATAGTTAATTTCTAATTGGAGATTCATTTTCTTTCCCCAATTCCACCAATTTTTTTCATTTTTGTCAATCATAGTGATGGCAGAAACCAAGTCACGGGTTCCAGAGAATTCAACATCAATTCTATCGAGACGGTCTTGTACCTTTTCAGCATTGTTACCTGTTACTTTTATGGTAATGTCAAATTCTATACGCTTTTCATCCCAAGTGATAATGTTTAAATTTCCAAAACTATTTTTCACTTTTAGTGTGGCATTCGATGACACATCAAATGATTTTTTAATTGTGCGTTCTAGGGTCGTTTTAGCAGGTTCTATCGTCGTGTTTGCTAATGCAACAAATGGCATTAACAAAAGCAATAGTACTAGTCTATATTGTGTTTTTAGTTTCATTGGAGTTGTTTTTTAATTGTTTAATTTCTTCTATTTGTTCTAGAACAGTATTTAAAATATCTATTCTGTTTTGAAAATTGGTTATCATCGCATATATAACACGCTGATCGTTGCCGCTTTCGGTTAAATCCGTTTTTAAATTTTGATAGTTGGTTTCTAAAATCTGAATTTGCCTTAAAGCATCAGTAATTATATTCTCCGTTAATGGCGAACGTTCCTTATTTAATTTCTTTAATTCATTTTCAATGGTTGCAGTGAAAAAGTCTTGTGTTTCGGATAATTCTGGAGATACACTAGCTAAGTCTAAAGCTTCAGATTGATTTTGTAATGACATAAACACACTAAAACAAATCACAATAGAAGCCGCAATAGCAAGAAATGGTTTCCAATTAAAACCATAGGACTCTTTAGAACTATTAGAAACCGTATCATTTGCTTTCAGCTTATTTAGAAAGCGAATCTCATGATTTTTATTAGGTTGGTTTATATCAAACTCACCTTTTAGGTTTTCAAATAAATTATCTATCGTATCTTTTTTCATCACTTTTAATTTTTAAGCCGTTTCCACTAACTTTTTCCTTAGACTTTCTTTTGCTCTCGAGATTAATGTTCTGCAATTCGCATAAGAAATATCCATAATATCACAGATTTCTTCATAATCATAACCTTCAATAAGATGTAATGACAAGCTTAAACTGTAATTAGGTTTTAATGTTTTCATTACGTCCATTATCTGTTTTACTTTTTCGTTGGTATGATTATTTTCTTCAATACCATTGTCGTCTTCAATTTTATAGAGTACAGCATCTAAAGGCACTTCATTTTGTTTCGACGTTTTATTGTAATGTGCAATGCTATTGTTCACTACAATTCGTTTTAACCATGCACCAAATAATGTGATGTCCTGAAGTGTATTTAGCTTTGTAAAGGCCGTTAAAAACGACTCTTGCATAATGTCCTCAGCTTTAAAAGAATCTTTCACAATTCTAATTGCTGTGTTATACATTGCTTTGTTATATCGATTATAAACTTCCAACTGTGCACGTTGGTTGCTAGATTTACATTGCAATAGTAACTGTTCGATATTTTGATTGGTTGATGTCAAAAAAACAATTGCTTTAGTATAAAGATGAAGTCTTTCATGTTATGTTACAGTTTTCAGAAAAAACTTTTAGTGAGATATAAAGGTAATGGCATAACAATTGAAATTACAATAGTGTGAATAACTTTGGATATCTTATAACTTGTTGGTATTCAGTATGGAGTTAATTATTAATACATTTAAATAAATGCTGTTCTCCATTTATTAATGACAGAATGGCTCAAAAATATATATGAAAAAATCAAATTTTTTAAACCTTGACAGTTTGTCATTTCAGGATTTTGATGAGAATTCGGAGCTAATTCCATTAATGACACCAGAGGATGAGGAAAAAATTAATAATGAATCTTTACCAGAATCGTTGTCAATTTTACCACTAAGAAACACCGTATTATTTCCAGGTGTTGTGATTCCGATTACCGCTGGGCGTGATGCATCAATTAAATTGATTAATGATGCAAATAAAGGCGGAAAAGTTATAGGTGTTGTTTCACAGAAAGATGAATCTATTGAAAACCCAAGTGAAAAAGACATCTATAAAACAGGTACTGTTGCTCGTATTTTGAAAGTGTTAAAAATGCCTGATGGTAATACCACTGTTATTATTCAAGGTAAGAAACGCTTTGCCATCAACAAAATTATTTCTAATAAGCCTTATTTTACAGCCACTATATCTGATATTCCCGAAGCTAAACCAGCTCCAGACAACGAAGAGTTTAAAGCCATTATAGATTCTATAAAAGACCTTTCTTTAGACATTATTAAAGAAAGTCCAAATATTCCATCTGAAGCCTCGTTCGCGATCAAAAATATTGAGAGTAATTCGTTTTTAGTGAATTTTGTCTCTTCTAATATGAACCTAAAGGTTGAAGAAAAGCAAAAGTTATTAAAGATCAATGACCTTAAAGAACGTGCGCTTCAAACTTTGAAATTCATGAATATGGAATATCAAAAGCTAGAGCTTAAAAATGATATTCAATCTAAGGTTCAAAGTGATATGAATCAGCAACAGCGTGAGTATTTCTTGCACCAACAAATGAAGACTATTCAAGAAGAATTGGGTGGAGGTGTGTCTTCTGGCGAGGAAATTGAAGAAATGAGAGCGCGTGCTAAAGACAAGAAGTGGGATGCTAAAGTAAAGGAACATTTTGATAAAGAATTGTCTAAAATGCAACGTATGAATCCGCAAGTCGCTGAGTTTTCAATTCAACGCAATTATTTAGACTTGTTTTTAGATTTACCTTGGAATAAATTCAGCAAGGATAAATTCGACTTAAAACGTGCGATGAAAATCTTGGATCGGGATCATTTCGGTTTAGACGATGTTAAGAAACGAATCATAGAATATTTAGCGGTATTGAAACTCCGTAATGATATGAAGTCTCCAATATTGTGTTTGTATGGCCCTCCAGGTGTTGGTAAAACCTCTTTAGGGAAATCTATTGCTGAAGCTTTGGGTAGAGAATATGTGAGAATATCTTTGGGTGGTCTTCGCGATGAGTCAGAAATTAGAGGCCATCGTAAAACCTATATAGGTGCCATGCCAGGGCGAATTGTTCAGAGTTTAAAGAAAGCTGGGACCTCAAATCCTGTATTTGTGTTAGACGAAATTGATAAGCTTTCAACAGGTAACCAAGGTGATCCTTCATCTGCGATGTTAGAAGTTTTAGATCCAGAACAAAACAATGAGTTTTATGACAATTTCCTTGAGATGGGATATGATTTATCGAAAGTCATGTTTGTTGCAACAGCTAATAGTTTAAATACCATACAGCCAGCATTAAGAGATCGTATGGAAATTATTAACGTATCTGGTTATACGATTGAAGAAAAAGTGGAGATCGCGAAGCGTCATTTATTGCCTAAGCAATTAAAAGAACACGGCTTAGATAGTTCTGCTCTTAAAATAGCAAAACCACAACTCGAAAAAATAGTTGAAGGTTACACACGCGAATCTGGTGTTAGAGCATTAGAGAAACAAATTGCAAAAATGGTAAGATACGCTGCCAAAAATATTGCAATGGAAGAAACTTATAACATCAAAATTTCTAATGACGATGTTATTGAAATTCTTGGAAGTCCAAGATTAGAACGGGATAAATACGAAAACAATAATGTAGCAGGAGTTGTAACTGGTTTAGCATGGACTAGAGTAGGTGGCGATATTTTATTTATAGAATCGATTTTATCTAAAGGCAAAGGAACTTTAACTATTACGGGTAACTTAGGTAAGGTAATGAAAGAGTCGGCTACAATTGCTATGGAATACATTAAAGCAAACGCAGATGAATTTGGGATTAATACTGAAGTGTTTGATAAATACAATGTACACATTCACGTCCCAGAAGGCGCAACTCCTAAAGATGGACCTAGTGCTGGTGTAACGATGCTAACATCTTTAGTATCTTTGTTTACACAACGTAAAGTGAAAAAGAGTTTAGCTATGACAGGTGAGATTACATTGCGTGGTAAGGTTTTACCCGTTGGCGGCATTAAAG
Organism: Flavobacteriaceae bacterium; assembly: GCA_034112185.1. Classification (GTDB taxonomy): domain Bacteria; phylum Bacteroidota; class Bacteroidia; order Flavobacteriales; family Flavobacteriaceae; genus Winogradskyella. The sequence continues at coordinate 44,325 of JAWUVW010000098.1, read as the reverse complement.
AAAAAATCTTAGCAGCAAAACGCGCTCGTATTAAAGAGATTTTACTTTGCGAGGACAACAGAAGAGATATAGACGAAATAAAACCAGAATACCTCAAAGGCCTAACGTTTCACTATGTAACGGATATGAGTGATGTTTTAAAATTTGCGTTGACGAATCAAAAAGTTAAAAATGCGAAGAAACTATAAATTAATTGTATCCATTATTGCTCTCTCAATTTTGAGTTTAGGTGCTTTTGCACAGTCTGAAGCTGAATATAAAGATGTTGTTTTGGACGGAGAGCCGGCCAAATTAAATGTTACTACTGGTGAAATTATACTTGTTAATCTAACAGATAAAAAGAAGGTAGAGCCTATTAAAACTATAGAAGAATATGTAACCGAAGAGGCTAGTATTAAAAATACATTAGATTTTTATGTGGTGAAAGAAGGTGAAACCTTGTTAGAGATCGCAAATCGATACCATACGTCTTTAACGGAACTGAAAAGAGCGAATAATTTAGAAACAACTTTGGTTAACACAGGCCAATACCTTCGTGTTAGAAATTTAGATAGTGCTTCAAATACTGCAACTCAGGCAACAGCTTATACTAAAACTTCAAACTTTCATACTGTAGAAAACGGTCAAACTTTATACAGTTTGGCAAAACGTTATAATTTAACTTTAAATGAATTAAAAACTTTAAATAATTTAAAGTCAAATTTAATTACGGTAGGACAAAAACTTCGTGTCAAAGATTTTAGTTCGACTAATGTACGTGATCATGTTTCCCTTTGGATCGTTTCAAAAGGTGATACACTATATAGTATTGCTAGTGAAAATGGAATAACTGTAGATACTATTAAAGACTTAAACGGATTAACAGGTAATCGTATTCATATTGGTCAAAAATTGAAATTAAAATAGAAAACAAATACATTTAAAAAATAAAAAAATCATATCATCGTTTAAAGATAGATTTAGTTATTTTGCAAAATCTATGATAAGAAGGATTACCAACTTGTGTTTTTTGTTGTTGGCACTCCCGTTGTTTGCGCAATTGGGCGGTGAGTCTACCTATCAGTTCTTAAATTTAGTATCCTCACCAAGACAAGCCGCTTTAGGTGGGAAAATTATAACTAATTTCGATCACGATGTGACTGAAGGCTTGTACAACCCGGCTTCAATTAATTATGAAATGGGTAATCAATTAGCTGTAAATTACTCTAACTATTTAGGTGGCATAAGTTACGGAACAGCAGCTTATGCCTATACTTGGGACAGACACGTGCAAACATTACATGTTGGTATTACTTATATCAATTACGGTACGTTTGATGGTTACGATGTTAATGGTGTTTCTACTGGAACTTTCAATGGTAATGAAGCCGCGTTGTCGGCCGGGTACAATTATAATATTCCTTTTACGGATTTTTATGTTGGTGCCAATGTGAAATTGATTACATCGTCTTTAGAACAATATAACTCTATTGGTGGAGCCATAGATCTTGGTGCGATGTATATTAATGAAGATTTAGATTTTCATGCGGCAATAACCATTAGAAATCTCGGAACACAGTTCACCACCTATGCAGGCCAGAATGAACCTTTGCCTTTCGAAGTCAATTTTGGGATGTCGCAAACCTTAGAAAATGTGCCATTACGTTGGCATTTAACTTTAGATAACCTACAGAAATGGCCAATTGGAGTGTCTAATCCGGCAAGGGCAACAACAGATTTAGATGGTAACCAGACGCAAGAAAAACTTAGTTTTTTTAATAAAGGGTTAAGACACCTTATCTTAGGGGCAGAATTATTTCCGGAAGGTGGTTTTAATGTAAGAATAGGATATAACTTTAGGCGTGCAGAAGAATTGAGGATTGAAGATCAGAGGAATTTCTCTGGACTATCCTTCGGAATAGGTATTAAATTAAATAAGATGCGCTTTAGTTATACACATGCCAGATATACCAGTGCCTCTAATACTAGTTTTTTTGGACTTCAAATAGATTTAAATTAATGAAGAAAATAATCATTGCTATAGATGGATTTTCATCCACAGGAAAAAGTACAATTGCTAAGCAAGTCGCAAAAAAACTCAACTATATATATGTTGATACAGGAGCAATGTATAGAGCTGTGACTCATTTTGCATTAGAAAATGATTTTATTGGAGACGGCTTTTTTAATTCAGAAGGACTCGTTAATAGGTTATACGCTATTAATATCACTTTTAAATTTAACAAGGAGTCTGGCTTTGCTGAAGTCTATTTAAATGGAATAAATATTGAAGCTAGCATTAGAACTTTAGAAGTATCGCGATACGTGAGTCCTGTGGCAACCTTATCTGAAGTAAGACGAAAGTTAGTAGAGCAGCAACAGATTATGGGAAAAGATAGAGGTATTGTTATGGATGGGCGCGATATTGGGACGGTTGTTTTTCCTGATGCCGAATTAAAAATATTTATGAACGCTTCTGCCGAAACCAGAGCAAAACGTCGTTATAAAGAATTATTAGAACGTGGACATAACTTGAGTTATGATGACGTCTTAGAAAATGTGACTACAAGAGATCATATTGATTCTACAAGAGAAGATTCGCCTTTACTAAAAGCAGATGATGCTATTGAGATTGATAATTCCCATTTGACTATTGAAGCACAGCTCAAAACAATTCTAGATTTAGCCGAAGAAACTATCTTGAAATAAAAAAACGACCCTAAAGTCGTTTTTTTAAATTCTACTGTCCTCTAATTAAAGATTAGGAATAATTAACTCTTGATCTGGATGAATTATATCGGGATTCTTAAGAATATCAGAATTCGCTTCAAAGATATCTTTATACTTCATTGCATCTCCGTAATAGTGCTTAGCTATTTTTCCCAAAGTTTCCCCAGAAGCTACAATATGTCTGGCATATACAGTTTCGTTAGCCACTTTAATGTTAGCCATAATATCAGCTGGATTTTCTCCACCTGCTTCTTTAATCTTATCCCAGATTAAGTTTTTCTCGTATTGCGTTGCTGCAGTTCCTTCTATTTTTAATACGTCATTTTCTTCAGTAACGTTTCCGTTTTGAATGTTTAAAGATTCACCCAAATCTAATACACCTTGGTATTTTGCTCTAACCATAATTGATAGTTTTTTAAATTATTAGTAGTATTGTAAATATACCAAATTGTGCGCCAAATTTTATGTTTGTATGCATCATTTTGATATTCAATAGAGTAAGATACAAAGAATAAATAAAAGTCATCGCGATTAGCGTTTGGTTTTAATGATAAAATACAGTATTTTTGCACCCCTTTTTAGCGACGTAGGAAAGTAAGAAAGGAATGGACAAAACATAATTAATAACTTCTGTAGATTTTTCGCTAATCTTTCAAAATATACAGAATACAAATTTTATTCAGCACACATGTCTGAAAAGGAAACAAATCAAGCTGAAGTTGAAGCAACTGAAGCAGTAACAGTAGAAGCTCCTGTAGTATCTGAAGCTCAAGCAAACCCAGAAAAATTCTTAGCAGATTTCGATTGGCACAATTACGAAGAAGGAATTGAGCAAGTTGAAGACACTAAATTATTAGAGTTTGAAAAATTAGTATCAGAAAATTTCGTTGACACATTAGATGACGAAGTTGTAGAAGGTACTGTAATTACACTCACGGATCGTGATGCAATTATTGATATCAACGCTAAGTCTGAAGGTGTAATTTCTCTTAATGAGTTCCGTTACAATCCAGGTCTTAAAGTTGGTGACAAAGTAGAAGTATTAATTGATGTGCGTGAAGATGCAACAGGTCAATTAGTGTTATCGCACAGAAAAGCACGTGTAATCAAAGCATGGGAGCGCGTAAACAATGCGCACGATACTGGCGAAATCGTAAACGGTTTTGTGAAATGCAGAACTAAAGGTGGTATGATCGTAGATGTATTTGGTATAGAAGCTTTCTTACCAGGTTCTCAAATCGATGTGAAGCCTATTAGAGATTACGATCAGTACGTCAATAAAACTATGGAATTTAAAGTTGTGAAAATCAACCACGAATTCAAAAATATAGTAGTTTCTCATAAAGCTCTTATTGAAGCTGATATTGAAGAACAAAAGAAAGAAATCATTGGTCAACTAGAAAAAGGACAAGTACTAGAAGGTATCGTAAAGAATATTACGTCTTATGGTGTGTTTATCGATTTAGGTGGTGTAGATGGTTTAGTTCATATTACAGATTTATCTTGGTCTCGTATCAACCATCCAAATGAGATTGTTGAGTTAGATCAGAAATTAAATGTAGTAATCCTTGATTTTGATGAAAACAAATCAAGAATCCAATTAGGTCTTAAGCAATTATCTAAGCACCCTTGGGAAGCTTTAGGTGAAGCTGTTAAAATTGGTGATAAAGTAAAAGGTAGAGTTGTTGTAATCGCAGATTACGGCGCATTTATTGAAGTTGAAGAAGGAGTAGAAGGCTTAGTTCACGTCAGTGAAATGTCTTGGTCAACACATTTACGTTCAGCTCAAGATTTCGTAACCGTAGGTGATGAGATTGATGCTGTTATTTTAACTTTAGATAGAGAAGATCGTAAAATGTCTCTTGGTATTAAGCAATTAACGCCAGATCCATGGACAGATATTACTACCAAGTATCCTGTAGGTTCTAAGCATACAGGTATTGTACGTAACTTTACAAACTTTGGTGTTTTTGTTGAATTAGAAGAAGGTATCGACGGATTAATATATATCTCAGATTTATCTTGGACTAAGAAAATTAAGCATCCATCGGAGTTCTGTAACGTAGGTGATAATTTAGATGTCGTTGTATTAGAGTTAGATGTGAATGGACGTAAATTATCTTTAGGTCACAAACAAACAACTGAAAATCCTTGGGATAAGTACGAAACTGAGTTTGCTTTAGACACTGTGCATAAAGCGGCAGTTACTGAAATGGTAGATAAAGGAGCGACTATAGATTTTAACGAAGATATCGTTGCATTTATACCAGCACGTCATTTAGAGAAGGAAGATGGTTCTAAACTTAAGAAAGGTGAAGAAGCAGAATTCAAGATCATTGAATTTAATAAAGAATTCAAGCGTGTTGTAGCATCTCATACAGCAGTATTTAGAGCTGAAGAGGCTAAAATCGTTAAGCAAGCTGTTAGAAAACAGGAGGCTCAAACGGCAGAAGCTAAACCAACTTTAGGTGATGCAAATGAAGCTTTACAAGCACTTAAAGATAAATTAGATGGGAAGAAGTAATTTCCTCGAAATTTAAATAAATTAGAGCCTTTCAGAAATGAAGGGCTTTTTTATTTTGCAAAGCTTTTTCTTTTTTACTCATTTTTGAGAGCACTCTGTTAGTCTCTAAAAAATGAATGAGACAATAATATATATTTAGATTTAAATTTTTAATTATTTACCTTAACTTTGTCCACCAACAACTTTTGGATACTACAATGAGTCAAAAAGTATTACTTAACTCTAAAGAAGTCAATATTACCCTTCACAGATTGGCATGCCAACTTATTGAAAACCATGATGATTTTTCTGAAACTGTACTTATCGGAATGCAACCAAGAGGTAAATTTCTAGCTGATCGTTTAGCGCAAATGTTGACTGACGACTACAAGATTAAAAACATTCAGCTTGGTCATTTAGACATTACTTTTTTTAGAGATGACTTTAGAAGAGGAGACAAACCTTTAGAAGCAAATACTACCCATATAGATTTTATAGTTGAGGATAAAAACGTGGTTTTTATTGATGATGTGCTTTATACAGGCAGAAGCATAAGATCTGCATTAACAGCAATTCAATCCTTCGGAAGACCAAATAATATAGAATTACTAACTTTGATAGATCGTCGTTTTAGCCGTCACTTGCCAATTCAACCAAATTATAAAGGAAGACAGGTAGATGCGATAGATAATCAAAAAGTGAAAGTAAATTGGGTTGAGAATGAAGGGGAAGATGCGGTGTATTTAATAGATAAATAGAACACTAAAATTATGAGTGAATTAAGTGTCAATCACTTATTAGGAATCAAATATCTTACAAAACAAGATATAGACCTTATTTTTGAAACTGCAGATCAGTTTAAGGAGGTTATCAATAGACCGATTAAAAAAGTGCCTTCACTTAGAGATATTACAATTGCAAATTTGTTTTTTGAGAATTCAACACGAACTAAGTTATCATTCGAATTGGCAGAGAAACGACTTTCTGCAGATGTTATCAATTTTTCAGCATCACAATCCTCAGTTAAAAAAGGCGAGACACTCATAGATACCGTAAATAATATTTTATCTATGAAAGTAGATATGGTAGTAATGCGCCATCCTAATCCTGGTGCAGGAGTGTTCTTATCTAAGCATGTTAATGCAAGTATTATAAATGCTGGAGATGGCGCACACGAACATCCAACACAAGCGTTGTTAGATTCGTATTCTATTCGAGAAAAACTCGGAAGTGTAAAAGGAAAAAACGTGGTTATCATTGGTGATATTTTACACAGTAGAGTTGCCCTTTCAAATATTTATGCACTTCAGTTGCAAGGCGCTAATGTGATGGTTTGTGGACCAAAAACCTTATTACCAAAGTATATTAAAGACTTAGGCGTTAAAGTCGAAACTAACTTAAAGAAGGCCTTAGAATGGTGTGATGTAGCCAATATGCTTAGAGTTCAGAACGAGCGCATGGATATTAGTTATTTCCCTTCAACTAGAGAATACACACAGCAATTCGGTGTGAACAAAGAATTATTAGATAGTTTAGATAAAGAGATTGTAATTATGCATCCAGGACCTATAAATCGTGGCGTAGAAATTACAAGTGATGTTGCGGATTCTAAACAAGCGATTATATTAAACCAAGTGGAAAATGGAGTAGCAGTTAGAATGGCAGTAATTTACCTTTTAGCTTCTAAAATAAAACAATAGACTATGCTTGTTGATAGAGACGGAAATACAGTAATAATTGCTCAAGAAAAAGCTTCTGTTAAAACTTTGGTTCATACGATTGAGCAAGATTATGACACCTATAAAAATTATCATCTCGTCGTGAGATTATCGAGTTTAGACAAGATAACCATAGAAGATGTTGTTGAATTTTTACGTTTAAGTAATAAGCACCGTTCTGCAAAAAAGTCTTTTGTCGTCGTTTCGGATAAGGCAGATTTAGAAGAAATGCCAGACGAAATTTTTGTAGTGCCTACATTACAAGAAGCTTTCGATATCATAGAAATGGAGGACATTGAACGCGATTTAGGTTTTTAATAAATGAAATTAACCATCCTCGGCTGTCACAGTGCAACACCAAGAACAACCACCAATCCAACATCACAAGTTTTAGAGATTAAGAACCATATGTTTCTAATAGACTGTGGTGAAGGTTCTCAAGTAGAATTGCGACGGAATAAAGTAAAATTTTCAAGGATTAAACATATTTTTATATCACATCTTCATGGAGATCATTACTTTGGTTTGGTCGGTCTCATTAGCACGTTTGGTTTATTAACAAGAGAGACCGAACTTCATATTTATGCACCAAAAGGCTTAAAGGAAGTGATAACGCTTCAAATGAAATTGTCTGATTCTTGGACCAACTATCCTTTGTTTTTTCACGAGTTGAACTCAAAAAAATCAGAATTAATCTACGAAGACGATAAAGTCGAAGTACATACTATTCCATTAAAGCATCGTGTATATACAAATGGTTTCTTGTTTAAAGAAAAAGAAAATGAACGTAATTTAGATATCAATGCCGTTTTAAATGCGAATATCAATAGAGCTTACTACAGAAAACTAAAGCAAGGTTCAGATGTAGAAAATGAAGATGGCGTTTTAATTAAAAATGAAACGGTTACCAAAGATCCACTCCCGGCTAAAAGCTATGCCTTTTGCAGTGATACGGTCTATAATGAAAGTATCATTCCTATAATAAAAGATGCGACAGTGCTTTATCACGAATCGACATTCTTAGACAAAAACGAATCCCTTTGTGAACCAACAAAACATAGCACAGCCAGACAAGCAGCAACCATTGCTAAGAAAGCGAATGTAGAAACACTTATTCTTGGGCATTATTCTACCAGATATGATAGTTATGATGAATTTGAGACTGAAGCTAAATCCGTTTTCGACAATGTCCTTTTGTCTAAAGACGGGAAGTCTTTTGAATTTTAATATGCTTTTGAATTCTATTTTTTGTGGTTTGTGTTTGAATATATAGAAGTTTCGATATTAACTTTAATAGTTGACTTAATTATAAGCGATGTCTCTTTGTTTATTCCTAATTAAATTCTTTTAATTGCTTCACCCAATTTATAGCTTCACCTAAACTCAATGCTCTTTTCATTGGTATTGAAGCCATTTCCTTCTCAATATTAGCACTTATAAATGTAGAATCCCTATAACTTACTATTGAAGCTGCTATTAAAATACTGTCATCTTTATCAAAATAAGTCCATAGCACAGGATCAATGGAATAGGAGTTAATACGATTTGCAATATAAACTAAGCTCTTATGATACCCATAGTGGGCTCTTAATGAACTTAAAAGGAGGTTTAATTTTTCTGAATTAAAGTGTTCACCTTCATTAACCTCCATAATAAAGAAATCATCAAACAAATAATTTGTTCCGAAGTCTAACACTATTTTGTTGTAAGAAAGTGATTTTGAAAATAAGGAGTCTTCAAAGCGCATGTTAGGGATGTGAAAATTTAGTTAGGGTTTATTAATGCATTCAAAACTACACTTTTTTTGATAGAAACAAAATAATGAACTAACTTCGTATATCTATGGAAAAAGACCTAAGCAACTACAGAAAATCTTACGACAAGGGTGAGCTATTAATAGAAAGCGTACCAGAGAATCCTATTGAATTATTCCGAAACTGGTTCATTGAAGTTGATACGCATTTTAGTAGCGATGAAACTAACGCTATGACATTATCTACATTGGGCATGGATGGTTTTCCAAAGAGTAGAGTAGTGCTACTTAAAAAATACACTTACGAGGGTTTCATTTTCTATTCCAATTACAATAGCGAGAAGGGAAAAGCCATTGAAGCAAATCCAAATGTTTGTATGTCTTTCTTTTGGCAATCAGCCGAGCGACAAATTATAATAAAAGGAAAAGCTGAAAAGATTTCAGAAAACTTAAGTGATGGTTACTTTGAATCGCGACCACGTGGTAGTCAGCTTGGTGCTATTGCTTCTAATCAAAGTGATGTAGTTTTAGACAGAAATGAACTGGAAGCTAAATTAAAAGCATTAGAAGTAGAATATGAAGGTAAAGCCATTACACGTCCAAAACATTGGGGAGGATTTATAGTAAAACCTGTTGAGCTCGAATTCTGGCAAGGCAGACCCAATAGACTTCATGATAGAATCCGCTATCAATTACAATCGGATTACAATTGGAAAATTGAACGCTTAGCACCTTGATATTTACAGTTTTTTTGAGGATTAGTTATTGAATTATCCACTGAATATAGTGTTTTGACTAAATAACTTAATAATCAATAACGGCTTTTCAATACCCAAATTAAACAATAGGTGTTTCATCGACGAAAGGCACGTTTAATTCGATAAAATAGATATTTTTTCTTACCATTTTTACATTTCATCGATTATTTACATTTAAAATCGATGAACGACACGCTTTTAATCGATTTTAACATTTAGTTAACATAGTACTGAGAGCAGTCTCTTATTTTAGTAGTCCCAAACTTAAATAACCTACTTATGAAAGTTACTAAACTATTGCCATTTATGGCTATTGTTTTAGTTCTAAGCGTTACATCTTGCTCAACAGATAGTGCTGTAGAAAATACAATTAACGCGACAGAATTACTCGAAGCACCTCAGGCTAAACAGATCGAAATTGAGATTATGGAGCTGATTAATAATCATAGAATTAATCAAGGTTTAAATTCATTAGAAGATCACAATACAGTTAAGGCAGTAGCATACACTCATACGGATTATATGATCGAAGTTGCTAATGTATCTCACGATAACTTTTTTCAAAGGAAGCAAAGTCTGCAGGCTAATGCAGATGCCAATATCGTTTCAGAAAATGTAGCTTACGGTTTCAGTTCCGCAGAAGCTGTAGTTAATGCTTGGATTAATAGTCCAAGTCATAAGGATAATATAGAAGGCGATTATACAGATTTCGACGTATCTGCTGAACAAAATGATGAAGGTAACTGGTATTTTACTAATATCTTCATTAAGCGTTAGAACCCTGTTAAAATTGGATAGCAGTACCTAAGAGCCACAGTAATTTGTGGCTTTTTTTAGAGCTCTTGGTTTGCTTTCACTACAATTGTTTGATTGCGTATGTTTCTGAATAAACCGAAATAGTTTCAGTCATTTTTTTCGAAGCCAATAACGTTATACTATCTTGATTTTACCTGTGTGGTTTAGATGGTGCCTTCATACTAGGTTTCATCTTTAAATAGAACAAAAAGTAATTTACATTTTCGTCAGCACGACAATTTATTCGCATAGGTCCTTTGATGTTTAACCATTCGGATACTTTTTGACAATGACTATAAACTTCAATAATTTCTTTTGAATTTAGTTCATCATCTTCGAGTATCAGACTATTCGCCTGATTTGATAGATTTCTGAATCCCGTCTTTAAGAGGAGGAAGCTTCGCTTCGAATAAAATTGCTATTCTCTTAACCATTTTTTATTCGTTGCTGTTTATAAATAACGATTACATAAAAAAAGCAAGCTCATAAGAGCTTGCTTTTTAGTTCATTAATTAAAGGGGTATATCATTCGTTTATAATGTAGAAGTAAGAACGTCTATTTAACTGATGTTCTTCTTCTGTACATTTTATGCGATTAGCACATTTATTTAGTAGCTGCGTTTCTCCATAGCCAATTGCGCTTTGTATTCGTTTGGTATCGATACCTCTAGAGATAATATAATCTCTGGTAGATTTTGCGCGTCTGTCTGAAAGCTTCATGTTATATCTGTCACGACCTCGACTATCGGTGTGCGATTCAATTTTAATCACCATTTTTGGATGCTTACGCAAAACATCGATGATACTTTCTAATTCGTATTCCGCATCAGTTCTAATATTTGTTTTATCAAAATCAAAGAAAATAGGGTTGATTACAATTTGATTGTCTAGAATTAAAGGCTCTAAGTTTAAATCTACAATGTTTACTTTTTCATTCTCATCATTAGTAGTTAGTGGCTTTTTGTCGTCTTTGTAATCTGGCTTACTACCAGCAATTGTATATGTTTTGTTACAATCTAAATCTACGTCAAATGTGTAAACACCATCATCTTTACTGATGACTGCTTCTATAACTTTACCAGTTTCGTCAATTAATCTTATAGTAACTCCTGTTAGAATAAGGCCCGTTAGCTTATTTCTAGTAACTCCTGTGACTTTTTGCTTACATAGTTTGGTACTAAAACTGTAAACATCATCGCTCCCTTTACCTCCTGGTCTGTTAGATGAGAAGTAGCCTTTTTCTGTTTCAGAGTCTATAAAGAATGCGAAATCATCATAACCACTGTTGTATGGCGATCCTATATTTTCTGGTTCAGAGCTTTCACCTTTTAAAAGATTAGATTTAAAAACATCTAATAAACCAAGATTTAAGTATCCGTCTGACGAAAAGTAAAGCGTACTGTCTTTTGCAACAAACGGAAACATTTCTCGTCCTTCACTATTAATATTTTTACCAAGATTTTCTGGCACTCCATAAGTGCCATCATCGTTTATAGCAACCGCGTAAATATCGGTTTGTCCCATACCCCCCTTTCGATCAGATACGAAGTATAACGTTTTGTTATCTAGACTTAATGTCGGATGACCAGTAGAGAAGACATCATCGTTAAACGGAAGCTCAACAACATTAGTCCAGGTGTCGTTTTCTAAAGTCGCTTTATACATCTTTAGGTGTGTTGTTCCTTTTTTATCGTATTTTATTCTATTTCGCTTATTAACATTGTCTCGCGTAAAATAAAGCGTCCTACCATCATTTGTAATCGCAACTGAAGCTTCATGATAATCTGTATTTATAGCGTCTGCCGCTATTTGAGAAGCCGAACCATAAGATTGAACGTTATCATCTTCTGTTATGGTAACTTGAAAAAGGTCTAGAAAAGGCTCATTATTCCAATTATAAACGTTATCACCTTCTCCGCTTGCGGAAGCAAAATATAAGGTGTTATTAAAAATGTAAGAACCGAAATCTGAATTTTCAGTATTAAAGGGTACATTTTCAATAGTTACAATCACATCATTTTTAGAGGTTAATTTATCATATAAATCAACTTCATCAGGATTATAACCTTTCAGTCTGCTATCACCTTGTTGTGCCATACTGAGTTCTTTAAACCATTTATCAGCTTCTTCGTATTTACCAATACTTCTAAGAGATTGAATGTATTTGTATACGTACTCCGTATCAATCTTGTCAGACTCCTTTAAAGCCTCACCGTACCAGTAGGCGGCTTTTTCAGAATTAGAATTATTGTAATAAGCATCTCCTAGTCGTGTTAAAACATGAACACTGTTTTTACCTTTTTTAACGGCTTTTTCGTATAATTCTATGGCTTTTACATAGCCGTAGTTATCAAAGAATTTATCAGCTAATTTCGTTTGTGCAAAAGAGAACGAACTGCTTATAATTATAATGATTGCTAATAATTTTGTCTTCATAATGTGTTTCATTTTAGAAGTATCTTGGCGATTTAATTCGTTTACTTTTAAAGACTTCGAACATTAATAACACTTCATGGGTACCACTCGTGTAAGCTCTTATCTCTGAAATTGGATATTCGTAAGCGTATCCAATTCTCAATTGTTTTGATACCTGAAAATCTGCAATACCGCCAATAGCGGCTGCAGACTGGTTTACTCTATAACCAGCTCCAATCCAAAAGGTATCATTAAACAAAAAGTTTGCCGAAACATCAAAAGATAATGGTGCTCCATTAGTTGCCTTTAATAATACTGAAGGTTTTAATTTCGTTGTTTCACTTAAGTCGAAAACATAACCACCTGTAAAATAATAACTAATGCGCTCTAGAGCAACATAGTCTATGTTGCCGTTACCACCATTGTTATAATCGGTATTTAAAATTCTTGGTGTAGAAAGTCCTACATACCAGCGTTGTGAATGCCAGTATAAACCTGCACCGACGTTAGGACTCCAGCGGTTTGAAACATCATTAAAAAAAGGATCGTTAATAATAGAAGGATCATTTAGTAATTCTTCGTCTAAGCTATAATGTGTCATTCCGGCCTTAATACCAAATGCCAATTTAGAGTTCTCACCAGTTTGGATGGTATATGAAAAATCACCATAGATATATGAGAAATTTTCGTAACCCAGCGCATCGTTAATAAATGAAAGTCCTAAACCGATCTTCTCGTTCCGCAATGGAGCATGAACAGACAAGGTTTGCGTTTCTGGTCCACCTTCTAATCCAACCCATTGACTTCTATGCAAACCAACAACACTCAAGGTTTCTCTACTGCCAGCATAAGCCGGATTTATAGAGATGGTGTTAAACATGTATTGCGTAAATTGAGGTAACTGCTGCGAAAAGGCAGTAGATACGCTCAATATAAGTATCGCAATACTTAAAAATTTAGATAGCTTCATCGGTTAAGTTTATTTGTTCGTTGCCACGTAGATAGGACCTGCAAAAGGTTTCAATCCACTATTTCTTAAATTAATGATATAATAGTAGGTTCCTGTTGGAACTTTTCCAGAGCTCCCTGCAGAAGATCCGCGTGCATCTCCATTCCAATTATTTTGGTAATTATTAGATTTGTATATCTCAGCTCCCCAACGATTAAATATTTGTAACTCAATAATAAAGCCACAATCCTCAACGCCAGTAATGGCGAAGAATTCGTTAAAGTTGTCTCCGTTCGCTGTTACCGTTTTAGAGACCACAACATCTTCTGCTCCACAAGGAAGAACAACACAGTCATCATTTATAGTGACGCTAACTTCGACATCTGTTGTACAAGTGCCTTCAGTAATTGCATACTTAAATTTATAAATACCAATTTCTTCAACGGATGCAGGATCAAAAAAGCTTCCGTCTAAGGATGCATTGCCCGAAACAAGGCTCCATGTTCCATCTATGTCAAAATCGCCAGATAGTAAATCGAATAAATCAAATTCAGAATCAAGGATACAGCGATTAGCGTCAGATGCGTCAATGACATTGCCTATTTCTACGCTAATGGTTTGAGTAAATACGGCAAGGTTACCACATTCATCGGTTACTTCCCAGGTTCTGATAACTTGGTAATCTTCAAAGTCGTTTATTTGATTTGATGTTTCCCCCATTACAACTTCAATGTCTATAGAACATGAATCTTCAAATACTAAATCTGGTGTTGCAGGAATTCCGTCACATTCTACAGTTATATTTTCATCAAAAGGTGTTAGTAAAGTAGGAGCAGTATTATCTTGTACAGTTATAATTTGTACGTGTTCAAAATCGTTTCCACAACTGTCTGTTGCTGTCCATATACGTTTAATAATAAAATCGCCTGTACAAGTTCCATTTTCAATGTTTTCTTCAAATGTGACTTGCGCAGTACCGCAATTATCTGTCGCTGTTAATATTTGAGCCGTCGGAACGGTATCACATTCTGCATTTAAATCTAAAGGTAGTATCTCATTAAAGGAGGGAGCTGTTAGATCTTGTACTGTAATAGTTTGTAGAAATGATGTCGTATTGTCACATGCATCAGTTAAAGACCATGTACGTGAAATTACAGAGGTGTTAGGACAATCGCCAACTTCAGAAGTGTCTGTAAATGTAGCTTCTAGGCCAGATTCACAGTTATCAGCCTCGTCAGTGACATCACCTGTTAAGGCTAAGTCTTCTGCGTTTTCATCACATTCAATAGTAATGTTGGCAGGTACACTAAATGTTGGCGGTGTTGTATCTTCAAGAGTAATGATCTGAATTAATACGGTTGTGTTATCACAGGAGTCCGCTAAAGACCACGTTCGGGTAATTACAGATGTGTTGGGACAATCACCAGTTTCGATCGTATCTGTAAAGGTAGCCTCGATACCAGTGTCACAATTATCAGCTTCATCTGTGACATCACCGGTTAAAGATAAGTCCGCAACATCAATATCGCATTCTACTAAAATAGCAGCAGGAACTGTAAATGTTGGCGCTGTCGTATCTTGAATCGTAATGGTTTGTATTAGTGTTGTTGTATTATCACAATCATCTTCTAAAGTCCAAGTACGTGTAATTATAGATTCATTAGCACAATCACCAGTAGCGATACTATCAGAATACGTAGCCTCAAGATCTGAACTACAATTATCTGCCTCATTAGTGACATCTCCAGTAAGGGTTAAGTCTGTGGTATCAACATCACATTCTACTAAAATATCAACAGGAACTGTAAATGTTGGAGCCGTTGTATCTTTTATGATTATAGTTTGAATAAAAGTCGTTGTATTATTACAAGCATCAGTTAAGGACCATGTTCGTGTAATTACAGATTCCCTAGGGCAATTTCCATCAGCAATACTATCAGAATAAGTAGCCTCTTCAAGACTTGTAGTACAGTTATCGGCTTCGTCTGTTACATCACCAGTTAGACTTAAATCTGTAGCATCAGCATCACACTCTATTTCAATATCAATAGGCACACTAAATGTAGGAGGTGTCGTATCTTCAACCGTAATAGTTTGATTAGCGGAAGTTGTATTTCCACATGCATCCGTGGCTGTCCATGTTCTTGTTATTGTTTTTGTATTCCCACAAGCTTCAATTTCTGAATCCGAAAATGAGACATTTGGAGCAGCACAGTCATCCGTGGCAGTCGCTGTTCCAGTATTTGAAGGCGTTGTATCTTCAGTACACTCTATGCTCACATCAGCAGGAATAGTCAATACAGGTTTTAATTTATCAATAATTGAATATGTAGCTGTTATTGGTGACGTATTCCCACAATCATCAGTTGCCGTAAAAATTACTGTAATAGCGCCATTTGCACAATCTACATCAGTATTAGCACTATAATCATTTGACCAAGTGACGTTACCACAATTGTCAGTGGCGGTAGCACCAGCATTATTTGATAACCAAGTTTCTAAGGTGCCATCTGGTGTGATTCCACATTGGATATCAATATTTTCTATGCCTGAATTATCAATTACGGGAGGTGTTGTGTCTTGAACTGTAATTGTTTGCTCAGCTGAAGTTGTATTACCACAGGCATCAGTAGCAGCCCAAGTCCTAATGATTGTCTTAGTATTGCCACAAGTCAGAGTTTCCACATCACTTTCTGAAATACTTACTGAACTACAAGAATCTGTACCAATTGCGACACCCGTATTTGCGCTAGACGTATCTTCATCACATTCAATAGTTATATCGGCAGGTAAGCTTAAGCTTGGAGCAATACTATCAATAATAGTGAATGTTGCAGATGTCGTGCTTGAAAAACCACAATCATCGGAAGCTATAAAGGTCACTAAGGCAGTGCCTGTATTACCGCAGTTATCATTTAAAAATATAAAATTATTTGTCCAGGTTATAGTGCTGCAAATGTCCGTTGCAGTTGCGCCACCATTGGTGTTTAGCCAGTCGTTTAACTGCGTTGTATTTCCCAAACCATCGCATTCTACCGTTAGATCTTCTGCGTTAAGGTCAATGGAAGGTGGTAAAAAGTCTGTAATGGTGAATAAAGCCATTGTTTCAATGGTATTTCCACAAGCATCGGAAGCTGTAAACGTAATTAAAGATTGGCCAGTTTCGCCACAGGTGTCTGTTAAACTAGCATAGTTATTGGTCCAGGTCACTGCACTACAACTATCTGTAGCGGCAGCACCTGCAAATGTATCAAGCCATACTTGTAATTCGCTCGAGTTTCCGGCACCGTCACATTCAACAGTTTGGTCAGATGCTGTCCTTAAAATAATAGGTGCTATAGTATCTACGACATTAATAATTTGAGTTTCACTAATTGAATTACCACAAATATCTGTAGCGGTCCATGTTCTTGTAATTGTTTTCGTAATTCCACAATCTGCAATTTCTGTATCAGATTCTGTAATGGTAACGGATCCACATGTATCTATGGCAGTAGCAATTCCAGTACTCGTACTAGAAGTATCTTCATTGCACTCAATAGTTACATCTGCAGGAACGGATAGGCTTGGGGGAGTTGTATCTTCAACTGTGATGGTTTGGTTTGCTGATACTGAATTTCCACAAGCATCTGTAGCGGTCCAAGTTCGCAAAATAGTTTTGCTAGAACCACAAGCCATCGTTTCTATATCTGATTGACTCAAAGTAACAGTTCCACAAGTGTCAACACCAATGGCTATACCTGTATTTGCACTAGACGTATCCTCATTACATTCAATTGTTATAGCAGCAGGAACTGTTAATGTTGGAGGCGTATTATCTTCTATAATTATCGTTTGATTCGCCGTATCTGTATTGCCACAGGCGTCAGTAGCAGTCCAAGTTCTGACGATTGTTTTTGTATTGCCACAAGCATTGACTTCAGAATCACTATAAGAAATATCAGTAGTCGCGCAGTCATCTGTAGCTGTTGCATTTCCTGTATTTAGTGGACTTGTATCTTCATTACATTCAATAGTAACAGTATTTGGTACACTTATTACCGGCGCTACAGTGTCAACAATTGAATAGCTTGCTGATGTTGATGCTGTATTCCCACAGGTATCAGTTGCCGTAAAAATAATAGTAATTGCGCCATTAGCACAGCTGACATTTGTGTTTTGTCCAAAATTATTTGACCAAGACACACTGCCACAAGAGTCAGTTGCAGTGGCACCGGCATTATTCAATAACCAAGTATCTAATGTTCCGCTTGGCGTTACACCACATTCTATGTCTATATCTTGTAGACTAGAATTATTTATAGTTGGTGGAGTTGTATCTTCAACAATTATTGATTGCTCGGCAGAGACAGAATTACCACATGCATCGGTTGCCGTCCAAGTTCTTAAAATTGTTTTAGTGTTACCACAAGCTGAAGTTTCTAAATCAGATTGCGTTATTGTTACAGTGCCACAGGTATCAGTAGCTACAGCAATGCCTGTATTTGCGCTTGTTTCATCTTCATTACATTCAATTGTAATATTTGCTGGTGCTGTAATAGATGGAGGCGTCTTATCTTGTATAATGATCGTTTGGTTGGCAGAGACTGCATTTCCACAAGCATCTGTAGCAGTCCATGTTCTTGTTATCGTCTTAGAATCACCACAAGTTACAGTTTCTAAATCAGATTGTGTTATTGTTACCGAACCACAAGTATCCGTTCCAGTAGCTATACCTGTATTTGTACTTGAAGAATCTTCATTACATTCAATAGTTAAGTCAGCAGGAACTAGTACTGTTGGAGCTGTAGTATCAATTATAGTAATGGTTTGATCAGAAGAATCTGCATTACCACAAGCATCAGTTGCGGTCCAAGTTCGTGTGATTATTGTTGTAAGTCCGCAAGTAGAAATTTCAGAATCACTAAAAGAAACATCAGCAGTAGCACAGTCATCAGAGGCAGTAGCGGTTCCGGTATTAGTAGGACTTGAATCTTCGTTACATTCTATTGTAACATCGGCGGGAGCAGTTAATACGGGTGCAACCGTATCAATAATTGAATAGGTAGCTGTTGTTGTTTCTGCGTTACCACAGGCGTCTGTCGCCGTAAATATTATGGTGATTGCTCCATTAGCACAGTTTACGTTCGTGTCTTGGCCGTAGTTATTTGACCATGTTACACTCCCACAAGAATCTGAAGCTATTGCTCCAGCATTATTGAGTATCCAAGCATCTAATGTACCATCTGGAGAAACGCCACACTGAATATCTATATTCTGTATTCCTGAATTGTCAATGGTTGGTGGTGTCGTATCTAAAACTAAAATAGTTTGATCAGCCGATACTGAATTTCCACAAGCATCTGTAGCTGTCCAAGTTCTTATAATCGTTTTTGTATTACCACAAGTTGCTGTTTCTAAATCAGATTCTGTGATAACAACTGAACCACAAGAATCATTTCCTGTTGCCATGCCTGTGCTAGTACTAGAAGTTTCTTCTGTACATTCTACAGTTATTTCTGCGGGAAAGACCAAGCTAGGAGGTGTTGTATCTGAAATGCTAAAGCGCGCAGATGTGTCTGTTGTATTTCCACAATCGTCGGTAGCAGTAAATGTGACTAATGCGGAACCAGTATTGCCACAATCATCAATTAATACTGTGAAATTATGAGACCAACTTATATTTCCACAAAGGTCATTTGCGAAGGCGCCCCCATTTGCGCTTAACCAATTGTTTAAATCGGTTATATTTCCAGAGCCATCACATTCAACAATTAAATCGGTAGCTTCATCATCTATTGAGGGGCCTAAAAGATCACTTATTGTGAATAATGCTGAAGTGTTTGTTGCATTACCACAAGAATCAGTTGCTGTGAAGGTGACTAAGGTGGTACCCGTTTCACCACATTCATCCAATAAATTCGTATAGTTATTGCTCCATGATACAGTGCCACAACTATCCGTTGCTTCAGCACCTGCTTTAGAATTTAACCAAGATTGCAATTCACTGGTATTACCTGTGCCATCACATTGAACGGTTTGGTCAGAAGCAGGTCGCGTAACTGCTGGTGCTATGGTATCCTGAACGGTGATAGTTTGCATCGCAGTTGCTGTATTATCACAATTATCAGTAACTGTGAATGTCCTTAATACTGTAATTGGACAATTATTACTTGATGTTACTATATCAAGATACGTTATACTCTGAATATTAAAGTCATCTGAAGCGTTATAGTTTGCATTTGAAGCAAAAGTCGATTGCACATCACCGGATTGTGAAGTGCTATATGGAAATAAGGCACTTGCATTAGTAATGCCTGCTGCAGTACAACCTTCAATTGTTAAGGTTGCTGGTACTGTTATCTCAGGACTTTCAGTGGCACCTGTTCCAATTGTAGGATCTATGTTAAAAGTACAGTCATTGGTATCACTGATTAAAACTGTATAATCCCCAGCCGCTAAGTTATCAAATAGACCACTAGTTTGACTAGTAACACCTGCATCTAAAGAATAGCTATATGGTGGCGTACCACCAGACCCTTCAACCGTAAAGCTTCCTGTTAAATTCCCATTACATTCTTCATTTGTAATAGCAATTATAGAAGCGCTTAAAGCTTCATTCGGTTGGTTAACCGTGAAATCTTCAGATATTATATTACATGCGTTCGCATCTGTAACGGTAATGGTATATGTTCCGCCAGAAATTCCAGATAAATCCTCGGTTGTAGCTGAGTTACTCCAGCTATAAGTATACGGTGGTGCGCCACCAGAGGCCGTAATATCGATTGCGCCAGTAGCTTCAAGTCCGCATAAGATATCAGTTACAGTTCCTGTAAGTTCTAAGTTATCTAAGACTATTGGAGTTGTTGGGGAAATACTTTCACATTCGGTAAAACTATTTCTTACCGTTAAAACGTAATTACCTTCCGTTAAATTTATAAAATCTGTATCGCTTTGAAATGGACCATTATTAAGAGAATATTCAAACTCATCTCCTATAGGGCTTGTCACTGTTATAACGAAATTATTAGTTGAAGTACAGCTAATTTCTATTTCTGGGGTAGTAGGTAGAGGCTCAAAATTGATACTTATTGTAGCTGTGTCACATACAGTGTTATTTGGAAAAGGTAAACAGACTTCATATTCAAACTCTACATTACCTGTATAGCCATCAATGGGAACATAACTGAACATACCATCTGCGCTTATAGTAAATGACTGACCAGCTGGTGTTGGACCAGATAATACGCTGAACGTTGAGCCATCTGGGACATTATTGTTAACATTTAAATTACCACTGTAAGTGCTGTCTATACAATTTGTGTTTTCTTGGTCAACGGCATATTTTTGAAGTATAAAAAATTTCCCATCGCCATGATCCCTTGAGGCTCCAATAAATTCGATTTTAGTTATTTTAGAACCTGTTGGTGCAATATCATCTAAAAAGAATAAACCAATACCAATAGTTTGTCCATTCTCATTACAACGTCCCGATTTCCAGTAATCTGAACCTGCTTTTGGAACTCCGAAATCACAGCCAGTATAATCACCAACATTTCTTATAAAAGTTTCTCCTAATTTTTCTTCAGTACCACCTCCAACTGGAATTCCCCATGCTTCGATATAAAAACAGTTATTACCACCTCTCTCAGTTACAGCGATAACACCCCCTTCGTTTGAAGGGATTGCTGGACTGTAAAAAATAGTTTGCTTTTGGGCATCTGTAATTAAAGCGGCATCAAAATTAGAACATATATTTTGGCCATTAGGATTTGCTGTAAAATAATGGTTTAAGTTTTTATCTTGAAAAGCATTAATAGCATTCGTATTCCAGTTGGCTTGACCACTGTTACCACCGACAAACGCGCCATTTTCTCTTATTCTATTCGGACCATTTCCGTCTGGACCTAAGCGTGTCATCTCGTAACTAGTTGGTACAACAAATGTATTATAGACCACACCATCTATAGTTAAAGATTGAATTGTAGCAGGTAAGTTTAGATTACCGTTAGTTTGTTCATCTAACCACTGAAATGTGACACCAGTTTGTATTGAAGGGGATTGCTGAGCAGATAACAGATTTGGTAAAATAAACAAAAGCGCTACAAAGAGTACTTTTGTTATACTTACGACTGAAATACAATTGTATTTGTTTTTCATAGTGTACATAATAACTTGTAATATCTAGTTGTTGCTAATTAACAAAGAATTTATAATTGAAGAATGAACTACAATACATAAACTAATGACTCATTAACACCAATGTTCTTTTGGTATTTAATAAAATAGAGGGAAGTATTATGAACGTAAATGAAATATATAATGGATTAATATATTTTTGATTTGGGGTCATTTACATTAATTTTACAAAACAAAATAACTTATAACTAAAATGATAAACAAATATTATAGCTAAAGTGGCAATTTAAACGTTAAAACAGTAATATGCAACCTTTTATCGAAAATAAACGCATTTAATCGATATAACATGAGGACAATCGTACTAATGAGACATGGAAAATCGTCATGGAAATTTGACGTAACGGATCGTGAAAGACCGCTAAATGAGAGAGGTAAGAACGACGCTAAATTAGTTGCCAATCATTTTAAAAAACAAAATGTAGTACCTACTATTATTTTCTCGAGTCCCGCTAAAAGAGCCTTAAAGACCTGTAAAATCTTTATTGAGGCGTTAAATTTGTCAGAAAAATCGATTAGAGTGGAGGAGGATTTGTACGATTTCGGTGGTGAAAGTGTTATGGGTTTTATCAAAAATTTGCCTGATTCTTGCAGTGATATTATGATTTTTGGACACAACCATGCTTTTACTTCTATTTCTAATATTTTTGGCAGTATTTTTATCGATAATATTCCTACAAGTGGATTGGTGAAAATCAATTTTGAGGTGGATAGTTGGAGAGAAATCAAAAGTGGAAAAACAGAACTAATACTTATTCCGAAGGAATTAAAAGAATGACAAAAGACAAATATATTTATATAAATAGAGAGCTAAGTTGGTTACAATTTAACGCACGTGTACTTCAAGAAGCAGAGGATAAAGATGTTCCTTTAATAGAACGCTTAAGGTTTATAGGAATATTTTCAAATAATCTAGATGAATTTTTTAAGGTTAGATATGCCACAGTAAAGCGAATTTATGAATCTGGAAAGGGAGGTAAGAGTGAGTTAGGTGGCATAAAAGCAGGTGACCTTTTGGAGGAGATAACTCAAATTGTGATAGAACAACAGACTGAGAGTTTAAAAATCCTTGATGAGATTAATATAGAGCTCGAAAATGAGAATATTCATCTTATAAATGAAACAGAGATTGACGAAGATCAACATGAATTCATTAAAAATTATTTTTACCAAGAAATTAGTCCAGCACTAGTGGTAATTATGTTAAATGAAGATATTGCTTTACCCGAACTAAAAGATATTTCTGCGTATTTAACCGTAAAAATGTCGAGTTCTCAGGGTAAAGATGAGGTGGCTCTGATTGAAATATCCTCTGCAATGGACCGTTTTGTTGTGCTTCCTAGTAAGGAGGATAATAATTATATTATAATGATCGATGATATCTTAAGATATTGTTTAAACGATATTTTTAATATTTTTAATTACGATGTTATTAGTGCTCATATGATTAAAATCACAAGAGATGGTGAGTTAGATTTTGATAGTGATTTGAGTAAGAGTTTTATAGATAAATTGTCTGAAAGTGTTAAAGATAGACAAAGTGGAGACCCTGTTCGTTTTGTATATGATAAGAGTATCGACACTAGTACTTTAAATTTTCTTTTAGAGCGCATGTCTATATACAAAAAGGAAAGTATCATTCCAGGAGGACGTTATCATAATCGAAGAGATTATATGAGTTTTCCGAGTTTAGGAAGAACAGATTTACTTTATAACAAAATAAAACCATTACCAGTAAAAGGGCTTAGTTTAGAAGATAGTATTTTTAAAACTATAGCGAAAAAAGACTACTTAGTTTATACACCCTACCATACCTTTTCCTATATCGTTAAATTTTTGAGGGAAGCGGCTTTAGATCCAAATGTGAAAACAATTAAAATTACCATTTACAGATTAGCTCAGATTTCGCATGTAGCGAGTTCATTAATCAATGCCGCTAAAAATGGTAAAAAAGTAACAGTATCCATAGAACTTAGAGCACGTTTTGATGAAGAAGCAAACATTAACTATGCTGAGCAGATGCAAGATGCAGGTGTCATTATGCTATTTGGTGTTACAGGACTAAAGGTGCATTGTAAAATATGTGTAATTGAACGCGAAGAGAATGAAAAATTAGTTAGATATGGCTTCATAAGTACAGGTAATTTTAATGAATCTACGGCGAAGGTTTATACCGATTTTACTTTATTAACAGCAGATTCTAAAATACTTAAGGATGTTAACAAAGTGTTTGATTTTTTTGAAGTTAATTATAAAATCAATAGATATAAACATATAATTACATCACCACATTACACAAAATCGAAGCTATTTGCCTTAATTGATAAAGAAATAGAAAGTGCCAAAAACGGAGGCAATGCCTATATAAAACTAAAATTGAATAGCATCAGTAGCTATAAAATGATTGATAAATTATATGAAGCAAGCAGAGCAGGTGTTAAAATACAAATGATAGTTAGAGGACTATGTTCTGTCGTTCCGGGAGTAAAAGGAATGAGTGAGAATATTGAAATTATTAGTATTATTGATAAATTTTTAGAGCACACACGATTGTATATATTTGCTAATAGCGACGATCCAATAATTTATATATCTTCTGCAGACTGGATGACTCGAAATATTGATAATAGAGTAGAAGTTAGCTGCCCGATTTACGATGAGGATATTAAAAAAGAACTACAAGATTTGTATAATATTTGTTGGAGCGATAATGTAAAGTCTCGTATTATTAATGATACTCAAGACAATTCTTATCGCAGAAACGACCAACCGAAAGTTAGAGCACAATTTGAGACCTATAAGTATTATTTAAATAAATTTGAAGGATAAGATGCTGAAATTAAAGAAATATGCAGCTATAGATATCGGATCGAATGCCGTAAGGTTATTAATTTCTAATATCATTGAGCAGGACGGAGAATCGGTTATATTTAAGAAGAATTCATTGGTTCGTGTGCCGATTAGATTAGGTGCCGACGTTTTTTTAAATGGCGAAATATCTGAATATAATCAAGAACGAATGTTAGATACCATGAAAGCATTTAGTCTCTTAATGAAGTCTCATGGCGTCATACGCTATAAAGCTTGTGCAACTTCGGCTATGCGCGAAGCTAATAATAGTAAGCCCTTATCGTTAAAAGTTTTAAATAGCTGTGGTATAAATATAGAGATTATTGATGGAGAAGAAGAAGCTGCAATTATTGCTGCGACAGATTTAAGCACTTTTATGGATCCAAATAAAACGTATCTCTATGTTGATGTTGGTGGGGGAAGTACAGAATTTTCCATTATTCATAATGGTGAAAAGAAACAATCTAAATCCTTTAGAATTGGTACTGTAAGACTTTTAAATGATATCGTTAAAAATGAAACTTGGTTAGAGTTAGAACAATGGATTAAAGAACATACCAAACACTATTATAAAATTGAATTGATTGGGTCTGGTGGAAACATTAATAAAATATTCAAGATTTCAGGTAAAGACATTGGTAAACCATTAACTTATTTCTATTTAACGAGTTATTATAAGATGCTTCAAACGTATTCTTATGAGGAACGTATCACTAAATTAAACTTAAATCAAGATAGAGCTGATGTCATAATACCAGCAACACGTATTTATCTTTCGGCAATGAAATGGAGTGGCGCAAAGGATATTTATGTGCCAAAAATTGGGCTCTCAGATGGTATTATAAAAAGTATGTATTATGAGACTGTTTCGAGCGTAGTTGTTTAGTTATTTTCAATAAAAACAGCCCTACATTCATTTTTTTTCTACAAAACGCTATAAAACGCTATAAATTGGTGCGTATATTGGAAAATAAATTATATTCGTTGTCTCAAATTGAAAATTATGAAAAACTATGTAGTTGCCTTAGTACTTACTTGTTTTACGACTATTTGTATGTCTCAAGATATTAGATATGGTGTAAGAGGCGCGTTAAATATATCCAACCTAGATTTTGATCCTGATGCTACTTTTGAAAATAAACACCGTAACGGATTTGCCTTAGGTGGTTTTGTAGATTTCGGATTAACAGAAGAAGTTTCTATTCTAACAGAATTACAATGGTCCGCGCAAGGCGGTAAAGACGAATCTCTTAGAGCTGACTATATACAGTTACCAATTTTAATACGATTAGCGGTTTCAGATCGTCTAATTTTAGGTGCTGGTCCTCAAATTGCTTTGAAAACATGGAAAAATCAAGATGCATTTTCAACATTTGCTTTTTCTGGTGTTGCAGGTGCAGAATATTTGATCACTGACGATTTTTTTGTAGATTTAAGATTATCCTTTGGGTTTTCTAATATACTAGATCAGGACTTAACTGATAATTCAGCTAAGAACCATGTCATACAATTTGGATTTGGAATGAAAATCTAAAAGATAAAAACGATATAAATAAAAAAGCCTTAATACTTAATTAAGGCTTTTTTATTAGCCATGAATCGTTTCCTTATTCCCTAAGTTTTTCATTAGGTCAGCTTCATAATCAAGCAATTGTTGCCATTTTTCATCGACTTCTTTTCGGTCTCCATATTGTCTGGCAAAATTTAGAAACATCGTATAATGACCCGCTTCACTAATCATCAGTTTGCGATAAAAGTCAGCTAGTTTTTTATCTTCTAGTTCTTCAGATAATAATCTAAAACGCTCACAACTTCTAGCTTCTATAAGTGCCGCATATAATAAACGATGTACTAATTGCGTGGTTCTGCTGCCGCCTTTAGGAAAGAATTTTATAAGTGAAATCACATAATCGTCTTTACGATCTCTGCCTAGGGTCCATCCCTTTTCTAAAATCTTGTCATACACCATTTTAAAATGGCTCATTTCTTCATTGGCCAATGCTATCATTTCCTGCACCAGATCTGTATATTCAGGAAAGCTAACAATTAACGAAATCGCAGTACTTGCCGCCTTTTGTTCGCAATACGCATGATCGATTAGAATCTCTTCAATATTCTTTTCTACAATATTTACCCATCTAGGGTCCGTTGGTAATTTTAGTCCTAACATAATTATTTTACTTCAACTTGTGTACTATTCAATTTACCTTTTTCATCTATAAATAAGGTATGGGAAGCGAATCTATCGGTTTCTGGTATGGCATATAAAATATTTACCAGTACTATATTTGTATATGACGGGTCGTCGTTAACTTGAATAGATTTTAAGACTGCCAATTTATCGAAATTATATAAATTTGAGCCCGATACTAAATTGGCCTTATAATTAAAAGTATTATTTACTTTTTTCTTATCGAAACTCTCTTTATAAATCAGCTTATCGTCTTTGCTAATACTAATATTAAACTTAAAATTTCTATAGTGCGTTTGATAATTAACAGTATCCTTAATTTTAGTAAATACAACACTATTAGCCATATCTGAATAGGTTTTGATTTTTACACGATAACCATTACTCAATAAGGTGTCTACTTCGTGTTCTAAATACGTTTCAGGGACGTAAACATTTACTTCTAAACTAGCGCTCTTTTTAAATTCTTCGATGCTTTTAGATAGTGCCTGATTTTGCGTTATTCTGCCATCACAGCTCGTAAAGCCAATACTTAAGATTAATAATAGTCCAAATAGAGTTCTCATCATATTATATATCTAATCCAAACGTTTGTCTTAAAATTTCAATATTCGGGTTTTTTTCTTTTAGCTTTTCGTATTTCTCTAAAGGCGTAAATGCATATTTTTTTGCGACTTCCTCATTTACTGTAATATCTAATTTTAAATCGTAGTTAAGTAGCGTTTTCTTTAAAAAAGCCATTAGAGGAAACTCAGCACGTTCTAATTCAATCTTGTTGGTATTATTAGAATAGATTAAATAAATGGTGGTCTCTTTTAATTTAGGTTCATCCATTTGTAAAATAGAAGCCATAATCTTTTCACCTTTCTTATCCATTTGAGCCGTATATGTTTTCCAAGCTTTGCTAAGTGCTTCTTGGGTAACAGGTTCTTTTGGTAAGTCGTCTTCATCAATAACCACATCCATTTGGCGAATGAGATGTTCCTTCTTTTCTCTTATACTCTTTAGTGATAAACCAGAGACGCTTTTTTTAGGTTTTTCAATAGAAATTTTTGGAACTATAGGTTCTGAAACAAGAGCTACTGCTGGTTTTACACGTACAGGTGCAATAGCATTTTCTTTTCCTTCTTTAGGTTGAATTGAACTTGATGGCACTGCAACACTAGGTTTTTTAACCGGAATAGGAGTAATGCCTTTAGCTTTAAAGTAAGAAGGCGGAATTATGAAGTACTTATTTTTTTTTTTCTCCATCAAAAGTGATAGAGGCAAGTTGCATAAGAGTGAGTTCGACTAAAAGCCGTTGATTCTTACTTGTTTTATATTTGAGATCACAGTCATTGGCGAGTTCAATACCTTTCATTAGAAAGCTATTTGAAGTCTTTTGTGATTGTTCAATATATTTTTGTTTGGTGTCTTCACCAACTTCGAGCAGTTCTATAGTCGCTTGATGTTTACACACCATTAAATCTCTAAAGTGAGAGGCTAAACCAGCGATGTAGTGATGCCCGTCAAAACCTTTAGATAAAATAGTATTGAATTGTACCAACAACTCCGGAATCTTATTTTCTAAAATTAAATCGGTACTTGTAAAATACGTTTCATAGTCAAGAACATTCAAATTCTCTGTAACGGCCTGTCGGGTTAAGTTTTTACCAGAAAAGCTCACCACACGATCAAAAATAGACAGCGCATCGCGCATGGCACCATCTGCTTTTTGCGCAATAATATGAAGCGCATCATCTTCGGCAGTAATGCCTTGCTCTTTGGCTATATATTTTAAATACGCCTTCGCATCTGTAACCGTAATGCGTTTAAAATCGAATATTTGGCAACGCGATAAAATGGTAGGAATAATTTTGTGCTTCTCAGTAGTTGCTAGTATAAATATGCAATGTTTTGGTGGCTCTTCTAATGTTTTAAGAAACGCATTAAATGCCGATTGCGATAACATGTGTACCTCATCAATAATATAAACTTTGTATTTTCCAACTTGCGGTGGAATACGAACCTGATCCGTTAAGCTTCTAATGTCGTCTACCGAATTGTTTGAAGCGGCATCGAGTTCAAAAATATTGAATGCAAAATCTTCATCTTCAGTCGTGTTACCATCGCTATTTATCATTTTAGCGAGGATACGTGCACATGTTGTTTTGCCCACACCACGAGGCCCTGTAAATAATAAGGCTTGTGCTAAGTGATTGTTTTCAATAGCATTGAGTAACGTATTTGTAATAGCTTGCTGACCCACAACATCCTTAAAGGTTTGTGGTCTGTATTTGCGAGCCGATACGACGAAGTGTTCCATTGAAATTATAGTAAATTACAAATTTAACAATAACCTATAAATAGCCATTTCTGAAATCTTAAATTTAATAGTAGTTATTAACAAAAAGTTTAGAGCTATGAGTTAAAAGCTAAAAAGTTTAGAGAGCATTCATGTATCAAGTAATAGTTACGATTTTTTGGTTGCCTACAAAAAAGGCCTAAACAAAGTTATTATTATTAAAACCACTAAATTATTAGGGATTGGTTTACCTATTGCCATACTACCAAGTTATTTTCTCTTTTTTAGAAATAAAGACATATTTACGAACTTTGTAGATAAAACGTCTACCTTACAAATACTATTAATTTTAATAGGTTTAGCTTCAGTCATCTCCATTTTAGGAATTTTAATTTATAGACGAACCAATAAGATTATTTATGGAAGTTATTTAAGTAAATTAGATGATATAATCTCTGATATGGAAAGTATAAAGCAGATTAATGGATAGCTTTACTCCTAACGCGAGTGTTGTGCTTATATCCACAATAGCTAAAAAATAGGTATGCCACAAATAGGATACTTACGCAAGCAGACGAAGCCAAATTTTACGAAACAGGATCTAGCTGTGGTATTAAGTTTAAAATTTTACTTCTATGTAATTTGGCTTTAAGGATTTGTTTATTGTAATTTTACATCCAAGCAGATCGCCTTATCGATTCTAATTTTATTTAGGGTAGGAAAGTCCGAACACCATAGTGTAATCATAGTGGCTAACAGCCACCAGTCGTAAGGCTAGGAAAAGTGCAACAGAAAGTATGTACAGGTAATGCTGTAGTGAAACCAGGTAAACTCTATGTGGTGCAATGTCATGTAAACTAACGTTTGAGCGTACACGCGCGATTGTTAGAGGGTAGGCAGCTAAAGTTTGCTGGTAACAGTAAGCGTAGATAAATGATAAGGATGCTGATGTGATTTATCATTGTCAGTATACAGAATTCGGCTTATAGATTTGCTTAAGAATAAAAAACCCTCTACGTAATGTAGAGGGTTTTTGTTATAAGGTATTAGTGGACTACTCTGCAGGTGGAGTTAGGGTAAAGCCTCGGCCTGTTGCGACATTTAAAAGATCGTAGAAATAACGAATAAATATTATTTTACCATCTTCAATCATAGAAACAGTATGGAAAGGAACTTCAATTTCTTTTCCTGTTTGTTTGTTAGTGACTGTGTTTGTTCCCCAAGATAAAAGCCATTCCCCTTCATTCCAGTTGTTTTCAACTTTTATAGGTAAATATAAATCACCACTAATGGCATGTTTGTACGCCTTCATACTATTCATAAAATAGTCTTTGTGTTGTATTACATTTAGTGAATCAAGTGCACCATTAAGACCATGTATCATTGCGTTGTCGTGAAGCTGTGCATTCATTTTATCGACATCTCCACCCTGTAATCCGGCTGTGTAATCTCTAACCAGTTGATTTGCCGTTGCCGCATTTTCAAACTCTAAAGTAACATCAGGTTCTTGAGCATTGCTAATAAAAGGACTTCCAAGAACTAATAACGCGAGGATAATAATTTTTTTTGAAATTTTCATAATACGTGTTTTAAATTATATAATTGATTAATAGTTACAAATCAACATAGGGCGAATCACTCTTAAGAAATAGAGCTAATAAAAAACAAGTAGGATGATAATTATAAGGTAATATAAACCTTAGTTGTACGAATTTAACAAAAAAAAATTTAATTAAAAGTGATTTCTTTCTTTTGAATTTTTTTATTCAAAAAAACTAAACACATTACCTCCATAACTTTTGGAATGTGAGTAATGGTCTAAATGACTCAAATCCGTGTGCTTAGAATGTTCTACAATCAATAAACCGTCATCTTCTAACAATTGATTTTGAAACACTAATTCAGGAATTTTTGAAAACTTTTCTACTTCAAAATCGTAAGGTGGATCTGCAAAAATAATATCGTGTTTTTGCTTTGATTTTTCTAGAAACTTAAAGACATCACTTTTTAGGGTACTGATAGACATTTCGAAAGCTTCCGCAGTTTCATTGATGAATTTGATACAACCATAATTATCATCAACCGCTGTGATTTGTTCTGTTCCTCGCGATGCAAATTCATAACTAATATTTCCTGAACCAGAGAATAAATCGAGTACTGAAATATCATCAAAATAGTACTGATGATGTAAAATATTGAACAAGGCCTCCTTAGCCATATCTGTCGTTGGTCGAACTGGTAACTTTTTAGGAGCTGTAATCCTTCTGCCTTTATACAGGCCAGAGATAATGCGCATTAAAAGGAATTTAAGATTAAAAAGTGGTGATGTAGGTTTTGGTTTTTTATAGTATTAGAAATTCTAAAATTGAAATCTGTAGCTATAAAACCAATATGTCTTATATACGTGTAAAGCAGATTATAAATGTCATCATCTTTGTCAACCTGTCCACTTAAAGTAACAGGCGTTGTCTCAGCATCTAATTTTAACTGTTCGAACACAAACAGCACATAGTATATAAAATCTTCTGGACTGTTATAGTCAAAAACATTAAACAACAGTAGTTGAGACTTATCCACAACTAATAACTCAATGGTTGAACTATTGATGTTAATATAGACTTCTGGTGATTCTGAAGTCTTTGTTTTTTGTAAAATAGTATTGATTAATATGGTTGAAGCGTGCTTATAAACAAATTCACCAAAGGTTTCAAAAATATAATTATTGATATTTACGTAAGGAACGTAAACATTAATACTATCGTTTACGACGATATCATCTTGAGTAATATAATCTGTTCTAAGGATTTTAGTGTTGAATTTTAAGTAATCGGCTTTATGATTTTCGTGGTATAATTCTTTTGGAACCAATGTGGCCAATTCATTTTGATGTATCACTAATACGGCATCAAAGTCTTCAGAAAACATAGTATTGCTACTGAGCTCTGCCTTGAGATGTTCTAGGACATCAGAGGGGTTTAGTTTATGCTCAAACTCAATAGTTTTAAGAAATTCAATACTATTTGAAGATCTATTTAGAATACAAAAAGAAAGCCCATTCAAATGTATTTGAATGGACAGTTCTTTAATATTATTTTTTGTCAAAATTACTCTTTATTAGAAAGATCTTTCCCCCAATTCCCACTGGTATTAACTTCTTCCATCGACCCAATCTTTACAGTTTCACCTTTAACACCAGCTATAGAAAATGCTTGTCTTTCTTTTTCTATTAAGTATTTTTCTTGGCCATCTAAAACAATAAATTTATCGACACTAGCTTCAAAAACGGCTATTTCATCTAACTTACCTGCTTTTAAAGTGAATTTAGCTCCTTCTTTTCCAACACCTACATTCATCATCGTTTTATAGCGATCACTTTCTTTAAATATTGAATCTTTCACAGAATAAAAACTCAAGGTGTCGATTAGCGTTAACGTCTTCATAGTTTCTACGCCACCAAAAGCTAGTGTTTTTTCTTCATCTAAAACCAAAGTATCTCGTCTTTGTGTGATGGGTACTGAATCAGTATCGACAAATGTTATCAATTTATCAAAACTACCTGCGAATTCGCCATGGACCTCTTTATAAGCTAACTGAGAATCTCTAACGTCTATCAGGCGGTCTATAACGACTCTATAGCGTTTGTCTTTTAGTTGATTAAATTGGATCTCTTGATAAACAGACATAAAGGTTAGGTAACTCAATAAAATAATTAAGCCCCAAAGTAATACGTTGATAACTGGCTTTATTTTCTTTGGAACAAACTTATCGATTAACCAAACAATTCCAATGGTCAATAGTATAATAACGACAATGGCTATAATTACTTTCATAGATGATTTTATTAATTAGGTCTATCGCAAATCTACAATTTTTTTTTGTTCGTTAAAACTATCTAAATAAAAATCATTCAAAATAAGTAAGTAAACGGGTTAGTTTCTTTTAAAATAGAGAATAATACTATCTTGCTACATATTTATTATTCTATGATTACTAATGCTTCTGCATTCTATTCGTTATTAAAATCTAAGTTCCCATTTACACCCACTTCTAAGCAGGATATGGTACTAATGCAGCTGTCTCAGTTTGTGTTTGATACCAACAAAGATTCTATTTACTTGCTTAAGGGGTATGCTGGTACTGGTAAAACGAGCATTATTGGGACTATCGTTTCAAATTTATGGGAAGTAAAAAAGAATGCTGTTTTATTGGCACCAACGGGTAGAGCTGCAAAAGTGATTTCTAATTATGCCAAAAAGGAGGCTTTTACTATTCATAAGAAAATATATTTTCCGAAGAAAGAAAGTGGAGGAGGTGTAAAATTTGTGATGCAGCCCAATAAACATAGAAATACTATATTTATAGTAGATGAAGCATCTATGATCTCAGATACGCCTTCAGACTCAAAGTCTTTTGAAAGTAGTTCTTTACTAGACGATTTGATGCAATACGTCTATTCTGGCCATCAGTGTAAGTTGCTTTTAATTGGTGATAAAGCACAATTGCCACCTGTTAAGTCTGATTTAAGTCCTGCTTTAAATGAAGATAAATTAAGCTTAAATTATAATAAAGACGTTATTGGTATTGAGCTAGATGAAGTCGTAAGACAAGAACAAGATTCAGGTATTTTAGTAAACGCTACTGAACTGAGAGCCGTCTTAGAAACTGGTATTTATGAAAGTTATAAGTTTAATGTTAGTCCATTTAAAGATATTGTAAGATTAATAGATGGCTACGAAATCATGGATGCTATTAATGATGCCTACAGCAATGAAGGTTACGAAGAAACGGCCATTATAGTCCGAAGTAATAAGCGTGCTAATGCCTACAATCAACAAATTCGTCAACGCATTTTATTTAACGAAGCGGAATTATCTGCGGGTGATTTTTTAATGGTCGTTAAGAATAATTATTTTTGGGTAAAACCAACAAGTGAAGCTGGTTTTATAGCGAATGGTGATATTATTGAAGTGCTAGAGATTTTCAGTATTAAAGAATTATATGGTTTTAGATTTGCTGAAGTCAATGTTAAAATGGTCGATTATCCTAAAATGAGACCTTTCGAAACTGTTTTATTGCTAGATACTATTGATGTAGAAAGTGCCTCTTTAAGTTATGAAGAATCCAACCGATTGTATCAAGAAGTGTCTAAGGATTATGAAAATGAAACCTCAAAGTATAAGCGTTTTTTAGGTGTTAAGAACAATAAGTTTTTTAATGCTTTACAAGTAAAATTCTCCTATGCTATTACCTGTCATAAATCTCAAGGAGGGCAATGGAATACCATTTTTGTTGAACAACCTTATTTGCCAGAAGGTATGAATAAAGATTATATTCGCTGGTTATATACGGCTGTTACACGTGCAAAGGAAAAACTCTATTTAATTGGATTTAAAGATGAAATGTTTACTGAAAATGATTTAGATTAGAAGCATGACAATGGAAACGATCTTAAGTATATTTTTAGGCATTGGTCTTGCTGCCTCTGTAGGCTTTAGAGTTTTTTTACCTCTATTCGCCTTAAGTTTGGCTACTTATTTTGGTAAATGGGATCTTAATGAGTCTTGGCTTTGGGTTGGTAGTTCAACCGCTGTTATCACATTAGGGATTGCCACTTTAGTAGAAGTTGTAGCCTATTATATTCCGGTTGTAGATAATCTATTAGATACTGTGGCTATTCCCTTAGCGACTATTGCTGGTACTGCGGTGATGGTATCAACCGTAGCAGATTTAAGTCCGGTAATTACTTGGGCTTTGGCTATAATTGCAGGAGGAGGGACGGCTGTAGCTGTAAAAAGTGCCGCAAGTGCGACGCGATTAGGTTCAACCGTTTCTACAGCAGGTTTTGGTAATCCTATAGTTTCAACACTAGAGACGGGAACTTCAGTGGTGATGTCCATAGTTTCTGTTTTTTTACCAGTACTGGCAATTATTTTGGTTATATTCATCTTTTATATCGTTTTTAAACTTTTCAGAAAGTTAAAACCAAATAAGTCAAAATCATCCTAAAACCGTATTTTTGAATTCGCTAATCACACTTAGATGAAAATAATCTCCATGATTCCTGCACGTTATAGTGCGTCTCGATTTCCAGGTAAATTGATGCAAAACCTAGCAGGAAAATCTGTGATCTTAAGAACGTATGAAGCTACTGTGGCGACAAAACTTTTTAGTGAAGTTTATGTAGTGACAGATAGCACTATTATCTTTGACGAAATCGTCAATAATGGCGGTAAAGCCATTATGAGTATAAAGGAGCACGAATCTGGAAGTGACCGTATCGCCGAAGCTGTTGCCGATATAGATTGTGATATTGTGGTGAATGTTCAGGGTGATGAGCCCTTCACAGAGGGCGAAAGTTTGCGTAAAGTTTTAGAAGTTTTCAAAGAAGATGTCAATAAAGAAATTGATTTGGCATCACTTATGGTAGAAATTTCCGACTGGGACGAAATTAACAACCCAAATACAGTCAAGGTTATTGTAGATCAAAGTAATTTTGCCTTGTATTTTTCTAGAAGCCCAATTCCATTTCCAAGAGATAAAACTGTTGGAGCACGCTATTTTAAACATAAAGGGATTTATGCCTTTAGAAAAGATGCTATATTAGACTTTGCTGTATTGCCTATGCAATTTATTGAAGCGTCTGAAAAAATAGAATGTATTCGCTATTTAGAATATGGCAAGCGCATAAAAATGGTAGAAACTGAAGTACAAGGCGTGGAGATTGATACACCTGAAGATTTAGAAAGAGCCAAACGTTTATGGAAGTCATAAATACTAATCTCGTTTTTGTAGAACCTAAATTTAATCTGTGATAATTAGTGAAACCTGACTAAAGTCAATCAGGTCAGAGTAAAAAAAATAAAGCATAATTAATTGAATAAAGCATACAAAAATATAAAAGTAATAGGCTTCGATGCAGATGATACGCTCTGGGTTAACGAAACCTATTTTAGAGAAGCGGAAGAGGAAGCTGGTCGCTTGTTATCACATTATGAAACACCTAATAAGATAGATCAAGAGCTATTTAGGATGGAAATTAAAAACCTTCCGACTTATGGTTACGGCGTAAAAGGTTTTGTGTTATCCATGTTAGAGCTTGCGATAGAATTATCTAATGGCACTGTTTCTAATGAGGTGCTATCGAAAATGCTCGCTATTGGAAAAGACATGATTAATAAGCCCATAGAATTACTTGATGGAGTAGAGGAAGTGCTTAAAACGCTGTCTCAGGATTATAAACTAATTGTAGCCACAAAAGGGGATTTGTTAGATCAAGAGCGGAAATTAGAAAAATCTGGATTGATTGATTATTTTCATCATATTGAAGTCTTAAGTGAGAAACAAGACCAAAATTATTCGAAGCTTTTGAAGCACTTGGATATAAAGCCTTCAGAATTTTTAATGGTTGGTAACTCTTTAAAATCTGATATTTTACCATTGGTAAATATTGGCGCAAAAGCGATTCATGTGCCGTTTCATACGACTTGGCATCATGAAAAAGTGACTCAACAAGAAACCAATGGTGTTGAATATAAAACCGTAAAAAATTTAACTGAAATTTTAAATTTTTTCAAGCCAAATAAATAAACTAAGTTTTTATTTTTGTTAAAGATATAGAGTAAATGATATATAAGAATTATCCGATGGTATCTAGAGTTGTTTTCGGACGTGGAAGTTTCAATCAACTAGATGAAATTCTCACTCCAAAGCGAAATGGACGTAATGCACCATTTATATTTTATGTTGATGATGTTTTTAAAGGTAATCATTGGTTAACTTCAAGAATTACCTTGTCTTATAAGGACAAGATTATATATGTTCCAACATTAGAAGAACCAAAGACGTCGCAGATAGACCAATTGGTTGAAGATATTATTCTAGAGTATAGTGAGTTGCCCTCTGGTATAATTGGTATAGGTGGAGGTATCGTAATGGATATTGCGAAAGCTGTGGCACTAATGCTAACGAACAAAGGGGTGTCTAAGGATTATCAAGGTTGGGATTTAATAAAGCATGCTGCAATATATCATGTTGGTATTCCTACCATTTCTGGTACAGGAGCAGAAGTGTCACGAACGACCATTTTAACTGGTCCAGATCGAAAATTAGGGATCAATAGTGATTACACGCCTTTTGATCAGGTTGTTTTAGATCCAGAATTGACTAAAGACGTTCCTAAAGATCAATGGTTTTATACAGGTATGGATTGCTTTGTGCATTGCGTAGAATCCCTTAATGGCACTTATTTAAATGCATTTAGTGAGAGTTATGGTGAGAAGGCTTTTGAATTGTGTCGAGAGATATTTTTAGATGATAGCTTGAGTACAGAGGATGCACAAGATAAACTGATGATGGCGTCTTGGCATGGAGGAATGAGCATCGCCTATTCTCAGGTCGGTGTCGCTCATGCCATGAGTTATGGCTTAGGCTATTTACTAGGTATAAAACATGGCATCGGAAATTGCATTGTTTTTGATCACTTGGAAGATTATTATCCTGAAGGTGTTACTATGTTTAAAGCCATGAAAGCAAAGCATAATATTGAATTACCCCAAGGTGTTTGTGCAGATTTAGAAGCGCGTCAATTTAATACGATGATAGATGTCGCATTAAGCCTTGAGCCATTATGGGAAAATGCCATCGGAAAAAACTGGAAGACCATAATTACGCGTCAAAAATTACTAGAGCTTTATAAAAAGATGTAATACTAATTGGTCTTTGATATTCAATAATTTCATGTCATTTTTTATTGAATATCAAAGATCTACCGGTATAAAACTTCAGCAATACTAATGAATTAACAATTGAATGGTGGCGTATGCGTTGGTTAGCAAAATTCATATATTTTAAATTAATGGGTTGGAAAATTGTTGGTAATACTAACTTTTCAAAAGACACCATAAAGCAGGCTATAATTATTGCGGCACCCCATACGAGCTGGCACGATTTCTATATTGGTGTCTTGTTAAGAAAAATTGCCGATGTTAAAACAAATTTTGTCGGAAAAAAAGAATTGTTCACTTGGCCTTTAGGGCATTATTTTAGAGCGATTGGAGGGCGAGAACTCGATAGAACACCTGGACAGAATAAAGTGGAAGCCATTGCAAAACTATTTTCTGAATCTGATGAGTTTCGGTTAGCATTAGCACCAGAAGGCACGAGAAAAAAAGTTGAAACTTGGAAAACAGGATTTTACTATATAGCCAAAGCGGCGAAAGTTCCTATTATTATGTTCACGCTCGATTTTAAGAACAAACAAAATACAATCTCAGAGCCATTTTACCCTACAGAGGATATGGAAGCCGACTTTAAATTTCTGAAATCATTTTTTGAAGGGGTAGAAGGAAAGGTAAAAGCTTACAGTTAATCGATGATTTTCAGGCTTAATTACATTTCACCTATTTTATTCGCCAATAGAGTCTTAGAGTAATCTTTACTCATTTCATTTTTTTAAATTTAACAATAATTATTTTGGCATAAAATTTGTAATTAATATTAAGCAATGAAACATAAAGTAAACTTGTAAGTCCCTAAAAAGAAACATTGTTATTAAAAAAAAGCCATCACCCAAAAAGAAGATGGCTTTTTTTATAACTTATTTTAAGTTCAGTATATGTTTATCTAATAAAGCGTTGGTTTTAGATTTTAGCTTGTTACTAAAATAACGTGTTCTTCCCATCACTAATCCTTTTATTCCCATAGCTTGTTTAGCCCAATTATGAAGATTAAACCGATCCGTATGTTTAATAATTAAGCCATCTTTAAATTGAAATTCAGCATCAATTTTATTATGTACGTTCCGACCTGTTTTACCAAACGTATAATAGGCTTCCCAGTGTGCTGCCCCATTTTCAGTATTTCCTTTAATATTTGACACAACGACTTTAAAGTCTTTTCCTTTCTGCGATTCACATAACATCTGCCACATAGCTTTGGCTCTTTCACCTTTTAAAACACCAAAGGCTGGATCTTCAAAAACAATAGCATCATGATAACAAGCAGTCATTTTATCCGCATCTAAATTAATGAAGGCATCGTAAAACGTTTCGATTATAGTTTTCATTTGTTTTGTTTTTTACTGAATTTTTTTTGGTGCAAAAATTTTAAAACCTCGTTTCGAAGATAGTCATAAATATTTTATTTACTTTTGTATATATTTTTTATATTTTACATAAACATTATTTATGAACTATACCCTACATCAATTACAAATTTTTCTAAAAGTAACACAACTAAAGAGTATTACTAAAGCCTCTGAGGCTTTGTTTTTAAGCCAGCCAGCTGTTTCCATACAATTAAAAAAATTTCAAAATCAGTTTTCTATACCACTTACAGAGGTTGTAGGGCGCCAATTATATGTCACGGATTTTGGTCTAGAAATAGCAGAAGCTGCAGAGAAAATTCTCAATGAGGTACAAGCTATTAACTATAAAACCTTATCCTTTAAAGGACAGATTGCGGGCCGGTTAAAATTATCTATAGTTTCTACAGGGAAATATGTAATGCCCTACTTTTTGTCGGATTTTACAAATAAAAACAAAGGGGTCGATTTAATGATCGATGTCACGAATAAATCGAGCGTCATTAAAAGTTTAGAGCGTAATGAAGTGGATTTTGCCCTAGTGTCTATTATACCAGCGCAATTAAATTTAGAACGTGTACAACTGATGGAAAACAAGTTGTTCTTAATAGGTGGAACAAAAGCGGCATTCAACAAAAAAGTAGCGTCAAAAAAGATGTTTGAGGAGTATCCATTAATTTATAGAGAGGAAGGCTCTGCAACACGGAATGCAATGGAAGCGTTTTTGTCTAGTAAGAATATATCCACTAGAAAAACAATAGAACTAACGTCAAATGAAGCTTTAAAGCAAGCTGTAATTGCGGGTTTAGGGCTCTCAATAATGCCCCTTATTGGTATTAAGAACGAACTTAAGAATGGCGATTTACAAATTATACCATTTAAAGGGTTGCCAATTGTCACTAACTGGAATTTAGTTTGGCAGAAATCCAAGAGATTATCACCAACAGCAATGGCCTATTTAGATTTTATCAGAACCGAAAAAGACAGAATTATTCAAGAAAATTTTGATTGGTACGAAGCGTATTAAACCCGCTTAACCTTATCAATAATTTGTCGTAGTACAGAATACAAAAAAGCATTGGTTTTAGCATAGTAAAAGGATATAAAACAAACAGTACTTAAAAACAATAAGGCGCCAATAATGGCTTGCCATGGTACTAATGTTTTACCAATAATTTGGTGTAGTCCAAAGCCAGTAAAACTTCCGTAAATGATTATAAAATGTATCACATAGATGGATAAGGTCTTCTGACCAATCTTTAAAATTAAAGGTTGCTTTATATGGCGCTCTGCAAGATAAAATAGTGAGAATATAATTAATACATTTCCGAGTCGCTTAAAAAGGTAATTATAAAAGGCAACATCTTTAAATAGGTCTACAGATGTTGCATAATAAAGCTTCATTAATATGTAACCGGAGAATTGTATTAAAACCATACCAATTATAAAAAAACCAGAAACGGTTGCGTGTTTAAAACGTGGCCGTTCTAAATAGCGATAAAAGAGTGTCGCTATAAATGCGCCAAAAGCCACATAGCCAAACCAAGGCAAAATGGTAAAGACAGAGCCATTACTTTTAGTCATATAATTTGAAAATACAGCAGGTACATTTGGCAGTTCTAGAAAGCGATATAAGGGTTCAGTCATAAAAATTATTAAGCCCAACAACAGCATTAAAATTGAAAAAATGAGTGTCTTTTTAAAAGTCAATCTGTAGATAATGACAATACCTATTAGAGATAAACCAATGCACTGCAGTACATCAATAATTAAAAAGTAGCCATTGAATTCACCAATCAACCATTCAAAAATCGGGATACGCAATAAGTAGCCTATACCAATAAGCATAAGTCCACGGAGCAAACCTTTGCGCATTCGTTTTTTTACACTACCACTATGCTTAGCTCTAATAAGTAAATACGAGAAAATAAGGCCAGAAATCGTAAAAAAGGTTGGAGCTGTGATGCCTCTAAAATATGTCCAGCATTTAAAAATGATATTGGTATCATCTCTATAAGTCACATCGAGCAAGGTATCTACGAAATGTCCTTGTAACATCATTAAGATAGCAAAAGCCCTAACGGCATCAATAAAATATAGTCTGTTTGTACTCAAAAGCGATTGGTTCAATGATAAAGGTACTATTTCGAAAATTAATGATACCGAAAATGGTTTTCATAGTTTCTGTTTAGAAAAATCGGATGCGACCTTAATACAGAATGTAATGTCTAAAGGATCTTCCATAAGAAGCGTAATCTGTTCTCTATTGGCATCTGTCATAAAATACCAATTAGGCAGATGGTGTGGTACTTTTGGAGACAGGTCATTAACAAAAACACATGCGGTTAAAAATGCACCTAGATTTGAAGGGTGACTTCCATCTGTTTTAAACAATTCTATATCTGGTCTTAAGCTTCTCGCAAATTTCCAAGCTTCTCCCACTAAAACAAGATTACAATTATTTTCTTTGGCAGCTTCCCTATAGACTTCGGTGATGATATCTTGATATTGTGGCACTTTTTGTCGCGCCCAAGTTACATAGAGATAGGGCTTTGCACCAGAAGCTTTTACAAGGTCGCATAACTTTTTTGTGTAATTTAAAAAATCATTCTTTTTTTCAATGGTACCCATACTATGCTCTTGTATGACAACAATATCATAATTACCTTTTCTGATTATTTTTTTTGTTTTCAACCCTTTTTGATGTGTCCAATGATCTTTTAAGGTTGCGCCTCCAGTGGCACTTTTGGCCGTTATTAATTTAATAGCCGTACTGTCTGACAAAAGAGAGACTAAGTGTGGCATATTTGACGTAAACGAGTAGCTGTTGCCAACAAACAAAACACGCAATGTGTCTTTTTTAATGTGGGCGATCGCTTTATTAGAAAAGCCAAAAATGAAAATGACGATTAATAGATACTTAATGGACTTCATGTATATTGCGGTTTACTATTGATTTTGATTAAGGGTAAATGATTGCTTAGGTTTACTCGTGCGAGATAATTAAATCGCGAATACTAATGCTAAAATAAGTTTTTCTGAATACAAATTCAAAAGCTTATATTTCAATTTAAATTTAAGGTCTACAATTGTATGCAAGTTTAAACCGTTTACTACGTTTTTTAATTAATAGATTTTCTAATGCATAAAGCGGGTTCAAAGATATGACATGCTTGTCTTGGGATTTCGAGTTACCTATTCGAATGGTTTGAAGTAAGCAATCTAAAGTGAAAGAAACTGAATCTAATCAACAAAATGTACTTTGAGTTGAGTTGAGTTTTAATTAAATATGTAAGAAAAATAAAACACTATATGTGTGGTTAATCGTGTTTTTTAATCGATAAACTATAAAAAACTATTTTTTAGTATATTTATAGTCCAAGTCTTATAAATAATTTAACCATGAAAAATTTGCCCCAATTTTCATTGGTACTGTTATGCTGTTTATTTGCCTGTGAAACCGACACCGAAATTGATGTACCACCTACATTTATATACACTGCAAATGAGCAATTTCTAACGACTGAATTTTTTACAATTGATTTTGAAGCCTTTAACACAGGCGATATGGTATCTGAGATCTTTATTACGGATTCATTTAAAAATGCGCAAGTGGCCGGAATTACTATGGCGTTTCCTAATCGTAACGCTGCCATGATTTTTGATTCTTCAAATCTTACAGGTAACGATTTTGATATTGGTACGCCCAATGCGATGTATGGTGGGCCAGGATTAGGGAATGGCGGTGCTAGCAACGCTGAAGCTTTAGGTAATGTTCTTATTCTTTCCGAAGATTTAGACGCTACGCATCCCGATGATATTTTTGAAGTCGGTGCTAGCTTTGTTTTTGATTTTAGTGCCAACACTAATGTGACTTTAAATTCTTTCGATATTTTGGATATTGAAGACGCCTCTAATCCTACCATTGTTAATTTATATGATAACGGAAACAACGTTATCTTTAGCGAAGAAGTGACGCCTGGTGGTGATAATTCAAAAATAACTGTGGATTTAGAACGGACTTCTGGTGTCGCATTTATGGAAATTATAATGAATAGTTCAGGTGCCATAGATAATATTGATTTAGAATTGGAAACGGAAAAACCATGCGCGGCATGCGATAGTCGTAGCGTTGAACTCACTTTTAAATATACTGGTGCAGTATCTCTAGCAT
Source organism: Flavobacteriaceae bacterium (assembly GCA_034112185.1). Taxonomy (GTDB): domain Bacteria; phylum Bacteroidota; class Bacteroidia; order Flavobacteriales; family Flavobacteriaceae; genus Winogradskyella. Next base: position 967 of record JAWUVW010000098.1, on the reverse strand, counting down.
CTGTTAGATTTGAAACGCTAGAAGGCAATGTTATTTTTGATAATACATTGCACGTAAATGAAGAGTTTACCATTAGTGGCAATGCTGCGGATGGCAGGTTTGAAAGTGAACTTATTGTGTATATTGAAAATGAAGAAATAACAATATTAGCCACTGACTGTTCTCAAGTCATTGGCCCTGGTTACATCATAACTGGATTAGAAGTTGTTTCAGGTACAACTCAAACAGGAGGGCAACTATGTCCTGTTGAATTAGCTTTTTAGTTTGTCTTCTTCATAGATACAACAGTTACATTTTTAATAAATGTACCTGTTTTTTTGTGTTCTTAAAATATATTTGGAGATTCGATAGCGATCAACAGATAAATACTTGTTTCATAAAATGAGAATTTAAGGAATAATTCGTTTTCATTAATAATGAATTAAGACCGTTATAAAATTAGATATCAATCGCCAAGCGAAGTTAGCTTTTTATCATTATTCTCATAATAAATACCAGCTTTAGAAGTTTGAATCTCGACAATGTAAATACCCGAAGCAAAGTCTTTTAATTCAATTAAAAACTCTGTTTTTTTTGGGATGCGAACTTAAAATAACGGAACCACTAAGATTTATTATTTTCAACGATGAAATAGCTTTAACTGATTTTATATATGAGATGCTATTTGAAGGATTAGGATAAATTTCAATTCTATTTGGCATAATTTGTTCATCAATACTAAGAGTTAAGGTTCCTTCAACGAATCCGCCCATACTTACATAAAAAAGTGACCACAACCAGATTCAATTATTTTTATGGCTTTAAGCATATACCCATTTCCCTTATAATAATTATTAAGTGTAAATGAGGTTTCATTTATTGGACTGGTTGTAATTCTATCAAAAATCACGAATTCAACATCGCTTTCATAAATATGATAACCGATAATATTTGCATCTTTAGAGGTGTCTCAGTCTACTACAGCATT
>JAWUVW010000097.1:0-25132 GCA_034112185.1 Flavobacteriaceae bacterium | reverse complement strand
CTTAGGTTTTACTATTTTTAGGGTTCTCGGTTCATTTGTTCACAAGTATTGTTTTTTAAGGGTCACATGCTGTTCACGCATTGAGCAGAAATAAAGAATTAGAGTTTTGTTTTGCGCTCGGGTCATGTGTTCATAGGTATTGTTTTTTAAGGGTCACATGTTGTTCGCTATTAAGCATTCGCATTAGGTTATACTATTTTTAGGGTGCTCGGGTCATGTGTTCACAAGTATTGTTTTTTAAGGGTCACATGCTGTTCGCTATTAAGCATTCTCCTTAGGTTATACTATTTTTAGGGTGCTCGTTTCATGTGATCATAGGTGTTTTTTTTCAAGGGTCACATGTTGTTCGCTATTAAGCATTCCCCTTAGGTTATAAAATTTTGAACATGCTAGTTTCATAATGCAAAATATACTTACTTTGTAAACGTATTTGAAAGATACATCTTATGGCTGAGTTTATAAAAATATATCCTGAAAACCCAAACGCTAAAGCGATTCAAAAGGTAGTGAATGTGCTAAAAAAAGGCGGATTGATAATTTACCCCACAGATACAGTATATGGTTTGGGTTGTGACATCACTAATATTAAAGCCTTAGAGCGTATTGCTAGAATAAAAGGGGTAAAGCTCGAAAAATCGAATTTCTCATTTGTTTGTGAAGATTTAAGTAATCTTAGTGACTACGTGAAGCAAATCGATTCAAAGACTTTTAAAATTTTAAAACGGGCGTTACCTGGTGCTTATACATTTATTTTACCAGGTTCTAAACAACTTCCAAATCCGTTTAAAAAACGAAAAACCGTTGGTATTAGAGTGCCAGATAACGCAATAGCCTTGGCGTTGGTCAGCGCATTAGGAAATCCTATCGTTTCTACGTCGATAAGAGACGATGATGACATTGTAGAATACACGACTGATCCTGAACTCATTCTTGAAAAATGGTCCCATTTAGTTGACCTTGTGATCGATGGCGGTTATGGTGATAATGAAGCGTCAACTATAATCGATTTATCTGAAGACGAACCTATTATTATTAGAGAAGGTAAGGGCAGTCTGGAGATATTTTAAGCTTCTTTTAATACCTTAGAAACGGTATTGCTATTGCTATAAAATAACACCAGAGAAATAACGCCACAAACTAGAAAACCAACAAAAAGAGGCGTTACAGAATCGACCACAAAGCTTCCAATGTAATTAGCAATAGGAACAGCCATAACCGTAGAAATAAAGCCATTTAAAGCCGAACCTATCCCAGCAATATGCCCCATAGGTTGCATTGCCAAGGCTCTCAGATTCCCGAATAAGAACCCAATTGTAAAGAATTGAAGCGCAAAGAATGTTACTAAGACTTCGATACTTGGATTATTGCCCGAATGGTAAAGCGAAATAAATACCAACGAGATTGCAATAAAACTTAACATAGACAGATGTACAATACGTCTCATGCCGTATTTAACCACAAGCTGACTATTCATAAAGGTTGCCAAACCAACAGAAATAGCAATACTGGCAAAAATGAGTGGGAATTCTTCAGCTAAATTATACTGCTTTTCAAAGATTTGCTGCGCTGTACTGAGATAGACCATAAATGAACCTGTTATAAACCCTGAAAGTAAGGTGTAAACTACAGCAGATTTAATTCTAAAGAATTGAATTGTTCCTGTTTTAAATATGGCAAGCCGATACGGGATTCGGTGCTTAGCTTTTAAAGTTTCAGGTTGTCTTAACCAAAACCAAAGCATCACAACGAGCCCATAGATTAAAGTAAATATGAAAATGGATTTCCAATGGTAATGATTCATCAAAAACTGACCAAGTGTAGGTGCAACTATCGGTATGAGTATGAATACCATAACGACAATAGACAGAATTTTTGCCATATAATCCCCCTCATAGGAGTCGCGCACCATAGCGATGCACATCGTTCTTGGTGAAGCTAAACCAACACCTTGAAGAATTCTACCAAAAAGCATCATTTCGAAACTCTTTGTCGTGATGCAAATAATGGACGCGATCACAAAAAGTATAAAACCAAAATAGACCATAGGCTTTCTTCCAAAACTATCTGATAATGGTCCAAATATAAGCTGTCCAATACCAAGTCCTAAGAAAATTGTGGTAATGAGTTTAGGGTTGTCACTAGGATTGTTTACACTTAAATAATCCCCAATCATAGGCAATGCAGGCAATACAGCATCAATTGATAAGGCAACTATAGACATTAAAGCCGCCATTAAGACAACGAATTCTAACTGTGACCGTTTTTGATTTTGCATAGCGCAAAAGTAAATTAATTATTGCCTATTTTTGGGTACAAGTGATACTAATATTTGATATCAATATTTAACACATACATCCTATGTTAACTCAAACATTAATTAAATTATTCACGCGAGATTTAAACGCTTTAAAGACCGAAGTGAATTCTTATAAAGAGGAACAAAACTTATGGATGGTCACTAAAGATATTTCTAATTCTTCAGGAAATTTATGTCTTCATCTGATCGGAAATCTGAATCATTACATTGGTGCTACTTTGGGTAATTCTGGTTATGTAAGACAGCGTGATTTAGAATTTTCACTCAAAGCTATTCCAAAGTCAGATTTGATCAAACAAATTAACGACACTATAGCCGTTGTAGAAAAGGTTTTAAGTGATTTAACTGAGGAAGATTTGCAAAAGGAATACAAACGTCGTGTATTTGAAGACACCATGACAACAGGATATTTTTTAGTGCACTTATCAATGCATTTAGCTTATCATTTAGGACAGATTAATTATCATAGACGTTTGCTCGATTAAGGGGGGTGTTTGCGTATTTTTAAACTAATTAAGATAACGCATTAATTCGTCGGTTCGGAAGCCTCTGACAAACGTATATTTGCAAATAAAATAAAACGAAATGCAGCATTTAAAAGATAGTCCTAAAAAGTCTAAAAAGGGCAAGCCAAAAGTAACAATGGCAACCGCCTTCAAGACTATTATTTGGCCACGACGCAATTTGGTTTTTTTAGGTTTGCTTCTTATTGTAATTCGCAGCTTATCGGGTCTTATATTGCCATGGCAAAGTAAAGTCCTTTTAGATGATGTAGTGCCTAATAAAGATTTTGACCAATTATACAACTTAATAGCTATCGTAATCGTCGCCATATTGGTTCAGGCTATTACGTCATTCGCTTTGACAAAAATTTTGAGTGTCCAAGCGCAATTCCTTATTAGCGAATTACGCGCTCAGGTACAGAAAAAAGTACTGTCCTTACCGATTAGCTTTTTTGACAACACAAAATCTGGGGCTTTAGTATCGCGTATTATGAGTGATGTCGAAGGCGTGCGTAACCTTATTGGTACTGGATTAGTACAATTGGTTGGTGGTACGTTTACCGCAATCGTATCTATGATTATTCTTATAGATTTGAATGCTTGGATGACACTCTTTGTGTTTATACCGCTATCTATTTTTGCAATTATAGCCTTAAAAGCATTTAAATATATACGTCCAATATTTAGAACTCGCGGAAAGATTAATGCCGAAGTGAAAGGACGACTAACCGAAACCTTAGCAGGAGTTCGCGTTATAAAGGCCTTTAATGCTGAAGAACAAGAAAATAAAGTATTTGAAAAAGGGGTTGATGACATTTTTCAGAATGTAAAAAAGAGTTTAACAGCAACTGCATTAATGACAAGTTCTTCAACATTTTTGATAGGGGTTGCAACCACAGGGATTATGGGAATAGGGGGGTACTATATGATTGACGGAAGTATGACGACTGGTGAGTTTCTTTTCTTCACATTAGTCTTAGGCTTTATGATTGCACCAATTGTTCAGATGAGTAATATTGGTAGTCAATTGACAGAAGCTTTAGCTGGACTCGACCGTACGGAAGAACTCATGAATTTAACGGCTGAAGACGATGATGAAAACAGAACGATTCAATTAGAGACCTTACAAGGTAATTTAATTTTTAACGATGTGTCTTTTGAGTATGAAACAGATAAACCCGTATTACATAATATTAATTTTGACGCACCATCGGGATCTGTGATCGCCTTAGTTGGAAGTTCAGGTTCTGGTAAATCTACGATAGCTGGTTTATCGGCAACGTTTTTAAATCCGAAATCAGGTACGATAACCATAGATGGCGAAGATTTATCGAAAGTTAAATTGCAAAGTTTTAGGAAACATTTAGGTGTCGTTCTTCAAGATGAATTTTTGTTTGAAGGCACCATTAGAGAAAATATTATGTTTCCAAGACCAAATGCAACGGAAGCACAATTACAAAACGCTGTAAGAGCAGCTTACGTCAATGAGTTTACGGACCGTTTTGATGAAGGTCTAGAAACTTTAATTGGCGAGCGAGGTGTTAAACTTTCGGGAGGACAACGTCAACGTATTGCCATTGCAAGAGCTATTTTAGCTGATCCTAAGATTATTATTTTAGATGAAGCGACTTCTAATTTAGATACTGAAAGTGAAGGTTTAATTCAGAAGAGTTTATCAGAATTAACACATAACAGAACGACTATAGTAATTGCACACCGTTTAAGTACGATCAAGAAAGCAGACCAAATTTTAGTGATTGAATCAGGTCGCATTGTAGAACGTGGTACGCACGATGAGTTGCTAAAGACTGAAGGGCGTTATTATGATTTATATACCTTCCAAGCAAAAATATAAGTGTTAAACGCGTCATAAACTGCAAGGATCATAGTACATTTTCTATAATTTACGGGCTATAAATACGTATCCGATATGAAAATTAAAATTCTACTTGTGATTACAGTCGTATTGATTATTTCAAATACTGCTAATGCGCAAGACCTAAGCTTTGAAGACTACAACCCAAAATCGACATTAGTCGTTCCTGGTAAAATTGTTAAAAAAGCAAAATTTCCTTTTATTGATGTTCATGGTCACCAATACCGCATGGCGACTCAAGACCTAAAACCAGTAATAACTGCTATGGATACCTTAAATCTGCAGGTGATGGTGAATTTAAGTGGACGAACAGGTGAGGATTTAGTTAAAGCACAAGAAAATGCAACTACCAATTATCCTGGACGCTTTGTTCTATTTTGTAATATTGATTTCGAAGGTGCTGGTGCTAACGGTTGGATAGAAAAAAAAGTAAAGCAATTAGAAGCTGATGTTAAAGCAGGTGCAGTTGGACTTAAGGTTTACAAGAGTTTGGGATTACGTAACAACGACTCTGACGGTAAACGGTTAGCTATTGATGATTCGCGTTTGGATCCTATTTGGGATAAGTGCGGTGAATTGGGAATACCTGTTTTAATTCACTCGGCAGATCCGAAATTATTTTGGGCAGATTTTGATGGAGATAACGAACGTTGGCTCGAATTAAAAACACACCCTAGAAGAAAACGAAGTGCTACAAATCCTGTGCCTTGGGAAAAAATTATACAAGAGCAACATAATATGTTTAAGAAACATAAGAATACAACCTATATAAATGCACACATGGGTTGGTTTGCTAATGATTTAGGGCATCTTGGTGACTTATTAGACGATATGCCAAATATGAATGTTGGTATAGGAGCAATCATAGCTGAATTGGGGCGTCAACCAAGATTCGCTAAAGCTTTTTTTGAAAAGTATCAAGAGCGTATCTTATTCGGAAAAGACAGCTGGAAACCTGAAGAGTTTCCAACCTATTTTAGAGTTCTAGAATCGGATGATGAGTATTTTCCTTATCATAAAAAATATCATGCCTTTTGGCCAATGTATGGTTTAGACTTATCCGATGAGGTTCTTAAAAACGTATATTATAAAAATGCTTTGCGTATTGTCCCTGGAATAGATAAAAGTAAATTTCCTGAATAAGATGAACATTAGGTTTGATAATTATAAGATTTCTCTATTAAATACTAATGATAGTGACGCATTTTTCGAGCTAATTGAATCTAATAGACCACGATTAGAAGATTTCTTTGCAGGAACCGTTTCTAAAACACGGACACTAAAGGATACGATCGACTATTGTGTTGAAATTCAAAACAGAATTCAATCTAAAACCTATTTTCCTTTTATGATTACGGATAGGACTACTGGTAAATTTATTGGTTTAGTGGATGTAAAGAATATAGATTGGAATGTGCCAAAAGCTGAACTAGGTTCGTTTATAGATAAGGAATACGAAGGTAAAGGCATCATATCTAAAGCAACAAATTTAGTTGTAGACCATAGTGTTGAAAAGTACAAATTCATCAAACTCCTCTGTAGGGCAAATAGCAGGAACAAAGGCAGTATAGCTGTAATCCTTAAAAATGGATTTGAACTCGAAGGCACGATTAGAAACGACTACAGAACTACAAAAGGTGAAATCGTTGATTTAAACTATTTTGGTCGTGTCTTTAAATAAGTACATAAAAAATAGTTTAGTTGTACGTAATAAGTCGTTCAACACGTTCTATTTTCTTCGATACCGTATAATGTTTCTCTAGTTTTATACAATTATGAAGAGCATCTTTAGCAATACAAGTTATTATAGTTTTTTCTACTAAATTTTCTTTGTTGTCTAATGTTATAATGTTTAATAGTTCATTATTTTTTTTAACATTACTATAGTTAAATATATGCGTGTAAAAAGAACTAAAGTTATCTTTAATATTAGCGATAGAGCCCTCTTTATTATATTGAACTATAATTTCATTTTGCTTATATTTTTTTTGACTATAACAGCTTATGCGTTCTTTGTTACCCGACTTCCAACGGGTTTTACAGTAATAAGCGGCTTTGTCTGGAAATGATTTTTTATTAAAAAATAATTTCTTTTCAATAGTTTCAATCAACTCACCATTGGCATTGTAGGTTTTGGAGAATTTAATTCTTCCGTTTTTGGTAAGACTAATTATTTTCTTTTTGAAAAGTACTTTTTCAGCGTTTTCTATGCCATAAGTGGTCTCAGATATTTCAGAGATATGACCTTGTAATTGCTCTTTTTTTACAAATCTTTTTGTAGCGCAAGATGAAATAAGTAATAGTGTAATCAAATATTTAAAAACTTTGAGCATGCCATTGCGTTTTTAAAATAAAGATACACATTTGTATTTCATGCTATTGTAAGACTTACAATGGAATATTCCCATGCTTTCTTTTTGGTCTAACAACGTCTTTATTCTCAAGCATACTAAACGCTTTTATCAATTTACGTCTTGTATTTTTTGGTAAGATAACTTCATCAATAAAACCGCGTTCTGCTGCACTATATGGGTTTGCGAAAAGCGCTGCATATTCAGCTTCTTTTTCCTTCCATTTTGCTTCTGGGTCTTCAGCAGAAACTATTTCACGCTTAAATATTATTTCTGCGGCACCTTTAGCACCCATAACAGCAATTTCGGCATTAGGCCAAGCAAAATTCATATCCGCTCCAATATGTTTAGAGTTCATGACATCATAAGCGCCTCCATAAGCTTTTCTTGTAATTACAGTTATTCTCGGTACCGTTGCCTCACTAAATGCATATAAAAGTTTAGCGCCATTTACAATAATGCCATTCCACTCTTGATCAGTTCCTGGTAAGAATCCAGGGACATCTTCCAAAACTAATAATGGGATATTAAATGCATCACAGAAACGTACAAATCGTGCTGCTTTTTTTGAGCTTTTTACACCAAGTACACCAGCCAAAAACATGGGCTGATTAGCAACTATACCGATAGATTTACCGCCTAGTCGCGCAAAACCAACAATAATATTTTCTGCATAGTTTTTATGGATCTCATAAAATGAATCTTCATCGATAATACCTTCAATGATTTGATGCATATCATAAGGTTTATTTGGGTTTTCTGGAACAATATCGGCTAAACCCGTTCTAATTTCTTCTTTTAGTTCAAAGTGTAAATCTTCGGCTTTCTCTCTATTACTTTGTGGTAAATAGCTCAATAATTTTTTTACATCTTCTAAGCATTCAATATCATTAGTTGACGTTTTATGAGCAACACCAGATTTTGAAGAATGAACACTTGCACCACCTAACTCTTCGCTAGTGACTTCTTCATTTGTCACTGTCTTCACAACATTAGGTCCCGTAACAAACATATAACTAGTGTCTTCTACCATAATGGTGAAATCTGTCATAGCCGGAGAATATACGGCGCCACCAGCACAAGGGCCCATGATTGCAGAAATCTGCGGAATTACGCCAGAAGCTTGTACATTTCGATAGAAAATATCTGCATAACCCCCTAAAGAACGTACCCCTTCTTGTATACGTGCGCCACCAGAATCATTCAGCCCAATTATTGGCGCACCAACATTAACTGCCAGATCCATAATTTTGCAAATCTTCTCAGCATGTGTTTCAGATAAAGAGCCTCCGAAAACAGTGAAATCTTGTGCGAACACATAAATTAGTCTTCCATTTACGGTGCCGTAACCAGTAACGACACCATCACCATAAAACTTTTGGTTTGCCATGCCGAATTCTTTTGTTCTATGGGTAACTAATGCACCAATTTCTTCAAAAGAACCTTCGTCTAAAAGATACATTACCCGTTCTCTTGCCGTTAGTTTTTTCTTTTGGTGTTGTTTATCTATGCGTGCTTGTCCACCTCCTAAATGAGATAATGCTAATTTTTCGTTGAGCGTTTTTATTTTGGAATCCATGCTTTTCTGTTTTCTCGCAAAGGCGCAAAGGCGCAAAGCTGTATTTGTTATGTTGTTTGTCGTTTTGTTGTCTTTTGAATCACTAATTACTGAAAACTGAGACTTTTTACTGCGACTAATTTGGTAATCTTAATAGTTTCTGATCTTCTAAATATTGTTTTAAAGCAATTTTTGCTGCAATCTCAGCCTCTTTATGATGTTGCGCTTCTAATAGGCTAGGTGAGTAGTAATTCTTTACAAAGTGCGTGTCAAAATTACCGCTTCTAAAAGCCTCATGCTCGCACACAAACCGGCCGAATGGTAATGTGGTTTGTACACCCTTCACATGATAGTTATCAATGGCTTCTATCATCAATTCAATGGCTTCTTCTCTTGTACTGCCATAAGTGATCAGTTTTGATAGCATAGGGTCATAATAAATAGGAATATCCATGCCTTCCTCAAAACCATTATCAACTCTAATATTTTCGCCTTTTGGTAATTTGTAAATTTCTAAGTTTCCGACGCTTGGTAAAAAGTTATTCAACGGGTCTTCTGCATAGACTCGCAATTCTAGAGCATGACCATTAATTTTCAAGTCTTCTTGTTTAATTTGAAGTGCTTCACCACGAGCCACTCTAATCTGCAATTCTACCAAATCTACACCAGAAATCCATTCCGTAACTGGATGCTCTACTTGAAGTCTCGTATTCATTTCTAAGAAATAAAAGTTATGATTTTCATCTAATAAAAATTCGACCGTACCTGCGCCCAAATAATCACAAGAACGCGCTACACTAATAGCAGCTTGCCCCATTTCCTCTCTTAGTTCTGGAGTTAAGACTGCAGAAGGTGCTTCTTCAACTACTTTTTGATGTCGTCGTTGAATAGAACATTCGCGTTCAAAGAAGTGTAAAATATTGCCATGGCTATCAGCCATAACCTGTATTTCAATATGGCGAGGTGAGGTGACATATTTTTCAACAAATACTGAGCCATCTCCAAAAGCTGAGGTTGCTTCACTAATAGCACGTTTCATTTGTTCTTCAACATCTTTTTCTTTTTCAACAACACGCATACCTTTTCCCCCACCACCAGCGGCAGCCTTTATAAGAATTGGGAATCCAACTTCTTTAGCGATTTCAATAGCTTCCTTTGGGTCTGTAACAGCTCTATCAACTCCAGGAACCATTGGAATGTTATAATCTTTAACTGCGTCTTTGGCCGCTAATTTATCGCCCATCATTTTAATAGCCTTAGATCTTGGGCCAATAAAAATGATATTGTTCTTTTCAGCTAATTCTGCAAAATCTGCATTTTCACTCAAAAAACCATAGCCAGGATGTATCGCATCTACATCTAGCGATTTGGCTACTTCTATGATTTTATCTCCTCTAAGATAGGATTGATTTGATGGTGCAGGACCAATGCAAACCGCTTGGTCCGCGTATTTCACATGAGGTGCATTTCTATCAGCTTCTGAAAAAATAGCAACTGTTTTAATACCCATTTTCTTTGCAGTTCGCATCACACGAATAGCAATTTCTCCACGATTGGCGATTAATATCTTTTTCATACTATTCGAATTCTATTAAGAGTGTATCTTTATCTACGGTTTCACCTTGGTTTACATTAATTGATTTTATAATGCCTTCTCTTGGTGAATGAATGACATTTTCCATTTTCATGGCTTCTAAAATTAGCAAGGTATCATCTTGTTTAACGTCTTGTCCTTCCTTGACTTGGATTTCTAAAATTAAGCCAGGCATTGGTGCTTTTATATCGTTGACTTTTTTCGATGCGCCAACCTCGAAGCCTAAAGCTTCAATTTGCTGATCTAAGGCGTCGCTAATAGCAACTTCATAGCTGTTATTATTGACCTTTACCGTATAACGTTTTTTATTGAAGTCTGATTTTAATATAGATGCATGTACGGAACTGTTCTCTTGGAGTATGTGAAATGTATTGTCCGAAGTTTCAATACAGTCAAGTGCTTCAGCATGCTCTTTGGTGATTTCAAATTGATGTGAAGCATTCACTTTTATTTTATACATATTAGCGGTTTTATGTCTGTAAAATTATACATTATAAGACTTCGAAAATATGAAATTAATCATGTTTTAAAGCGTCTTTCACAAAGTTTTAAAGTTTGAATTATCCTGGTGTTTTTTAATGGCTTTCCGTGATAGAAATATGCCGATAATTAAAGATATGAATGCACCAATGGATATTGCAGGGATGAATTTAATAAACAAGAAAAAATCATAAGCTCCGTGGAATAATACGGCTAAGAATAATCCAGCCATATTAAGTCTAAATCTATTATTTGAGAATTTAGCTTTACCCATATAATAGCCCATTAAAATTCCGAAAGTAGCATGAGCTGGTACTGCAGTGAAAGCTCGCAGAATTGCGGTTTCATAACCGCCTTCTAAGACATAAATTATATTTTCTGTACATGCAAAACCCATAGATACCATCACGGCATACACAATGCCATCGTAAGGTTCGTTAAATGCTTTTTTGGGCTGCGCAAAGTACTTTACAATGATATATTTACTAAACTCTTCAGCCAGTGCAACAACAAAAAAGGCTTGGATGAATTGTTGCCAAATGCTAAATTCATCTGTTATAGGAAGGAGTCGTCCTGTAAATATATAGAGTGCAAAAACAATGATGATACTAATAATTGCTCCGAATAAAAAACTTAGTAAAAGTAATTTGACGGGTTCTTTTTCATATTTATCCTGAACATAGATATAAAGTATGATCGTTAAAACTGGCGCAACTGCTAGTAAGAATAAATTCATGAACTTAAATGTTCTTTAAGGGCATTGATAATGAAGATATAATACGGTTTATTAGTTGCAATAAAATGACTATTCGTTTCACTTTGTTGTAATAAGATTTCAAATTCTTGAAACGAAACTAGTTTTAAGGCTTCAACTTCGGCGTCTTGAGGAATTAAATCATTAAGTTCTACTTTTAACTCTGCAATATAGATCTGATGAAATTCATTATCCTGAATAGTATTGTCGTTATATGAAGATTCATGCAGTTTAACACCTATTTTTTTCAAGCTTTCTGGTTGTAATAGCAATCCAATCTCTTCTTGCGTTTCTCTGAGAGCGGCTTCAATAAAGGTTTCACCTGCATCTATATGGCCAGCCACTGAAACATCCCAAAGTAAAGGATGAATTTCTTTTTTATGGGAGCGTTGCTGTAATAAAATTTCGCCTTTAGCTGTAAACAACCATAAATGAATCGTGTTATGGTATAACCCCTTGGAATGTGCTTCAGACTTTAAAGCTGTTTCCCCTTTTGGGTTTCCTTGTTTGTCAACGATGTCGAGGTATTCGTCCATTACACATTGTTTTTTATAGTGTTATAAAGTTTATCGAAATGGTTTTTGGTGTTGAATAAATGACATGAAATTCTAATATAGTCTCCTCTAAACGATACAATAATGTTAGCCGCTTCTAGCGCTTTCTTCAATTTATCTATAGCTATAGCTTCAGGTATTTTTAAACCGAATAAATGCTTCGCTCTTATCACTGGCGCATCACTTTGGAAGCCTATATTTTTCAATTGTTCTAATGCGTCTTTTGATATGTGATGACAATAGTCTTGTAAGTCTTGAGGATTAATTTTTAAAATTTCCCGTAAAGCAGCTATTTGCATTTGTACATAAATAAAACTTGCAGATTCACCTGCGGCGTAACGTTGCGCTAAAGGTTTATATTCAGATTGATACTGCGTTAATACGGTCAAATTTTCACTTCCTAAGCGAATAGACCAATTTTGTTCTATTGGTTTTCCATTGTCAAAGTAGTCGCTATAATAGGCGTAAGCACAACCATAAGGACCAAATAACCATTTATAACCAGCACATATTACAGCATCTGGTTGTAACTTTTTAATAGAGAAGGGCAGTGCACCAATAGATTGACTCCCGTCAATTATCATTAGTGCATTGTGTTGTTTTGTTTTTTCTCGAATGGCTTTTAAATCGAAGATAACTCCATTTGTCCAATGTATTTGCGCGATAGCAACAATGGCTGTTTTATTTGTAATAGCGTTTAAAATTGCAGTATTCCAATTGGCTTTAGCTTCTGGTCGGTTTACGGTTATAATTTTTGCTTCAAATTTGTCTGCTAATTCTTTCCATATATAAACATTACTCGGAAACTGTTCTTCAACTAAAAGAATTTCATCTCCTTTTTGAAGTTTAATGTTGTTAGCCACATTAGCCATTCCATAAGATACAGAAGGAATTGTAACCACTCTGTTATAATCTTCAGCATCTATAACTTTTGCAAACAATTTTCTGAGTTCAATAACAGGATCAAACAAATCTGATGCTTGAAAATAATCTGGTCTGCTTTTTCGTACAACGGCTTCAATACCAGCTTCTCTAACTGACTTGAACGCAGGTGAGAAGCTCGCTGTATTTAGATAGACAACGTCTTCTGGGAAATCGAAATCTTCTTTTAGGTTTTTTAGTGGCATTGGTTAAATCAAAAAGAACTGCTAGAAATTAAAAACATCAGTGTTCCGAGGCGTTTTAATCTTTGCCGTTATTATATTTTTACACCCCTAAAGTCCCCTCAAGGGGACAACTCACTCACTTTAATAAAACGATTGTCCCCTTGAGGGGACTTTAGGGGTGTTTTTAACGTATAACGTTTTATTCTTTCCTCTATTTAAAATAGCTAAACGTTGCTCCGTCTTCTATCTTAAGTAAAGTTTCATAAATTAACTTAATCACATTTTCCACATCATCTCTATGCACCATTTCCACGGTTGTGTGCATATAGCGCAATGGTAAAGAAATTAGAGCAGAAGCAACACCTCCATTACTATAAGCAAAAGCATCCGTATCTGTTCCTGTTGCGCGAGATAGAGCCGCCCGTTGAAAAGGTATTTTATTAGCTTCTGCTGTATCTGTAATTAAATCACGTAATTTTTGTTGTACAGCAGGTGCATAAGCTATAACCGGACCTTTTCCGATTTCCGCATAACCTTGTGATTTCTGCTCTATCATTGGAGTTGTAGTGTCGTGTGTTACATCTGTAACAATGGCTACATTTGGCTTAATAGTTTGCGCAATCATTTCGGCGCCACGTAAGCCAATTTCCTCTTGTACGGAATTGGTAATGTAAAGGCCAAATGGTAATTTCTGTTTGTTTTCTTTCAGCAAACGCGCGACTTCAGCAATCATAAAACCACCCATTCTGTTATCTAAGGCGCGGCATACAAATTTATCTCCATTAAGGATATGAAATTCATCTGGATACGTAATTACACAACCTACATGTACACCCATTTTTTCGACTTCATCTTTATCTTTTGCTCCAATATCAATACAGATATTATCTGGTTTTGGTGCCTCTTCTTTAGCTTTACTTCTTGTATGGATTGCTGGCCAACCAAAAACACCTTTTACAATGCCTTTTTTGGTATGGATATTCACAATTTTACTGGGTGCGATTTGATGATCACTACCACCGTTTCTAATCACATAGAGTAATCCATTATCAGAAATATAGTTCACATACCAAGAAATTTCATCAGCATGCCCTTCAATAACTACTTTATATTTTGCTTTAGGATTAATAACAGCAACGGCAGAGCCATACGTGTCAGTGATAAACTCATCGACATAAGGTTTTAGATAATCCATCCAAATTTTTTGGCCTTCCCATTCATAACCTGTCGGTGACGCATTATTTAAGTATTTTTCTAGAAAAGCTAATGATTTTTTATTGAGGATGCTTTTTGAAGCCATAATCGTTGTTTTGAGTTTATGTAAAAATAAAAGGATTTCCTTAGCTTATCATCAATTTTAAACATTTTTTGTAACAAATTCAACTATTTTTGCACTCATACATCTATAATCTTAAACTTAAATACGAAACGATGAAGCTAGTCATAACAGACCTCACCAAAACTTATAAAAATGGTGTTAAGGCCATCGATAATCTAAATCTTGAAATAGGGACAGGAATGTTCGGACTTTTAGGACCAAATGGAGCAGGGAAATCTTCTTTAATGCGCACGATTGCTACCTTGCAAAGTCCAGATTCTGGATCTATAATGTTTGGTGATATTAATGTTTTAGAAGATAAAATGGCATTGCGTAAAATATTGGGCTATTTGCCACAGTCGTTTGGTGTGTATCCAAAAATGTCGGCAGAGGCACTGCTAGATTATTTTGCAACCTTAAAAGGAATCAGTTCAAAAACGGACAGACAAGCCTTGGTTAAAGAGGTTTTGGATATTACCAACTTATACGACGTGCGTAAGAAACATGTTGCTGGCTATTCTGGTGGTATGAAACAGCGTTTTGGAATTGCCCAATTATTATTAAATAATCCGAAACTTATTATTGTAGATGAACCCACTGCTGGTTTAGATCCAGCAGAAAGACACCGTTTCTTAAATGTCCTTCGTGAAGTTGGTACCAATTGTACCGTAATTTTTTCCACACATATTGTTGAAGATGTTAAAGAACTTTGTAACGATATGGCAATTTTAAATGGAGGACGTATTTTAAAACAGGCGACTCCATCTAGCGCAAGACTAGAATTACAAGGGCGTATTTGGACGAAAATTATAGATAGAGAGGATTTGGAAGCGCATGAAGCCCAATACAACCTATTGTCTTCTAATTATAATGAAGATAATACGCTTAATATTCGTGTGTTTAATGATAGTCAACCAAGTGAAGACTTTAAACCTGTTGAACCACAGCTCGATGATGTGTACTTTATTGCACTAAAACAAGACGAACCTGTAACTGCGGTTTAATCTTTAATTTTCAAAAAACACATCTATGTTTTCTACAATATTCTTTCACGAATTAAAGTACTGGTTAAAACGACCTGCGACTTATATTTACATGGCTATTTTCTTTCTGTTATCCTTGTTTATGGCGGCGACTGCAGCTGGTATATTTGATTTCATAACAGCTACAACAGGCTCATCTCGGATTGTGAATTCGCCAATAGGAGTTTCAAATCTCTTTAATGGAGTCGCGGTTTTGATATTCTTTCTGTTTCCATCCATTATTGGTGCTTCAGTACATAGAGATTTTAAAAGTGAGATGCACACTATTTTATATTCCTATCCGTTTTCAAAGGCGAATTATTTATTTGCTAAATTTTTTAGTTCTATCGTCATTGTTACGCTCATTGTCTTAACAATCGGTGTCGGAATGTTCATCGGTTTTCGAATGCCTGGTACAAATTCTGAATTGGTCATTGCATTCGATTTTAAGTCATATTTCGATTCGTATTGGCTTTTTATCCTACCTAATATTTTACTTTTTGGTGCGATTGTTTTTGCCGTTGTAACATTTACACGAAACATTGCAGCCGGTTTTATAACCGTTATTCTGTTATTGTTTGTTCAAGGCGTCACTGAAAGCTTATTGTCCGATCCAGATAGTCGCTATTTAGCAGCAATACTAGATCCTTTTGGTGCATCTGCGGCGGCTTATTATACGCGTTATTGGACCGTTTACGAACAAAACGAAATGCATATTCCTATTAAAGAAGTTATTCTCTATAATCGCCTATTGTG
The DNA here is from genome assembly GCA_034112185.1 of Flavobacteriaceae bacterium. Lineage (GTDB taxonomy): Bacteria > Bacteroidota > Bacteroidia > Flavobacteriales > Flavobacteriaceae > Winogradskyella. The sequence continues at coordinate 8,943 of JAWUVW010000097.1, read as the reverse complement.
GTTGGGAGTGGCTAGTTTGGTGTTTGGTTTAGTGTTTAAGTTTTTTACGTTCAGTCAAAATGCGATGTCCTTTTCATTTTTCAAAAAAATAAAAGGCCAGCGTTCAACAAAACGAAACTTTGGAAGTATTACAAAAATCAATTTGCCAAAGGTTGCGCATAATTATTCTTTTATTCAGAATTTGAAAGCGACTTGGAAGATTTCAAACGTAGAGTTTAAATATATCGCTAAAAGTTGGGCTTTTATAAGTATTGTGTTAGTCGGACTAATCATTGTTTTTGTAGCACTATCCGAGGTTGGGAATCCAACAGGGACATCATCTTATCCAAGAACTTGGCGTATGCTACAAGGTGGAGGTGTTTTTGTATTTGCCATTAACATCTGTACATTCTTATATGCAGGCATGTTAGTTAACAGAAGTAAAATAGCAAATATTAACGGCTTAGAAGATGTAACCCCAATACCAAATTGGTCTCTATTTTTATCAAAGTTTATCGCTATTGTAAAAATGCAAATGTTGCTACTTGGCGTAATTATGGTATCTGGTATATTATTTCAGCTATACCAAGGGTATTACGATATCGAAATTGGTTTATATATTAAAGAGTTATTCGGATTAAAATTGATCAATTATGTGATTTGGGCATTCTTAGCATTAATGGTTCAAACGGTGATTAGAAATCCATATTTAGGTTTATTTGTGCTTTTAGTAATTTCTGTAGGTATTCCGTTTTTAACACTTGCAGGCGTTGAGCAACCTTTATTTAAGTATAATGAAGGCCCAGGATTTGATTATAATGATATGAACGGTTATGGAGATTCCTTAGCGAGATATTTAACTTATAAATTCTATTGGGTGCTTAGTGGCTTAATTTTAATGCTCATTGCCGCTTTATTTTGGGTACGTGGCTTACCACATTCATTTAAAGAACGCTTAAAGATTGCTAAAGAAAGGTTTATAACACCTATTGCGATTTCGTTTGTAGTGCTTTTAGTAGGTTTTATGTCAATGGGTTATACCATTTATTACGCCACTAATGTTGAGAATGATCGCTATTCGTCAAAAGAACGCGAAGAGTTACGTGTGAATTGGGAGAAGACGTATAAAAAATATGAAAATCATATGCAACCACGCATTATTGCCGTAAAAGTAAATATCGATTTGTTTATTGTGGATCGTGATTTTGAAGCGTCAGGAGACTATTTAATGGTTAATAAAACCGATACAGCGATAGATAGTATTTTCTTAAATCATAATGATTATCCAAGTACGTTTAAATTTAATCGTGAAAACACTTTAGTTTCTGAAGATACGATCTATAATTTTGATATTTATAAGCTGAAACAACCGATGATGCCTGGCGATTCTATGACTTTGAACTTCACCGTTAAAAACAAACCGAATACCTTATTTGTTTCTAATTCGCCAATTGATAATAACGGAACGTTTATAAATAATATGGAATTGTTCCCTAGCTTGGGGTATAGTGGAGGTGAACTTACTGATGATAAAACACGCGACAAATATGGCTTAGCTCCAAATAAATTAAAACCACATCCATCAGATTCTACTGCGTTAGGCAATACTTATATTTCAAAGGATAGTGATTGGATCGATTTTGAAGCCACTGTGAGTACCAGTGAAGATCAAATAGCGATTGCGCCAGGTTACCTGCAAAAGGAATGGATAGAAGATGGAAGACGGTATTTTAATTATAAAATGGATAGTAAAATTTTACATTTCTACGCTTTCAATTCAGCAAAATACCAAGTAAAAAAGGATAAATGGAATGATGTTACTCTCGAAATTTACTATCATGAAGGGCATGAGTATAATTTAGAAAGTATGATGGATGGTATAAAAGCATCGTTGGAATATAACAGCGAAAATTTCGGCCCATACCAGCACAAGCAATTGCGTATTGTAGAGTTTCCTAGTGGTCGTTTTGCACAATCATTTCCAAATACCATTCCGTTTTCTGGAGATGCAGGTTTTATAGTAGATTTAGAAGATATAGAAGACGGAGACTTAGACTATATGTATGCTATTACGGTTCACGAAGTCGCACACCAATGGTGGGCACATCAAGTGATTGGAGCTGATGTTTTGGGAGCAACGATGCTGTCTGAAAGTTTATCAGAGTATGTGGCTTTAAAAGTTATGGAAAAAGAGTTAGGAAAACCACAAATGCGTAAGTTTTTAAAAAAATCACTAGATGATTATTTGCAAAGAAGAACATTTGAACGCAAACGTGAAAAACCTTTGATGTATAATGATGGACAGGGTTATATTCGATACCAAAAGGGCTCATTGGTTTTTTATGCAATGAGCGATTATATTGGCGAGAATGTGCTAAATGCGGCACTGAAAACATATGTTGAAAAAGTGAAGTTTCAAGAACCACCTTATACGACATCCATTGATATGGTTAACCATATTAAAGCGGTCACTCCAGACAGTTTGCAATATGTTATCAAAGATATGTTTGAAACTATAACCCTGTATGACAATAGAATTAAGGACGTCACATCTACCGAACTCGCTAATGGGACGTATAAAGTAGATATTGAATTTGAAGTTAGTAAATACAGAAATGACGAAAAAGGAAAACAATTATTTTCTGAAACCGGAAGAGATTCAATTTCTTATCTACCAGAAGGAAAAAAGAAATCTGTTCTGTCACTACAACTTCAAGATTATATAGATATTGGCATTTTTACAGAACATGAGGTTGATGGTGAAATGAAAGAAAAGCAATTGTATCTAAAGAAACACAAAATAACAGCTATTGCAAATAAAATTTCAATTATTGTAGATGAAAACCCGACGGAAGTTGGTGTGGACCCTTACAATAAGTTGATTGATAGAAATTCTGGAGACAACCGTCAGAAATTGTAAATTGATTTAAAGTCCATAGTAAAAAGACCTTTCAGATAAATGAGAATTGAAAGGTCTTTTGGATGTAAACGCTTTTCTAAATTTGAATGAGGTTATCAATAGTGGTGTCTAACATTAACAATTGAAACTTGGAGTATAATATTAATACGAATTTAAGGTTATAGCCTGTAAATAGTATTAATTTTGAATCGCGATTTTGGAACGGTTTTAGCACTAAGTAAGATCATGAAACCTTTATAACTAAATTTTGATACGCGAGCATGATTATATGGATGCTCTATGTAACCCTAGAAAAACAATAGGTAGCAACACATGAAATACATTACCTACATAGCGTTATTTTTTTCAATGCTAATTGCAGCACAAGAGGATCCTGTAAAACAAGATTCTACAGTAGTGCAGTATATGATTATTGAAGGGGATTCTATACCAGTAACATCTGTAGAGTTAAATGAGGTTTTATTATTACCAAATCTAAAATTTGCAGATCGCGATGCTCGAATTCGTTACATTATTTTACGACGAAAAACCTTAAAAGTTTATCCGTATGCAAAGCTAGCGGCAGAGCGTTTAGAAGCCTTGCAAAACCGATTGAATACTTTAGAACGCAAACGTGATAAAAAGCGCTATGCTAAAGTTATTCAGAAATATATTGAAGAGGAGTTTTCAGCTGAGTTAAAAAAATTGACTAAAACCGAAGGTCAGATATTAGTAAAACTCATTCACAGACAAACAGGGAAAACCACGTTCGACCTCATAAAAGAACTTCGAAGTGGCTGGCGCGCCTTTTGGTTTAATAGTACGGCAAGTCTGTTTGATATATCATTAAAGCGGGAGTTTAGTCCAATAGACGAAGAAGAAGATTATTTGATTGAAGATATTTTGCAACGTGCGTTTCAAAATCAACAATTAGACCGGCAAAAACCTGCTTTTTATATTGATTTCCTTGCCTGTGTTAATAAATGGGGGGAATCTAAACCTAAGACTAAAACTAAGCCCAAAAGTTAAATGCGTATACAGACTAAATTAGAAGAACAACTTAATGCATGGACACATGGCATTGGTGCTGCTCTAGGAATAGCCGCTTTGGTTCTATTGCTTGTTTATATAGATCACACGAAGCCTTGGAGTTTGTTTAGTGTTATTGTTTACGGAATTTCGATTATTATTTTATTCCTAGCGTCAACATTTTACCATGCTGTAAAAGGGGAGAAGCGGAAACATTATTTTAGAATAGTTGACCATATTAGTATCTATTTTCTTATCGCAGGCACGTACACTCCTGTTTTATTAATTGTCCTTAGAGATAGTTTAGGTTGGCCCTTATTCTGGACAGTTTGGGGAATTGCAGCCTTTGGAGTGATTTTAAAACTCTTTTTCACAGGCAAATATGAACTGTTTTCAACCCTTTTGTATTTAGTAATGGGTTGGTTGATTATTTTTGATTTTTCAAATCTATCTACAGCTATTGGGCCAGATGGAATCTTATGGCTATTTGCCGGCGGTTTATCGTATACGGTTGGAATCATTTTTTATGTCATCCAAAAGATTCCTTACAATCATGTGATTTGGCACTTATTTGTTTTAAGTGGTGCTATTTGCCATTTCTTTATGATTTTTCTGCATGTGATATGATTTATACAAAAATTAATAGGGCGCACAAGTAATTAGTAAAAGTGTGTATCTTAATTTTTGAAAATTTATTGGTTTATGTTCTTATAGGAATTAAACGATTCAATAAAAAGTTTCTTTTTTCGTCTTGAAATAGGAATGCTTATTATTTCAGAAAGTTGAATATAGTTACCATTTGAGTAGGATGTTATATGTTTAACGTTCACAATATGAGATTTATGGCAACGGAAAAAACCTTTAGAGTCGAGTAATTCTTCAAGTTCGATTAAGGTCTTGGTAACGAGCTTTTTTGTTCCATTCTTTAAATAGATATAGCTGTAATTTCTATCTCCTTCAATATGAATAATATCACTTAAAACTAACCTTAATTCCCCATCTTGGGTTTTTAAAGCTAGCATATGATCACCGACATTTTTATTGGCTCTATTTTTTAAGGCGAACAATACGTTTTCTTGTTGAGGTGCTTTATTTGTTTTAAATCGCTTTATTGCTTTTTTTAACTCCCCTAAATCTATAGGTTTTAACAAATAATCTAAAGCATTAAAACGAATAGCTGTTATAGCATAATGACTATAGGAGGTAATAAATATGGTTTGAAAATTAATTTCTGACAATTGCGACAACATTTCGAAGCCCGTCATATCAGCCATTTCCACATCTAGAAAAACAAGTTCAGGATTATATTTTTTAATTTCCTGTATGCCTTTATTACCGCTATTGGCTACAGATTGGACTTCTATATCTGGGAAATATAGATTTAACTTATCTTGAAGTAACTCTGTAATAAAAGGGTCATCATCAATAATTAAGCACTTAATTTTATAAAAACTCATTCTCTGACTTTAGCTCGTTATAAATTGGTACAATTAATTCCTCAAGCTTATAAGGCTTTGGAATATAATTATCCATGCCGGCAGCATAACAACTTTCTATTTCCGTCTTTAATAAACTTGCTGTCATGGCAATAATTGGAATTTTTGTTGTCCTTCCTTCAGATTTTTCTATGTCTCTTATGCCTTTGGTAGCTTCAAATCCATTCATTTTGGGCATTTGCACATCCATTAGAATCAAATCAAAGTTATTGGTTTTAAATTTGTCAATGGCAAAAATCCCATTTTCAACTATATCTATAGTCACATCGTCGATATAATAAGACAAGTCATCTTGGGCAATCATCTGATTAAAGGGGTTGTCTTCTGCAATTAGAATTCGAATCCCCTTTAGAGATTGAGTCATTATTTTTAGTTTTTCTTCGGATATGAAATTTGGACTAACAGCATCGGCTTCAGGAATAGTTAAGGGTAATTCAAAATGAAAGTTACTTCCTTTACCTTCAGAGCTTTCTACCCAGAGTTTGCCATTTTGTAAATCGACTAATTGTTTGGAAATATTAAGACCAAGCCCAGTGCCTCCATAATATCTGGTTGTAGATTCTTTGGCTTGCTCAAAGGCTTCAAAAATGGATTCATGTTTATCTTTTGCAATTCCAATACCCGTATCTTTTATTTCAAAATGAAGTTGATTTTTAGTTGAAAACGCTAACATGTTTACGCTTCCTTTTTCAGTGAATTTAATGGCATTTCCAACAAGGTTGATTAAGATTTGGTTTAAGCGCGTAGGATCTCCCATAACTAACTTTGGAACGTTTTGTGAAATCTCATAAGTTAACATCAGGCCTTTTTCTTCTGCTTTAAATTTTAGAATTTGAATAACGTTTTCGATGACAGATATCAGATTCATTGAAATGTTTTCAATGTCTAGTTTACCAGCCTCTATTTTTGAGAGGTCTAAAACATCATTTAAGATGACCACTAGGTTTTCAGAACTTGTGCGCATAGCCTTAAGAAAAATATCTTGTGACTTGGGATGTTCGTTACGTTCTAATATGTTTGTCATTCCCGAAATTGCATGCATGGGCGTTCTGATTTCATGGCTCATATTGGCTAGAAATTGTTCTTTATACTTTTCAGATTGTTCTACTTTTTTCTTTTGCTGTTCTATTGTTGCCTTTTGCTTACGGGTTAATTTAAGACGCTTAAAAGTCACAATAGCCAATATAGAAATTAGCAACAAGCCTATTCCGATTGCCCACGAAATACGTTGCTGTGCATTTGTCTTTGCTTCTTGTAGTGCAAGCTCTTTTTCATTTTTAAGATCATCCAGTGCTTTTTGCTTATCATAGTCTGCTTCAACTTTAAGTTGAATAATAGCTTTTGCATTTTCTAAATTTATTATGGAATCACGAATTCTTATCGTATTTTGAAACATGTCTAATGCTTGCCGATGCTGTCCTAATTTATTATGGATTTCATATAAGTGAGCATATATAAATTCTCTCATTTCCAAGATGTGTTCTTTATTGGCAATTAGGAGTGCTTTCTGAAAATAGGGAAGTGCTTTAGAATAATGTTTTGTGTTAAAATACGCTTGTCCTGCAGTTATTAAATAGGCAGCAGTGACTGTATTGCTTTCAAGTGCTTCACTTTGCTTAATACTTTTATTAAAATTGTCTTCTGCTTGTTCAGCATCACCTTGCACAAGGGCTTGTTCCCCAGCTTTTGAAAGCGTCAATGGAGCATCTGCTTCTAAATCTAGTTTTTCAAGGTCTTTCGTGCTAATTAGACTGTCTTTTGTAGTGTCTTCGATAAGACCAAAATTTTTAGAAAGACTGGTCATTTGGTTTTTCATTAAGGTAACCATCATACGATCTCTTGTATTGTCATCTTTTTTTAGTAAATCTTCAAAAAGGACAACAGCTTTATTTAAATACTCCAAACTACGTTCATCTTGTTGTGAAGCATATACATTTGCTATCATATTTAAAGCAGCTCCTTGAAGTTTGTTTTCACCAAGGTCTTTAAATATGTGAACAGCGCGTTTAAACATGGGAAGTGCCTTTGCAGGATTACTTTTTCTAAAATAGATAAGTCCAATATTAAAAGAACTTGTAGCTATATTATATTGGTCACCCGCTTCTTCTGAAATTTTTATTGCTCTGTGGTAGAGTTCAATAGATTCATTAGCCTTTCCTTTATTCGTGAAGTAAAGTCCTTGATTATTCAAAGCCCTTCCCATATGTTTTTTGATATTATGGGTTTTGGCCAATTTATATTGTAATTGTGCATGATAGTATGCAGTGTCTAAGTTGGCAGGTTTATAAAAGCCGTCTGTATCAGTAGATATTTTTTCAATGGCTTCTAAGCGTTCTAAAACAGGAGTGCTCTCATCACTCCAAAGCGCCCAAAGGGAGTCTGTTCTAACTTGTGCATTTGCAGATAAAATGAAATAAAAGAGCGTAATAAAAAATACGAACTGTTTGGTTACCATGTTAGGGAGGGGGTTAGAAATTTTTTTTAAGGGCTAAATCCACATCGTTAAGCGCTAGATTTAGCTTTATAATTACTGTTTCTACGAGTGTGTTTAATTCTTCTAAAGGCATCGTTTTATAATCGAGTTCTAAACGCCGAATGGGTTTTACGAGATCCATAATTCCAAAAAATTGTATTTGTGGACTCATTTGATGTAATAGTTGACGGATTTGTTTTCTGTTTTTAGCTTTTAAGCTTTCTTTTAAACTATTAATACGCACAGGAATTAGCTCTTGAAATTGTAATAGGTATTTATAAATTATTTTAGTGTCGCCCCTAGAGATTTTAATTAAATCTTGTGGGTTTATAATTTTAGTGTTCCAATGCATGTAAACTGTTCCTAGGGTTTTATAATGATAATATGTCGAAGGTACTCTTAATTAACTTTAAATATAGATGTATTATACAAATGGGATATCAAAAGGTAGCTTACCGTTTGATCAATGGATTGACCGTTTGATAAAGACATTAAGACATGCCTCAATAGCCAATTTTATTTCGAAATATTTATTCTATTTCAAAAAGAAAGCGCGGTACTGAATATCAATTCAGTACCACGCTTAAAAATTACTAACCTATTTATGTAGCGTAGTAGAATGCTAATTTTTTATTATTCTTTTGATTGTATTTGCTTGGTTACTATAGATCTGAAGCATATAAATACCAGAAGCCAGCTCGGATACATTTATCATATGACTATTACTAGTGTCTCTCACTTTATGCTGTGCTACTAACCTTCCGTTAATGTCGTAAATACGAATCCCTTCCAATTCTAAATTTGAATTATTGCGAATGTTAATTACATCTGTAGCAGGATTTGGATATAGGCTTATAGCATCTGATAATGTGAAATCAGATACGCTTAGTACGACAGGTACACCCGAAAAGGCCACTTCAGCAAAGGCAATATGACTTGGACTTCCATAGTTACTAGTCACTTCAAAACGAATAAAAGATGCGGTAACTTCAGCAAAAGAAAATTGTTCTGCAGTACTTGTCGGTTGTGTAACTTGACTAAATGTGTTAGGAGCACCCGCAATTGGA
>JAWUVW010000096.1:0-28459 GCA_034112185.1 Flavobacteriaceae bacterium | reverse complement strand
GATGCTGGGAGCTATGTTAGCCTCTTCAATAGCGATTTTGCACAATACCTCAATAACCAAGATTTTATTGACAATATCAACCAATTTGGTGCACTAAACATTAGACAATCGGTTTCAAAACATACCGATATTAGTGGGTATTTAATTAGCTCTAACTCTAAAACTCAAACCGCAAGTAATACCTTAAATACCTATCAGAATATTGACGACCCCTTTAATGAGGATAGAACCGTAACTAACCAATTAAATAACTTCTTTACCATTGGTAAAATCACTGTAGATTACGACCCTAGTTATAAAGAAGATTTTGCCTATAATGCTTTTATCAAAGTCACCAACAATGACAGTAATGGCTTTATAAATACTATTAACCCTACACAAAATAATACGATTAGAACGCTTACAGATGTCATAGCATTAAACCTTAAACAAAACATAAGCTATAGTCGCAAACTCTCCAAGGCACATACGGCCACTTTAGAGGCGACCTATAATTTTCAGAATGATAAACCCATTACAGAGTGGTTAACCAACCAGCAGATTCTACAAGGTTTAATTCCTTTAGAAGAGGATACGCTTTTTAATATTTTACAGACTAAAAAATCGAGATCGCATAATTTTAATGCGATTCTAAAAGATTATTGGGTGCTTAATAATTTTAACCATCTGTATACCAGCATTGGGATTAACACCTCTTTTAATACGTTTTTTAATGAAGATGTGCAGTTGCTCAGTGATGGTTCTGTAAACAACTTTAATTCTGCTGGTTTTGGCAATGACTTTGGTTACAGTTTTATAGATACTTATTTGGGCTTGGAGTATAAATTCATGATTGGTAAAGCGACTTTTAAACCCGCCGTATTTTATCATGGGTATTTATGGCGCACACAGCAGTTTGAAGATGCAGAAACATTTTCTAAAAACTTGTTATTACCACAGTTTACCACTAAAGTAGAATTTAATAATAGCGAAAAGCTGAATTTTAAATACCGATTGAACGCACGTTTTCCTGGTATTAATCAATTGGCTAATAATTTTATACTCTCAAGTTTTAATAGTGTCTTTAAAGGTAATACACAATTAGAAAACCAGTTATACCACACAGCTACCTTAAGTTATTATAAGTTTAGCTTATTTAGGAACCTCAATTTTAATATTAATACCAGTTTTAATAAGCGATTGCAAACCATTAAAACGGTTTCAGAACTTAACGGTATAGAGTCTTTTAATACGGCCATTATGTTTGATCAGCCAGAACATAACTGGAATATTAGTGGACGTATTTCAAAAAAAATTAATAAAGTCCGTTATAATTTGAGTTCTCGCTTTAGTTATAATGACTTTTTTCAGATTTTAAATAATGAAGTGAACCTTAATATTTCAAAATCTATTTCATCTACTATTGGTATTGAAACCTCATTTAAAAACCATCCCAATTTGGAAGTTAACTATACCAAAGACTTAAGCAATTACCAGGCACGTGGTATAAATAACGAATTTGAAAACGACCGTTTTGAAGTGATTTTAGAATATGATTTTCTTAACGATTTTATATTTAAAACCGATTATACCTTTGATAATTACAATAACAAAAGTCAAGATCTAATTAATACATTTGATACAGCAAACGCATCGTTATTCTACCAAAAAGAAGACAGTCCATGGGGTTTTGAGGTTAATGCTACCAACTTATTTGATGTAAGGTTTAAACAACAGAACTCGTTTAATGCCTTTGTAATTAGTGATATTAGAACGTTTATTTTACCGAGGATTGTGATGTTTAAATTGAGTTATAAGTTGTAGGTTGTTATGAGATGCTGAAACAAGTTCAGCATGATTCTGTTATTTTTTTTCTAAAAAAAATAGAATCAAAACCAAAAGCCAAGATTAAAAAACCAATAACTTTCTCCTGTTTCTGGTGAGTAGGTATATTTTCCTTCTAAAGGTCCAAGAAAAGTTTCTAAAGAATAGCCTATAGCGTAACCACTAAAGTTTGGTGATGTAAGCCATTCGCCAGATTCAAAAATACCGTCTTCTATGTTGGCATAATTCGCAGCAAGCAGTATATGATGCTTTTTAAAAACCTCATAATCCAAAGTAAAAGTGGCCTTCACAAAACTATCACCCGAAAGTTCAAAATAGTCATAGCCATAAAAGGAATAGAAATTATTTATTAAATTATTTCCATAGCCTCCTAATCCGAAACCAAGAGTTGTTGTAGAATTATCTCCAATTTTAAAACCTCCACTAGTTTCTGTTTTAAGTGCCAGTCTATCACTAAAACTAAAGGCATATCCAATATCTGCTTTGGCTATTGAAAATTCTTTAAAATCTTTATTAAAATTTGAAGCCTCTAAATACAAATGAAAATTACCATTAAAATAAAAACCGTTTTTAGGAAAATAAGGGTCGCTATAACTGTCGAATTTTAAATTCCCAAACAAACCAAAGTAACCTGTGTTTTCAAAAATAATTTCATCATTCTGATTATCTTCTATTATAGTTTCAGATGTAATTTTTAGACGCTTGTATTCGGCTCCAGCACGAAGCGCAAAATCCTTCATGAAAATTGTTTGTATGTAGACTTGATTTGTAAAATCTGACAGTTCTGCATCTATTTTATTTAAACCGGATAATAAACGTGAGCCTTCTTCTAAAACAAGTAAAGGATTTACATTCTTATTGAATTGATTATAGCGCGATTTAATACCAAGACTAACATAGAATCCTTTATCGATAAAATAATCAAAATTATATCTTGAATTATCACCAAGAATAAGATCTAACGAAGCAATATCGTTATTAAAAAGTAAGCGCTTTTTAGTCAAATTTGCCAAAGCCGCACTTTTATACAAACCGTCATAATGTACACCAAGTTTTAAAAACATTGTGGTTTCAGATTCTCTTATTTCACCATTTAAGTTAAATTCTCCTTCTTTTTCAGTGGGCTCTAATTGATATCTAAATGTATCAAAATTATTTGTTGCGATTAGATTATTTATACCTTGTCTAAAGTCATTATATGAGATCTTTTTATCACCTCTCAGTTTTAATTTCCCAAGAAGATATGACCTTGTATAGCGCTCATTTCCTTCAATTTGAACCGCATTAATCTTTATACTATCCACAGGCGTAATTAAAGGTCTAAGCGTTAATGCACCTTGTTGTTGTTTTACCTTTAATAATTCTGAAAGGTTTACTCTTGTAGCCGTCTCGCCAAAAGCAATGATATCATTGCCTTGGGTAAATGAAATCACAGAAAAATCAGTAATGTCTGGCTTTATATAAATATCTGTGAGTGGCGCTTTCTTTTTCATCAGGCTAATAGTGCGAAAATTATTGATCTGCATTAAAATGTCTGGTGCAGATTTTAAAGACTCCCTATCTTTTAAAGCATCTTGAACATCAACTCCAATAATGATATCTATACCTTTAGCTCGCAATTCTTCAACCGGAAAATTATTTGTGACTCCACCATCGACCAATATGCGATCATCAATGGTTACAGGTTGAAACAAAGACGGTAAAGCACTGCTTGCCGTAACGGCTTCCGCCAATCTTCCCTTCTCTAAAATCAATGATTCTCCTGTTTCTATATCTGTAGCGATGCAAAAAAAAGGAATAGGTAATTTTTCAAAATCTCTAATATCATTAACAGGTAACATCAATTGATATAGTAAATTATAGACATTTTGCCCACGCGATAAGGCGGAAGGCAAGGTGATTTTAAACTTACTAAAAGGCAAACTCACCACATATTTTTCGCTGTTTTCACGTTCGTAAAATGATTTCGATTCTCTAGGAAAATTATCATTTATCAATTCATCAAAATCCTGACTATTAAAGATAGCCTCGAGCTGTATACCAGAATAACCAGTGGCATACAATGCACCAATAACAGCTCCCATACTGGTACCGGCAATGTAATCGATTTTAATGCCTAAACTATCGATAACTTTTAAAACACCAATATGCGCAAAGCCTTTAGCACCACCTCCACTGAGCACCAAACCAACTTTAGGTTCTTTGACTTTTTGAGCATGCACCTGATTGAAACTGACGGTTAAATAAACCAAAGTTAACACAAGCCATAGATGCTTGTGTTTAAAATTATATGTCGGCAATAATTTCAACTTATTCTTTATGATAATAATTATAAATTTTGTTCGCTCGCGATATGCCTACAACGGCTTCTAACTCGTCTAACTTCGCATTTGCAATTCGTTTTACGGTTTTAAAGCTTTTCATTAAGTCAACAATAGTTTGCTCACCTACACCTGGTATATTTTCAAGCTCTGTAGTTAAGGCACCTTTACTTCGTCTATTTCTATGATGCTCTATACCAAAACGATGCGCTTCATTTCTTAATTGTTGAATAATCTTTAGTGTTTCACTTTTCTTGTCTAAATACAAAGGAATGGGATCGTCTGGATAAAACAACTCTTCTAATCGCTTAGCGATACCAATGATAGCGATTTTCCGTCTTAATCCTAAGACATCCAGACTTTTTAACGATGACGATAATTGTCCTTTCCCTCCATCGATTATGATAAGTTGTGGCAAAGGTTGGTCTTCTTCTAATAAGCGTTTGTAGCGTCTGTAAACCACTTCTTCCATCGATGCAAAATCATCTGGACCTACTACCGTCTTTATATTAAAATTACGATAATCTTTTTTACTTGGTTTACCGTTTTTAAATACCACACATGCGGCAACAGGATTAGTACCTTGAATATTGGAATTATCAAAACACTCGATATGTCTTGGCTCTTCAGATAGTCGTAAATCGGCTTTCATCTGTGCCATGATGCGATTGGCATGCCGATCTGGGTCTACCAATTTCACCTGTTTAAACTTATCCATTCTAAAATACTTCGCATTACGTATCGATAAATCTAGGATACTTTTTTTATCCCCAAGTTGCGGAATTGTTATTTTTAATTCGTCTCCCAAATTCACATTAAAAGGCACATAAAGTTCTCTACTCATTGAATTGAAACGTTGTCTTATTTCAGTTATTGCTAATTCTAATAACTCAACATCCGACTCTTGTAGTTTCTTTTTTAATTCTAAAGTATGTGATCTTATAATTGAACCATAACTTAATTGCAAAAAATTAACATACGCATAGGTTTCATCACTAACGATTGAAAATACATCTACATTGCTAATCTTTGGATTAACAATAGTTGATTTTGCTTGGTAATTTTCTAAAATTTCGAGTTTCTCTTTTATTTTCTGTGCATCTTCAAATTGCATCTGTTCTGCATGACGTTTCATTTGCTCGCGAAACTGCTGTAACGAATCTTTAAAATTTCCTTTTAAAATTTCTCGAATGGCGATGATATTAGAATGGTATTCTTTTTCAGTTTCGTAACCTTCGCAGGCGCCTTTGCAATTTCCTAAGTGATATTCTAAACAGACTTTATACTTATGGGCATCAATTTTAGCTTCAGACAAATCATAATTACACGTTCGGAGTTGGTATAAACCCTTTATTAATCCTAAAAGGGTCTTTACGGTTTTCATGCTAGTGTAAGGCCCAAAATACTCAGAACCATCTTTAATAACGCGTCGTGTTGGGAAGATTCTAGGAAAACGCTCTTTTTTTACACAAATCCATGGATATGTTTTATCATCTTTTAGAAGGACATTGTATTTAGGCTTGTATTTTTTAATTAAATTATTTTCTAGCAGTAACGCATCATTCTCAGTTTCTACAACAATATGCTTAACCGAAGTGATATTTTTAACCAGAACGCGAGTTTTACCATACTCATGATGTTTGTTAAAATAGCTACTTACACGTTTTTTAATATCCTTAGCTTTACCAACATAAATAAGCCTGTCTTCAGTATCAAAATATTGATATACACCAGGCTCATGAGGCAGCGTTTTTATTTGTATTTCTAAGCTAGTTTCTGGCATATAACCAAAGGTAGCAATTAGATTTAAATGCATGTATTTTCAATTAACTTTATGATTATCTTTCACCACTTTTTATAAAATTTATTTATGACAAAAAAAATTTTAGGACGCGTTGATAAAATTGATTTTCCTGAATTAAACCTCAATATTATCGATGTTAAAATAGACACGGGAGCTTATACTTCAACGATTCACTGCTCAAATATTAGAGAAGAAAACAACAAGCTACACTGTACTTTTGAAAGCAAAGGGCACCCAAATTTTAAAAGTGACGAAATCATATTCCAAAACTATACTTATACCGTTGTTAAGAGTAGTAATGGGCATCGTGAAAACCGTTTTAAAATAAAAACAAAGATTATATTCTTTGGTAAAACTTATAAGATTAACCTAACTTTAAGCACTAGGGACGATATGCGTTTCCCTGTACTTATTGGACGTCAATTTTTAAGCAAAAAATTTATCATCGATGTGGACATAGAAAATCAATCCTTTAATACTCAAACAAAACAATGAACATAGTTATTCTTTCTCGCAATCCGCATTTATACTCTACATCGCGTCTTGTTGAAGAGGCAGAAAAAAGAAACCATAAAGTTGAAATAATAGATCCGTTAAAATGCGATATAATTATAGAAAAAGAAAAACCAACGATATACTATAAAGATCGCTACTTGGACTATGTAGATGCCATTATTCCTAGAATTGGAGCTTCCGTAACATTTTATGGTTGTGCGGTTGTGAGACAATTTGAAGAAATGGGTGTTTTCACTATTGCATCATCAGATGCTATTCTTCGTTCTAGAGATAAATTGAAAAGCTTGCAACGTCTGTGTAAGGCAGGTATAGGAATGCCAAAAACAGTTTTCACCAATTACTCTAGAGATGTAGAGGAAGTGATACAACATGTTGGAGGCACACCTTGTATTATTAAATTATTAGAAGGTACTCAAGGTCTTGGAGTGGTTTTGGCAGAAAGTAAAAATGCGGCCGAATCTGTTTTAGAAGCCTTTAATGGCTTACAAGCAAGAGTCATTGTACAAGAATATATTAAAGAAGCAAAAGGTGCAGATATTAGAGCTTTAGTTGTAGATGGCCAGGTCGTTGGCGCTATGAAACGCCAAGGAAAAGATGGTGAGTTTCGCTCTAATTTACATCGTGGCGGCTCTGCGAATATTATTAAATTAGATGCAGATGAATTAAAAGTAGCTATGAGTGCTGCAAAGGTTTTAAAATTACCCGTTTGTGGTGTTGATATGCTCCAATCTTCGCGTGGTCCATTATTATTAGAAGTTAATTCTACACCAGGTTTAGAAGGTATTGAAGCTGCGACAAAAAAGAACATTGCGCGAGATATTATTACATTTATAGAACGTAGCACAAAATAAATACATGTCAAAAGGTATTTTAAATATTTTAG
Organism: Flavobacteriaceae bacterium; assembly: GCA_034112185.1. GTDB lineage: Bacteria > Bacteroidota > Bacteroidia > Flavobacteriales > Flavobacteriaceae > Winogradskyella. The sequence continues at coordinate 21,111 of JAWUVW010000096.1, read as the reverse complement.
GCGTTGAAGTAGCCCCAGGCAAAAGTGCAACGGTCACTTTTGAAGTTGCAAAATTGCATACGAGAAACACCTTAGATATTCCTATTATTATAGAACGGTCTAAAAAGCCTGGACCTACGGTTTTAATTACTGCAGGCATCCATGGTGACGAAATTAATGGTGTTGAGATTGTAAGACAGCTAATTGCTAAAGGTCTAAATAAACCAAAAACAGGGACTATTATCTGTGTCCCAGTCATCAATGTATTCGGGTTTTTAAATATGGACCGCCTTTTCCCAGATGGTCGTGACTTAAATCGTGTGTTCCCCGGAAATTCCAATGGCTCTTTAGCAAGTAGAGTTGCGCATTTTGTAATGAAGGAATTGGTGCCACATGTGGATTTTGTAATGGATTTTCATACTGGTGGTGCAGATCGTTTTAATGCGGCTCAGATTCGTATTGAAAACGACAATCCGAAACTAAAAGAATTAGCGCATGTTTTTGGAGCGCCTTTTATCTATTATTCACAGAATTTAAATAAATCTTTCAGAAATGCTTGTGATAAAGTAGGAGTGCCAATGCTACTCTTTGAAGGTGGGAAATCTTTTAATATTCACAGCACTATAACTAATACAGGTGTAAATGGTGCCAAACGCGTTCTTCATCATTTGGGTATGTTACGCAGTCAGTTTAAAGTCTCACAACCAAAGACAAATGCCTTAGTTATAGAAGAAAGTAAATGGTTAAGAGCTAAATATTCTGGAATGTTTAAAGCCACAGTAGCTATAAACGCTTTTGTTGAAAAAGGAGACGATTTAGGCAATATTACAGATCCTTACGGTAGCTTTAACTACTTTGTAAAATCTCCTTATAATGGCTATGTCTTTAATGTAAACGAATCCCCTATTATCTACCAAGGAGATGCTATTTTTCATATTTCTACAAAACTAGAATCGTGACCAAAAAAGAATTAAGACTTAAATACAAAACCTTAAGACAAGACTTGTCAGAAGCTAAAATAAATGATTATAGTTTAGCTATTGCGAATCAATTATTGACACTGGATATTTGGGACTTCATCTTTTTCCAAATTTTCCTAACTATTGAAGAACAAAAGGAAATAAATACAGATTACATCTTAAATATATTAGCTGGAAAGGATAAAAACATCATCATTTCTAAAAGTAATTTTGAAGATTATACAATGACGCATTATCTCCTTACAGATAATACAAAAATCAAAAAAAACGAATACAATATCCCTGAACCTATTGATGGGATTGAGATAAAATTAGAACAATTAGAAGTGGTGTTTATACCGCTTTTAGCCTTTGATAACGTTGGCCATAGAATTGGTTACGGAAAAGGATTTTATGATCGGTTTTTAGCAGATTGTAAACCAGAAACTATAAAAATTGGTTTGTCTTTTTTTCAACCTGAACATGAAACTTTTGAAGCTTCTGAAAATGATATTAAATTAGATTATTGTGTGACTCCAAATGCCGTATTTCAGTTTTAGAATTATCATTAAATGCCTTCTTATTAAACACAATCAAAATTCCGATACCTGTACTAATAGCCACATCAGCCACATTAAATACGGGATCAAAAAAAGAAAAGTATTTACCCCCTATTATTGGCAACCAGTCTGGTAATAATCCACTCCAAATAGGAAAATGCAACATATCGACAACTTTACCATGAAAAATGTTAGAATAACCACCTTCTTCAGGCAAAAATTGCGCTACTTCAAAAGCACTATCGCTAAACAAAACTCCATAAAATACGGAGTCTATAATATTACCTAAGGCTCCAGCAAAAAGGATGGCTATGGCAAATATTAAAATTTTTGGCTTTTTATTCTTAGTAACGTCCACTAACCAAAAGGCAATACCGGTTACTGCTACAATTCTAAACAAGGTTAAAATAAGCTTAGCCGATTTGTCTGAGATAAACGTAAAAAAATCACTCAGTTTTGTTCCCCAAGCCATACCGTCATTTTCAACAAAGGCAATTTTGAACCACGAAAAAACGCTAACATCTTCATTCAATTGAAAATGCATTTTTATATAAATCTTACTGATTTGATCAATCAATAAAATCAGAACGATAATAATTGAGGCTTTCTTTAAAGACATGTTTTTCCCACTAATTTGGAAATCTGTTTTGGTTAAATACGAAATCTAAAGTCTATCGCAAAAATAATCGTTTATTCTTGCTTTTCAACTGTAATATCACCATTAATAGTCCGTAATTTCCATAACGAACTAGATCTAGAAAACGCATCTAAAGTTACATTACCATTATTAGAATTCGCATCAATATTTGCACTTTGGGTGACCACCTTGATATTCCCTTCTATCGTATTAATAGTTGCATTACGGATTTCACCTATAACTTCACAATGGCCTTGTAGTAACTCAATGGATAGCGCATCGAAATTACCGCTTAAATCAGCTGAGCCAATATCACTAGAGATCTGGAGTGATAAGTATTCTGGAATTTCTAAATACAATGTTGCTGCTATCACTTTGTGAGCGTTTCGCTTATCATCTGCTATAATAGTAAACCCCATGCGTTCTAATCTCAATTTAAGTTTATCGTTTGCATCTTCTGAAACAATTTGAAATTGATTTTGGTATTCGCCATCAAGTGTCGACTTAATAATTATATAATCTGTTTTTGACGTTGAAACGGAAATTTTAAAAATCTGATTCCCATCAATTAAAATCGTTTCTATACCATCAGCTCGTAATTTCTTTTCCAAAATATTTTGAGCTTCAATGTTTATGGAAATAAAAAGAAACACATTAAGCACAAAAAAAGCCATGAAATTAAAATTCCAAGGCTTTATGAGTTTGTTTCTTTTCAAAATTGAAACTTATAATTTATGAGAATAGCTTCGCTTTATCTCTAATTTACTGCTTTCGCAAGAATTTGTTACTTCTGCATATTCTTAGCTTCAATACTTAAGGTTGCGTGTGGCACCAATTTTAATCGCTCTTTGATAATTAATTTTCCAGTGACACGACAAACACCATAGGTTTTATTTTCAATTCTAATCAAAGCATTTTTTAAATCTCTTATAAACTTTTCTTGACGAACCGCCAATGCTGAATTTGCTTCCCTACTCATAGTCGCACTGCCCTCTTCAAAAGCCTTGAACGTCGGAGACGTATCATCAGTACCATTATTATGGTCATTCATGTAAGCACTTTTTATAAGTTCTAAATCGTGCTCCGCTTTTTTAATTTTTTCTTGAACTAAAGTTCTAAACTCCTCTAAATCTTTATCAGAATATCTGTTCGTAGTCTCTATTGCCATCTGTTATTCATGTTTTTGTATAAACAATTTAGTTTTGACCTGATCAAAGGCAATTTCGATACCATCGTCTAGGCTGTCCATAATTTTTAAATCTTCAGTTAATGTTTCTGATTTAATATAAGCCTCATTTGAGGCAATTGCTGCCGCTACTTGCGGATCATTTTGAAATTGTACGTCAATTCTGTCAGTAACTTCAAATCCTGAGTCTTTACGTAAGTTTTGAATACGGTTAACAAGCTCGCGCGCAATACCTTCTTTACGTAAATCTTCACTTATTGTAACATCTAAAGCCACTGTTAATGCTCCTTCGTTGGCAACAAGCCATCCTTCTATATCTTGAGATGTAATCTCTACATCATCGAGTCCCAAAGTAATATTTTTTCCGTTAATTTCAACGTCAATACTCCCCTTTTGCTCAATATTTTTAATATCACCAGCGTTAAAAGCACTTACTACGCTGGCAATCAGCTTCATATCCTTTCCAAACTTAGGTCCTAAGGTCTTAAAATTTGGTTTAATCTGTTTTACTAATATGTCTGAAGCATCTTCCAAAAGCTCTACATCTTTTATGTTTACTTCGTGCTTTATTAGATCTGCAACCGCTTCAATTTCTTCCTTCTGTTGCTGATTATCTACAGGGATCATAATTTTCTGCAACGGTTGTCTTACTTTAATCTTTTCTTTAGCTCTCAACGATAAAACCAGAGATGATATTGTTTGAGCATTCTCCATTTTGCGTTCTAATACTTTATCTATAGCATTAGGATTTACCTTTGGAAATTCTGCCAAATGCACACTTTCATAATTCTCTTTCTTAGTTACTGCATTTAAGTCTAAATACAAACGGTCCATAAAGAATGGTGCAATTGGTGCGCCCAACTTTGCAATCGTTTCCATACAGGTGTAAAGCGTTTGGTATGCCGAAATTTTATCGGTTTGGTAATCGCCCTTCCAGAAACGCCTTCTGCTTAAACGCACGTACCAGTTACTTAAATAATCTTGTGTAAAGTCCGAAATTGCTCTCGCTGCTTTTGTAGGTTCGTAATCTGCATAATAGTCATCTACTTTCTGAATCAAAGTATTCAATTCTGAAAGAATCCAACGGTCTATTTCTGGTCGTTCTTCTAGGGCAATATCTTCTTCACTATAACTAAAACCATCAATATTTGTATACAATGTGAAGAATGAATACGTGTTGTACAACGTTCCAAAGAATTTACGGCTTACCTCAGCTATACCCTCGCTATCAAACTTTAAGTTATCCCAAGGGTTAGCATTACTAATCATATACCAACGTGTAGCATCAGCTCCATATTTAGACAAGGTTTCAAATGGATCCGCAGCATTACCTAAACGCTTAGACATCTTTTGGCCGTTCTTATCTAGAACAAGTCCGTTAGAAACTACATTTTTATAGGCTACAGAATCAAAAACCATGGTTCCAATAGCATGAAGCGTATAAAACCAACCACGTGTTTGATCAACACCTTCGGCTATAAAATCTGCAGGAAATGCTTCCTTATTATCGATAAGGTTTTTATTCTCAAATGGGTAATGCCATTGCGCATAAGGCATAGAACCCGAATCAAACCAAACATCAATTAAATCACTTTCGCGATTCATAGGTTGCCCTAATGGTGAAACTAAAACGATCTTATCGACTATATTTTTATGCAAATCAATCGTGTCATAATTAGCTTCAGACATATTCCCAACTTCAAAGCTCTGGAAGATATCCTCTTTCATCATGCCTGCCTCAACGGCGCGTTGCATTTCGGCTTTTAGTTCGGCAACAGAACCTATACAAATTTGCTCTTTTCCGTCCTCAGTTCTCCATATTGGTAATGGAATTCCCCAAAAACGTGAACGCGATAAATTCCAGTCATTAGCATTTGCCAACCAGTTTCCAAAACGCCCCGTACCTGTAGATTTTGGTTTCCAGTTAATAGTGGTGTTTAGCTCATGCATTCTGCCTTTGACGTCAGTAATTTTGATGAACCAAGAATCTAATGGATAATACAAAATTGGCTTATCTGTACGCCAACAATTTGGGTAGCTGTGTTTATATTTTTCGACTTTAAAAGCCTTATTCTCTATTTTTAATTTAATGGCAAGTTCTACATCTATTGAACGCTCTGGTGCTTCACCATCATTGTAATATTCGTTCTTTACATACTTGCCTGCAAACTCCCCTAGTTCTGGCCTAAACTTACCTTGTAAATCTACTAAGGGCACTAAATTGCCATTATCGTCTTTAACTAACAGTGGTGGGATTTCTGGTGATGCCTGTTTTGCAACTATAGCATCATCTGCTCCAAAGGTTGGTGCGGTATGCACTATTCCTGTACCATCTTCAATGGTTACAAAATCTCCAGAAATAACTCTAAAAGCATTTTCTGGATTATCATTTGGTAACGCATAGGGCAATAATTGTTCGTAGGTAATACCTACTAAATCTTTTCCTTTGAATTCCTTAACCACGTAAAAAGGAATCTTTTTATCGCCTTCTTTGTAATCTATAAGTTCTGGTTTTGTTTCAACTTGTTTGAATTTGCCATCAAATTGTTTTCCAACTAAATTCTTAGCCAAAACAACATTTATGGGTTGAAATGTATATTGGTTATAAGTTTCAACCAAAACATAATCGATCTTCGACCCAACAGTTAATGCTGTGTTACTTGGTAATGTCCAAGGGGTTGTTGTCCAAGCTAAGAAGTAAATACCACCTTCATTTCGCAAAAAGTCTGGTAAGGAATCTTGATTTGCTTTAAACTGAGCCACAACCGTTGTATCTGTCACATCTTGGTAGGTTCCTGGTTGGTTGAGTTCATGTGAACTTAATCCAGTTCCTGCTTTTGGTGAATAGGGCTGAATCGTATAGCCTTTGTATATTAAATTTTTGTCATAAATTTGTTTGAGCAACCACCAGACACTTTCCATATATTTGGATTTGTAGGTAATATACGGGTCGTCCATATCTACCCAATAGCCCATTTTTTTTGTGAGGTCGTTCCAGATATCTGTGTAACGCATAACCGCTTTTTTACAAGCTTCGTTGTAGGCTTCTACAGTGATTTTAGTTCCAATATCTTCTTTTGTAATGCCGAGTTCTTTCTCAACTCCAAGTTCTACTGGTAAACCGTGCGTGTCCCAACCTGCTTTTCGCTTTACTTGGAAACCTTTCATGGTTTTGTAACGCGGAAATATATCCTTAATAGCGCGCGCTAAAACGTGGTGTACACCAGGTAATCCGTTTGCGGAAGGTGGTCCTTCAAAAAAGACGTAAGGTGGTTTTCCTTCTCTTGTGGTTACACTTTTATCGAAGATCTTATTCGCTTCCCAATAGTCACCGATTTCATCTGCAACTTTTGACAAGTTAAGTCCTTTATATTCAGGGAACTTTTGGCTCATTATTCTGGTTTCTTATAAGTCTGCGAAATTACAGAATTTTGAGGAAATAGTTAAGCGTTTTATAACCTATGTATACCAAGCTAAATTTTCACTTTTTAAAGAGAGATAAGCATTCAAAATCAGTCTCTAGTTTTTTTACACTAATTGAGTAGGTGCAAAACTCATTGTCGTAAGAAACTATATTTACAATGTCATAATATCGAAACTCTCTTTCACCTATATACGTCACTAATTCTCGACAATTACTAAAATATTTCTTGCAACACTTCTAAATCAGGACCCTAATAAAAATGTAGTCTTGCCTTTTGGTGTTTTTCAATTGAAGTCTTTCCATTTTTTTTGCAAAAATGGAATTAGAAATTAAAATAAAACGACAATTATTCTCAAAGTAAAATATGTAATATACTTAAACTAAAAAACCAACTAAATCCTCAATCTTAGATATCAATTGAATTTTAATTACAGTATTTTTTAACGCAATCTTATTGTATTTGGATACAAAAATAGTTGAAAAACCTAATTTTTCAGCTTCTAAAATACGTTGTTCAACACGCTGTACAGGTCTAATTTCGCCAGACAAACCAACTTCTGCTGCAAAACAATAATCACTTTTCAAAGCAACATCTTCATTGGAAGATAGAATTGAAGCTACAACTGCTAAATCTATTGCTGGATCGTCCACTGTGATACCACCCGTAATATTCAAAAACACATCTTTTGCACCCAAACGGAACCCTGCACGTTTCTCTAAAACTGCCAATAGCATATTTAAACGCTTGGCATTAAAACCTGTAGCAGATCGTTGTGGAGTTCCATAGACTGCTGTGCTTACCAAGGCTTGCACTTCTATCATTAGTGGTCGCAAGCCTTCTAGAGTTGCAGCAATGGCATTACCAGATAATTCACCATCTTTTTCTGAAATTAGAATTTCTGAAGGGTTAGAAACTTCTCGTAAACCAGAACCTTGCATTTCATAGATGCCAAGCTCATTTGTTGAACCAAATCGGTTTTTATTGGCTCTAAGGATTCTGAATACATGATTGCGATCGCCTTCAAATTGGAGCACCGTATCGACCATGTGTTCTAATATTTTTGGACCAGCAATATTTCCGTCTTTAGTAATATGACCAATTAATAAAACTGGTGTTGCTGTTTCTTTTGCAAATTTGATAAGCTCAGTAGTACATTCCTTAACTTGAGAAATACTTCCTGCGGAAGATTCTATATAATCGCTATGTAAAGTCTGAATAGAATCTATAATCACAATATCTGGCTCTAAAGCCTCTATTTGCTTAAAGATATTTTGTGTTTTAGTCTCGGTAAGAATATAACAATTATTACTGTTCGAATTAATGCGTTCAGCACGCATTTTTATTTGCTTCTGACTCTCTTCACCGGAAACATAGAGTGTTTTGTATTCTAATTTTAAAGCAATTTGAAGTAATAATGTACTTTTTCCAATTCCTGGTTCTCCCCCTAAAAGTGTTAAAGAGCCATGTACCATACCTCCACCAAGCACACGGTTAAATTCTGCATCTTGCATATCTAATCGCGCTTCTTGTGACGTATCTATTTCGTTAATTCGCAACGGTTTTGACACCCGTTTTGTAGTTGAAGAAGGGGTTTTCCAAGTGCTCTTTTCGGGTTTTTGGATGACTTCCTCTGAAATAGTATTCCATTCCTTACAAGAAGAACATTGTCCTTGCCACTTGGCATATTGACTTCCACAATTTTGACAAAAAAAAGTTGTTTTTACTTTAGCCATATTCGTTAATTTCCGTGAAAACAGAAATCTATAATTTTAAGAATAGCTAAATTAAGATAATTTTAGTTGATTTCCTCAAACCGGTCAAAGACTGTTGTGTGTTTTAAAGTTACCTTTTTTGAAAGTATATGAAACAGCATAAAAGATTTTACTCTTCTAAAAAAAGCTTCAAGAACGTAGTCTGTAGAAATGGTCTTTTTCTTAGTTGTCTTCATCGTTGTCCTCCTCAATTTTTTCTTCGTCTGTATCTACTACAGTCAGTTCATCGATTTTAGAGAAAATAAAGTCTCTGTTGATATGGCTCACATCGTCTAATTCCAATGCCGCTTCGTATAATTTTTTTGCCTTTTTAATTTTACCAATTTTCTCAGCATATTGTGCTAAATAATAGGTCCCTAAAAGCGAATTTGGATTCAGTTTTTTAGCCAGCTTTCCAATTTTTTCTAATGATTCTAAATCATTTCGTTGCTCTGCAATCTTAACCACTTTTTCAATTTCTTCATCTGTAATCGGTTTTGTAATTCCGAATAGGTCTTCGATTCTCTCATAACGATCCACCAAATACTTATCTAAAGTACCTTCGTAAGGCAATACTTTTTCTTCTAATTCTTTTTCGCGAAGTGGTTTGTATAATTGGAAAATTTTATCAAACGATTTAGAGATAGCACTTGTTACTAGTGTGTAATGCGTATCGTTTTTGAAATCATCAAAGTAATAGGTTAAATATTGATTCTTAACGGCACCAATTTGCGTATTTGCATCTAAAACAGCTTCTCTTATATATGGTAAATCTTTATCTGAAGTTGCCATATAATAGAAAATATCATCTTTAAAAAATTCTAGGCGTTTACCTAAATAATCCTTCACCGTACCAGACAAATCTGGACTGATACATACATAGGCTTGAAAAAGTGGATCTTCCTTAAATAAATACGAATTAATAAAATTACCCATGAGATCATGTCCAACAGCGACTCTAAATTTACTAGTATTAAAATTATAGTCTAAATATGGAATTAACTCGTCTGCCACAAAATTATGAAAACGTAGACCCCCTTCTTTTGGTAAACCAGTAACTTCGTCGCAATAGCCATCGTAACGGCGTTCTTTGCCTTGCAATACACCAACGACAATAGATCCAGGCATATCATCGAAATAGGTCTGAAAATCTACTTGACCAGCAACAGGTTCAAATAAATAATCTCCATCAAAAACAATAATTAAAGGATGTTTTAATTCTGAAGACGGGTCGTAGCCTTTTGGTAATTTAATTTTTAATTTACGAACGGCATTTAAATTTGATGACTTAATTTCATCATAACTGATTTGGGCGAATAGTGGAGTGCATAATATGCAAGCCAAAACTATTAAAATAGCTTTTCTCATTTGAAAGTAGGTTTGGTTAAGGCATGACAAACATACTAAAAATATCGTTGAATAGTCGATTTTTTCGATGAAATGCAATTAATCTTTCATTGCGTCTTGGATCTCATACATTTTTTCGAGCATAATTTCCTTATCAATAAATTGTGAAGGTTCTAAAAGTAAACCAGACTTAAACCGTTGCAACGCTTTTTTAAGATTACCTTCTTTTTCATAGTACACACCTAAATAATAAGCACTTAGCATAGATTCTGGAAATTCTTTCTTAACTAATTTTGATAATTTCTCTAGAGACTCTAAATCATCTTTTTTATGACAAGCAGCAGCAATTGCTCTAATATCGTTCTCTATTATTTTTTTTTCGAAGCCATAGAAATACGCTATGTCCTCATACCTCTTTGTTAAGTAATCGTAAGGAGAGCCGTCGAAAGTAAGTACTTTTTCATTGTATTCTTTACCGTTAATCGGCTTATATAAAGAAAATATTTCATTAAGTGCTTTGGGAATTCCTCTTCCAACTAAAGAATAATGATTGGCGTCTTCGAAATCATCAAACTTGTAATGTAGTTTAGGTTCTTTAATTGATTTTAGTTTTGCGTCACATTCTAAAATAGCATTACGCAATGCCTTTATATCTGCATCTGCAGTTGCCATATAATAAAAAGTTTCTTCCTTAAGTATTGCTAAACGCTCTTTCAGTCTATTCTCCATTTCTGGAGCTAAATCTGGGCTTAAAGCTATATAAGCCCTAAAAAGAGGCTCGTCCTTAAATAAATAGTAATTAATAAAATTAGCACTCAGATCATGGCCAACGATCACCCTAAAGTTAGAGGCGTTGTAATTATCTTCTATATATGGCAACAGTTCAGCAGCCATAAATTCATAAAAATCCGCACCTTCGTGTGCCGGAAAAAAAGTATCCTTATCATAAAAGAAATCATCTTCTCTGGTTTTACCCTGTTTTATTCCTACGACAATACAATCGGGAATATCTTCCCAATAGGCCTGATAATCTATATTTCCTGCTACGGGTTCAAATAAATAGTCCCCGTCAAGAACCAAAACTAAAGGATACTTTCGCTTTGCTTGTGAGTCGTAATTTCGAGGTAGTTGAATTTTTAATTCACGTTTGCCTTCGAGCTTATAAGAATCGATAGTTTTGTAAATCGCTTGAGCTTTAATATTTAAAGCAAATAAGCAAATTAAAATAAGAGTATAGAATTTCTTCATATTGTGAATTGACTTAAAAATAATAGCAAGTTAAAAAATATTTCTATAGTGTTGTTTTCTTTCTGTTGTAGATTGGAAGGTAAATTAAAGATATCCCTCCCAATACTATGATTACCAATGTTTGTGAAGACCAAACAATCCAGCCATAAGCTCGACTTGGATCTTCTTCCATATTAAACAATAAAAAAGCAATGACTATAGCTTCTGGAAACGAACCAATACCTCCATTTGTTGCTGCAATACTAAAACTAGCCAGTATAAATCCAATCAGTACGGCGGGAATTGAGATATGATGTAATTCGGGTAAAGCTAAAGTTGTAATATAAAACATCAGTACATACATTACCCAAATAAATACAGTATGAAAGATGAAAGCCCATTTCTTTTTCATTCTAAAAATGCTGAGCGCACCTTCAATAAGTCCTGAAAGAAATCCTTTTACTTTTAATGCAAAATTAGAGGTGCTTTTCTGAACAAAGAAAAATACTATAATTCCGATGATAACTAATAAGATGAAACCAAAAAGCAATACTACTGGGTTAAATTTTTCAGCAAAGAAATTATAAATGAACTCAAATTCTAAAAAAAGTGCCAAAGCCATTATTGACAGCAACATAATAGTATCTGCTACACGTTCTGCTACAATTGTACCAAAACCTTTATCGAAGGGAATCCCTTCGTAATTAGTTAAAATTGAAGCTCTCGCAATTTCACCAGCTCTTGGAATGGTAAAATTAATGAGATACGCAGAGTAAACGGCCATAACGCTATTCACAAATTTTGGCTTATAACCCAATGGCTCTGCCATAAATAACCAACGATAAGCTCGAGAAATGTGACTTAAAATCCCTAAAACAACACCTAAAACAATCCAAGTATAATCCGCATCTTTAAAATACTGAACTAAAGTTGTAATAGAAATTTGAGAAAGAGAATACCATACCAAAGCAACCCCCACTAGTAAAGGTAATATAACTTTTAGGCTGGTTTTAAGCTTACTCAACGGTTTATTTTAAGAGGTTAGTGGCCTCATCTGGGAATACTATAGATGGCCTAAATACTTTAGCTTCCTCAATATCCATTAAGGCATAAGTAATGAGAATTAAGGTGTCACCAACAGCAACTTTTCTCGCTGCAGCACCATTTAGCGTAATTTCGCCACTATTTCGAGGACCAGGAATACAATAGGTTTCTAAACGCTCACCATTGTCATTATTTACAATCTGAACTTTTTCTCCTTGTATGATATTGGCGGCCTCCATGAGGTCTTCGTCAATAGTAATACTCCCTATATAATTAAGGTCTGCACCTGTAACTTTTACACGGTGAATCTTAGATTTTACAACTTGAATTTGCATACCACAAAGATAATTAATTTAAAGCGATATTATCTATAAGTCTTATATCACCTGCATATACTGCTATAAAAGCTCTATATGTCTTTTTTGTTGATTTCCGTTTTACTGGTTTTAAGGTTTTTGTATCTGCAATAATAAAATACTCTAGCTCTAAGAGTGGTTCTTTTTCAAATTGCTTGCCAACCCATTCCGTAATACTTTGAGCACTTTTTGTGCCAAACTTTGCTTTGACAGTATTTAGCGTTCTGTAGATAAAAGGCGCAGCAGCTCTATGTGCTTCTGTCAGTCTTGCATTCCTAGAACTCATCGCCAAGCCATCTTCATCTCTATGAATAGCACAACCAATGATTTTTGCAGAAATACTGTTTAATTCTACCAGCTTCTTAACAATCTGTAATTGCTGAAAATCTTTTTCTCCAAAATAGGCGTAATCTGGTTTTACAATTTCTAATAAACGTTTTACTATCGTGCCCACTCCATCAAAATGACCATGCCTAAATGCACCCTCCATTTCGTGCTCTAAACCGTCAAAAACAAAGGATTCTGAGCTGATGCTATTTCCATAAATGTCTTCTGCAGATGGCGCATAAACTATAATCGCTGTGTCACTTAATGTCCTTAAAAGCAAAATATCAGCGTCTAAAGTTCTTGGATATGTAATGAGGTCTTCTTGGTTATCAAACTGCGTCGGATTGACAAATATACTAACCACAACAACATCATTTTGACTTAATCCTCTATTAACCAATGCCAAATGCCCATTGTGAAGTGCGCCCATAGTAGGCACTAAGCCAATAGCCTTTCCTTTCGCTTTCAATACACCTAAGTGATGTGATAATTTGGTTTTATTATGAAACTTTTTCAATACTCTAACAAAAAATTAACGGGTGCAAACATAATATTTTACTGGCAATCTGCCCAAAATTTTGTAATTTTGCATGTTTTTTACTTTTTAATTTTCAAAAGCACTAGATTTATGAAAGATAAGCGAATATTGTATGTGTCCTCGGAAGTTGTGCCATATTTACCGGAAACTGAAATTTCTTCAATGTCATTTGAAGCGCCAAGAATGGTAAACAAACAGGGAGGTCAAATTCGAATATTTATGCCTCGCTTTGGTAATATTAATGAAAGAAGGCACCAATTGCACGAAGTTATTAGACTTTCTGGTATTAACTTAGTGATTAACGACTTAGATATGCCATTGATTATTAAAGTCGCATCAATTCCTAAAGAGCGTATCCAAGTGTACTTTATAGACAACGAAGATTATTTTAAAAGGAAAGCAACACTGACAGACGAAGACGGAAAACTTTTTTCAGATAATGACGAACGCGCCATTTTCTTTGCGAAAGGCGTTATAGAAACTGTTAAAAAATTAAATTGGGCTCCAGACATTATCCATGTTAACGGATGGCTTGCCGCATTACTACCATTATATCTAAAGGAATTTTATAAAACTGAACCTTTATTTACAGAGAGTAAAATTGTAACCTCTGTATACAATGAAAGCTTTGAAGGGACGTTAGATAAAGACTTATTGTCTAAAGTGAATTTCGATGGACTTGACGCAGAAGCGACCAAATCTTTAGAAAAACCAAATTATATTAATTTAATGAAAATTGCTATTGATAATTCTGATGCGATTATTAGGGGGTCTCAAGACTTACCAAAAGAATTAGATACATACATAAATGATTTAACTAAACCTGTCTTAGATTTTTATTCTATTGAAGAATTTGCAGATCCATACACAGAGTTTTATACTAAAACTGTTTTAAACGGTTAACATTACCTATGAAAAGAAATAAATTTGCCCTACAGATTTTAGTGTTTGGCTTTATCGTTTTGAGCTTTATTGCTTGCGATAAAGACTTTAATAGTATACAGTCTGATGTTATAACCAATGAGAATGCTACAAATTTTGATATATTTTCAGAAAAATATGAGATCATTTCATATACCGAAGCTTTAGGACCAGTCCAAACAAATAATTTAGGGCTTAGTACTTTGGGTATTTATGATGATGCTTATGGCAGAACCACCTCTAGCTTTGTCACTAAGGTCTCATTAAGTGCTTTTGATCCCGACTTTGGTGAAGACGTTGTAATAGATTCTGTAGTATTGAAAATTCCTTATTTTAATTTTTCAACAGGAACTGAAGAGGATGGTAATATTTTATATGAGATTGATTCTGTTTTACCTAAGGCCGACACCTATAAATCCATAAAGTTAAGCCTTTTTGAAAGCGATTTTTTTATTAGAGATTTTGACCCAAATGCTGATCTTGGTGAGTCTCAAGCCTATTTCTCAAACAAATCTGCATCTCCAACTGAGCCCATATCCGATATGTCATTAGAAGGTGAAGCGTTACTATTTCTTACAGGGCCTCAAACATCTTATACTACTGCAGATAATGGAGAAAATGTCATAAATATTAGTGACAAAGGGTTTGTGCTAGAGGAAGCAGACAATGATGATGAAGACACAGATCCTCAAATTTTATTTAGAGAAGCACCGGGTATTAGAATAAAGTTAGATCCAGCCTTTTGGCAAAATAAAATTATAGATCAAGAAGGAGAGTCTGTATTAACTAATGCTAACAACTTTGACGACTATTTTAGAGGCCTTTACTTCAAAGCAGAATCTGTAGAAGATGATGGTAGCTTTCTAATTTTAAACATAGGAGGCCAATCCTCTCAAATAACTATCCATTATACAAGACTTACATCAGACAGTACGGATGATGCAGACAAAAAGGAACAAACGACTTTCGAAATAGGATTCGGTTCAGATAGAATTAACTTCATGGATAATAATTTTACAACACCAATTAACACTGGAGATGATGTTGATGGCGATAGTAGAATTTACTTAAAAGGCGGCGAAGGCGCACTGTCGAAGATAAAATTATTTAATGGAGATGATAACGATACTTCCGATGATACGACCTTTGAAGACTGGAAAGACTTTTTTGTTGAAACAGATGAAGATGGAAATTTTGTGAAGTCGAAACGTTTATTAAACGAAGCCAGCCTTGTGTTCTATGTTGACCAAGATATGGTGCAGGATGGCGAACCTAATCGCCTATATGTGTATGACATAGATAATAAGACACCTTTAATAGATTATTTTTTAGATGAACTAAACAATAGTATACCTTCGTTTTCAATAGTGAACCATCTTGGACCGTTGCAACGTGTTAATGACGATCCGACGGAATCTGGTGTTAAATACAAATTCAGAATCACAGAACACCTCAATAACTTGTTATTGAGAGATTCTACTAATGTTGAATTAGGGTTATCTGTTTCTTTAAATGTTAATCTCGAAGGAGGGAATCAACAAAGACAAATACAAAATACTACTAATTCAGATTTAACAATTCCAGTTAGTTCAATAATAACGCCAAGAGGCACAGTATTACACGGTAATAATACCGAAGATGAAAGTAAAAGAGTGTTTTTAGAAATATATTACACAGAACCAAATTAACTAAACAAGTAACCTATGTGTGGAATTGTTGGATATATTGGCCATCGAGAGGCTTATCCTATCATAATTAAAGGACTTCAAAGACTAGAATATCGTGGCTACGATAGTGCTGGTATTGCATTATATGATGGTAATAACATCAAACTATCAAAAACTAAAGGAAAAGTTTCGGATCTCAAAGAGCGGTTAGAGCGTGAAATTTCTACTGACGGAACTTTAGGTATAGGTCATACACGTTGGGCAACTCATGGTGTGCCAAATGATGTAAATTCTCATCCACACTATTCTAACTCGGGTGATTTGGTAATTATCCATAACGGAATTATAGAAAATTACGATTCCTTAAGAAAAGAATTAATTAAGCGTGGTTACACTTTTAAATCAGATACAGATACTGAAGTATTAGTCAATCTTATTGAAGACGTAAAGAAAAACGAAAACACAAAACTTGGTAAAGCTGTTCAAATAGCTTTAAACCAGGTCGTAGGGGCTTATGCCATTGCTGTTTTTGATAAAAATAAACCCAATGAAATCGTTGTTGCTAGACTAGGAAGCCCTTTGGCTATTGGTATTGGTGAAGATGAATTTTTTATTGCCAGTGATGCTTCACCTTTTATAGAATATACTAAAAATGCTATTTATCTAGAAGATGAAGAAATGGCAATTATTAGAAGGGGAAAAGATATAAAAATACGTAAGATTAAAGATGACAAACTTGTAGCTCCTTATATACAAGAACTTCAGCTTAATTTAGAACAAATTGAAAAAGGTGGCTATGATCACTTTATGCTTAAAGAAATATTTGAACAACCTAGTGCTATTCTAGATACATTTAGAGGACGGTTATTGAGTAATGAAGGCCTGATAAAACTAGCAGGTGTTGAAGATAACATGAAGAAATTCTTGGCAGCAGACCGAATTATAATTGTGGCATGTGGCACGTCTTGGCACGCTGGATTAGTTGCTGAATATATTTTTGAAGATTTAGCAAGAATACCTGTTGAAGTAGAATATGCCTCAGAATTTAGATATAGAAATCCTGTAATTACAGAAAAAGATTTGGTTATAGCGATATCTCAATCTGGTGAAACAGCAGATACCTTAGCGGCTATTAAATTAGCAAAATCTAAAGGCGCATTTGTTTTTGGTGTTTGTAATGTTGTAGGTTCTTCTATCGCTAGAGAAACTAATGCCGGTGCTTATACGCATGCCGGACCTGAAATAGGTGTTGCATCGACCAAAGCATTTACAACACAAATTACGGTATTAACTTTGATGGCATTACGTTTAGCAAGAGCTAAAGGGACGATGTCTAGCTCAGATTTTAGACGTCATTTAATTGAGCTAGAAACGATACCTAGTAAAGTTGAAGAAGCATTAAAGTCTGACGCGTATGTAAAAACGGTGGCTGACATTTATAAAAATGCGACTAATTTCTTATATCTAGGTCGTGGATTTAATTTCCCTGTGGCTTTAGAAGGTGCCTTAAAATTAAAAGAGATTTCTTATATACACGCAGAAGGTTATCCTGCGGCAGAAATGAAACATGGTCCTATTGCATTAATTGATGAGCAAATGCCCGTTGTGGTCATTGCGACTAAAAAAGGACATTACGCAAAAGTTGTAAGTAACATACAAGAGATAAAATCTAGGAAAGGAAAAATTATCGGTATTGTTACAAAAGGAGATATCAGTGTAAAAGAACTAGCAGATCATGTTATTGAAGTGCCAGAAACTATAGAATGTCTTACGCCTTTACTAACAACTATCCCATTACAATTATTGTCATATCACATAGCTGTAATGCTCGATAAAAATGTGGATCAACCTAGAAACTTAGCTAAATCTGTTACGGTTGAGTAACTAATCGCATTATAAAAATCATTTTTTTAGGCCTATAAATTGTGAGATTTACAATTTATAGGCCTTGTTTTTTCTAAAATATACTGTGCGCGCATAATTTTGTGAGAATTTCTTATTGCATATTCATTTATTTATTTAAATTGCTTAACAAATAATTAACTAATTCTCTAAAATGAAGACAATCTTAAAGCTTTTCACACTGCTTTTTTGCGTGGGGTCCTTTGCACAAACTACAGTAAAAGGTACAATTACAGACAATACGGGGTTACCCCTACCTGGTGCAAATATTGTCGTAGTAGGTACTAGTTCTGGTACTATTTCAGATTTTGATGGTGTATATACCATAACTATAGATCAAGATCCACCCTTTTCAATCCGCGTAAGTTACACCGGATTTGAATCTCAAACTATCGAAATAACATCTAACAATCAAACCGTGGATGTTAGTTTAGCAGAAGGTAGCGCACTCGATGAAGTTGTGATTTCTGCATCTCGAACACCTGAACGGATATTTGAATCTCCAGTAACGGTAGAGCGCTTTGGACTTAAACAGATTAAGAATACAGCCTCCGCAGATTTTTATGGTGGTTTAGAAAATCTTAAAGGTGTTGACGTTAATGTGAACAGTTTAACCTTTAAGTCTATTAACACAAGAGGGTTTGCTTCTTTTGCCAATACGCGCTTTATGCAATTGGTTGACGGTATGGATAATTCAGCGCCAGCTCTAAACTTTCCATTAGGAAACTTATTAGGCATGATTGAAACTGACGTTAATAGTGTAGAGTTGTTACCTGGTGCGTCTTCTGCCCTATATGGCGCAAATGCCTTTAATGGTATTCTTTTTATGCGTAGTAAAAGTCCTTTTGACATCCAAGGCATTAGTGCTTACGTAAAACGTGGTGTAACTTCCCAAGAAGCTGCTGGTACTAACGATTTCACAGACGTTGGCATCAGAATGGCTTATAAATTTAATGAAAAGTTTGCAGCCAAAGTTAACTTTAGTTACTTAAATGGTACGGATTGGTTCGCTACAAATCTCGA
Organism: Flavobacteriaceae bacterium; assembly: GCA_034112185.1. GTDB lineage: Bacteria > Bacteroidota > Bacteroidia > Flavobacteriales > Flavobacteriaceae > Winogradskyella. The sequence goes on along the minus strand of JAWUVW010000096.1, from coordinate 2,262 downwards.
TGACAAAGATATGCGAGGCGGTACACGGGAGTCTAATATTAATTATGATGGCGTCAATGTATATGGAGATAATGTGACTACAAATATTAGAGATGTTGCTCTTCAATTAGAAGCTATAGGCCTTGCACCTGCTGGATCTGCTGCCTTAATACCATCCGTAAATGTGAGTAGAACTGGATATGAGGAACGCGATTTAACAGATTATAACGCTGAAAGCGTAAAAGCGGATTGGGGTTTATATTTTCGCCCATGGGAAAATGATTTCGAAATTCAATATGTGGGTAAAGTAGGTACAGGATCTACCGTATTTCAGGGTGCCCAACGCTACAGAATAGATAATTTTTCATTACAACAACATAAGCTAGAAATAAGAAATGACGACTTTTTTGTAAGAGGGTACATTACTTCAGATAAAGCTGGTGACACCTATATTATGGATGTCGCAGGCCCTAATTTATTACAAGCCTGGAAAGCTCATGACGTTTGGTTTGGACAATACGTCGGCGAATTTATTGGACAAACACTTGGTGGCGCCACACCGGACCAAGCTCATGCCGCTGCTAGAGAAACTGCAGAAGTAGGAAGACTGGAACCTGGCACACCAGAATTTCAACAGGCTTTTGATAAGGTCACAAGTACGACCGGTTTTTTAGAAGGTTCTGCAATTAGAGATAATTCTAAAATTTATCATGGTGATGCCAACTATAACTTTGGTGATAAGATAGGCTTTGCAGAAGTGCAACTGGGGGGTTCTGCTAGAAGATTTAGATTAAATTCTTTTGGAACCATTTACACGGATGCAGATGGCCCAATTAGCTATTCAGAATTTGGTATTTATACACAATTGCAGCGTACATTAGAGTTAAATGAAAATTTAGAACTGAAATTAACGGGATCTGTCAGATATGATAAGGCAGAATTATTTGACGGTTTCTTTTCTCCAAGAATTTCTGCTGGCTTAACTGTTAATAGAAATCATAATTTTAGAGCATCTTTTCAAACTGGTTTTAGAAACCCTGATACACAGGCCTTATATATAGGCTTAGAAACAGCTCTTGGTAATTTAGTTGGAGGTGCGTCAGACAATGGTGAACGTTTTGTAAGAGATTATGGTGTAAGTGCATTTGGGCAAAGCTTAGGTCTGCCAGCAACAATAACCCAAAACGCGTCTGCAGCCTATAATAACTCTCTTGGTGCTTCAATTGCAACTGGTTTAGCAACACACGACCCTGCATCTAATGGAAATGAGTTTATTGGTAATCCTAATACAGTAGTACCAGAACAGGTGAGCTCTTTCGAAGTTGGTTATAGAGGTAAAATCAATGACTTTATTATAGATGGCTCTGCATATTATAACGCTTACGATAATTTTCTTGCAAATGAACAGGTCGTGGCCCCATTGTACGGAAATGTTTCAAATTTTGATTTAACAGGTTACGATCCAGCTAATCCAGCATCGGTTGGAGGCTTAAATTCAGATACACAGCAAATCTTAGCGGCATTGGCCAACGATGATTTTGCCGCTTATCAAACGTATACAAACACTGACCAGTCAGTGAGCTCTTATGGCGCCGCAGTAGAAGTTTCTACTAAAGTATTTAATGGTTTCGATATAAATGCGAATTATACCTGGTCGCGTTTAGATTTCGATATTGCTGGTAATCCAGATTTTAGAACGAGTTTTAATACACCTGAACATAAAGTTAAAGTTGGTTTTGGAAAAACTGAATTATTTACAAACTTTGGATTTAACGTCGCATGGCGTTGGAGCGATAACTACTTTTGGCAATCCTCTTTTGGTGATGGAGAAATCCCTGCATTTAATGTCTTAGATGCACAGATTAACTATAGAATCCCAAGTTTAAAATCTACAATTAAACTTGGAGCTACTAATCTTTTGGCTGATGAATACTTTACAGCTTTTGGAACAGGGTTTATTGGATCTATGTATTACATGTCTTTGACAATTAATAACTTATAATAAAATTGATAATGAAAAATATTAAATATATAGTACTATCATTACTCGTAACAGTAATGTTCTCATGTGAGAATGACGAACTTGATGAACTTAGAAACCTAGGTAATGACGATAGTGGTCCTTTACCAGAATTAACAGCTGGTACAGCAGATTTTTCTACTTATGTGGCTTTAGGAAACTCTTTAACATCTGGCTTTACAGATGGGGCCTTATTTATTGCTGGGCAAGAAAATTCATTCCCTAATACCTTGTCTCAAAAATTTGCTTTAGTTGGAGGTGGT
>JAWUVW010000095.1:0-37756 GCA_034112185.1 Flavobacteriaceae bacterium | reverse complement strand
CTTTGGAAGTTATCACCATAACCTAAACCATGAGCAATGCCTGCGGCGATAGCATAAATATTCTTTAGCATTACGGCATACTCAACACCTATTATATCATCACTGATTTTGGTTTTTATATAAGCGCTAGATAAGTTATCTGCTATGGCTTGTGCCTTCTCAGCATCAGCACACGAAATGGTGAGATAAGATAAACGCTCTAAAGCCACTTCCTCAGCATGGCATGGGCCAGCAATAACAGCGATATTTTCAAAAGGGATATTATAGGTATGGTGAAAATGTTCACCAACTAATTTTCCGGTTTCTGGTAAAATACCTTTAACTGCTGAGACCACAGTTTTTTTACTTATATCTGTAGTGAGTTTTTCTAATTCAGAATGCACAAATGCCGACGGAATCACAAAAATGAGCACATCTGCCCAATCTGCAATTTCATTGATATCATTACTGAGCTTCAACTGTTCCGTGCGAAACTCAACAGAACTTAAATAACTAGGATTATGTTGTTCTTTAAGAAGGTGCTCTTTGGTATAAACACTTCGCATATACCAGCCGACTTCATCTAAGTTTTCGCAAAGCATTTTTACAATGGCAGTGGCCCAACTTCCGGCACCAAACACAGCATATTTTTTAGTATCACTCATATAAGGATCTAAGTTATTGTAGTTCAAAAATACGTAAAATTTAAAGAAAGCTTTCGAAATTACGCTGTCATACTGAGCACACTTGAAATAAGTTTTAACCGCGTTAATGCTGAGTCTAAAGCTCAGAAAAATCATAAAATTAATGTTTGGCATACGTTTTGAATATCTATTAGTAGTAACCCAAAAACCGATAGATTATGAGGACGCTAAAATTATTATTAGGATTTGCACTAAGTGCAACGTTGTTCACTTCGTGTTATACAGACGAAATAATTATAAACGATAACGTACCATCAATTTCATTGAATCAATTATTGAATTCTTACGATTTATGGTATGTGGATATTAATGCGACCCAAGGTTATGGTGAAACCCCGTTTTTGCAAATTGCGTTTACGCTGACTTTTGATAATGGTCGTTTATATGCCAACAACAATTTAGTTGGTTTTGGCAGTCAAGGTGGAGGCTATGGTGTGCAAATTGGAAACTATGATGCTTATGATATGATATTAGATGTTGATCATGTTATTGATGGCTTTGATAGTTTTGATGTATATCAAGTTGATTATAAAACGATTGAATTGTATAATCCTTATAATGACACCTCTTATTTTTTGGAAGGTTATCAGCGATCAACATTTGATTATGATTTTATATTCTATGACAATATTCATTATTTTTTACAAGAATATGAAGCTTGGGAGAAAACGTATACAAGTACGTTTGGAGCACTAAACGAGTTTGATAATGAAAACTATTTACAGTTTTTATCTGGTGGTAATGACTCCACGTTTAGAAGTTCTCAAGATGCAAACAGCAATAATCCAAATAACATTTTTTGGGATTATACAGGAGTCTATGGAGTGGGAGATGTCGTAGGAAATATGTACCTAAAAACATTAACATTAGATTATGATTTCTTCGACAATGAATTCTTCGAACTGACCGTTATTGATGACGGAACGATAGAGTTATTACATGCCGACTCTGGTACGATTTATGAATTTAGAGGTGTAGGTTATATACCATATTACAGAAGTTCTGATTCGCAAGGTAGAGTAACTATAGAAAAGGATAAACCTAAAAAGCGTAAGCAAAAAACAAAAAGGGTAAACAACCCGAGAGAAAATAAAAGAAGCTAAATTTTGGTTGGTTATTTAGTTTCGAAACGCTCAGATAAAACACTTGTTTTACTGGGCGTTTTCTTTATCTTTATACTATAGACGAACCAATAAATTTTTATATGGATAATTCAAATCATGACAAACCAAGTTTTAAATCTAGATTCAAAAAGTTTGTTTTAAAGATTGTACTTGGCATTATTGTTTTATTTGTGCTTTTGATATGGGCTTGTTCTTGGACGTATTCAGAAGGGACGCGCGCAGGTCAATTAATTAAAATTTCGAAAAAAGGAGTTGTATTAAAAACGAATGAAGGTGAACTGAATATGGGCGGGCTGAGAGTGGGTTCCTCTAACGATGGCTTAGAGGGTAACCTCTGGCAATTTTCAGTCTTAGATAAGGACGTTTTAGAAAAGCTCAAAGCATCAGAAGGAAAACGCGTAAAATTAACTTATAAAGAACGTTATAGATCAATGCCTTGGCAAGGTGACACCAATTATTTTATCATTGCTGTTGAAGCTATAGATTTTTGATCGCTGTTTCTACATCTTTATACTCATAAGGTTTGGCTATAATTAGTTTAGACCTATCTAACAAGAAGTAAGTTGGAGTGGTTGTAATTCCAGAATTTTATAATTGAATTATCAAATTTGTCTAAACAATGCTTATAAATATAGAGGATAAGTTTTATGTGTCTTAAATTTCCTGAATTCACTTTATAATAATGCTACCATCAAGAAAACAAAAGAATTCCCTAAATGTTATTCACCATAAAAAATGAATGACTAATTAAATCAGTTTATTGTTTGTTGCATATGCAATAGCTTCAGAGATGTTTGCAACGCTTAATTTTTCAAACAGTTTTTTTCTGTGAAATTTTATAGTGTCTGGCGAAACAAATAAGGCTTCTGCGATTTGGTTTATGGTATAACCTCTGGTGGATAGCTGTATAATCTCTTTTTCTCTGGTTGTTAATTCTATATTGGTAGTTTCTTTCCAGAAATCACCGTCCAAATCGTAATTATAAACTTTGTTGTCTCGTTTTTTATAGACTCTAATATGGCCTGCTTTGTTTTCAGAAGAAAGCGAAACAAGGCAAATTGCCTTCCATAATTTACCCTCTTCCGTTAAGAATAAAGGCGTTATTTTTTGATTAATTAGAGTTTTCTCACCATCATTATTAATTAAATGAAAATCGTATGATAGCGTATAATTTTTACGCTCGGCAATGGCAACACGTTCATAAAATTCAAAACCAAGTGTGTTAATTTTTAAAAGGAGTTTTAAATCGTCTTCTGGTACGTGTTTAAAATAAAAGTCATATCCCATTTTTTTGACTTCTTCCGCAGTATTACCACATAAAAATAATGGATTGTCAGATACATAATCAAATCCTTTTTCATTGTAATTAATTACGTAAAGACTTTTATATGTAGTTCTCGCAAAGGCGTCTATTGATTCTAAGAAATTAACAGCTTGCTTTTCATCTTCCTTAGAAATAGCTTCAACACGGTTAATTAAAGAAAAAAAGTCATTTACATCTGGCATAAAAAAGAGATTTGTATCAAATATAGTTTAAAAAAAAACGCACTACCCTAAAGTGTAGTTTTTATAAGATTAATTCATTACTACCCTTTTGTGTAACCTAAAGGCTGCTTTATATAAATAGATTTGAGTATCGAACATAGCACTAATTATTACGTCACACATTTATACTAGCGAAGTAGAACATAGCATTATAAGTAAAAAACACGTAGTGATTTTTAATGTTTCTAACACTATTAAGCAACAATAAATAATCAGATAATGAAAAGTTGGAATTGAAAATGTTTTTGGGAACTGGAATTGGCCTGACAAAAGGAATAATATTATATGGTTTGTTATCATACGATAGAATTCCTTGGATACGCGCAATTTTTGCAGGTGTATTGGTAGTGGTATTTATGTACACAATAAAAAGGATTAAAGCATGAAAAATAAATTATGTCTAATTGGTGCCATTTTAACCTCCATTGTTTTCATTTCTCTAGTATTGGAAATCACAGGTGAATATTATAATAACGCCTATCCAATTAAGCTGAAACAAATAATTTATTTGATAGGATGGTTGGGTTTATCAATAGCTCTTTTTCATCAACATTTTAAAAATAAGGTGTAAAATAATATTTTGTTAGCCCTTGACATTGATTGGTGAAACTCTCGCTGAGAAAATGCATAAATTATAAAATTTTAGAAATGGAAAAAGAAGAACCTAAAAAAAGTAGAAAGAATTTCTACCTAGGAATTGTTTTTGGATTTATTACAGTTGGAATAATTAATAAAATAATTTGGCCTATGCTATTTGACTAAAGGTAAAAATAACTAAGTATGGCAATTAAAGAAAACTGTAACAAAGGATATATTATTACAAACATTGGTGGCTTATTTGTCATTATAGGTATTGTGCTAATGACAATGGAAAGTGCGAGCATATTTATATTTTCATTTCTAATTATTGGCATCGTTTTATCTGTTTATGGCATGTTTTCTTCATCTAAAGTAAAAAAAGAATAAAGTAAACCTTTGTATCATTTTAAATACTCAAATAAAATCTAATTAAAACAAATTTTATATGATAACTATAATTATAGTGATTATCACACTCTTATTAAACTGGCTTTTTTAGTAAAATATAAGGCATGAATAAAAACATCAATTTTCAACAATCCATAAAGTATAGAACAGAATTAGCGGATGATTTTTGTTTTAAATGCGGAGATCCCAAATCTTTAGAAAGAATTGATAGTAAATACATTATAAATGAAATTGGGAGTGTGTTAAACTTTGATAAAGGAATTCTCTATACTATTAACGAATTGTTTTTAAGACCAGGACATACAATTAGGGCGTTTATTCTTAATGACAGAAAAAGACTTGTAAAGCCAATAATTTTTGTGATTTTTAGTTCTTTATTTTTTGTGATATGTCAGCAAATTTTAGGTTTTAATACTGGAGGCATAGCACAAGAGATTGAAAGTAAAGGCGTAATAAAAGTATTTGAATGGGTTGGGGAAAATTTTGGAATTGTAAATATATTATTGGGCTTTTTTATTGGTTTATGGACAGGATTGTTTTTTATCAAATCTAGTTTTAATATTTATGAGATTTTTATTTTAGTTTTTTTTACAATTGGCATGGGAAATTTAATTTTCACCTTTTTTGGAATTCTTGAAAGCGTGACAGGTTTCGAAAATAGAAACCTAACCTATTTAATCGCATTGTTATATTCAGCCTGGGCAATCGGGAGTTTTTTTAACAAGAATAAAGTCTCTAGCTATGTTAAAGGGTTACTAGTCTATTTACTTGGAACAACAACAGGTTCGTTTCTATTAGTTTTTATCGGAATTTTAATTGATGTTTTAAACAAGACGAGCTAACCATGTGTGAACGGAAAGCAATCAAACTCAAACAACAAAATTTATAATTATGAGTAAATCAAGAATGAACAACTATCTACGAAGAACGATTGTATTAGTAACATTTGGGATCGTTACATTTTTTATAGGTTTAGAATTTGTACGAGAACCAAATCGTTTATGGGATAACCATCCACCTCTTAGTTTCTTTATTTGTTTACAAGCTTTTTTCTTCATGTTTGGAGGCGTTGTAATTGTAAAATGGTTGTCTTTAAGAAAGAAGATGAAAGAGACACTAAACTAAGAGAAGAAATTGTTGTGAGAAAACGGGTTGGCATGCGTTAATGAACGATCTTAAAAAAGATAAAATTCAAAATGTAATTAAAAGAATAAAAAAATATTTATTCTTAATAGCAGGAATTATAATGATAGGTTATTTAATAGGAACTTTTTTTGGTAATCAAAGTCCTGTGTATAAATTCGGTTTTGAAATTAACATTTGGATTCAAAGATTATTTCTGACGGTCATAGCTACTGGATTTATGAGTCAATATTTAACCAAAAGGAAAGCTGAATAAAAATTATAAATCGAGAGCATAAATTATGAGTAAAAATTTAAAAATATTTTTAATTGTTATTGGAGCATTTTCAATTCTATATTCAGTTTACGGATTATTTACAGGAGCTGATTTAGTTTCAGCTTCAACAGGAATAATTATTGGAGCTGGATTGATTGGCAGTTTATATATAGAGGATAAAAAGAAAATTAAGTAATGAACAAACAAAATTCAACAATTTATATTGGAATAGCGCTTCTAATAATTGCAATAATACTCTTTGTGTTAGACAAAGTTTCAGATAGTGAGTTCATTCTGTTAATTGCGTCTTATGGCAGATTTATAGGCATGTTTGCCTCAGCATTAATAGGAGTAGGCTTAATGAGAAAATACAGAAGTAAAAAGAATATAAATTAGTCAAATTATTAGGCTTATTTTAAGTTATAATTGGTATAAAAACAAGACACTCAAGCCTTAAATTTGAAGAACATGCTAGAAAAAGTATACAGAAATTTATCTGAAAAGAATGTAAAATACGCATTGATTATGTACCATGGACTTCTTATAACGTCTATTGTTTTACCTGTTTTATTTTTACCTGTTAGTTATTTTTTAAATGGGAAAATCTATTCCAGTTATCCTATTATCATCTTCGTAATTATCTTTATTTGGAGTCTATTTAATATTGAATATCTAAAAAAGAAAATGAGAACGACATAAAAAAAAGTGACATGAATAAAAAAAATATTTTCGGAATAATTACAAGTTTAATCGGACTAGGTATGATGGGGTTTGAAATGGGTAGACGCTCAAAAATTGAAGAAAGTAATGGCGGTTTACATTATGCAGGTCTGCTTATCGTTTTCGTTGGTGCCTTTATTGTTATCGCTTTCAACAAAAAGAAAACTAATTGACAATAATTAGAAGTCTCATTGCAAACGACAAAATATCGAGAACATTTAAATTTAAAAACAAAGTATAAAGATTTTTACAGACGTAATAGTGACTAAAGTTACAACCACAGTGGTGTTTAGATGTTTTTTAACCTATAATATCAGGGAAAAACTCAAAGTGACTTAAAAATCATTTAATACGACTTCCAATTCTTCAAAATCATAGGGCTTAGCAATAATCATTTTAGACGTATCTAACAAGAAGTAAGTCGGAGTTGCCGCAATACCATAAGTTTGCACTATCTGGTTATCCCATTTACCTAAACCAATGACATGTGTAAAATCTGGATAGTTTTTTATTTCTTTAGACCATTCAATGTTGTCATCTTCTAGGCCATAGGCAATCACTTTTAGATTGGGTGTATTCGCAATCAATTCTTTTACTTTCGGTAATTCTTTCAAACAATGACCACAACCACTACTCCAAAAAATAACAAGATAGTGTTCTGCACCTTCAAGTTGATGCAAGCTGGTTTTGCTGTTCTCTAAAAGGATATCGAAATTTGGTGCCTTAGTACCAACTGAGGTGTTTTTATAAGATGTAATAGTTTGCGCTAAAACTTTGTTATTTGTTGTAGTAGCTAAGTTTAATAAGTACGTTTCTGTGATGTAGTTCGCCAGGTCGTGGTTTTCTAAAGTCACAAAACGTTGCCAAATAACTTCTAATAGACTGGTTTTAATAATGGTGTCGTCATTACTAATAGCAGTCGCAATGTCATCGACATGCTGTTTGTAGATCTCATCCGTAGGATTTTGAACAACATTAAACACATAAGCCGATACACGATCTACTAAAAATGAAGAACTTTGTAATAGGTAATTACTAAAATCGATTTGACTTAAATAGTGTGTTTTCAGGTTTTTAGAATAGGTGCTTATGTCTTCATATTTCGTTGGAATATAGGGTCTATTGGCAGTAATAAAAGCAGCTACTAATTTGCCGTTAGCAGATTCTTCGTAAGCCAATTGTGTATCTTTTAAAACTTTGAAAATAGAACTAAAGCCTTCTTTATCGAGATGTTCTTTTGAGTAGTAATTGCTTATGGTTTGGTTCACCATATCGATACTTTTTAAATAGGAATTCCAAAGTTTATTTTCATCTGAATCTATAAATTCAACCCCTTGTTCGTTACTAAAGTTAAAGGCAACGGTTTCCTTCCCGTCATAGATAAAATCGAAATTATTTTCCTCAGGAGGAGTGGCATATACAATCTTATAAATTCCTGGAGATATAGTAGAATCTAATGGGATTTCAAAGTTCCCTATACTATCTAGTTTTCCTCTATTGATATAGTTAGCACCCTCTGGCGTCGCTTGATATAAAAAGGCATACGTGAACGCTTCCGCTGGTGAGAAGTTTCCTTTTACAGATTGCGATAAGCCTAGGAATGGTAATAGGAATAGAATGAAGATTATTTTTCTCATTTTTATATGTTTTTATCGACAGAATAACGGCAATAATTAAGCCACTATTTGGTTTTAGATCTAATACTTTCAATCACTACAGTTGCCAAAATTAAAGTACCACCAACAAATGTATGCATTGTTGGTATTTCTTTCAAGAAAAAATAAGCAATTATAATTCCAAAAACAGGTTGTACACTTCCAATAATACTGGCTGTGCTTGCTTTAAAGTATTTTAGACTATTTATAAACATCGTATGTCCAATAGCAGTCGTTAGTAAAGCTAATAAAAGAACATAAGGATATTGTGTTGTGATATTAGAGGTGTCCATAAAAAATAATACAGGAGTCAAAACAACAGCAATTATAGCCACTTGGTAAAACATTAGCGCTGTCCCATTATACTTAGCAACGTGTCCTTTGAGGATTAGAATTCTTAAAGCGTAGCACAATGCAGAAAGCAAGCCTAATAATATGCCTTGAAGCTGATGACTTTCTAGATCAAATTCTGGAGCTAAAATATAAATCCCTAAGAGTACCATAAACCCTAAAACAATATGAATAGGGTCAAGTTTTACCTTTAAAAATAAGGGTTCTAATAATGCTATAAGAACAGGAAATGTAAATAGTGACAGCATACCAATAGCCACGTTAGATAATTTTAAGGCATAGAAATAGGTAATCCAATGTGCTCCCATAAGAAGGGCAGCAATAAAAAACGTCCATCGATCTTTCCCTCCTTCGATCTTTAGTTTAATACCTTTATAAATACAAAACACGAATAAAAAAACTGCGGCTAAAGCTGAGCGCCACCATATAATAATTGGTGTTGGTAGATCAATGAATTTTCCCAATGCACCAGAAGTACTTATAAGTAATGTCGCTATAGTGAGCAACAAGAGATGATTTAAATGACTTTTTTCATTCATTTAATGAAGTGATTTGGACTTTTAACATTTAAGCGAAAATTAGTGATTTTTTGACCATTTGAAGGTTTTTTTTAGTTGCATAGCATGGCTACGGAAGGGGTAAAGGAGAAAAAATTGACGAAAAAGCGCAATTTTTTAGCTGACGGAAAAAGTTTAAATCCCTTCAATATTAGATAATGCGACTAGCGCTTGTTTGGTAGATTTTATATGTTCAAAAGTAATTAATAAGCGCAATCCATTTCTGGTTTTCTTTTCTTTCATTTTACATTTACCAGCATTCATTTGTGCGAATTGTAATACTTTAGAAAAGTCATCACTTTGATAGAACCCACTTTGTTGATCTTGTATAAAATAACCAATCATCTTGCCTTGCTTCATAATGAGTTTTACAATGCCCATTTTAGTGGCTATCCATTTCAGTTTTACACTATCTAATAAATCCGAGACTTGTGTTGGTAATTCCCCAAAGCGATCAATAATTTCAGTTTCAAATTTACTAAGCTCTTCTTCAGTTTTAATAGTGTTTAATTTGGTATAAAGATTAAGACGTTCAGTAATGTTATTGATATAATCATCTGGGAACAATAATTCAAAATCGGTATCTATGGTAATGTCTTTTACATATTTTTTAGGCTTACCATCATCTTTATATAAATCTGAGAATTCAGTCTCCTTTAATTCTTCAATAGCTTCATTTAATATTTTCTGATAGGTATCAAATCCAATATCATTAATAAACCCACTTTGTTCTCCACCCAATAAATCTCCAGCGCCTCTTATTTCGAGATCTTTCATAGCAATATTGAAGCCACTACCTAATTCCGTAAATTGTTCTAATGCTGTAATACGTTTTCTTGCGTCATCTGTCATAGCAGAATACTCTGGAGTAATAAAATAACAGAACGCTTTTTTATTGCTTCGACCAACACGTCCTCGCATTTGGTGTAAATCACTTAGTCCAAAATTATTCGCGTTATTAATGAAAATGGTATTTGCATTTGGGACATCTAATCCACTTTCTACAATGGTTGTGCTCACTAAAACATCAAACTCCCCATTCATAAAGGCGAGCATTAGATTTTCAAGTTTTTTACCATCGAGTTGTCCATGACCAATACCGATTTTAGCATCTGGCACTAAGCGTTGTATCATGCCAGCAACTTCTTTAATATTTTCAATGCGGTTATGTATAAAAAAGATTTGTCCACCACGTTGAATTTCATAACTGACCGCATCTCTAATTGTTTCTTCTCCAAAACGAATGACATTGCTTTCAATAGGATATCGATTTGGTGGAGCGGTGTTAATAACAGATAAATCCCGCGCAGCCATTAAACTAAACTGAAGGGTTCTTGGAATGGGAGTCGCCGTTAAGGTCAATACATCCACATTTTCTTTTATGGTCTTAAGGCGTTCTTTTACAGCAACACCAAATTTTTGCTCTTCATCAACAATGAGTAAGCCTAAATCTTTAAACTTTACATTTTTATTAGCGAGTTGGTGCGTTCCGATAATGATATCGACGCTTCCTTTTTCTAAACCTTCTAGTGTTTCACGTTTTTCTTTAGCAGTTCTAAAACGATTCACATAATCTACCGTAACAGGAAAATCTTTTAAACGTTCTTTAAAGGTCCTCGAATGTTGATAGGCTAAGATAGTTGTTGGTACTAAAACAGCAACCTGTTTACCGTTATCAACGGCTTTAAATGCCGCTCTAATGGCAACTTCAGTTTTACCAAAACCAACATCACCACAGACCAAACGATCCATTGGGCGTTCGCTTTCCATATCTGCTTTTATATCTGCCGTTGAGGTAATTTGATCTGGTGTGTCTTCGTACACAAATGAGGCTTCCAGTTCGAGTTGCATGTGACTATCTGGTGCGTACTGAAATCCTTTTTCGAGCTTTCGCTTAGCGTAAAGTTTAATGAGGTTGAAGGCAATTTCTTTAACACGAGATTTGGTCTTTTGCTTTAAAGTTTTCCATGCTTTACTACCAAGTTTATAAATGGTTGGAGGTTTTCCATCTTTGCCATTAAACTTGGTAATCTTATGTAACGAATGAATACTGAGATATAAAATATCGCGCTCACCATAAACCAATTTTATGGCCTCTTGCTTTTTGCCTTCGACATCTATTTTTTGAAGTCCACCAAACTTACCAATACCATGATCGATGTGTGTCACATAATCACCAATTTCGAGATTTGTAAGTTCTTTTAAAGTGATGGCTTGCTTTTTAGCGTAGCCATTTTTAAGATGAAATTTATGATAACGATCAAATATTTGATGATCGGTATAGACTGCGATTTTATGTTCTGGATCTCTAAAACCTTGATAAAGTGCAAGTACAACCGTCTTATAATGGACTGTTTGTTCTGCGTCATCAAAAATATCATGAAAACGCTTGGCCTGTTGTTCGCTGACACATGCAATATAATTGGTAATACCATTGGCATGATTCTCATTTAAATCTTCAATTAAAAGATTAAACTGCTTGTTAAATGCAGGCTGTGGTGTTGTGTTATATTGAATGGTTTGGTTACTCATAACTGAGGCGGAACCAAACTCAATCAAGCTATACTCCAAAAACTGACGTTTCAGCAAGTCTGAATTACAGAATAATTCTTCAGGTGATGCATGTTTAACAGCACTCGATAAACTTTTAAAGGCCTCTTCTGCTTTTACATAAAACTCATCAATTCTAGAAAATAATAGTGGCGTGTTTTTAGCAAAAACTACTGTTTTATTAGAAATGTATTTTAAAAAACTCTCGCGTGCTTCTGCAATCAATTTATTGGCCACATTAGGAATGATGCTTACCTTTTTAATACGTTCTGTAGAGAGTTGTGTTTCAACATCGAAGGTTCTTATACTATCGACCTCGTCACCGAAAAATTCAATACGATAGGGTTCATCATGTGAAAACGAAAAGACGTCGACAATACCACCTCTAACTGAAAAATCACCAGGTTCTGTAACAAAATCAACACGTTTAAACTTGTATTCAAACAAGACTTCGTTTACAAAATCGATGCTTAAATTGTTGCCAACCGAAATCTTAAGGGTATTTTTTTCGAGTTCCTTTTTAGTCACTACCTTTTCAAAAAGCGCATCAGGGTAAGTAACGATGATACATGGTTTTTTACGTGAATTGATACGGTTTAAAACCTCGGCTCTTAAAAGTACATTAGCATTATTAGTTTCCTCAATTTGGTAAGGCCTTCTGTAGCTTCCAGGATAGAATAATACATCTTTATCATTAATGAGTTGCTCTAAATCGTTGAGGTAATATGCTGCTTCTTCTTTGTCATCAAAAACGAGCAGAAACGGCCTCTCTGCGGTTTTAAAATTCTCTGAAATTGTAATTGAAAAAGACGATCCAACAAGACCTTTTAAGTGGACTTTTGTTTCGGATTGAGCAATAGCAGTCTGCAGATTTTGCAGTTGCAAAGTCTGTAAATAGGTTTGTGTAATCAAGGCTTTACTCAAGTTCCTTTATTTGAAGTTGCAAAAGTACATGATTTTATTCATTTGAATATTGAAAAAACTCAAATGAATAAAATTTATGAACTAAGGCAGTGTTTCATGAAGTGAAGCTAAATTTTGCATTTTTTTGTATTGCAAAATTTAGATTTTTACGGAATAAATATATAATTTTTGAAGTCTTATAGTTGAAATAATCTATTATTAGATTTATATTTGTTACTCATAAAAACAATAAATATGTCATTTTCAAATTTATTCGAAAGCGGATTTAAAAAGCGAAATGAAGATCATTTTGCAGCTATAGTAAGAGTGGCTATGAGCGATGGAATTATTAATGATGCTGAGAAAGCGTTTTTAGATCGTTTGGCTACGCGATTAGACATTACAGAGAGCAACTATAAAGAAATCCTTAAAAACTATAAGAGTCACCCAATAAATGCCCCACATTCATATGATACACGTTTAGGTCGTTTATACGATTTAGCACGTATGGTTTGGGCAGATCATATTGAAGGTCCTAATCAATTAGTTTTATTAGAGAAGTTATGCATTGGATTAGGTTTTAATCAAGACAATGTAAAGTATATTGCAGATAAAGCATTGACTTTAGTGCATTATGAAGCAAGCCTAGATGAGTTTAGGGAGAAAATGAAAAAAATGAATCAATAGCAGATTCAAAAAAAATAAAATATAAAGCGAACAGAAATGTTCGCTTTTTTTATGCGTTACGCATAAATTCTTCCACTTTTTCTACCATATTTTTACTGCCACAAATAAAAGGCACACGTTGGTGAAGTTCCGTAGGTTCTACGTCCATAATACGTGTAAATCCATCACTTGCTCTTCCATTAGCTTGCTCTGCAATGAAGGCCATAGGATTGCACTCGTATAATAAACGGAGTTTACCGTTAGAGTTTTTAGAACTTTTAGGATACATGTAGATACCACCTTTTATCATATTTCTATGAAAATCTGAAACTAAAGACCCAATGTATCTGCTTGTGTAAGGTCTATTGCCTTCTTCTTGCTGACAATATTTTATATACCTCTTTATGCCATCTGGAAAATGAATATAGTTTCCTTCATTTACAGAATAGATGTTTCCATCTTCAGGAAATTGCATGTTCGGATGCGACAGATAGAAGGAGCCAATTGCTGGGTTTAAGGTAAAGCCGTTAACACCATCTCCTGTAGTATAAACTAACATGGTAGAGGTGCCATACACCACATAACCAGCCGCTACTTGTTGATTTCCTTTTTGTAAAAAATCTTCAAGTGTTACAGGGGTCCCAATAGGAGTGACACGTCTGTAAATGGAAAAAATTGTTCCTACTGAAACATTTACATCAATATTTGATGATCCATCTAGAGGGTCAATTAAAACCACATATTTATTCTGATGATTTTCATCTTGGCTGTTTATAGCAATAAAATCATCCTCTTCTTCACTAGCAATACCGCAGACAATATTCCGTTTTGTCAGCGTCTGTATAAACTTTTCATTAGCATAAACATCTAACTTTTGCTGATCTTCTCCTTGAATATTAGTATCACCAGCGGCACCAATAATATCGACTAAGCCAGCTTTATTAACTTCGTGATTCACTACTTTAGCGGCTAACCTAATGGAATTGATGAGTCGAGAAAGTTCACCAGAAGTGTATTTAAAAGAGGATTGGTTTTCAATGATAAATTCACCTAAGGTTTGATTACGTTGTGACATGAAGTGTGTTATTAGTTAATGGCTCACAAATATCGCATTTTTTAATAAACTATAACGTTTTCGTAGTTTAAAAAATGAACCCACCTTAATTTTTTATTTTTAACCGAAAATGGAATAAAGTTTATTCAGGTCACTCTAATTTAGGTAGGTGTAGCACCGCTATGTATAAAAAAATAGATGAAAAATGGACGAATTTTAGACATTTTTAAGGAAATAGAAAAAGTCAAGATGAGTTCGCTGTTATGTAAAGTGAGTTTAGATTATATTTGATTTCTTTTTTAAACCAGATATGAATCAACCAAGATTAGCAGTTAAACAGGATATGTCAAGAGTTTTAGAACTCATTAACGAACTAGCAGTGTTTGAGAAAGAGCCAGATGCCGTGGAAGTGACACTATCTGATTTAGAAAAAGACGGTTTTGGTTCTAAACCGAAGTTTACTTGTTTTGTATTAGAACATGACGCTATTATTGAAGGTATAGCACTAGTTTACTTGAGATATTCTACTTGGAAAGGTGAAGTTTTACATCTAGAAGATCTTATTGTTAGTAATAAATGTAGAGGTAAAGGACTAGGGACACAACTTTTGGATGCTGTGGTTAACTATGGAAAAGGCCTAGGAGTGAGGCGAATAAGCTGGGAAGTGATAGATTGGAATGAACCTGCAATAAAGTTCTACCAGAGCAAAGGTGCGAATGTTATGCGTGATTGGAATGTGGTGCAACTAGATGAAAACGGAATTGAAAATTATTTAAAGACTATTTAATGCAAGTTTACAAATTTGGTGGTGCATCAGTAAAAGATGCCGAAGGTGTAAAAAATTTAGCAAGGGTTTTAAAAACTGCAGGACACAATAATACCTTAGTGGTGGTTTCTGCTATGGGTAAAATAACCAATGCTATAGAATTAGTAATTAAGAATTACTTTGAAAATAAAGCCGAATTACAAAGCTCAATATACGAGGTGATTAAATATCACAATGAAATACTATTAGACTTATTTAAAAATGAACGCCATAACGTATTCGGTGCTGTTAAGTTACTTTTTGATGAGTTAACCGTATTTTTTAAAACCAATAAATCACCAGATTATAATTATGTCTATGACCAGACTATTGGCTTTGGTGAATTAATTTCAACAACGATTATTAGTCATTATCTCAATGAAATAGGCTTGAAAAATACTTGGATTGATGTAAGAGAATTTATAAAAACCGATAATTATTACAGACGTTCTAATGTAAATTGGGAACGAACACAAGGTAACATTGCGTCAAATTTCAATACCTCTATTCTGAATATAACACAAGGGTTTTTAGGGAGTGATGCTAATAATTTCACAACGACTTTAGGTAGAGAGGGTAGTGATTATACGGCTGCAATTTTCGCTTATTGTTTAAATGCGAACAGCGTTACCATCTGGAAAGACGTACCTGGAGTATTAAATGCAGATCCACGTTATTTTGAAAATGCACAGTTATTACATCAGATTTCTTATAGAGAAGCTATTGAATTAGCCTTTTATGGAGCGTCTGTCATTCATCCAAAAACCTTACAACCATTGCAACAAAAGGAGATCCCGCTATATGTGAAGTCTTTTTTAAATCCTTCGGCAGACGGTACTTGTGTTAGTAAAAGTAAAGCTTTAGAGCCTGAAATCCCCTGTTTTATTGTAAAGAAAAATCAGATCTTGATCTCATTATCATCTTTAGATTTTTCATATATTATGGAAGAAAATATTAGTGAAATATTTAGTTTATTGCACCTTTATAAAATGAAGGTAGATGTCATTCAGAATTCCGCTATTAGTTTTTCAGTATGCATAGATAATTTGTATAATAATCTTGAAAAATTGCTGCAACACTTAAAAGCGAAATTCAAAGTAACATGTGATGAAAATGTAAGTCTTTATACGATTAGACACTATAACGACGTTGCAATTAAGGAACTTGAAAAGGATAAATCGGTATTATTGAAGCAGTTAACACAAGGTACCGTTCAAATCGTTACTAAATAAAAGTTATTACATTTGTTTTATGGGGAAATCATCTGATACAGGTTTAGTTACCGCAAAGGAAGTTGCTAAGGCAATTAATGCTGATAAATATGGCTTCTTAGGTACATTTTCTGGTTGGATATTAATGAAAGTCCTTAAGATTTCTACAATAAATAAGTTTTACAAACGAAACAAGCACCTTAGTGAGTTAGATTTTCTTGATGCTATATTAGATGAATTTCAGATTAAGTTTGAAATTCCTGAAGAGGACATGAAACGTTTACCAAAAGAAGGGCCTTATATAACCATATCTAATCATCCTCTAGGCGGTATTGACGGAATTTTGCTATTAAAGTTGATGTTAGAACAGCGTGGCGATTTTAAAATTATTGCTAATTTTTTATTGCATCGTATTGAGCCACTTAAACCCTACATTATGCCGGTAAACCCTTTTGAAGATCGGAAGGATGCAGCAAGCAGTATAACAGGTTTTAAAAACGCGATTTTACATTTAAGAGAAGGACATCCGTTAGGGGTGTTTCCTGCGGGAGAAGTGTCTACTTATAGGGATGGAAAACTAGTGGTTGATAAAGAATGGGAAGTAGCAGCTATGAAGTTGATTCAGAAGGCAGGAGTGCCTGTAGTTCCTATTTATTTTCATGCTAAAAACAGCCGTTTATTTTATAGACTTTCTAAGCTAAGTGATACCCTAAGAACGGCAAAATTACCTTCGGAAGTATTGACGCAAAAGCGACGTGTTATAAAAGTAAGAGTTGGTAAACCCATTTCTGTAAAAAGTCAAAAAGAGCATGAAAGTCTTTCAGATTTTTCAGAATTTCTTAGGATAAAAACCTATATGCTTTCTAAAACCTTTGAAGACAAACCAAAGATTTTAGATAATCTACAGTCCCAATTAAAAGTACCCAAACCTCCAAAACGTATTGTAACTCCTATTGATTCTAAGGTTATGATTGCTGAGGTGGAGACTTTGAAGGTGAAAGATTGTAAATTATTAACAAGTAAGAATTATGAAGTCTATTTGGCGGCTGCCAATGATATACCTAATATTTTAAGAGAAATTGGAAGACTTCGTGAAATTACGTTTAGAGAAGTTGGAGAAGGCACAAACGAGGCGATAGATTTAGATAAATTTGACACCTATTATCATCACATGTTTTTATGGGATAATGATAAAAAGGTATTGGCTGGAGCGTATAGAATGGGGTTTGGCTCTCAGATATTTGAACGTTATGGTATCGATGGGTTTTACCTTCAAGATTTGTTTCGTTTTGAGCCCGAACTCTATAAAATGATGAGCGAATCTTTAGAGTTAGGTCGCGCTTTTATTATTAAGGAATATCAGCAAAAACCAATGCCACTCTTTTTACTTTGGAAAGGTATTGTTCACACTACATTACGTCATCCAGAACACAAATTTTTAATAGGAGGCGTGAGTATAAGTAATCAGTTTTCAAACTTTTCTAAGAGTTTGATGATTGAATTTATGAAATCACATTATTACGATCCGTATGTAGCGCAATATGTGCGTCCTAAAAAAGAGTTTAAGGTAAAACTTAAAGATGCAGATAAAGATTTTGTGTTCGATGCTACAGAAGCTGACTTAAATAAATTCGATAAAATCATTGATGAGGTTGAACCTGGAGCTTTGCGCCTTCCTGTTTTACTTAAAAAATACATAAAGCAAAATTGTAAACTTATTGGTTTTAATGTAGACCCTTTATTCAATAATGCAGTAGATGGGTTGATGTATATTAAAATTGCCGACCTTCCTGAGAGTACGGTTAGACCTGTAATGGAAGAATTTCAGGCTGAGTTAGAGAACAAATTTATGGATAACCATGATAAGTAGAATTGTTTTACTAGCTTTCCTTTTCCCCTTGTGTTGTATTTCGCAAACCTTTAAAGGACATGTCGTAGATAAAATTACGCAACAACCTATTGAAACTGTGGCTGTTTATTTTGATAATACAACTATAGGAACTACTACCAACGAAAAAGGTGAGTTTGTGATTACTTACACAGATGCTGTACAATCTGCATTAGTGATTTCTTATTTGGGTTATGAAAAGGTTTTGATTTCTGATTATAGAACTAGAACTAATATTACTTTAGAACTTGTTGAAGCAAATGTTGCATTAGATGAGGTTTATATTGAATATGATGACGGCCTCACCAGAAGACAGAAACTACGGTTATTCAGAAAAGAGTTTTTGGGGATGTCTAAGTTTGGGAAATCTTGTAAAATATTGAACGAGGATGATTTAATTTTAAAATACGATAAAACGAGCAAATCTTTATTTGCGAGTTCTATAGGTTCACTTAGGATACTGAACAAAGCTCTGCAATATGAGGTCGCGTTCGATATTATAGATTTTGAAGTTACATATCGCTATGTCGATTTGAATACAGGAATATTTACGGTCAATTCGGTAAGCTACTTTGGTACAAATTTCTATAAAAATTTAAAAGGTTCGGAAAAAAAGAAAACAATTAATAATAGAGCCTATGCTTATAAGGGCTCTGTACAACACTTTATGCGTTCATTATTTAATGAAAATATAAGGGTAGAAGGCTACGATATATATCATGATAAGTTTAGAGTAGAAGAATGGGATTATTTCACAGTTGAGGACATGCTTGACTCTGAGTTTAAAAGGGTGAAATTAAGTACAGTAGTTTCTATTCTATATAACCAAAAATTTCAGTCTAAGATAGAGTTAAAAACCCCAGAGTTTTTTGTAGATGCTTACGGAAATTATCTGCCAATCGTTGGTGTTTATTTTGGCGGTGAAATGGGAAATCAGCGTGTTGGCGATATGTTGCCATCGGATTATGGACTTAGTGATTAGTGAAGGGATAAAACAAAAAACCCAGAATTCTCATTCTGGGTTTTGATTTTTTAAAGCCCTTTAAACCATTCTTGAAATTGGGCTCCAAGTAAAAACGTGGGTTTCATTTCACCTGCTAAAGCACTAATTAAACTCATTATCCAAGCTACAAGTAATACAAGAGCTGCGATAAAATTAAAAACAGGAATCCAACCTAAAACGATCCCAATGAGACTTAATCCAAGCATTTGTCTTATGTAGAAAGAGCCAAACTCGGTTTTGTTACTTCCATTCATTATAAGTGCAATTATCCACCCTATAATAGTAAGATGTGCAATTATCCCAACATTTTTACCATCACTTAATGCTTGTTTTGCATCATCGGCAAATTCACTGGTAGCTTGCTTAGCATCATCAGCAAACGCAGCTGCTTTTTCTTTGGCTTCACCTGCCAAGTCTTTAGCATTATCTGCTAATTCACTTGCTTTTGCACTTACTTTATCTGCGGCTTTTTTAGCACCATCTTTAGCATCACCTAACATATCGTTAAGGTCATCACCTAAATCTTTATTATCGTCTGACATACTGTAAATCTTTTAGTTAGAGTTATAAAGTTAATAAAAAAATGCTCTAAATACTTTTATTAATTACCAAATAACTTTTGAAGAAAGCTTTTAGTCTTTTCTTTAGCTTCAGTATAAGTCTCTTTTGCGTCTTCTGCTAAATCTTCAAATTTGTCTTCTGCGACTGCAGTAAATTCAGATGCTTTTACTTTGGCATCACTAATAAAATCGCTTATTTTTTCACTAGCTTCTGCGGCAAATTCTTTAGCTTTTTCTTCTGTATATGTTGCTTTAGCTTCTTCAGCTAAATGTGATACCTTTTCCTTAGCACTATCGGTGAACTCATCTAATTTTTCACTCGCTTCATAAGCAAACTCAGACGCCTTTTTTTTGGCGCTATCTAATCGTTTTTTAGCATCTTCATTAATAAATTCAGTAGCCTTATCTTTTACATTTCCTAAAACTTCTTTGGCATCGCTGGCCAGTTCACTGGATTTATCTTTTGCAGTATCAAAAGCTTCACTTGCGTTTTCTTTTAAAGTTGTCGCTTTATGTGTAATGGCATCTGCGGCATCATTAATAGCACCTTCAGTATGTTTTTCCTCGTTTTTTACTTCGTCTTCTAAGTTGTTTTTGTTTTCAGTCATAATCGTAGTATTTATTTATAAGTAGAAAAATTGCTTAAGGCGTTACAAAATTATTGAAATGCTTGGTCAATAGGCTCCCAAAGTTTTATCTTATTGCTATTGCTATCGAGTATCCTACCGAACGCCGTAATCGTGCGTTTCCACGTCTCCTATTATTGTGACATCTTCGTGTTATAAAGTCACTAATAATTCCTCCAAATGTTCTACAGATAGTTAAACACAAAATCTTTTTTAGAAGGCTCATAGTGCTTGGTGTCTTCTGTGAATGGACTCCATTGTGTAGAACAATCCTTACCGTCTTTGTCTTTCCATCAAAACGTACAACCATAATTATCGGTATTGAAACCAAGATGTCTTTTATACCAATCCCTGTTACACGTTTTTTTATCTTATCCTGAATTTATTTCAGGATCTCATGTTGATTCCTGAATATTTAATATTAGTTTTTAATAGCTTTTTTATAAATTCTTATCCATTCCTCTACGGACATTTTTCCCATAAGTTCTTGGATTAAATCATAGGGAATATCATCCATTTTCTTAAAGCGAACGCAACTTTTCCCCATATCTAATTTGTAGTTACAATGTTTAGGATATTCTGTTGCGAACCAGTCATACAAATCTTTATTTGCGTACATACCAGAATGGTAGAGCGCAATAAAGTTCTTTTGTGATGCTAAATTTATAAAAGGTAATGGTGGAAACGGCTTGCAATGGTAACCATCTGGATAAATGGATTTTGGCACATAGTAGGCCAACATACCGTAACCCATGCCAGCTTCTAAACCTTTTGGCATGTGTTTTATTATAAGGCTATTTAGTTTAATTATTGGTGCTTTTCTGTCTTCTGGAAGTTGAGAAATATAGTCCTCTGGAGTTGTGGCAGTAGATGTCATTTTTGCTGGTTTTTACGTTGAAGAATTAATCCTGATATTAAAGATATAATAAATCCAATTATAAACACCGTTAAGCCCATTATACCAAAATTGGCCAACGGATTTTTAAATAAATCTTTTTGAGACTCTAATTCTATAAGTTTAGTTTTAAACGCTTCTTCGGGAAGACTCTCTCTATACTTTTCAATGGAGTATTCATAATACTCTGCAGTAAATTCGGGATTAATAATTTCGGTATAAACAACATTAATTAAGCCAAAAGCAATAGAGGCAAGCAAGGTTATTAAAACGCCTATCTTTAAAGCTTTTCCGAAACTCACAGTACCTTGATTTATGGCGTCACGATAATTTCTTATTCCAAAATAAACAAAGGACAAGGATAAAACTATGGTTGTATATCCAAAAATTTCACTTGTAGAAAAATCCATAGCAGCTTCAAAGAAAAATGAAATTCCAAAGAGAATGATGAGTACCATACTACTATACAATCCAAATTTAATAACGGTGCTTTTCATAATGTAGTGTTTTAAGATTAGCGAACAAATGTAGGTTTTAGCTAGTATTTACAACTCATACTAAAGTACCAAAGTTCTCGGGCTTTAGTACAAAAAGCACAATTTTTACAGAATCTGATACGATTTTACAATTTGTACAGCCTGCGTTCTGTGCTTTGCGTTTAATTTTGTGAGTACACTAGATATGTGTGTTTTAATTGTACTTTCTGAAAGAAATAAATATCCGCTATTTCTCTATTAGAGAGTCTTTTAGAGATGATCTTTAATACTTCATATTGACGTGTACTAATATAAAGCGCTTTAATTTTTTCTTTAGCTATAAGCGACTCTGAAACATTTTTTTTGATTTCTTTTTTTAGTTATAAACAGCCCTATACACAGAAATATTATTGCTACAATCGCGAAGATTATTTCTGTTGTAGTGCTATTCTAGACTAAACTGTATTTACGCAACTGAAATAATACTAAGCCTGCTACAATTAGCGTCGTAAAAATGAATATAGGTTTTCGCATAATCCCATCTAAGACTTCAGTAAGTGAAGGCTTTTTATGTTATTATGGTTTACCAACTATAAAAACTGGGGCTGTTTTTCTAAGAACAGGAGTAAAGTTAGCAAAATTTTGCTTTGATCTTATCGACAATAGTTTGAGCCAGTTTAATATGACTCTCAACTGTCCAACCTGCAACATGAGGTGATAGCAATACATTTTCTGCTTTAATTAAATATTGAAAGGCTTTTGGCATATTGTCTGAAGCAAATAAATTCTCAAAAGACGATTTTTCATATTCCAAAACATCGAGACCAGCACCAATAATTTTTTCAGATTTTAAAGCATCAACCAAATCTTGAGTCACTACACTTTTTCCTCTAGCCGTATTAATAAACCAAAATGATTTTTTAAAATTATTAATGAATTCTGAATTTACCATATTTAAGGTCAAAACTGTCTCAGGTGTGTGCAAACTCAAAACATCTGCTTTTTCTTGAAGCGCTTCTAAAGACACCTGTTTGGCATTTTTATCTCCAACATTAGGTTTAATATCATAACAAAAAACAGCAACATCAAAACCGCTTAGTTTTTTTGCAAACGCTTTTCCCATATTACCATAACCAATGAGTCCAACGGTTTTTCCATCGAGCTCTAATCCACGATTGGCTTCACGTAACCATTTACCTTCCCTTACTTCTCTATCTGCTTTGTTGAGTTTGTTGAATAAGGATAATAACATACCTAAGGTATGCTCTCCAACAGCATTGCGATTCCCTTCTGGCGCGGCGATGAGGTATACACCTTTTTGATCTGCATAATCACAATCAATATTTTCTAGGCCCGCACCAACACGTCCTATAAATTTTAGGTGTTTTGCGGCATCTAAAAATTGTCTGTCAATATTAAAACGACTGCGAATAATCAGACCATCATATGTAGCTATTTTGGCTTCAATTTTAGATTTTGAAGATGTGTAATCCGTAACATTTGTATAGCCCAAATCATTGAGTTGATTTAAGAGTAATGGGTGATTGCTATCTAGATGGAGGATTTTCAAATCTTAGGGTATTCAGTTTGCGTGCGCTCATGTTCAACATTTCCTGTATGAGCTGTATTTAATTTTTCGAATAAAAGCACATGTACTTCTTCATCATTCTTAGTAGTGGGGTTATGCTCTACCCCTTTAGGTACCACAATAAATTCACCAGCATTAACAATTTCAGTTCTGATGCCGTCTTCGCTTCCGGCATCATCGGACGCCCCTCTAAACTGCATATAAAGTGTCCCTTTGACAACTTGAAATAACTCATCTTCGTTATCATGGCTATGCCAAACAAATTCACCTTTTAATTTCGCAAGAATTACTTGCATATCATCAACTACGGCGACCTGATGTGGATGCCAGTTTTTACTAAATTTTGTAAATTTTTCTTTAATATTGATTGCGTTCATGAGGTAAAGTTACAAAAGCAATTTCTTTTAGATACCTAAAATCATTCTTGCTATCCAGAAGTAAATTAAAATTCCGAAAATATCATTACTTGTGGTAATAAATGGCCCTGTGGCAATAGCAGGATCTATACCTCTTTTATCTAAAAAGAGTGGTACGAAAGTGCCAATGAGTCCAGCAACAATAATAACTGCGATTAACGATACAGAAATCGCTAATGCCGTATAAAATTCGCCTTTCATCACCCAAACGAATAAGAATAAAAATAGGGCTAGAATAGTGCCATTTAAAGCCGCTAATAACATTTCCTTTATCAATCGACTATTCACACTTCCTTTGACATTGTCATTGGCTAAACCTTGTACAATAATAGCACTAGATTGTACACCAACATTTCCTGCCATGGCTGCAATTAATGGTGTGAAAAAGAATAATATAAAAGCTTCTCCTTTAAAAGCCTCTTGAAAACCTTCCATAATAATAAAGGCTCCAATACCGCCAATAAGTCCTAAAAACAACCACGGCAACCGCGCTCTTGTTAACTCTAAAATACTATCATCATGTTCTACATCATTTATGATACCTGCGGCTAATTGGTAATCTTTTTCAGCCTCTTCTCTTAATACATCAACAATATCATCAATGGTAATTCTACCTAATAAGGTCTGGTTATCATCGACTACAGGTATGGCCTCTAAATCGTATTTTGACATGATTTTTGCAACATCCTCAGCATCGTCACGCACATTCACACAATCGACATTGCTGTTAGAGATTTCAGAAATTTTTTGTTCGCTTTTGGCAACAATTAAATCCTTTAACGATAGGCGACCAATTAATTTTTCTTCCTTATTAACGACATATATAGAATGTACTCTGGAGACCTCTTTAGCTTGTCCTCTAATACGACGCAAACAGCCAGCAACAGTCCAAGTTTCATAGACTTTAACGAGCTCTTTAGCCATAAGTCCACCTGCAGTATCTTCATCGTAGGCTAAAAGTTCTTGAATTTCGGCTTTGTGTTCTTCGTCCTCTATTTGAGAAATTACAGCTTTCTGTCGCTCTTCTGAAAGTTCTGAGATGATATCGGCAGCATCATCAGTATCTAACTCTTCAACCTGTTCAGCAATTTCTTTAGCAGAAAGATTTTTTAGGACTTTCTCTCGAATATCCTCATCCAACTCCATTAGTATGTCTGAGGTAAACCCTGAATCTAGAAGTTTAATAACATAAACGGCATCATCAAGATCTAGCTCATCTAGAATTTCGGCAATATCTGCATAGTGATACTCATTTAAAAGTAGCTTTAACTCTTTGTCGTTTTCATCTTCGACAAGAATCTCTACTTTTTCAATGAGCTCATCAGTAAGCTGAAATTGTATGTTATCTTGAATTTCTTCCACGTGGGTTTTGTTGTCATCATTGCGAGCGTTCCGATAATTATAGGAGTTGTAGCACTTTGTTTAACTAAACTATAACGTTATGAGATTGCCACGTCCTTCGTCACCGCAATGACCAATTAATTAATGTCGTTTTCAATCAGTGACGTTAGCTCAATAAATTCTGAAACACTTAATTGCTCTGGTCGCTGCCCAAATATAGTATTTGCTTTTAAATTATCCGATAGATTAAATGTTTTTAAACTGTTACGCAATGTTTTTCTGCGTTGTTGAAATCCGGTTTTCACAACTCTAAAGAGTAATTTTTCATCGCAAGGCAATTTGAAGTTTGTTTTTCTTTTTAGAAACAACACACCAGATTCAACCTTCGGTGGTGGATTGAAAACAGTTGGTGGCACCGTAAAGAGATATTCTGCATCATAAAATGCTTGAGTTAAAACGGATAGAATTCCATAGACTTTAGAGCCTTCCTTCGAACAGATCCGCAACGCAACTTCTTTTTGAAACATCCCTGAAAATTCAGGAATTTGATGTCTCATTTCTAATGTTTTAAATAAAATTTGAGATGAAATATTATAGGGAAAATTACCAATGATAGCAAAAGGCTTGTCCTGAAACACAAGATTTAAATCGTATTTTAAAACGTCTTTTTCTATGATTCTCTCTGCAAGATTGAGATAGTTGTTTTTGAGATATTCAACAGATTCAGGATCAATTTCTATAACGTGTGTAGTCGTCTCTTTTTTTAGAAGATATTTAGTTAACACTCCCATTCCTGGGCCAATTTCTAAGATATCATGGTAGCCTTTAAAAGACAAACTATTCGCAATGTCTTGCGCAATAGATTCATCTTCTAGAAAGTGTTGCCCTAGGTGTTTTTTTGCTCTTACTTGGTTATACTTTGCCACGAATAGATGAATATTTTTAATTAGTTGTTTCGCAAAGATACATAGAGCTGCACATAGATTTGCAGCGTAGTAGCTTAATTGAAAGGTTTCTCTGGTAAAGCCACGAAGACGTAAAGTTTAGCGCTATTGTGCTTTGATACTCTGCGTCTTTGCATAAAACTTTTACTTGAAATTGACAGAATACTCATCTACAATCTCCAACTCAGTTCTAAAGGCTAACATTTTATCTGCAAACCGTTTTAAGCCATCACCTCTTAAGCGCTCAGCATCTTGAGCGTAATATGAATCTAATGCTTCTCTAGAGTGCGCTCTATACTGAACAGAATAGGTATCAGTTTCATCATCTTCAACTAATACTTTGGTCAGTTTAGCTTCTTTAAATTTACCTGTTGCTAGGACTTGTGGAATATGGTCTTTAATCCACTCTAACCATTCTTTAGTTATCGTTTTATCTACGTTTATAGTGACGTTGTATATGATCATTTTTTATGAGTTAGTAATCAGAGATTAGTAATTGTGCAAAAGTATGAATTGGAATTGGAATAACTGTAAACTGAAAACTGCGACTGTTTACTAATTAAGAGTATCTCCACGAAGCATTCGAAACTTTTTCCGAGCTTCAATAAAATAGATACTGTCTTCAAATTCGAATATGATTTTTTCGTAGAGATGTTTGGCTTCATCTGGTTTTGCCAAATGGGTGTTGTAGAGTTCCGCTAAATAGTAGTGGGCGTCGTCAGCCAATATATCTTCTCTGTAATCTTTAATAATAAGTAAATAATTAGCTTCAGCTTTATTGTATTGTTTTTTCTGCTCAAAGAGTTTGGCTTGTTGATACAACGCTTGGTCTGTGATGCTTTCCCCTTTATGTTCTTGTAATATTTTATCTAAAAGGGAAATAGCATCGTCTGTTTTATTCTGAAAGGCAAACAAATCGGCCTTGGCATAATATTTTAATGCGGTTTGTGTACTGTCTTCAAATTTATTGTCAGAAATCAAGAGTTTTAAATCTAAAGCATCGTTTGCAATCAGTTGTGATGTTGACGATTTAAGAATTTTAAGTTGCGATTCTGCCCAATCAAAATCACCTTTATAATAACTTGTCTTAGCTACTTTGAAGCGTGCTTCTTGAGAAATCGTACTGTTTTTTAGATTCGCTTGAATCTGAGAGTAAAATATTAAGGCTTCATTAAATTTTTCTTGAAGCACCAAAATATCTGCTAGTAACAGCTTGACTTTAGCTTCTTGAAATTCGGGAATATTTAATTTTAAAGATTTTCTCAGAAATGAAGTGGCACTTTTGGTATCTTTTTGATTGAAGGCTAAAAATTCTCCGTAAGCCAATTGTAGGGGAAGTGTGAGTTCAGATTTACCAAATTCACTAAACAAAGCCTTATAAGTATCATCAATACGTGTTAACTCTTTTTCTGAAGCATTTTTGGTTTCAATTTCTAAAATATATTGATGGGCTGTCAAAGCAGTAACGATATCTTGAGTGGTTTCTAAAATATAATTAAAAATAGCTTTAGCAGTATCATCATCATTATCATTAATTGCTGTAATGGCCAGTTCAATAATGCGGTCTAAACTTTCGGGATTACGTTTGTAAAGCGCTTTTTCTTGAATAAAGGATTTGTTATATGCTTTCTCTTGTACATACAACCAACTTAGCATTTCATACCAATATTCATTTGGCTCTTGCTGGATTTTTTTCAACAATGCACGTCTTAAATAGGTGTTGTTTTCATTCGCTCTATTTTCGGATATAAAATCACTAACAGCACGTTTTATATTGTTGAGGTAATTTGGTTTGTATGCGATATAATCAATATAATTAGCGAACATTTTCTCAATATTCCCTTCGTCGCCATAGATACGCGCTAATTGAATGCTGTAGTTTTTGTCTGGTGTTAGCATTTTGCCTTTATCGTAAACACGTATAGCTTGTTCTGATAAGGAGTGGTCTTCAAATTTTTTAGCAATACTGTAGATGTAGTTTGGTCTTTCATCAACATAAGCTATTGCTTCATCATATAGTCTTAAGGCTTTATCCAAGCTGTCTTTAAGTTGAAAGTTATAACCTAGCTCAACAATGAGCGTTGGATTTCGTCTTTTTTCTAGTCGCTGCACTAGAATTTTTTCGGCTTCGTCATATTGCTCTAATTGCTGATGGGTTTCTACTAGTCTAAAAATGTACTTATAGTTATATGGCTTTTCTTTATTTAAGTTTTCATAAATAATGAGCGCTTTTTTAAACGCTCCTTTTTTGTAATAGCTATCTGCGAGTACCTCACTATTTTGAGCAAAGCCAAAATTGAGTCCGAATAGTATAAGTAGGGTTAAAAAAGTATTTTGCATGTAAGCGTTTTTGTAAATATAACAAATGCAAGACCCAGATATTGTCAATATTTTTATAAAAAAATGCCTAAACTTTACGTTTAGGCATCCTGACAAGAAAAATAAATGTGCTATTAACCATTATTTATTATAAATATGATTCAATTACTTTGTCTTGGTTTTTACTATTTTACCATTTCTAGATAGAGTTAAATTAAAACAAAACCTTGCTTACCATAACAATTAATGAGACGAGTAATACAATGCGTTTTAAGTTTTTCATAATTAAGTCTTCGTAGATTGGGATGTCAATTTGATAAAAATAATTAAAAAAAACGAAGAAATACAAAAACAATCGACTAAAAACCTATTTTTTTAACATAATCATAAATTTACATGGTAAAATTCGTACTTAATGAATTATGTCAAAACCAGTGTATGGTACTAAAACTTCAGGAATTTTAATGCCATTTTCGGTTTGATAGTTTTCTAGGATTCCGGCTAAAACTCGAGGTAACGCTAATGCGCTACCATTTAAAGTATGGCATAATTCATTCTTGCCTTTACTGTTTTTAAAACGTAATTTTAAACGGTTGGCCTGATAGGTTTCAAAGTTAGAAACCGAAGAAATTTCTAACCAGCGATCTTGTGCTGCTGAAAAGACTTCAAAATCGTAAGTCATTGCGGCTGTAAAACCAGTATCTCCTCCACATAACCTTAATATTCTAAAAGGTAATTTAAGTTCGCGTAAAATGTCTTTAACATGTTCTATCATACCATCAAAAGCTTTGTATGAATTATCAGGATGCTCTACACGAATAATTTCTACTTTATCAAACTGGTGCAGTCTGTTTAATCCGCGAACATGTGCACCATAACTTCCAGCTTCACGTCTAAAACATGGCGTGTACCCTGTAATACCAATCGGTAAATCGGTTTCATTCACTAAGACATCTCTAAACACATTGGTGCCAGGAACTTCTGCGGTTGGAATTAAATATAGGTCGTCACGAGAATCGTGATACATCTGTCCTTCCTTGTCTGGTAATTGTCCTGTGCCGTAACACGATGCTTCATTTACTAATAGTGGTAATTGGTATTCGGTATAACCAGCTGCTGTGTTTTTGTCCAAAAAATAGGCGATTAATGCACGTTGTAATTTGGCGCCTTTCCCTTTATATACTGGGAAACCTGCACCAGTAATTTTATTTCCAAGTTCAAAATCTATGATGTCATATTTTTTGGTAAGCTCCCAATGTGGTTGGGCATCGCTATACAACTTAGGAATATCTCCTTCTGTGTAGATTTCTTCGTTGTCTTCCTCTGAATTCCCGTTAGGTACAGATTCATGCGGCACATTAGGGATTTTATACAATAATTGAGTCAATGCATCGATCTTATCATTGAGTTCTTGTTCTAAGGTCTTAGTCGTTTCTTTAAATTGTGTCGTCTTTTCTTTTAGAAGATTTGCTTTTTGGGCTTCACCAGACTTAAATAATTTACCAATCTCATTAGATAAAGCGTTAGATTCGGCTTTTGTATTATCTAATTTGGTCTGAAGCGCTTTACGACCTTCATCTAAGGCAATCGCTTCATTAATCATTTCTGTAGCATCAATATTTCGCTTTGCTAAACGCTTAATGATATCTTCTTTATTTTCTCTTATAAAAGCAACTTGTAGCATATCTCTGATTTTGATTTTGCACCAACTAGTGCAAGAAAAACATGAAACAAAAGTAAAAATAAAATGAGCAGGAAAAAATATAAAGAGTTCTATTTTAAAAGAGACACGAATTTCGCGAATTCGCACTAACAGAACATCCTGAAAATAGAAATCTGAGTTTGAGAAATTAGTTTTAACGCGAATGGATACGTGAAAATGAGTAAAATTTGTGTCAAATTTTTTTTCAATAGCCCCTATTTAGAATCTTTTTCTGAAGCTAAAATCCAATCTTGATGCTTAAAATGATGCCATTCTTCATTAGCTAAATCAACTTTTGGATCTATAAGTTGATTCGCACGTTTTCCATTAACACTTACATAAGCTTGCACAAATACCTTTACTGTTTTACCTTTTTTAGCAAAATCTTGTTTTAAATGCTGTGCGAATTGCCAAATAATATCTGGTTTGGTGCTTGCGCCACGTTGTTGTTTTTTAGTAAGGTAATCGTTGAGATTTATAGGTATGGCATTGTTGGTTGCATCGTCAATAACAGAATAGGTAACGCTACCACTTTTTGCACGTAGCATCATGCGCCAAGATAATCTATGACCTTCTTCAGTCCACAATACATCATCTTCAAAAAAGTGATGTCTTAACGGAAGTGCAATATGAATTAAAAAGTAAATGCAAAAGAGACTGATTAAAACGGTGCTATATTTTGGCACACTAATTTCTTCAGCAGTATAGAACTCTTTATTTTTTAAGAATAAAGTTCTAACTATTTTAGGTTCAAAAAAGAACAAGCTAAATGCTAAAGATAAATATGGGAATATGCCAATTTGAAACACTATAGAATTAAAAAGATGAAAGAATATGGACGCAAAAAACGCATACTTCCGCGTCTTTTTGGAAAGCAATAGTGGAATTATAAGACCATCAAATAAAATCCCACCATAGGCAATTAAATAATGAACAGGCTTTTCTTGTAGAAGTTCTCCGATTAATGGATAACCAGCCTTACCTTTCATGAGTAAAGCCACAACAGATGTGTCTAACCAATCAGGATATAATTTGGCAATTGAGGCATAGGTGTAAAGAATAAATAGTTGAATTACAAAAAACCATTTGCACCAGCTCGGCATTGAAATCTGTTTTAGCGAGGGATTGAATTTTACATCTAAGGATGCATAACGATTTGCAGGTAACAATACCATTAAAAAGCTCAATATAAATAGCAAATAATAATGATTATTATAAGAGGATTTTTGCATTAAGTAGGTGGCCGTCCACATTAAGGCAAACATAAACATGCTAAATCGGTATTTATAGCCGACCATAATCAGTAAACCAAAAATACTCATGACGATGTAATATACAGACATCCAATCCCCTGGCAAGGGTTGTAACCATTCAAAACCTATAAATGAAAACGTAAATTCGGGATCAATTAATGTGCGCCTTACCCAGCCTGTAACTACGGCGCCTGCAGATTCTAAAAAACACAATAAGCCAAAGACGATTCTAAAAATGATAAGACCAGAATTGTCGATTTGTTTGAATAGAAATTTATGCATTTAATGTGTTGATATAGTCTAAAGCCCTCACGTTATCTGTTTTCAGCTGCATCTTTAAAGCTTCAAGATTTTTAAATTTTTGTTCACTCCGAAGACGTTTTAAAAACTCTATTTTTAATTCCGTATTATAAATATCTTCATTAAAATTGAAAAAATGGACTTCAATAGAACGTGTTTTTCCGTCTACGGTCGGATTGGTTCCAATATTCATCATACCAAAAATAGTTTTATTTTTAATCTGAGATTGTATAACGTAGACGCCGTCATTGGGAATTAACTTATAGGCTTCCTCGATATAGATATTTGCTGTTGGGAAATCTATAGTTCTTCCTAAACCTTTCCCTTTTATTACAGTTCCTGTGATGAAGTAGTTGTAGCCTAAAAACGAATTTGCTAAAGCCACTTCACCTTTGTCTAGGGCGTTTCTAATTTTTGTAGAACTTACGGTAACGTCTTTAAGGTCTTGCGCTGAAATTTCTTCAACCTTAAAATCGTAATGTTTCGCAAAAGTTTTTAAATCCTTAATATTTGCACTTCTATTTTTTCCGAAGTGATGATCGTAACCAATGACAATTTGTTTGGTGTTTAATTCATCAACTAATATGTTTTTTACATAATCTCTAGCTGAAAGATTGGCGAATGTTTTTGTAAACTCTTTTACAATTACGGCTTCAATACCTAGGGATTTTAATATAGCAATACGCTCATCTATGGTGTTTAATAACTTTATAGAATCGTCTTTTTGTAGCACCATTCTAGGATGCGGAAATAAAGTTAAAACAGCAGGTGTATAACCTTGTTTTTTAGCAAGTGTCACTACTTGTTTAAGTATTTTTTGATGTCCAATATGGACACCATCAAAGGTGCCTATCGTTGTTACTTTTGCCGAATTCGCAATCAAATCCTTTATTTTGATGATTATTGATACTGTTTTTTTAGATTCTAAAGTGTATTTGATGAAAAATTTATAAATTCAACCCATATTAACTTTCTACTTAAAATCTTATGAAAACAAAACTACATTTTGTTTTGTCATTATTCCTATTTTTAACTGTATTTTCCGCTATAGCGCAGCAGAGTTATTGGCAGAAAATAGATAGAAAGGACTTGAAAGTTAATACGACTGATTTAAATCAAAAATTCTATCAAATATACCAGTTAGACATCGATGCTTTTAAAGCGCAACTCGTCAATGCACCTTTGCGTTCTGAAACAACAACTTTATCTAATTCTAGAGTTTACCTTCCAAACATTAAGGGTGAATTAGAACAATTTAAGGTTGTTGAAGCTCCAGTATTATCAGATGAATTATCTAAGCGCTACCCTAATATTAAAACATATTTGGGGTTTAGCACTAAAAACCCCGGTACAAGAGCACGTTTTAGTGTAACACCTCAAGGGCTACAAACCTTAACGACCTATCCTGATGCTCCTATAAGCTTTACGGTTCCATTGCGTAAAACCGACAATACATCTTATATTGTTTACACCAGAGCAACGCGGACAGAAAGCTTAAAAAGTTTTGAATGTTTAACTGAAGCTGAATTTTTCCCAATTGAAACTAAGCGTTTGGTAAATAGAGGTGCTAACGATCAGATATTGAGAACCTTTAGAATTGCAATTTCAACTTCGGGAGAGTATACCAATTTTTGGGATGATGGTAATGCTGGAAATGGAAATGCACAAGAAGATGCCTTGGCTCAAGTCGTTTCAACTTTGAACAGAAGTAATGAAGTGTTTGAGGTGGATATGGCAGTTAAATTTACTTTAGTAACAGGAACAGACATTATATATCCTGATGCTAGTACTGATCCTTATACGAGTACTAATAATTTAAGTAATAATTTGCAAAGTACGCTGACGGCTAATGTTGGTGAAGCCAACTACGACATTGGACATTTGTTTACATTTGGTCCAAATAATGGATTCGCTGGTTGCGTTGGCTGTGTTTGTGTAAATGGAGACAAGGGTAGTGGTTGGTCTAGACATGAATTTATAGATAATGATGGTGGCCCTTATATGTCCGATTTCTTTGATATAGATTATGTGCCACACGAAATTGGCCACCAAATGGGTGCTAATCATACCTGGTCGTTTGATAGTGAAGGTCGCGGAGTTAATGCTGAGCCAGGAGGTGGCACTACAATTATGGGTTACGCTGGCATCGAAGGGGCTAATGATGTACAAGATCATTCTGATCCTTATTTTCACTATTATAGTATTTTACAAATATTGAATAATTTACAGTCTAGAACCTGTTTTACAAGTGAACCTATTGTTAATAATCCACCTATTGCAGATGCAGGATTAGATTATGCCATACCTGTTGGTACGGCTTTTGTTTTAAAAGGTGCAGCGACCGATGCAGATAATAGTGATGTTTTAAGCTACAATTGGGAGCAAATTGATGATGGTGTAACTAACTTCTTTAATTTTGGACCAAATAAAATATCTGGAGCAGTTTGGAGATCGAGACCACCAAATAGTTCTCCAGATCGCTATATGCCAATTATAGAGCGTGTTATTTCAGGTCAATTGACAGAAACCAATCCTGTTGAAACGGTTGATAATTCCTCATGGGAAACCGTGTCTAATGTGGCTAGGACTTTAAATTTTGCTTTAACAGTTAGAGATAGAAGTGAGACTAATGGCGTTGGGCAAACACCTCAAAGTGATTTTGATACGATGACCGTCACTGTAGATGGAACAGCTGGTCCATTTGTTGTGACCTCTCAAATCACCAATGAAACTTGGAATGCAGGTGCTTTGGAAACAGTAACTTGGGATGTTGCTGGCACTGATGCTGGCGCTGTAAATACGCCAACAGTTAATATTCTTTTATCTATTGATGGAGGATTTACATATGCATTTGTTCTGGCTACTGATGTGCCTAATGATGGTGCTCATGGTATTACTGTCCCAGTAGTTCCCGGAAATACATCTACAGCAAGAGTAAAAGTTGAAGGAAGTAATACTATTTTTTATGCTATTAATTCGGTAAATTTTTTCGTTGATGAGGCACTTTCTATAAATGATGATGCTTTAGCTAGTTTTGGTATTTACCCTAATCCAAATAACGGGACATTTTATTTGAAGGGAAGTTTTATTAAAAATAATAGTTTAGAACTGAGTATTTATGATGTTAGAGGACGACGCGTTTATAAAAATAAGTTTAATCCAACACCAAATTTGAATAAACAAATACATATTGAAAATGTAGCTAGAGGCTTATATATATGCAGTTTATCAGACGGCGTAAACACAGCTATCAAAAAAATTATAATTGAATAAAAAATAACATAAATTACTTTCCATTAAACTGGTTCATGGTGTTGTTTATACCCGCTAATGCAAAGGATTTTATAAGTTGTGCAGAAATTTTTAAGCGTTCTTCGAGTTTAGAATTTTCTTCTTCACTCCATTCGCTTAGTACGTAATCGACTTGGTGTCCTTTGCTAAATGTGTCACTTATGCCAAACCTGAAGCGATTGTACTTTGTAGTTTGTAGTTTATCTTGAATATCTTTTAACCCGTTATGACCGCCATCACTGCCTTTAATCTTTAAACGTAGCGATCCGAAAGGTAAATTAAGATCATCTGTAATGACTAATAGATTTTCTAATGGAATTTTTTCTTTCTCTAACCAATATTTTAAGGCCTTACCACTTAGATTCATGTAAGTACTAGGCTTTATAAGAATAAGTGTTCGTCCTTTTATTTTTAACGTAGCGACGTCACCAAGTTTTAAAGTTTCAAATACGGTGTCTTCAGACTTTACCAAATAATCTAAAATTTTAAAACCTATATTATGTCTGGTCTCGGCATATTTTTCACCTATGTTTCCTAAGCCAACGATTAAGAATTTTTTCATGATATCTGTTTCCTCTTTTTCAACCTTGTAACTAAAAGTAAGCCATCTTTTTAAAAACGTACAGATAACGTATCCTTTGTGTAAAAATAAAAAAAGCATCCTATTAATAGAATGCTTTTTAAATATTTGAAATAGTTTTGACCCACTTTATGCATTAGAACTTCGTGATGAAGCTTTCAGATACAATAAAATATGACATTTTCTAAGTTTTAGCATAGCATCGCTAAGGTTAAAATTAAAAATGTAGCACAGCGCTATATTTTGCAGTAGCTGGAATCTGTAATAGATTTTCTAATGCATAAAACGGGTTTATTCTATTGTTGTGTTGCGGCGTCTTCTGTTTGACCACTTGCTGGCACTTCACCTGCTTCAGTTTCTTCACCTTCACCTTCTTCATCTACAATAGCTAATCTACTACGTCTTACTTGACAAACAACTGTATTGTCTGGGTGTAAGAATTTGTAATCTTCGTTCTCTAATTCAGTAATATAAAGTTTACTACCAATTTTTAGAGGCGTGATATCTATTTCAACAAAATCTGGAAGTTTAGAAGGAATAGCTTTTACTTTAAGCTTACGGAAAGGTCTTCTTAAGGTACCACCATTTAAAACTCCGATAGAAGCGCCTATAATTTGCACAGGAATCTCCATTGTAATAGATTTATTTTCGAAAATTTGATAGAAATCGACGTGCAGAATTCTATCGGTTACTGCGTGAAATTGAATGTCCTGCATTATAGCATTGTATTCTTCACCATTATCTAAGGTAATCACAACTGTATGCGCGCTAGCCGTATATACAAGTTTTGAGAATGCCAATTCTGGTGCTGAGAAATGTAATGGCTTGTCTCCTCCGTATATAACGCAAGGAACCTGACCAGCATTACGTAGTGCTTTTGTTGACTTTTTGCCTACGCTTTCTCTTTGAGATCCGTTAATTGTAATTGATTTCATTTTTAAAATGTTTATTTAATAAATTATTAATTCCCTCATTTTGAGGGGTGCAAATTTAGAAATATTATATGGGAATACTAGTGTTTACACCTATTTTTTATCCTTAGATGTCTTTACGGGAAATAAAAAGAATAGCAGTGTAGAATTAAGAGGTGAAAATTGAAATCAGTAACGACGTATTTACATCACAAATTTGCTACTAATAGACTCATTATGATGTACATTATACATCACTTCTGCAAATAAATTTGCGCAAGTTAAAACGCGTAATTTTTTACTTTTTTGTTTAAGAGGAATTGAGTTGGTTACAATTAATTCTTCAAGCTTAGAGTTTTCGAGTTTTTCATAAGCATTCCCAGATAAAATAGGATGTGTACAAATAGCTCTAACACTTAATGCGCCACGTTCCATCATTAAATCCGCGGCTTTCGTTAATGTACCAGCGGTATCTACCATGTCATCTACCAATACCACATTTTTACCTGTGACGTCGCCAATAAGTTCCATGTGCGAAATTACGTTAGCTTTTTCACGTTGTTTGTAACATATTACAACATCACTGCTTAAGGCTTTGGAGTATGCATACGCACGTTTAGAGCCTCCCATATCTGGTGATGCGATGGTTAGATTATCTAAATTTAAACTTTTTAAATACGGTAAAAATATTGTTGAAGCAAATAAATGATCTACAGGTTTTTCAAAGAATCCTTGAATTTGATCGGCATGCAAATCCATAGTAATAATACGTGTTGCCCCTGCAGCTTCTAACATTTTTGCCACTAATTTTGCAGCAATAGGAACTCTAGGTTTATCCTTTCTATCTTGTCTTGCCCAACCGAAATAAGGAAGAACAGCAGTGACGTGTCTTGCAGAAGCACGTTTTGCTGCATCTATCATTAATAACATTTCCATTAAATTCTTTGGACCTGGGTGTGTAGATCCAATGATGAAAACGCGAGTACCTCTTATGGATTCTTCATAAGAAGGCTGAAATTCGCCATCGCTATAGGTTGACGTGATTACATTACCTAATTTAACTCCATAGGCTTCGGCGATGTGTTTTGCGAGATCAGTACTTTGAGTACAAGCGAAAATTTTGGCTTCTTTATTTTCGTATAGCATTTGTTATCAGTGATTTATATAATTATTGATTGATTTGGTGTAATGTTCAAATTTAAAGAATTATTTTAGTAGTAAGAGAATAAAACCTACTAATTTTGATGGCTTGGCAGAAATTATTTTCTATTTTTGCAGTCCAAATTTGCTCAAGTGGTGGAATTGGTAGACACGTTGGATTCAAAATCCAATGTCGCAAGACGTGCGGGTTCGATTCCCGCCTTGAGTACTAAAGGCTTTAATAGAAATATTAAAGCCTTTTTTAGGTTTTAGAAATAGGTTAACAAATGAAAACCAATCTAAACTAGTCTCT